>CAZRFD010000113.1:0-23299 GCA_964599085.1 uncultured Enterobacterales bacterium | reverse complement strand
CTGCGCGCACGACTGGTCGAGACCCCGCTGCTCCCGCTGCGCTCCGGCGGGCTCTGCTCGCCGGCGGATGCGCGGACCCACAACGCAGACGGCAGCCTGCGCCTGGTGGAGACCGGCCACACGGTGACCGGCCTGCCCGCCCATCGGGTCTGGGTCGAGGACGGGCCGGTGGTCGCCGAGTTGCTGACGGCGCTGCTCGGGTCCCCCCCGCCCCGCGGAGACGACGAGCTGTCCAGCGTCCTGACGCGCCGCCGACGCCTGTCCGAGCTGCCGCGCGTGGACCTGCCCTGCCCGGGCCGCTGGGTGGCGACGCTGCAGCTCGCCGCCGAGGGGGCCGAGCTCTGGCTGGGCGTGAGCGACGGCGGCCCGCCGGGGCTGCAGCTCGACTGGCTGGTCGACGATCGAGTCGTCGAGACCCGGGCCCTGCCCGCCGCGGTGCCGTTCAAGGGGCGCATCCGCCATCCGGAGCTGAAGGCCGACGCCGTGTTCCAGCGGGTCGTCGACGGACCGCTGCAGGCCCGCTGTCAGGCACTCGTGGTCGAACAGCTCGACACCGTGATGCTGGCCCTGGCCGAGCTCCAGCCCGCCACTCGCGCAGTGCGCGTCGACGTGCTGCGGCCGCTGGTCGCCCGACCGCTCATCCTGCGCTGGGCGCGCACCGCCCGATCTCCGCTGTGGGATGGGATTCCGTTGCTGCCGTGCAGCGACGGCCGCTGGCTGAGCCGGGACGGGCTCCGGCGGCTCGTGGCGAGTGGCAAGGCGCTGCGGACCGTGCCGCCGGGCACCCAGGGCCGAACCCTCGACCCGGAGCGCCCTGCCCTGGTCGTCGACGACCAGCTGCGGGAGGCGCTCCGCCAGTGGGCACCGACCCGGGACTACAGCGATCGCCTACCGCGGGACGAGGAGGCCCTCCGCCGCCGCGAACAGCCCGCGGTGCGGCCCCCCGATGCAGCCGACGACGCCATCGCCCTGCGCTGCGAGCTCGCGCGCGACGGCCAGCTCTACGTTCCCCGCGATGGGCGCGCCGGGGTCCGCATCCACCATGGATGGCGGCCGCTGTGCACGCTGTCGCCGCGCGGTGCCGTGCCCCTGGCCGGCTTCCTCGACGACCCCGCCCTCACCCCGAATGACGACTTCTCCTGGTTCGCCGACGACGACGCCGGCCGCCTGCTGGAGGCCGCGCTCAACGCGGCGAGCCGCGCCGCCCTCGCGCCGCTGCTGGAGGCCGCCCGCAGTGGGTCGCTGCCGCTCGACCTGGAGCTGTGGCCGCGGGTGTTGCAGCGCAGCTTCGACAGCGCGCGCGACGTGCGCAAGGCTCGCAACGACGCGGCCGCCCTGGCCGCGCTTCCGGTGTTCGACGACGACCGCGGGGGGCGTTGGTCGGCCCGGGCCCTGGTCGATCGCTCGGCGGCGTCTTCAGACGCGGAGCCCCGGTGGGTGAAGCGCGGCGCTCCAGTGCAGAGCCTGCCGGGCCGGCCGCCCTTCGTCATGGTCGCCGAGGACCAGCTCGACGCGATGCGTCGGCTGCTGGGTGGCCAGGACTGCTCGGAGCTGGCGCCCCGGGAGACGCTGTGGGCGCTCCGAGGGACGCGGCGCGGACGCCTGCCGCCCGCCGGGGACAAGCTGCTGGCCGAGCGCGAGGGGGAGGACCGGGGTTTCCGCTACCGCCTGGGGCTCGCGCGCGCCTTCGACACGCCTCAGATGCTCTCCTGGCAGGTGCTCGGGCGGCCCGTCATCGTGGCGTCCCTGGACCTGTGGGGCTGCACAGGCACGATCGAGCTGCCGGCGAGCTGCCTGGACGACGACCTGCACGGGGCGAGACCGACCCCCGAGATGCGGGACGCCATCGGCCGGCTCTACCAGGACCTGGTCACCGAGGCGGCGCCCGAGATCCGCGACAGCATGCTGCTGCGCTGGAAGCTGTCGACGCTGCTGGGGCGCCTGGGCCGTGCTCCCTCCGCGGTCGCGGCGGCGTGGAAGGAGGCCCCGCTGCTGGGAACACCCACCGGAGTCACCAGCCTCGCCGCCGCGCTGGCCGGCGTGGCCGAGCAGGGGCGGGTCCTGCTGGCGGACCGGCCCCCCGCCTGGGGCCCGGTGCCGGTGGCCGAGCGCCCGCTGCTCGTGCAGGACCAGCGCTACGAACGCGGCCTGCTCGATGCCGCGGGCATCGACGCCGTGGAACGGGCCGACGCCTGGCTCCAGCAGCGCCGCAACGCCCGCGCGGTGGACGCTGCCCGGGCGGCGGCCGCCGCGTCCAAGCGCCGCCAGCGTCGCCAGCGTGCCGCGCTGGAGGCCCACCTCGACACGTTGCTGACCGGAGTGCGGGGGCGCCAGTCCCTGCGCAACGCGGCCCTCGACCAGCTCGACGCCCTGTTGGAGGCCCGCCCCGCACTCGCTGCCGTCGCCGATCCACGCGGGCTCGCGGTCATCGCCTGGTGCCTGGCAGAGTCGACCCTGCACGAGGCGGACCGCGACGCCGACGCCGCGGCACTGGGCCCCCGTCTGCAGCGCCTGCTCGCCGACCTGCCGTCGCCCTCCCGCGACAAGCCGCCGCAGGCTCCTGACTCCACCCGCGACCACGGGTAGCTGGCGCCCATGCACCTTCCCCCCGCCCACGAGCTCGTCGGCCCCGCCTTTCTCCTGGGCTGGTTCCTGCTGCAGTGGTGGGTGCTGCCCCGCCTGGGTGTGCCCACCTGAGCGAACCCACACGCCGGCCGGCGGCCGCGCAAGAAGCCGACATCGGAGTCCCCCCCCATGCCGATCTACGAGTACCGCTGCCGCTCCTGCGGCGAGGAATTCGACGAGCTGGTGCGCATGAGCACCCCCAACGAAGAGGTCTCCTGCCCGCGCTGCGGCGAACACCAGGCCAGCCGCCGCATGTCGACCTTCGCCACGACGGTGGTCGGGGGACTCTCCACCGGCAGCAGCAGCGGGAGCGGAAGCTGCGGCGGAGGCTCGGGCTTCTCGTGAGCGCGCTGAGGCGGCAGGTCGTCGCCATCCCACAGCGCGATCATCACGGGTCCGGGTCGGCGTAGCCGAGGGCTTGGAGCTGTCGTCGAGTCTCCGGCGTCACCGCCTGGGGCACCGCCGGGGGTGGGCTGCGTCCAGCGCGCTCCGCCAGCGCCGCCGCCAGCTCCTCGTCCAGCGCCACCGGCACCTGCTCGTCGGGATCCACAGCGAGGTCGAAGGCGCTCAGCGCACCGCTGTCGAGGTCGAGGATCAGCTTGTCGGCGCCCCTGCGGACCGCGGCGAGGTGGTGCTCCTCGGCCGCAGTCTCGGAGAACACGAGGGGGTCCGCCGGGGGCAGCGGCGCACCGTCCGCGGCGGCGAGCAGGGCCCCGAACAGCCAGGTGGTCGACCGGGGGGCGTCGTCGCGCTGGGCTCTGCCGCCAGGAGCATGGAGCACCAACGGGACGTGGATCTGCTCTTCGTAGAGCTGGCGGCCGTGGCCGAAGTCGCCGTGCTCCCAGAAGGCTTCGCCGTGGTCACCGACCACCGCCACCCACGGATCCCGGGCCCGCAGGATGGAGAGCAGCTCTCCGACGAGGCGATCGGCCTCGAAGACCTCGGCGTCGTAGCGGGCGCGGTACACCGACAGGTCCAGCTCCGGCGACCCGTCGGCCTGCTGCAGGCGGAAGCAGTCACCCATGGCCTCGTAGCGATCCGGCGCGAGGGGAACGACGGGGGCGGAGGGGTCGAGGAAGCGATCGGCGACGTCGCGCGGGGGCCGGTAACGGCAGTGGGGTTCGAGGTAGTGGACCGCGAGGAACAGCGGCCGCCCCTCGTCACGCTGCCGGAGGAAGCCCCGGACCTCCTCGTTGAGCTGCCGCCCCGACAGGCCCGGCCAGGCGCGGAAGGTGGCGAAGCCCTGGTCGAGGCCGTGACCGTCGACGAAGATGGGGTTCACGCCGAAGAAGGCAGCGTCGTAGCCGCGGTCCGACAGCGCCTCGGCCAGGGTCTGCTGCGATGGTGCCAGCGCCAGCTCGGGTCCGACGACGCCGTGCTCAGAGGGCATCTGGCCGGTGTAGATGGACGCCATCGAGGGCAGCGTCCAGGGGGCCGGTGCGACCGCCTGGGACCACCGGGTCGACCGGGCCGCCAGCGCGTCGAGCACCGGCGAGGTCGGTCGCTCGTAGCCCCAGGCCGAGAGCCGGTCGGCCCGCAGCGTGTCGATGGAGACGAGCACGATGTCCGGCCGCTCGGCATCCACCGGCGGCACCGACCGCGACGGTTCCGGCGGAGAAGCACAGGCCAGCAGCAGGGTCCACGTCCAGCTTGCCACACCCGGGACCTGCGAGCCCCTGCCTACGACGGCCACGAGGTCCTCATCCCCGCCATCGAAAGTCACACCGAGCCGCGCCGCCTGCGATGGTCGTCGTTCGTTCAAGGCGCCCGCCCCACCGCTCGGCAAGAGGAAAGTCGAGGTTGCACCATGACTCGACACACAGCTCACCGAGCCCATGTGCGAGAAACAGCTCGGCAACCGGGCATCGGAGCACATCGAAGGCGACCACGTCGCCGTCGCCCGCCACATCGACCATCTCGTAGGCCGGTGCCCCGAACGGGAACCGCCGGAAGAGGTCTGTCGCCCGGCGGAGCCGCTCCCGGCCGTCGGGCGAGCCCACTGCGGACAGCGACGTGGGGAAGTCCGCCATCCGTGCGTAGATCCGCCCCGTCACCCGAGCGGTCAAGGCACGCGCCTCCGACGCCTCGAACCCCCGCGCAAGCAGCGCTTTGTACAGGCCGATGGTCAATGCGGCGAGGCGCACCATCGCGCGACCACCGACCGTCGCTTCCACTGGCAGGAAGGCGCGCTGCGAGTCGTAGGCCGCAAGCGCATCGTCGACGACAGCGCGGATCGCGGGTCGCGCAAACCTCTGCGACAGCTCGGCACGCACTGCGCCGCCCATCAGGATCCGGACAACGGCATGGGCAGGCACGACTCGGCTCCCGGCCCGAGGAACTCCGCGCTGTTGCATCAGCACAGCGACGCGCACGCGGCACGACACAGACGTCGTGGGCGGCGGAGGCAACCCAGTATACCTGGGCCTGCCCTTGAGGAGGTTGGGGACCGCTTCGCGAGCATGCACGGCATCGCGGTCCAGACTCGACCCGTTGGTGGCGCCACACTTCACCCCCGACCGGGGCGGCGGCTCCCGTGACGCGATACCCGCCGGTGCATGGAGACTCGCAGATCGTCAGGTGGCGGATGGTTGATGAGCCCAACCGCGATAGAACGGCTCGCAGCCGCAGGGGCCGAAGCGGGTCTGGCTCCCACCTACGTGCGCGAGCGGCTTCTGGCGCGGTCCCACCGACGCGCTGGTCGCTACGTCATCGTGCCGGACCGGAAGGTGAACGCGCTTCTCGCGGCGATCGTGCCCGTTTTGGCCGCTCGGGGGCACTGGCTGAACGTGATCGCCGGGCCCGCGGAGTCCGACGATGACGTCCTGGCGCTGGCAATGCAGGCCAGCCACGACCTCCGCGCCGCCCTCCAGCTCGCATGTCGCTACTCGGCGTTCTGGGCATCGAACGTTCGCCTGGTGCTCGACGACGACTCCAAGATCGTGTTGCTGCACTATCCGGTCTCCCCGTCTCCCGGACGCGACATCGCCGCCGCGGTCCTCCTGGGGAATCTCGTGCGACGGCTCCGCACCGCCTGCGGTCCCGATGTCAGGCCGGTCACCGGCGCCAGCCTTCGCTGGCATCCGGGAAGGCTCGGTGCAAACCTCCAGGAAGTGTTCGGCGTGCCGGTCGAGGTCGGCGCCGACGCGGACTTCATCAGGGTGGACGACGTGGTGCTCAGACACGCCCTCCCACGCGCCTGGGGACCGTTCTACCGATTCTTCGAGCGAGAGGCACGCGAGACCATCTCGGGCGTCTGCCGCATCGAGACCACCAGCGAGCAGGTGGCCAACGTCGTCCGCGACCACATGGTCGAACGCCATCGCAGCATGCTCACCTTCGCCGCCCGGGAGCTTGGCGTCAGCACACGGAGCCTCCAGCGGCGACTCGCTGAGGAGGGAACCACCTTCCTCCAGCTCGTCGACGACACCCGCGCGAAGCTGGCAAAGGAAGCGTTGTCCCAGACGACCCACTCGGTCGGCGAGATCGCCTTTACGCTCGGCTTCACCTCTCCCTCGACCTTTGTACGCGCCTTCCGACGCTGGACCGGTGACACTCCCACCGCGTGGCGAGAAGACATGCTGCGAAGCTGAGCGACCCGCCACGCCGCGAGGCACGGGTCGTTGCACCGCACACGCCAATCCGTTGACCCTCGGCGCCAACCCGGGTGGATTCCGATGATCACGGAAACTCCAGCTCGGATACCAATTACTGGTCGCGAGCGAGACGGTCGACCACAGGTACGCCTGCAGACCGGGTCCCGCCCCCCCTGCGAATGCCATCACCCTCCAGGAGCAATCATGCGCCCTGTCATCATGCTCTTCGCTCTGGCCACCAGCGTCGCGGTCCTCCCCGGATGCGCCGCCAAGCGCCTGCAGACCGAGCTCACGACCGCCCAATCCGATCTCGACCAGTGTCGATCCGACCTGGCGGCCGCACGTGCCAGCGTCAAGACCGAGAAGACGGCCAAGGAGCTGGCAGAGCAGCGGGTGCGCGCCTACCGGGAGCTCGCGGAGAAGCTCCGGGCTGCCTTCGGCGACCAGGGTCTGGACATCGTGATCCGCCAGGGCAGGCTCGTCGTCCAGCTCCCCAACGCGATCCTGTTCGAGTCCGGAAAGCGCACCCTGACGGCCGAAGGCCAGGCTTCGCTGCGCAAGCTCGCCAAGGTCCTCAAGACCGTCCCCGATCGACGCTTCCTGGTCGCCGGTCACACGGACAACGTGGCCATCACGGCCAAGACGACGGCCTTCAAGTCGAACTGGGAGCTGTCGACGCTCCGCGCCACCACGGCCGTGGAATTCCTGGTGAGTGAAGGCGTCAAGCCCACCCAGCTCGGCGCCGCCGGGTACGGCGAGTTCCTTCCGGATTCCTCCAACGACACCGAGGCGGGACGCAGCAAGAACCGGCGACTGGAGATCATCGTCATGCCCAGGGCCGACGAGATCCCCCCAATGCCTGCGGCTCTGTAGCGCGACTCCCGAAGAACCCATCCAAGCGGCGATCACCACACGATCGTCCAACTACCCGACCGGAGAACCCCATGACTCTCGCTCAACTCGCCACTGACGCCAAGAACTCCGTCGTCGCGACGATCCAGGGCGCCGACGACATCCTGTCCAGCCTGCGCGGGGCCGTCCGCAACCAGGTCACCGGGATCCTCAGCGACGTCGGCGACATCGCCACGACCGGACTGGAAGAGGTCACCGCCATCACATCTGGAGCGATCCAGGGGGCCGGCACGCTCGGCACGTCGATCACCAGCGCCGCCAGCAGCGTCGTGCGGGGCGCAGTGAACGCCGTCGCGGACGCCGGAGGCGACGTGCTGCTCGCAGCCCGCAAGGCGACCCGTGGCGTCGTGTCAGGCACCGCGGAGATCGGAGGCGATGTCGGTTCGGTCGCGGTCGCGGCCGTCGAGGGTGCGGTCAAGGCAGCCGGCAGCCTCGGCGAGGACACGGCCGAAGCCGCCAGCGCGGCTGCGACCGGCGCGGTCAAGGCGGCGGCCGAGGTCGGGACGGAGGCCGTGACAACGGTGCGGCGCGCGCTCCTGGGTGCTGCGTCACTACCGCGCGATGTCATCGAGCGGGCGATCAACGGGTCAGACGAGCGCTGACGCAACCAACGCCGCCCCACGGCGGCAGGCGCATCTTCCGCGGGGACGTCTAGCGCTGCTAGCCCACCTCATCCAGCTTCAGCGGCCGACCGTCGAGGGCGGCCTCGGCGAGGCGGGCGTTGACCTGGCTGCCGAGCTGCACGAGCAGGCGGCGGGCCCGCGGGGAGTCTCCGCGGAGGGCTTCGACACCCCCGACCAGCGCGCGTACCAGGGGCGCGATCAGCAGGGGGCCCTGCTGTGGCGGCAGACCGAGCAGGGCGGCCTGCTCGCGACCGAGCAGCGCCGTCGACAGGCGGAAGAGCAGCGGCACGAGCAGTGGATCGGAGCGCAGCGCCGGCGGCAGCAGGCTGCCCAGCGTCGCCGGCACGGCCTGCCCCACGAGCGCCCGGGTCAGCCGGCGGCAGTCCTCGTCCGGGGGCGGCTCGGCGGCACGGATGATGGCCCACAGGCGGCGGGCGTCGGCTTCACCGCCCGCCAGCAGCTCGTCGTCGATGCCGAGCAGGTGCCCGATGAGGCGCCAGCGGTGCAGGATGCCGTCGATCTCGGCGTCGCTGAAGCGCACCCCGAGTCGCTGCAGGCCATCGACGCAGTGCAGGCTGAACATCAGGTTGGTGCCGGCGAGGTGGGCCTGGTTGATCGGCTCGCCCCACGACTCCGGGCGCCAGGCCGGCGAGCGACGCAGGCGGAGCCGCACCCGCGCATGCACCAGGCGCACCCGCAGGCAGTGGTGGAGGCCCTCGGCCCCGGGTCCGAGCCCACCCGGCGCGCTCACCGCGTGCAGGAAGCGGTTGGTCTCGGCGAGGCGCCGGGGGGCCTGCTCGACGAAGCGCCCGCTGAGCACCAGCGGCTTGACCCCCGCCGACGACAGGTAGCCGAGCGGCAGGCTGTAGAGGGCCAGCACGAGGCCACCGAGGACGTGGGTCCGCTGCAGCGCCTCGGAGCCGACGACGAGGCGCGCCGGGTCCGCCCACAGCGGCCAGCGCTCTGCCACTCCGAGGAAGGCTCGCAGGGCATCGTCAGCCACCGGGGCTCCGCCGAGGCCGGCCTCCACGCCGCCCCAGTCCACCGCGCCCCGGTCCATCGCGGCCGCGACGGCGTCGGCGAGGGGGTCGCCGACTCGCAGGAATCCGCGGTAGCGCGTGACGGCGGCGTCGGCTGGTCGGGGCATCAGACCTCCCGGTCCAAGCTGAGGATACCGCCGACGAAGCGATGGTCGCCGCCCTACTCCCCCGCGTCCAGCTCCCCGCGGCGCGCCCGCTCCACCCAGCGGCGGACCTCCTGCTCGATGACGGCGACGGCCCGTCGACGGAAGGGGCGGAACAGCCGCGGGAGCGACAGCGAGATGACGATGGCGTCGGGTTCGACGCGCAGCCGGGCGTCCACCCGCCGCCCGCGCAGGACGAAGCTCAGCTCGACGTTGTCGTCGTCGAGCCACCGCCCGTCCGGGCCGAGGTGGGCAAAGCGCGCCCGGTAGCTGTCGAGCGCTGCGCGCGTGGCCATCCTCGCCACGGGCAGCGGCAGGTCGTGGGGGACGCGGTGCTGGTCCTGCGCCGTGCTCACGGCGTCGTGGCGCCGCCACCTGCGGCCGGGTCGGCGCTGGTCCCGCCCTCGGCGGCCGCGGTCGCCTTGGCCCGCTCGTTGTCCAGGCGGATCTTCAGCTTCGGGAGCATGTCGCAGGAGCGCTGGTGCCCGCGCTGGCAGGCCTTGTCGACGTCGGCGACACCGCCCTCCCAGTCGTGGGTGGACAGCCTGCAGAAGGCCCGGTTGGCCCAGGAGTCCGCCAGGTCGGGGTAACGGGCCACCATCCAGTCGAGCTGCTCCATGGCGTCGGGGCAGCGCTTCGCCGGGATGAGGAGGTCGCAGAGCGCGATGCGGGCGCCCACGAAGTCACCGTCGAGCTCGACGGCCCGCCGGAGGTCCGCTTCGGCGCCCTCGGTGTCCGGCGGGCTCAGCCGGGCCCGGGCCGTCCCCCGCCAGCGCAGCGCGTCGGCGTCGTCGGGGTGGCCGGCCAGCCAGGCGTCCAGCGCGGCGACGGCATCCGCAGCGGCCCCGGCACCCACCTGGTCGGCAGCCGCCTGCACCGCCGGGTCGACGCTCCGGTCTTCGGGCGGCGGCCACGGGGTCGGCGGAGCCGTCGGTGTCGTGGCGGGCGGCGTGGCGGGCGGCGTGGAGGCCTCGGAAGCGGACACCTCAGCCGCGTCCGGTGCCGGTTGGGAGGGCAGCGGGGCGGCGGCCGGCGGTGTCGCGTCGTCGGCAGAGTGGCAGGCGAGGATCAGGGCAGTGGCGAGGATGAGCGAGGACATGGCCTGGAGCTAATCCGCCTGGCGGGGCCGCTCTACCGTGTTCGCCGGGCCGGGCTCCACTGGTACCTGCGGCCCCAAGTTCCTACCTGGTAGCTCCAGCCCTCGCTGAGGTTGCCCTCCGGAACCCGGGGCCTCCGGTACCATCAGTGTCGCTTGAGGGGGCCTCGCGACCCCCTTGCGCCTTCGGCGCACCCCCGCGGCGGCCGCTACGCGTCCGCAGTACGCGCGAATAAGATGGCATGCATGGTCGGGAGGAACTATCGGTCGCGCGTACTAGCGTGCTCCCGTCGACCGACGAGGTGGTCCGATGCATCAAGCCCTCGACACGCTCCTCCGCTCCCCTTGGCTGGCGGGCCTCCGGGCCGCCTTCGACCGCGCCGACACCGATGGCGACGGCATGATCGACGCTGAAGACCTGCGGGCCGCCCTCGCGACCCTGGGCCTGTACGCGGGCGAGAGCTGGTGCGCCCAGCAGATCGCCCGCTTCGATCAGGACGGCGACGGCCGCTGCAGCTTCGGCGACTACGTCGCCGGCATGGTCCCCGCGGCCGCCCCCACGGTCACGGTGGCCGCCGAGATGATGGCCGCGGTCGGCCGCGCCGACGTGGATCGCGACGGCCGGATCTCCGTCGCCGAGCTGGCGATGGTGGAAGCCGCCGACGGCCAGCCGGTGCCCATGCGGCAGCTCGCCGACCGGGTCCACGCCTACGACCACGACGGCGACGGCCGGATCGACCTCGGCGAGCTGCTGCGGATGCTGGTCGGCGACTGACAAACCCTCGGCCACTCACGACCGCAAGATCTCTTGTCTTGAGCCACCGTCAAGCTCGGCCTCCGCCTCTTCATGTGCGCTCTCCTTGGCGGTGGACGGTGGAGCTACACAGGAAGGTGGCGCGCCGATCGGCCCTGCCGACGAGGATCCGTCGCCCTTGGCTCTCGCCGGTTCTTCGCTGTCATCGGCGTTCGAGCGGCGGGGTGCACGAGGGGGGCTCACTGCCGGCCGAGGTGCCTGTCAGATGGTGCCCCGACCGGTTCCGTCGGAGGCTGGGGCGGTGGCACAGACGCGGAAGAACCAGCTGCTGCCCGTCCCCGAGCTCGGGTGCTGAGAGTTGCCGAAGTCCGAGGGTAAGGGTTTTCCCTCCGAGTTCGGGTGCTGAGAGTTGCCGAAGTCCGAGGGTAAAGGCTTACCCACCGAGTTCAGGTGCTGAGAGTTGCTGAAGTCCGAGGGTAAGGGTTTACCCTCCGAGTTCGGGTGGTGCCGTCCCCGCACCCCCGCGGCCTCGCGCCCTCGCGCCCTCGCGCTCTCGCGGATCCGCGGCCTCGCGGACCCGCGGACCCGCGAGTTCGCGGCTCCATGCACTCGCGGCCTCGAGGCACCGCCACGGAGCCTCACGCGAAGCTGGCGCTTCGACCGCCCCCTGCCGACAAGGCTCCCTCGCGCTTGGCTTTCGTTGGTTCTCTCCGGTTATCGGCGTTTGAGCGGTGGGGGCGCAGAAGGGGGGATCACAAACGGCCGAGGTGCCTCACTGAGGGCTTGCCTCGTGTACCCCTGGGGGGTATACAGGCCGGGTACCCCACGGGGGTATACCTCTCGCCTGGAGCCCACCGTGCAGCTCAACTCCGATGACAAGCGCCGCCTGCTCGCCCGCCTGCGCCGAGCAGAGGGGCAGGTCGCCGCGATCCGCCGGATGATCGACGACGACACCTACTGCGTCGACGTCCTCGTCCAGATCTCGGCCGCCCGGGGCGCGCTCGGCAAGGTCGGCGAAGCCGTCCTCCGCAACCACGTCGAGACCTGTGTCAGCTCCGCGCTGCAGCACGGCGACGACGTGCAGCGACAGCAGAAGATCGACGAGCTGATGGACGTGTTCTCCCGCTACGGCGGGATCGGGGGCTGACATGCTGGTGATCTTCCTCACGAACACCTGGAACGTCCTGCTCGAGCTGGCCCCCTGGCTGCTGCTGGGGGCCGTCGCCGGGGGCCTGCTGCACGGCCTGGTGCCGCCCGGCTTCGTCCACCGCCAGCTCAAGGGCCTGCCCGGCGTCTTCAAGTCGGTCTTCCTCGGGGTGCCGCTGCCGCTCTGCTCCTGCGGCGTGATCCCGGCGGGACTGTCGCTTCGGCGCAGCGGCGCCAGCACCGGCGCCTCCGTCGGCTTCCTCATCGCCACCCCCCAGACGGGGGTCGACAGCATGCTGGTGTCCGCCAGCTTCCTGGGCTGGCCCTTCGCCATCTACAAGGTCTTCGCTGCCTTGCTGACCGGCCTCATCGGCGGGGGCATCGCCGAGCTCTCCGGCACCGACACCGCCGCCAGCGATGAAGCCGTCGCCGCCGAACACGCCGATCGCAGCCCGCGCGGCATGCTTCTGCACGCCATCGACCTCGTCCGCATGATCTGGCGCTGGCTGGTGTTCGGCATCGTCGTGAGCGCCGCCATCAGCACCTTCCTGCCGGCGGATGCCTTCGCTGGCCTGGCCACCGGGGGCGGGGCGCTGGCCTTCGTCCTGGTGCTGGTGGCCAGCGTGCCGCTCTACGTGTGCGCCACCGCCAGCGTGCCCATCGCCGCAGCCCTCGTCGCCGGCGGCCTGCCCACGGGAGCGGCCCTGGTCTTCCTGATGGCGGGCCCGGCCACGAACGTGGCCACGATCGGCGCCGTCCACCGCGCCTTCGGCAAGCGAGCCCTCGCCATCTACCTGGCGACCATCATCGGCGGCAGCGTCAGCCTGGGCCTGCTCTACGAGCGGCTCTTCGGGACGCTCAGCACCGCCCACGTCCACGGCGCCCACGACCACCACACCATCGTCGCGACCCTCGCTGCCCTCGTCCTGCTCGGCCTGTTCACCTGGTTCCTGGGCGAGGACCTCCGCAGCCGCCTCGCCGCCCGCAGGAGCGCTCAGGCCACCGACGGCCGCGTCGAGATCCCGGTGACCGGCATGACCTGCAACGGCTGCGCGGCCCGCCTGGAGCGGGTGCTCGGCAAGCAGGAGGGCGTGGAAGCCGCCACGGTCAGCTTCGACGCCGGCAGCGCCGTCATCGTGGGCAAGGTCGACCTCGCCCTGCTCCACGACGCCATCCGGGGTGCGGGCTTCGAGCCGGAGGACCGGGCGAGCTGAGCCACCCGGCCACGGCGCGCCCGGGGCCGGCCCGCGCCGTGGCGGGCCGCAGCGCCGACGGTGCGAGCCCGGCGCGGCTGCGGCGAAGCGTGTCGATGGGACCGCATGTCGCGGCCCGCCGACGGCCCGATCCAGGGCTCGTGGATACCGGAACGGTGTTCCCCGGAGCTGGCATGCAACCGTCCCCCACCCCCGTCGATCTCGCCCTGACCGGCTGCACCGCCGAGACCGCCCGCCGCATCGACGACGAACGGCTGCTGCCACCGACGCTGCTGCGACGCCTCCACGCCCGCTTCCCGCAGCACAGCGCGCTCTACCCCAAGGGCCCCTTGATGTTCCAGGGCAGGCAGGCGTGGCGGGGGCTGGCGGGCTTCCGCGAGGTCTGGGAGACCCTGCGCAGCCACGGCATCGATCCCGGCCACCAGGTGGAGCGCGAGCTCTTCGTCGAGGTCTACCGCTTCCTCGCCACCCGCCACACGCTCAACCGCATCGACTGGACCCGGCCCGACGCCGACCCGCTGTACCACCTGGTCTTCCCCCAGCCCGGGATGATCCGCCGCGAGGTCGTGGACCGCTACGCGGCCGCCGCGACCGCCGAAGAACGCACCGCCATCGCCGCGGCCTTCATGGAGGAGACGAACCCCCACGACGGCAAGCAGCAGCTCAACAAGCCCTGGTTGCTGAACGACGAGGGCGAGGTCGAGCTGGTCGACGGCTCCCAGCACAAGTACCCGCAGGTCCAGCTCATCTTCGACCAGAGCACCCAGTCCTGCTTCTCCTTCTGCACCTACTGCTTCCGCCACGCCCAGGTCCGCGGCGACGAGGACATGTTCCTGCAGAAGGACATCGACCAGGTGCACGCCTACCTGCGCGCCCACCCGGAAGTCAGCGACGTGCTCATCACCGGCGGCGACGCCGGCTACCTCACGGCAGAACGCTTCCGTCAGTACACGACGCCGCTGATGGAGGACGACGCCCTGCTGCACGTGCGCACCTTGCGCCTCGGCAGCCGCGTGCTGACCTACGACCCCGAACGCATCCTCTCGCCGGTCTACGACCCGCTCCTCGCCCGCATGGACGAGCTCTACGACCACGGCATCCAGGTCGCCTTCATGGCGCACTTCTCGACGCCCGGCGAGCTGCTCCACCCGCTGACGCTGGCCGCGATCCGCCGGCTGCAGGCCCACCACGTGGTGATCCGCAGCCAGAGCCCGATGATCAAGCACGTCGGCATGTGGGACGGCCCCGACGGGCACCTCGACATCGAGCGCTCCGCGCAGAACTGGATCGACCTGGGGGCCGTGCTGGGATGCCTGGGCATCGGCTTCCACTCCATCTACATCCCGCGCCCCACCGGCCAGTGGCAGTACTTCACGGCACCCCTGTCCGAGATCCACCAGGTCTACGACCGGATCTACCGGTCGCTGCCTTCGATCGGGCGTCCCTCCCGCCACATCTCCATGACCACCTCGGCCGGCAAGGTCTCCATCCTCGGGCGCGTCGACGTCGGCGGAGAACAGGCGCTGGCGCTGAAGTTCAGCGAAGCCCGCGACATGGACTGGCTCGACCCGGTGTGGCTGGCGCGCATCGACGACCACACCAACAACATCGCCGAGCTCACCCCCTGGCAGGGCGACCGGTTCTTCTTCGAGGACGACCTGCGCGGCATCGAAGCCCGGCTGCAGCAGGAGCTGGAGCAGGCGCGGGTGCCGGCATGATCGACAAGACCGTCGCGACCGTCGCCGACGCGGTCGCCCCCATCCACGACGGCGCGGTCGTGATGATCGGCGGCTTCGGGTCCGCCGGCAGCCCCGTCGAGCTGATCCACGCCCTCATCGACCAGGGCACCCGTGACCTGACCGTGGTCAACAACAACACCGGCAACGGCGAGGTCGGCCTGGCCGCGCTCATCGCCAACGGCCAGGTCCGCAAGATGATCTGCTCGTACCCGCGGTCGAGCCACAGCAAGGTCTTCCCCGAGCTGTACCGAGCCGGCCGCATCGAGCTGGAGCTGGTACCCCAGGGGACGCTGGCCGAGCGGATCCGCGCCGGCGGGGCCGGCATCCCGGCCTTCTACACGCCGGCAGCGGTGGGGACGCCCCTGGCCGAGGGCAAGGAACAGCGCGAATTCGACGGCCGGACCTACCTGCTCGAGCGCGGCCTGACCGCGGACTTCGCACTCATCCGCGCCGAGCGGGCCGACCGGCTGGGCAACCTCGTCTACTGCCGCACCGCCCGGAACTTCAACCCGGTGATGGCCATGGCGGCCCGCCACACCATCGTCCAGGCCCGCCAGGTCGTCGCCCCCGGCGGTATCGACCCCGAGGTGGTCGTGACGCCGGGGATCTTCGTGAAGACCGTGGTCGAGGTCCCACATCCGGCCGAGGAGTCGGCCCTCATCGCAACGGGGAGGCGCTACCCATGACCGGCTGGACCAGAGAACAGATGGCGGCCCGTGCAGCCCGCGACATCCCCGACGGGTCGACCGTCAACCTGGGCATCGGCATCCCCGAGCTGGTCGCGCAGTACGTGCCCGCAGGCCGCGAGTTCATCTACCACACCGAGAACGGCCTGCTCGGCATGGGCCCGCCGCCGCCGCCCGGACAGGAGGACCCCCAGCTCATCAACGCCGGCAAAAAGGCGGTCACGGCCCTGCCCGGGGCGGCCTACTTCCACCACGCCGACAGCTTCGCCATGATCCGCGGCGGACACATCGACGTCTGCGTGCTGGGAGCGATGCAGGTCTCGGCACAGGGCGACCTCGCGAACTGGTCGACCGGCGCCCCTGGCGCCATCCCCGCCGTCGGCGGGGCCATGGACCTGGTGGCAGGGGTGCCGACCATCTTCGTGATCACCCGCCACACGACCCGCGACGGCTCGCCGAAGCTGCTGTCGCGCTGCACCTACCCCTTGACCGCGCGCGGCGTGGTCTCCCGCATCTTCACCGACCTGGCCGTGATCGACGTCACCGACCAGGGCTTCCGCCTGGTCGAGCTGGCCCCGGGGGTCAGCCTCGACGAGCTTGCCGACAAGACCGACGCGCCTCTGCTGCCGCCGGCCTGAAGGAGTCGTCGTGAGCGACAAGAGTGCCGCCCTGTTCGCGCGGGCGCAGCGCAGCCTCGCGGGTGGCGTCAGCCGCAACCTGCTGCTGCGCAAGCCCCACCCCTTCTACGCCAGCCACGCCAGCGGCTGCCGCATCGTCGACGTCGACGGCGTCGAGCGGATCGACTTCGCCAACAACATGGCCAGCCTGATCCACGGACACGCCCACCCGGCCATCATCGACGCCGTGACCGCCCAGCTCCACCGCGGCACGGCCTTCACCATGGCCACCGAGGTGGAGGTCCGCCTGGCCGAACACATCTGCGGCCGCTCGGCGAGCTACGACCGGATCCGCTTCATGAACTCCGGCACGGAAGCGGTGATGGCGGCGCTGAAGGCAGCGCGGGCCGCCACCGGCCGGCCGCGCTTCGCCAAGGTCGAGGGGACCTACCATGGCGCCTACGACCAGGCCGAGGTCAGCCAGGCGTCGGCGCCGGGCAAGTGGGGCCGCAGGCAGCGGCCGGCCTCCGTGCCGCTGGCCCACGGCACCCCCGAGAGCATCCTGCGGGACGTCGTGGTCATCCCCTTCAACCACCCGCGTGCCGCGCTCAAGGTGCTCGACGAGCACCGCGACGAGCTGGCCTGCGTGCTGATCGACCCGCTGCCCCACCGGGTCGGGATGGTGCCCGCGACCCCCGAGTTCGTCCACGCGATCCACCAGTGGACGCGGGACAACGGCGCCCTGCTCGTGTTCGACGAGGTCATCACCTTCCGCACCGAGGTGGGCGGCATGCAGACCCGCTTCGAGGTGCAGCCGGATCTGACTGCCATGGGCAAGATCATCGGTGGCGGCTTCCCGGTCGGCGCCGTCGCCGGGCACGAAGACGTCATGGCGGTGTTCGACCCGCGCGGTCGCAAGCCCCTGCTGCCGCAGTCGGGGACGTTCTCGGCCAACCCGGTGACCATGACGGCGGGCCTGGCGGCGATGCAGCTCTACGACGCCGACGCCGTCGCTCGGCTCAACCGGCTCGGCCGCCGCGCGCGCGAGCTGCTCGCCGAGGCGATCGCCCTGGCCGACGTGCCGGCCTCGGTCATCGGTGCGGGCTCGGCCTTTCGCATCCACCTCAAGGCCGAGGCGCCGACCGACTACCGCTCGACGTTCACGACGCCGACCGAGACCAAGGCCATGGCCCACTTCGTGTCGGCCCTCTACGACCGCGGCGTGATGGTGGCGAACACCGGTGCCGGCTTCCTGTCCACGCCCATGACCGAAGCCGAGCTGGACCGGCTCGCCGAGTCGGTGCGCACCGCCTTGCGAGAGGTGTGGGAGGCGCGCTGAGGGCCGTCGACAGCGGCCGCGGCCCCCGCTAGGCGATCTGCACGACGGTGACGGTGTCCTTGCGGCCCTTGAGCGGGACCTGGGAGTGCACCGCGACCGGATCCGGCGGGTCGTGGAGCTGCGCAAACACGGTGTCGGTCACGAGGATCTGGGAGTCGAAGAGCTTGTTGAGGCTCTCGACCCGGGAGGCAACGTTCACGACGTCGCCGACGAGGGTGTACTCCTTGCGCTGGCGCGAGCCCACGCTGCCGGTGACGACTTCTCCGTGGTGCACGCCGATGCCGATGCGCAGCGGCGGCAGGCGCCCACGGTCGATCTCCTGACCGAGCCGGTCGAGGATGGCGCGCGCGGCGGCCACGGCGTTGCGGGCGTCCTGGCCCGACGAGATCGGGGCGCCGAACACCGCCATGAAGCCGTCGCCGAGGAACTTGTTGATGATGCCCTCGTGGGTGTTCACCTCGTCGATCATGAAGCCGAACAGCTCGTTGAGCAGGTCGACGACCTGTCCGGGGGCCCGTGACTCCGACATCGTGGTGAAGCCACGGATGTCGAGGAACATGACGCTGACGTGGCGCAGCGTCGACTGCAGCGCATCACCCTGGCGCAGCAGCGCATCGACCACCTGCGGCGAGACGTGCTGGCCAAAGGTCCGCAGGACGCTGTTGCGTTCATCCTGGTGGCGTAAGGCTTCTGCCGTGAGATGACGGCCGGCTTCGATGACGCCGGCGGTCGTCAGGGCCGCGAGCCAGCAGGCGAGGAGCTGCAGCGCCTGCTCCAGGGCGCCGGGGGGGTGCAAGGCGATGGCGTCCAGGGCGAGGATGGCGGCCGTGACGCAGGCCGTGGTGAACAGCAGCGGCCCCTGGCGCAGCATCAGCCCGTTGAGCCCGATGACGACGAGGAAGAGCCCGGTGGCCGCAGACGAGGGGCCCCCCAGCGCCATTGCGACGGAGGTGAGCACGGCGACGTCGATGGGCGGCGGCAGGTAGGCGAGCCAGCGCGGCGGCGTGCCGCGACGCAGGTAGATGAGAAAGACCAGTGCCGAGCTGCTCATGGCGAGGCTGGCCCAGAGGCCGCGGTCCCGCCAGGCCGACAACAGCGGATCCTGCCCGTCGACCAGCACCAGCAGGCCCAGCAGGACGCCGAGCAGCGCGCGGATCACATGGAGGTGGCGCGTGCCCCGGTCGTCTTCGGCCCGGGTCTGTCGGTCGAGGGTGACGCGCGCGAGGCTGTCGTCGAAGCGGGCCGGCGCCCCCGCGGGGCGAGCGCTGGCCGGCGGGTCCTGCGCGGGCGACATCGCCGTCTCCGGTGGAGTCCTGGGCGCCCCCGAGGACCCGGGTGTCCCCCCGCGGGCGCGCTCGCAGTGTAACGGACCGGTGGCGCTGTGCAGGTGCGGTCGGGTCTCACCCTGGGCACCCTCACCTGATACCCTGGCCAACCGGCCAGCCCGGTGCAGCCTGCGCCCCGCACCTGTCGAGCAGGGGGAGGGCCCCTCCCTCCCCTGCCCTCCCGCCCCCAACGCCGAGGAGCCCCGATGTCCCGACCAGAGCGCACCCGCCGTGGAGCTCGCAGCGTCCAGCGCATCGTCCGGGCTGCGTCCCGGGTGTTTGGACGCCGCGGCTATGACGGCGCCAGCATGGGCGAGGTCGCCCGGGAAGCCGGGGTCAGCAAGGGCTTGCTGCACTACCACTTCGCCAGCAAGGAAGACCTGCTGCTGGAAGCCCAGCGCGCGACCTTCCGCGAGCTGCACCGCCGCTTCACCGAGCGGGCCCACCAGGGGCAGGGCGGGCTGGACGCAGCACTCGACGCGCTCGACGCCATGTGGCGCACGGTCCGAGAGCTGCGCGGCGGGGCCCCCTTCATCGTCGAGACCCTGGCCATGGCCAGCCACGACGGTGACCTCAACCGGCGGGTAGCGGGCTTCTACCAGGAGAGCACCCACCTGCTCGAGGACGCCATCCGCGCTGTCTTCGCCGACGAGCTGGACAGCCTCGCCGTCACCCCCGATCGCATGGCCGTGCTCATCCGCGTCCTGCTGGAGGGGCTCACGGTCGAGCTCGCCCAGGCCCGCACCGAAGACGAACAGCAGCGGGTCGACCAGGCCTACCTCGACTTCCGCGAGCTGTTCCAGCGCTTCGTGCTCACCGGGCAGGCCCTGCCTGCCCCCGGCCCGGCGCTGTTCGGCCCGGACGAGCTCGGTCCGGTGCCGCTGCCCTGGTGAGCGCAGCGCAGCAGGTGGGGCGGGCCACCGAGTGGCCTGCGGCCCTGGTCGCGGTGATCGCCGCCGTCCTGTCCCTGGGGGGTGCCTGGCGGGCGCCGTGGCGGCTGGCGGCGGGCGGCGGGTGGACGGAAGCTCCCGGCCACCTCGCCGGCCTGTGGATGACGGCGGAAGGGCTGTGGCGACACGGCCCGCTGCAGCGCGTGGACCCGGGGGTGGGCTGGCCGGACGGCTTCTCCGGCCACCTCATCGACCCCGCCAGCCTGCTCATCTTCCTGCCCGGCTGGTGGCTCGGCGGGGCCGGAGCGACGGGGGCGGTCATCGGGTGGAACCTGCTGCACCTCGGCAGCATGGTGGCTGGCCTCTGGGGGATGCACGCCCTGGCGCGGCGGGTGATGCCCGACTCGGATGGCGCAGGCGCGGCGGGCCGCGCCGTGGCGGTGGCCGCGCTCGGCCTCGCCCCCTACTGGCTGGCCCACCCGTGTCTCGGCCGCACCGAGTACCTCGTGCTGCTGCTGCTGCCTGCCCAGCTCGCCACGCTGATGGCCTGGGTGCAGGATGGGCGCCGACGGGGCGGCATCGCCGCGGCCCTGCTGCTCGGCTTCATCGGCAGCAACACCGGCTACAACGGTGTGTTCGCTTTGCTGCTGGTGCTGCCGCTGGCGCTGTGGCTGCTCGCCGCGTCCGCAGCACGGGCACGGACCCTGATCCGGCTGCTCTGGGTCGCCGTGGGAAGCCTGCTCGTCGCCGCGCCGTCGGCCCTGACCCTGGCGCGCGACGCCGTCATCGCCCAGCGCCTCGCCGAACACACCACGCCGCCGCCGGCGCGCGAGCCCCTGTGCCTGCTGGTCCACGCCTGTGCCCCCCCGGACCTGTCGCGGCTCCTCGAACTGCCGCTCGTCCTCGGCCTGCCCGTGGCAGCACTATCGGTGGTGGCCGCCCTGCTCCGGCCGCGGCGGGCCACGCCGTGGTTGTTGCTCACGCTGTGGCTCTTCGCCTGGGGGCTCGGACCATGGGTCGCCCTTCCCGGCGCCCAGCGGCTGGTGCTGCCCGCGGGCCTCGCCAGCCGCGCCCTGCCCGCCCTCGGCGCAGTCAAGGAGTGGTCGCGGATCGGTGCGGTCCTGCCCGTCACCAGCGGGCTGCTCGCCGGCCTCGGGGCCGCGGCGCTCGCCCGTCGCCTGCCTCCCCGCGCGGCTCCGGCGGTGGCGCTGGTCGCCAGCGCCCTCATCGCGCTGGACGGCCTGAGCTTCCCCCGCGCCATCCTCGCCGAGCGCCCGGCCTTCGACCCCTCGCCGCCTCCAGGCCAGGCCGCGGTGCTGGCCGCCCTGCCCGACGGCCCCCTCGTCACCCTCCCCGTCGAGCTGAAGGCTGCCGAGGGGCAGCCCCTGGAGCCCGGCTTCCACGTGCTCCACCACCTCGCCCACGGTCGACCAGTGTCGGCGACGCTCGACGCCGGCGTCGACGTCCTCGCCCACGACAGCGGCCTGGTGCACCTCGCACTACAGACCGGCACCGCCGCCGCGACGGGCCAGCGCCCCCCGCGCGGGGAGCCGGACTGCGTGACACAGGACGCCCGCGCTTTGTACGCGGCTGGCTACCGCGGGGTCCTGGTCGACCTCGACAAGCCCGGCGGGGACGCCATCGCCAACACCCTCGACGCGCTGCTCGGAGCGGGTGTGCGGGAGGGTCGGACGGCGGGCTGGCCGCTGCCGGAGGGCACGTCGCAGGACCGGCCGTGCAGGAGCGGGCGGGCGGGGCGCCGCCCGGCCCGATAGACGGCCCTCCTTCGGCGCACCGGGACACTCCGGACGCCGCCCACGCCTCGCCCCCTCACCCTCATCGACCGGAGCCTCCCATGACCTCTCGCCACGAGGACATCGAGGTCAGCTACAGCGTCTCCAACGACTTCTTCAAGCTGTGGCTCGACAAGAACATGCACTACACCTCGGCCAGCTTCCTGGCCGGCGACGAGTCCCTGGAGCAGGCCCAGGAACAGAAGGCCGAGATCCTGCACGACTACGCCGAGATCACGCCGGACAGCCTGGTCCTCGACATCGGCTGCGGCTGGGGCTCCTTCCTGGAGTACATCGTCACGAAGAAGGGCGTGAAGGAAGCCCACGGGGTCACGCTGTCCACGGAACAGCTCAAGTGGATCGACGACAAGGAGCTGCCGCAGATCAAGGCCTGGCTGCAGGACTTCAACGAGTGGGAGCCCGCCTGGAAGTACGACGCCATCGTCTCCATCGAGATGGTCGACCACATCTGCTCGCCGGCCCAGGCGCGCCAGGGCAAGGCCGTGGCGCTGTACCGGGAGTACTTCCGCCGCGCCCACAAGCTGCTCAAGCCCGGCGGCGTCTTCGCGTGCCAGGCCATCCTCTCCGACCGCGTGCCTCGCACCCGCAAGGACCTCGAAGACCTGGCCTTCACCGCTGACATCATCTTCCCCGGCGGCCGCAACCCGCGGCTGGAAGAGCTGATCATGGCGGTGCGCCCCTACTTCGAGGTCGAGGAGCTGCGCACGCAGCGCATGAGCTACCGGCACACGACGAACGCCTGGTGGGAGGGACTGAAGGCCAACGAAGCCCACATCCGCGCCACCTGGGGCGACCAGGTCTACGAAGACTACGACCGATACCTGGGCACCTGCGTGAAGGCCTTCGACAAGTACTGGAGCGGCGACGTGCAGCTCAAGCTGCGCTGGTGCCCGGTCTAGCGGTGTTCGGGCTGCTGTTCTCCAGCCTTACAGTGTTCGAACCAGCACAGCCCCGGGCGCGATGGCGCCGGGGCTGTTCGCTCTCGGGTGCCCGCTTGCATCGACGAGCAGGCCGTGCTCTCCGCTACTTGACCTTGAAGCCGACCGAGGCCGAGTGGAAGTCGGGGATGTCCCAGAATTGCACGTCCAGCGTGTAGACATCGGCGTCGAGGGTGCCGTAGTCGAGGGTGTACTCGAGCGTCCCGCTCGCGGGCACATCCCACTCCGTGTCGATGCCGAGGCAAGCCTCGGGCACGTCCGTCGTCGACGTCTTCGACACGATCGAGAAGGAGACCATGCAGCTACTCGTGGTCGTGATCGATGCCGCAGCACCACAGGTGTCCGTGACCAGCGCAGTGAGCGTGAGCGAATCCGTGACCTCACAGGCTGTGCACGCGGCGCCCGTCTCGTCCCGGACCTCAGCCGAGAAGACCAGGCAGTCCGACGAGGAGCCCCCGTCGCCCATGCCGCCGTCGCCCAAGCCGCCGTCCCCTGCACCGCCGTCACCGAAGCCGCCGTCGCCTGCACCGCCGTCGCCGAAGCCGCCATCGCCGGCCCCGCCGTCGCCCATGCCGCCGTCGCCCAAGCCGCCATCGCCGGCACCCCCATCGGCACTGCCGCCGTCGCCCATGCCGCCGTCGCCCATGCCGCCGTCGCCCAAGCCGCCATCGCCGGCACCCCCATCGGCACTGCCGCCGTCGGTCGTGCCGCCGTCTGCGCTGCCGCCGTCCGCGCTGCCGCCGTCGGTCGTGCCGCCGTCTGCGCTGCCGCCGTCTGCGCTGCCGCCGTCTGCGCTGCCGCCGTC
>CAZRFD010000112.1:0-23539 GCA_964599085.1 uncultured Enterobacterales bacterium | reverse complement strand
CACCTGAAGTCGGGGGGTAACCCCTTACCCTCCGAGTTCAGCAACTCAGAGCACCCGAGTCCGCAGGGCCACGAAGCCGCGAGGGCGTGAGGGCGCGGGGGCGCGAGGGCGCGGGGGCGCGAGGGCGCGGCGAAACCTGGAAGGGTTCCCCCGCGCCAGGGACTATGAACGATCCCTCCCGACCGCGAGAGTGAGGCCGGTCTCGACGACGCCGTACAGCCGCGGGCCGTAGTCGTCGGGGAAGACCGAGGTCGACAACTCGACGTAGGCGCCCAGTCGCTGGCCGGCGACCTCTTCAGGGAGCAGTGGCTCCAGCAGGCCGACCGCCAGCTCCAGGCCGGAGCGGTGCCGGATGCCGTCGGCGGAACCGATGGTGGAGAGCAAGGGGTTCTCCTCGACCACGGACCACGGCACCTCGTGCAGGTGCATGAAGCTGAGCCGGGCGTAGGGCGCGCCCGGCGACCAGCGCACACCGAAGGAGATGGCGCCGAGCTGGCGCAGGTCGGAGGCGACGAGGCCCTCGCCAGCGGCGAGGTCGGCGGCGAGGCTCCGCCAGTGCACCAGCAGGCGGCCGCGCCCGAGGCCACCCGCCGACAGGGCGCCCTGCGCGTCCCCGATCTCCGCACCCGGGCCCGCGACGGCAGACAGGCCGAGGCCGAGGGTCACCGGGTAGTCGTGGGCAGGAGCCGCGTGGGCGACGGCGAGCGAGAGCAGGGCGATGAGCATGGGCGGGACCTCCTTCTCCGCGTTCCAAGCGGAGAGTGGCCCGCAGACGGCCCGTGGATCGCCCCAGATGTCAGGGTTCGGTCAGGCGTCGTCGTCGTTCCAGGGGGGCGACTCCGCGAAGCGGTCGACCACGAAGTCGACGAAGGACCGGACCGCGGTCGAGAGGTGCCGGCGGCTGGGGTAGACGGCGTAGAGCCCGCCGAAGTTGTCGGGGATCTGGGGCAGCACCCGCACCAGCCGGCCGGCGCCGATGTCCTCGGCGACGAGGAAGCTGGGGACGCGGGCGATGCCGAGCCCGGCGAGGGCGGCGTCGTGGGCCATGCGGATGTCGTTGACCGCGAGGCGGCCGGACACCGCGACCCGGGTGTCAGCCAGGGCCCAGACGCCGCGCTTGGAGTCGTTGCCCACGATGATGCAGTCATGCGACGCCAGGTCGTCGAGGGAGGCCGGCGCTCCGCGCGCGGCGACATAGTCGGGGCTGGCCACCAGCACGGTGCGGCCGCGCTGCAGGCGGCGGGCGATGAGGTCGGCGTCGGGGAGCACGCCGGCGCGGAAGGCCAGGTCGTAGCCCTCGTCCACGATGTCGACCATGCGGTTGGTCATCAGCAGGTCGATGCGGACGTCGGGGTTGCTGCTGAGGTACTCGGTCACGAGGCTGCCGAGCCAGCGTTCCCCGATGAGCGAGGAGGTCGTGATGCGCAGCAGGCCGGTGGGGCGTTCCTGGGCGCTGGTCACCACCCGTTCGGCGTCTTCGGCGTCGGCCACGAGGCTGGCGCAGCGCTCGTAGTAGGCCTGCCCGACCGGGGTCGTGCGGACCACGCGGGTCGTGCGGTGCAGCAAGCGAACCCCCAGCCGGTCTTCGAGGCGGGCCACCTTGCGGCTGACGGTGGACTTGGGCAGGCCGAGGTTGCGGGCGGCACCGACGAATGAGCCGGCTTCGACCACCTTGCAGTACACGACCATCTCGTTCCAGTCGATCATGGGACCTCCGCATCGGTTCGCTATCCCACCAGGGGAACACTGCGACCGACCGATGCCGGGGAGGCACGGTGGTGACACCAGTGGTGCTGCGCGGGCGTGCTTGACCGGACGACGCGCCGGTGCCACGCTGACGTCGTCCCTGACCGTGAATTCGCCTTGCAGGGACCAGCCAACGCCACTTCCGGCTGGCTGTGACGATGGAGACCGATGTGACTACTCATGAATTCGGCGGGGGGGGAACGCCTCCTTTCGCGCACCATGCCTCGCCGCCCTGCTCCTGGCGGTCCTGCCCGCTACGGCGCTGGCGCTGGACACTGAACCCAACGACGACACAGCCACGGCCGAACCGATCGGTAGCGCCGTCTTCGCTCGCGGCACCCTGGACGAGTCGACCGATCCAGTGGATGTCTACACCCTGACCGCTACGGCGGATGGAACGCTCACCGCGCGGCTGTCCAACACCGACATCAACAACGACTTCACCATCGAGCTGTGGGATGTCGGCGAGGCGGTCCTGGCCACGGGATCGGACGACGGGGTCGGCGGCCTGCGACTCGACCACGCACTGGCAGAAGACCAGGTCTACTTCCTGGTGGTCCAGAGCGCACTGGGTTCGGGGCCCTACCACCTGTGGACCTCGACCGCCTACGACGCCCCGACGCTCGCGGCGCTGTCCTCTTCGGACCCCTCCCCCGGGCGACAGCCTGACGCTGACCGGCACGGGCTTCGGCACCGACGCCGCGCGGGTGGCGGTATGGGTGGGAGAAGTCGACGCCGAGATCACCAGCATCAGCGACACCTCCATCACCGTGACGGTCCCGCAGCGCGCGGTCGACGGAACCGCCGTGGTCATCAAGGACCAGCAATACAGCAACACGCTGCCGCTCACGATCGCGGGGGGGACCGCGGGACCTCCCGCCGGGTTCGCCTACACCGCCCCCGACTCGGCATCGCTGGTGCCCAAAGGCTTGGGCAGCATCTTCTTCGACCGCATCGTCGTGTCCTTCACCGGGAGCACTTCCGACACGGCGGCCTCCGCGGTGCTCGACGACGCGGTGGTCGCCATCGGAGCGCTGATCGGCTGGACACAGGTGGAGCTGTCGCCGAGCACCAACACCTGGCAGGTCGCGCTGACATGGGACGCGACGGCCACCGTGTCGGACTGGGACGCCCTGGCCGACCACCTGCTGACGGACACCAGTGTGGATGACGTCAGCGCCGAGATGCCCGTCCACGCCAACGCCGACGGCTTCGGCCCGGGGCAGGACGTGACCACCTCCTGGACCGGCGTGCAGCAGCTCACGGCCGCCTACGACATGGTGGCCATCGAAGAGGCCTGGCGCCTGTTCGCGGCGACCAGCCCGACCCTGGTCCCCGGTGTCTCCGACGTGGTGGTCATCGACTCCGGGCTGCTGCCGGCCGAGACGTCGGGCACCGTGACCCGGCACCCAATCGACGACACCCACTTCTCGATGTACGGCGTCCCCTCCAGCGGCCATGGGTGGACGAAGCAGGACATCGGCGCGTGGTTCGACGGCTACGAGAGCTGCGCCTTCGCCAACGAGAGCCACGGCAGCTTCGTCGCCGGCATCATCGGCGCCGCCAACGAGGGTGAGCCCCGCTGGGACGGCGGATCCGACCAGGGCCCCGCCGCCATGGGGGTCAGCGGCGTCCTGGGCGGACTGCAGCAGTGGGGCGTCGACGACGACGGGGACGGCACCGTTGACGAGCGGGGCGAGAGCATCGACTACAGCGTGTCGCTCTTCGGCGTGTACTCCGTCGGTGGAGGCTCGGTTTCGAGCGCAGGCGAGTGCCTGATGAGCACCTACAACGTGATCGATACCCTCAGGTACGTGAGCGCGAAGCAGTGGCGTCCCGACGTGATCAACCTGTCGGTCTCCCACGACGCCGTGGGCGATGATGACATCCCCGACGATGTGGTGACGAGCCTGTCGGACGACGTGCTCGTGACCGCCGCCGCGGGCAACACGACGAACCCTTCACAGAGCGCCTACGGGGTCAGCCAGCTCGCCGAGCAGGTCGACCGCCACCTCACCAACCTCGTGGTCGGCGGGACGGATCCCAACCCGGGCGCCAGCCAGGCCGACAGCCGCGCCGACTGGACCACGCCCATCGGAACAATCTGGTACTCGGCCCGGTCGGGGATCGGCGGCGAGATCGACATCGCCGCGCCGGCCCAGGTCCTGGGCGTGCGCGCAACCTCGTCCACCAGCGCCACCTTCGGGCGCACCTGGGGCACATCCAACGCGACCCCGCTGGTCAGCGGTGTGGCCGCCATGCTCAAGGCGGCCGACCCGGACCTGCATGGGCCCGATCTCGCCGGAATCATCCAGGGCACTGCGACGCCCATCACCGGGCTGTGGTCCCCACCAGAAGCGATGAGCCGGCTGGACGCCACCGCCGCGCTGGCCTTCGTGCTCAGCCGGAACGGCACCTTGGACCAGGATGTGCGGGTCTACGCTGGCGACTACAGCGCCCAACGGATCTGGTTTCAGACCTACGACCTGGCGACCCGGCAGTTCATCGGGTCCGCGGACTCCTACGACGCCGCCGGTGAGTGCAGCCCGGTGGATGTCGAAGTCGACGCACGCGGTGATCTGATCTACGCCCTTTGTCGCAACGGCGGCTCTCCCGCCAGCCTGCTGGTCCTGGCCCACGGTCAGCTTGGGGAGCTGGCCAAGGTCGGGCAGTACACCCTGCCCGGGGCGGTCGACACATACACCGAGCTCGTCACCACACCCGAGGGCTACGTGGTCGTCGCCACGGACGCGAGCACGGGGTCGGGCGCGGGCAGCTACACCGTGCTGGACGGCTTCGATGGCTCGGTTGTGGCCGTGGACGACCCGTTGTTCGCCAGCGGAGTCGTCGAGCTGGAAGGCGCGGCGGCCCACGCCACGGGCCAGCAGGTCTACTTCACGGCCAACGACAACGACGGGACCGTCGGGGGCGACCAGCTCGCCATCGTGGACATGGATGCCTACCGCCGGGCCGTCGGCGGGCTCACCGTGACCAGCGGTGACTACGCGTCGGCCTTCAACCCGGTCCAGGTCCGGGACGTGGGCTTCGACCCCATCGACGATCTTCCCATCAGCCTGTTCTACCACTCGATCAGCGACAGCGAGCTGGTCTGGAACGACACGGACGGCAGCTTCATCACCGACGACGAGTTGAACACCATCGACAACGGCAACACCCTGTCGCTGAACCCGTCGGGCGAGGATCGCCTGGGCTACGTCGGCAGTATCGATCCGGGCACCCCGTGGTTCTCGATGGTGGACGTGACGGACTCGCCGTGGACCCCCCTGGCGGTCATCGCGCCGCCTGGCACCGTCTCGAGTCCAAGCGCTGCGTTCTCCGACTTCTCGGACACCGGCCGCACCGTCGTGCTGGGCTGGCGCGGGTCGGGATCTGGTGTCAGGGTCTACGTCGTGCCCCACGACGCGCTGCTCAGCTCGACCACCAGCGCTCCGACCAACGTGACGGACATCACGGACTACGACGCCATGTCGGTGAGCTTCTCCAGCCTCCGCGGCGTGGCGATGACGCCGTCGATCAGTGTACTGTCGCCGCGACCGGGCAAGGAACTCTCCGGCGTGCGCCGCATGATCATCCAGGTCCGTGACCCGGACATCGACTACCTGTCCTTCCTCGTCGACGGCGCCCCCGTCCCCACCTGCCCGGACGACGCCGGCCTGACCGACGGGATCTCGGACGCCTGCCTGCTCCAGGCGTCGGGCTGGTCAAGCCCCAGCGACCACACCGTGGAGATCACCGCCCACTTCTCCGATGGGACCACGGCCAGCTCCCGGGTGCGGTACTGATGCATGCCCGGGTGCCGGGCTTGCCGGGGCTGCTCCTGCTGGCCGCCTGTCATGGCCAGCGCGAAGCCCCCCGTGCTGCGGACACAGCGGGCGAACGCCAGGCGACCGCAGCCGGGCAAGACAGCGCTGAAGCCAGGACGGAGCGCGAGGTCGCGACGGTCTGGCCCATACCTGGCGAGCCACCCGACCCGTTCCAGGCCGAGGCCTGCCCACGCCACCAGTGGTACGAGGGACCTGACCCCTTCCCCACGGCCTGCAATCCCGTTGGTGCGCACCCGCCCTGGGCCTGGACCATGCAGGACATCGACCACGCGATGCCCGACTACATCAGCCCGGAACAGACTGCGATCCGCGCCTTCCGGCGCTACCCTTCGATGGGCTGCACGGCGGATCCACCCCTAAGCGGTCTCGACATGGTGGTGCCCGGCTACGGCGGCAGGGTTGGCGTGTTGTGTGGTCCGATGCATGCCGCGTCCACTGGCGCCGAGCTGATGTTCCAGGGCGAGGCACCAGGCGGTTCGCAGCAAGCCCTCGACTCCCTGCTGCGATTCTCCGTGGAGCCCGGCGCCGAGCGCTTGGACGTATCGCTGCCGCGGCCAGACCTGGTGTGGGCCGACGGGCCCGACTCCCGCACCGAGTTCTTTCTGTACGCCCTGCTGGAGGAGGGCGCAGACGTCTCCATCCGCGGCGCGGGCGGTCCTGCGGACGACAGAAACCCGTCGAATGACGGAGCCCAGGGCTATGTCTTTGTTCGCGGGTACTGCGGCGAGCTGGACATCGACTTGGATCCCTGGCTGGGTTTCGACGCAGCGGGGTCCTTTCCGCGGTTCGATGTCGACGTCGGATGGGGGGTGGGCAACATCGAGCTGTTTCCCGGCACCCGCCTGGTGGGCACCAGCCGCCTGCACGTCGGTGGGGCCGGCCGGTTGGTCATCCAGTCCGACACCGAAGCCCGCATCGACTACCCCGAAGGCTGGACGGTGGTCTGCTACCAGGTCGACAACCCCGCTTGCGGCACCTGGGGCCCCGGGTCCCTGACCACGACGCCCGATGCCCAACCGGTCATCGACCTGGCGGGACCCCGCGGCGTCGTCGTCGTCCTGGCCAGCCCCTGGCCCGAAGACAAGGCATGCCCCTACCCCAACATCTTGACAAGTGGCTCGGGAATATCGCCCGGCCCCAGGCTTCTGAACATCGCAAAGGGCCAGATACGTCCGTCATGCTACGAGAGGCGAACGATGGGCCCTGTCACCCTGGCCAACAGCCAGGAAGAGGCCGTCCCCGGCGTGCACGACACCACCTGGCTGACTGAACCGGAGGAGTGCAAGTGGGACATGAAGCCTGGACAATTCGACCCCGTCGACCGCGGGCCGTGGCCGGGGCCGCCGCGATGGGGGGGACCGCGCCAAGCGCTTCCATGATCAGTGTTGTCGCACCACAACCACGACCTCCGCCCCGGCCAGCACACGATCGTCATCGCCCGCCAGCACCTGGACCGCGATCCGGTGCAGCCCGGGCACGTCGTCCAGGACGAGGTCGAGCGCGCGGCCCTGGTCGGTGGCGCGGAGCTGATCGACGCGGACGTGGCGGCCGTCGACGGGCGACAGGGTGCGGAGCCCGGCCCGGGTCTGGACGGTCACGACGAGGCGCCCGTCGAGGGGGAGGTCGGCGCCGAGCAGGATGGGGAGGCGATCGCCGCCCCGCCAGGGACCGGCGTCGAGGTGCAGGCCGCCGAGTGAGAGCCCGCCCTGGACCGCGAGCAGCCACGGCCCGCTCCCGCCCTCCTCCTCCAACAGGCGGCGGGCGTGGTCGATGCGGGCCGACAGCCCGGGGCGCGTGCGGGCGCGCTCCATGGCCAGCGCGTCCCCCGGTTCGAGGGCGTCGGCGGCGAGGGCGTAGACGAGGCGGTCCATGACGGGCTCCCGGGCGGGGGCGACACCAGCTTGGCAGGTGGCGTCGGTCCTCGCTGTCTGTCAGCGCTGCGAGCCCCCGGCGCCGCTGGCGAACAGGGCGAGGCGCTCGCAGAAGGCGTCGATCTGCCGGTCGGGCAGGGGCAGGGCGTCGGTGTCCCAGGCGTCGGCGAGCATGGCGTGCAGCGCGGCCTTGCGGGCGCGCCCGGCCGGCAGCAGCGCCGCCCGGGCCGCCACGGGCCGCAGCGCGTCGACGTAGGGGTCGAGGCCGCCGTCGGCGAGGTGTTCGCGCAGCCGGGTGTAGCCGCGGCTGCGCTGGTCGAGGGTGCCGGGGTCGGCGAGGCGGTCGGGCGCCTGGCCGAGGTAGCGGTAGAAGCGCGCCGACAGGCCCCGGCCCTCGCCGCTCAGCCAGCGCTCCAGGTCGTCCCAGCACCCACGCCCGAGCAGGGACAGCAGCAGGGTGCGGACCTGCGGCGCGTCGCCTTCGTCCAGCGGCGACAGGGGCGGCGCCGCCGGTTCGGGCATGACACAGGCCGGCGGCTGCATGCGCTCTGGATCGAAGCCGAAGCCCGTGCGCGCTTCGCGCCAGGCCCAGTCCCAGGCGGAGCGGGCGAGCGCGGCGGAGGTCCGCGCGTGCAGCCCGGGCAGCGAGAGCAGGCGGTCGCGCAGGCCGCCGGGCCGCTGGCGGGCCACCACCCGCAGGCGCCCGCGGATCCGCCCGCGGTTTGCGGCGACGATGCCCCAGCCGGGCAGGCCGAGGCTGTGCGGCGCCGCCCGCCCCTGCGCCAGCGCCGCCCGCAGCCGCAGCGCCACGACGAGGTCGACGCCCTCAGCGAGGTTGGCCGGGGTCAGCCGCGCCGGATCCGGGTCCCCCTCGCCCAGCAGCAGCCGCCAGGCGTCGACCCAGACGGTGCGGCCGCGGACACAGGCGGCGACCTGCTCCCAGCCCGCCGGGTCCAGGGTGGCGGCCAATGATGCGACGGGCTCTCCCGCGGTCTCGACGACCCGGGTGGCGAGGTCGACGTGGGCCCCCCAGGACAGGGTCTCCAGCGCTTCGAGCGCCTCCTCTCCGCGCAGGTCGGCGATGCTCGGGGGGAGGGAGAGAGAGAGGGCCACGCCGCGGAAGCTGCGGCGGACGACGCTGCCGAAGAGCCGCCGGACGCGCACGCTGACGTCGGGGTCGAAGCCGCGGTCGAACATGGCCTGCCACAGCGCGGCGACGTCGGCGTCCCGCGGATCCTTGGGGTAACAGGCCTGCTCCCAGGCGCGGTGCTCGCGCAGGGCGACCTCTTCTCCCAGCCGGGCGAGCAGGTAGAGCCCGGCCGCGTCGAGCGCAGGCGCCGGGATGGGCGCGAAGGCTTCGTCGCGGTCCATGCGCGCGACCTCTTCTTCGGCCTGGGCCAGCGCCAGGCGGTCCAGCTCGACCTCGGCCAGCCGGTCCGCCGGAGCGTCGGGAGCGTCACCGAAGGCCCACACCGCCAAGGCCCGCGTCTGCGGGCTGCTCGCCACCGAGATCCCGCTCGCCACGGCTTCGAGCACCGCGGGATGCCGCGCCCAGGACCAGGCCCGCAGCAGGCTGTCCGCCGCCTTGGGGCGCCGCAGGGCACGCCGGGACAGCCCCGCCCGCAGGTCGCGCAGGGTCAGCCAGGCGGCGAGATCCACGGTCGCGGGCTCTCCGATCGGGGCGTCGGCGGGGATGGCTCCTCCAGGGCGCACCACCCCGGTATCCAACTGGGAGGTGCGGGTGGGCAGCTCAGCGACATAGAGGCCGGCAGCGAGCCATCCCCCTGCACCCGGCAGTTCGAACGTCGATGATTGGGTGGAGCCACCAGAGACAAGGGCGGACGACCCTGTCTGGTGGGAGGGTCGAGATGTACCGCTGTGGCGTGCGGCGCGTGATGCAGGGCGCGGGGGCGCTCACAACCCGGGGTAGGTCGCGGACCTCGGGCCACTTATGAGCGCCCGGCGCGCGACTCCTCCTGGGGGGGCGCTCACAACCCGGGGTAGGTCGCGGACCTCGGGCCATTTATGAGCGCCTGCCGCGCCCGCCACGCCCGCAAGGCCGCGAGAGCGCAGGGGCGCGAGGGGGCGAGGCCGCGGTCTGACGGCTTGCATTGCGGTTGTGCCTGGTGCCGGGCAAGCCTGGGCGGTGCCTCGAAACGCTCGGTCGTGCGGTCTCAGGTGGCCGAGGTGCCTGTCCGACATAGAGGCCGGCATGCCCCTCTTCGTCGGCACGGCCACCACCGAGCACGCGCCTGAGCGCCTCGACCGGGTGGCCCTCGCCCTGTTCGAGGTCCTGGCCAGCAAGAGCCAGGTCCGCAAGCTCGCCCGCAAGGGCCGGGTGCGCGTCAACGGCGCCCCCGTCGAGCCGATGACCACCGTGCACCCCGGCGACGAGCTGGCAGTCGAGCTGCCCGACGACGTGGGCCGCCAGGTGGATCTACCCCTCCAGGTCGTGTTCGAGGACGAGCACCTCGCCGTGGTCTACAAGCCGGCCGGCCTCGTCACCAGCGGCAACCGCCGCGAGACCCTGCAGGCCGCACTGCGCGCGAACCTGCGCCCCTCGACCCGCCCCGACGCCATGGCCCGGCCGCACCCCGTGCACCGGCTCGACGCCCGCACCCAGGGGCTGGTGGCCTGCGCCAAGACCCACGCCGCCAACGTCGCCCTGTCCCGCGCCTTCCAGGAGCGGCGCGTCCAGAAGCGCTACCGGGCGCTCCTCCGGGGGCGGCTCGACGGCGAGGGGGTCGTGGAGGAGCCCGTCGACGGCCGCGACGCCACGAGCCGCTGGCGCACGGTCGAGGTGACGCCCGCGCCGGTCACCGGCTTTGCGACCACCGTCGACCTGTGGCCGCTCACCGGCCGCAAGCACCAGCTCCGCCAGCACGTGGCCCTCCTCGGCCACCCGGTCCTCGGCGACGACCTCTACACGCGGGAGGGCCCCCTGCTGCGGGGAAGCGGCCTGTTTCTGGCCGCGCTCATGCTCGTCCTGCCGCACCCCCACACCGGGGAGGAGTTGCGCGTCGAGGTCGACGAGCCGCGCAAGTTCGAGGCATTTCGGGCCCGCGCCCGCCGGCGCATGGCCCGCATGCAGGAAGGCGACGGCTGATCGCCCGACGGCGAGCGACGGTTGCCCGGGCTACCCTCTGCTCGGGCACGTCGAGGAGGACATCATGCTGCGCATGACGCTGGTCGCACTGTGGCTGGGCTGCACCACCACCGAGAACAAGGACTCTGGCGGGAACATTCTGGACGGTGGCTCCGAAGACGGAGGCTCCGCGGACGGTGGCTCCAGCGACGGAGGCGCTCCCGACGGTGGCTCCAGCGACGGAGGCTCTGCAGATGGCGGAGCGGGCGACGGGGGAACCAGCGACGGAGGCACCGATGACGGCGGCGCACCAGACGGCGGAGCCAGCGACGGCGGCGCACCAGACGGCGGCTCCGCAGACGGCGGCTCCGCAGACGGCGGCTCCGCAGACGGCGGCTCCGCAGGCGGCGGCGCGGGCGACGGCGGCGCGGGCGACGGCGGCTTCGGCGATGGGGGCGCCGGCGACGGCGGCTTCGGCGATGGCGGCTCCGCAGACGGAGGCGCCGGTGATGGCGGCGCGAGCCTCGACCCCACCGGCAACGTCTACCAGCTCGACCTGGCGTCCGGCACCTGGACCGAACCCGCAGGCGTCAGCGCCCTGCTGTCCAGCGAGATCGGCGTCGACCTGCTGCTGGAGGTCCGCAGCGTCGACCCCGGCCTGGAGATCCGCAGCGGCTGGACCGACGACACCCTGCTCGCCCAGGACACCTGCGTCGAGACCGTCGACTTCCCCTCCGCTGACATCGACCTGCTTCCCGCCTTCGAGGTCGGCCCCACCTCGATGAGCCTGGCGGTGTCCGGCTACGAAGCCCCCATCCAGCAGGTCGTGATCACCGGCGGCTTCGACCTCACCGGCAGCGCCATCGACGACGCCGCGCTCACCGCCGAGATCGACTTCCGCAAGTGGAAGGCGCTGCTCAAGGACCTCCTCGGCAGCGGTGACCCGGCCGACATGTGTGACCTCATCGCCGGCTTCGGGCTGTCCTGTGACGCTTGTGCCAGCGACGGCAAGGCCTACTGCATCCCCGTCGCGGTCGAGTCCATCCCCGCCGAGCTGTCGACCATCAGCCTGACCGAGGTGACGGCCGCCGACATCCACGACGACCCCGCCTGCCGCTGATCACGCAAGCCGTGGGTCACGACAGCCCCGTCCGCGCAGCGTCGACGACCGCATCGACGGCCGGGTGGGCGTGCTGCCGGGCGGGGGTGAGCGCGTAGAAGCGCTCGCGCACCTCGGGAAGGCTTCCCAGGCGCACGAGGCCCCCGATGGCGTCGACCTCGGCGGCGATCAGCGAGGGCACGACGAAGAGCCCCACCCCCTGCCGCCCGAACGCCTTCATCAGCGCGCTGTCGCTGAACTCGGCGACGACCTCGGGCGCGATGTCCTCGGCCTCGAACCACTGCTCGAGCAGCACGTGCAGGGTGGTGCCGACCCCGGGCATCAGGAAGGGGGCGCCGTTCAGGCTGCCCGGAAAGCCGTCGGCGTAGCGCTCGCCGAGGGTCGGCTCGCCGAAGACCGTGACGTCACAGGCGCCCAGGAGGTGGCTGTCCACCCCCCGATCACGGGCCATGGGCACCGGCGTGTCGGTGAGCACGAGGTCGAGGTGCCGGCGGGCGAGCTGGTCGACGAGGGCGTCGGCGGCGTCCTCGATACAGACCAGGCGCACCGGATGCTCGGCGAGGTGCAGGGCCGGATCGAGCAGGCGGTGCACGACGAGCTTGTGCAGGATGCTGACGGCACCGACCCGCAGCCGCAGCGGCCGCCCGCTGGCGTGGCCGTGGCGGACCGTGTCCGTCAGCTCGCGGCCCAGCGCGAAGATCTCGTCGGCGTAGTCGGCGACCAGCCGCCCGGTCGCCGTGAGCACCAGGCCCCGCCCCCGCCTCTCGAACAGGGGGCTGTCCAGGCTGTCCTCGAGCTGCTTGATCTGGGCGCTGACGGTCGACGGGGCCAGCCGGAGCTGGCGTGCAGCGCGGGTGAGCGAGCCCTCGCGCGCGGTGACCCAGAAGTAGTGGAGGTGGTGGTAGTTGAGCCAGTCGAGGGCCACTCTTGGCTCCTTCTTTCGGTTGAGGCGAACATCGCCTTGACTATTATCTGATTGACCGAACCGATAGAGCGACTAATCATGTCAGGCTGGCCTTCCCCCTTCGCGCTGGAGCTTGCTTGCCCGCTGCCCCCTCCCGTCCCCGCTCTGGCCTCCGCAACGGCCTCCGCAACGGCCCCCTCGGCGGCCTCACCGAGCTGCTCCGCAGCCCGGCCGCCCCCGGGCTTGCGCTCATGACCGCCGCCGCCCTGGCCTTCGCCTGGGCGAACTCGGGCTGGTCGGCGTCCTATGAAGCCCTCCTCGACCTGCCGGTCCGGGTCGGCATCGGCGACGCCGAGCTGCACAAGCCGCTGCTGCTGTGGGTCAACGACGGGCTGATGGCTCTGTTCTTCCTGCTGGTCGGCCTCGAGGTCAAGCGCGAGGTCGCCCACGGCGCCCTCTCCAGCTTCCGCAAGGCCGCGCTCCCCGTCGCCGCGGCCATCGGCGGCATGATCCTGCCGGCCGCGATCTTCACGGCGCTCAACCTCGGCGGCGAGGGGCAGGCCGGTTGGGCCATCCCCATGGCCACGGACATCGCCTTCGCGCTCGGCGTGCTGGCGCTGCTCGGCAGCCGCGTGCCGCTGTCGCTCAAGGTCTTCCTCGCCGCCTTCGCCGTCGCCGACGACATCGGCGCCGTCATCGTCATCGCCACCTTCTACTCCCACGGCTTCAACGCCGCGGCCTTTGGCCTGGCCGCCGCCCTCGCCGGCCTCCTCGCCCTGCTCAACCGTCGCGGCGTGAAGAACCTCGGCGTCTTCCTGCTGGTCGGCGCCGCACTGTGGCTCGCCATCCTCAAGAGCGGCGTCCACGCCACCATCGCCGGGGTCATCCTGGCCATGGCCATCCCGCTGCACGGCCGCGAAGACGACGACCACAGCCCCCTCGTCCACCTCGAACACACCCTGCACCCGTGGATCTCCTGGGGCGTGCTCCCGCTCTTCGCCCTCGCCAACGCGGGCGTGCGCGTCGTCGGCGCCGAGCTGGACCCGCTGCACCCGCTGGCCATGGGTGTCACCCTCGGCCTCGTGGTCGGCAAGGCGCTGGGCATCCCGCTGGCCAGCCTCGCCGCGGTCCGCCTCGGCCTGGCCGAGCTGCCCGAGGGTGCCTCCTGGGGTCACCTCGTCGGCGTCGGCCTGCTCGGCGGCATCGGCTTCACCATGAGCATCTTCGTGGGGACGCTGGCCTTCGACTCGGCCGTCCTGCTCGACACCGCCAAGGTCGGCATCCTCGCCGGCAGCAGCGTCGCCGCCCTGCTCGGCCTGGGCACCCTGCTGCTCGCAGGCCGCCGGCAGCGGGCTGCCGTTGACGCAGCAACCACGACCCGAAGCTCGGGCACCGCGACGGTCTGACTCCGCAGGTGGGCAGACGACTCAGTCATCCCCGGTCGAGAGCCACGCGTCGATGGTCTGGCGGGGCCATGGCCGAAGCGCCGTCGCGGGGAGGGCGACGGGTCCGAAGGGGACGGTCTGCAGCAGGAGGGAGGACCCCCGCCAGCGGGCCCTGGCGACGTCAGGCCAGCGCAGGAAGATGTGCAGGTCGTCGCGCCAGATGTGGATGCCCTGGGCGTCACATGCGAGCTGATGCGCCGACCGCCCCAGGGGGTGTGTCCAGGTGGTCAGCAGCGCCCAGACCAGCACCGCGCCGGTCAGGGGCACGGCGACGATCAGCAGGACGGCACCCACGAGGCTGAGCCAGGTCTGGATGGCGGGCAACAAGCGAACCGCCACGGTCGACAGGGCTCCGGCCAACAACAGCCCGAGGCTGGCCAGCGCGCTGGGGGTCACAGCCCAGGCCACTGCGGCGAACTGGGTGAGCCGTGACCCCGGCAGGGGCTCGGCCACACCACGCGGACGGCGACTCACGAGCGCTCGAAGCGCCCGATCGAGGGCAGCGCGCTGCTCCGCTGAGAGCTCGGAGAGCGGGAAGGCCGGCAGGTGGTGACCGCGCCCCCGCAGGCACCACTCGTCAGCGCCGGGCGCCACCGCCGACAGCGACGAGAGGCTCAGCCGGGCCCGGATCCCTGGGCTGTACAGGGTCAGATCCGCGTCCCCCAGGGCCACACGGTCCCGAGCCTGCCCCCGTGCTCTCCACACGCGGACCGAGATGGCCACCGTCGTCGCCAGTACAACAAGGACGGCGACCACGCCCCCCACACCCTGCGCCGAGTCGACACTCCCCGTGGCCAGAAAGGTGAGCAAGGCCCCCACCGTCACCCACGGCAGGTAGCGGCCAGGACCCGAGGCGTTGCGACCAAGGGCCCGAGCGAGCGCCCCCGAGGGCCGCCGCGGGAGCTCCAGGGCTGTGCTTTCCACGACCGGGTCGGGGAGGGTGCGGGCTTCCCACCAGCGGCGGATCCGATCCGCCGCACCTGGCGGCAGATCGGCGGCCTGAACCACCCAAGCCTGGGTTCCGACCTTGTCGAAGAAGACCAGCCCGGTCCCGACCGGCTCGATGGCACCGATCACCCCCCAGGCGATGGAAACCTCGTCCCCAGACTCATTGGTGACGGTGAAGCCCGAAGGGGTGAAGCGCAGCCGCGGGCGCGCCTCGTGCAAGCGCGCCTGCGGGGGCCCCAGCAGGGGAATCACCCACCGCAGGCCGACGTAGGAGAGCACCACCGTGCTGACCGCCGCGAGGACGGATTGCACTCCCACCGCAGCCCTGCCCGGGGTGCCATTGCTGGCCACCAGCAGCACCAGGCTCAGGCCGACGGGCAGGGCCAGAAGCGTCAGGCACCCGCGCGAGAACTTCCGTGCGTTCCGGGCCAGCAAGGACGCCCGCAGCTGTGCGGTCAGCGCTGGCGGCAGGGTCGTCGTCAACTCGATGACGGAGTCTGGTTCCTCCAAGCGCTCCTCCGGGGTCCGAGGCTGCAATCAAGCGTCGCGAGTGTGACACAGGGCGCCTGTCCAGGGGGATGAGTCCCGGCGCCAGCGCCTGATCAGCCCCGCCGGTCCCGGATCAGCCCCTCCTGGACGGTGGTCGCGACCAGCTCGCCCCGCTGGTTGAACAGGCGGCCGCGGGCCAGCCCGCGCGCGCCGTGGGCCGAGGGGCTGTCGATGTCGTAGAGCAGCCACTCGTCCATGCGGAAGGGCCGCAGGAAGTACAGCGAGTGGTCGAGGCTGGCGACCTGCATGCCGGGGTTCAGCCAGGACACGCCGTGGGGCTGCAGCGAGGTGACCAGCAGGTGGAAGTCGCTGCTGTAGGCCAGCAGGTGGCGGTGCAGGCGCGGGTCGTCGGGCAGCGGGCCGTTGGCGCGAAGCCAGATCTGCTTGTGGGGAGGGCGCAGCTCGGGCTTCAGCGGGTTGAGCGGATCCACCGGCCGGATCTCGATGGGCCGGGGTCGGGTGGCGGCCTTGGCCAGCTTGTCGGGGAGGAGGTGGGCGATGGCCTCGGCGAGCCGGTCCTCTCCGAGCAATTCACCGGGGTCGGTGCTCGCCGGCATCACGTCGTGGTGGTCGAAGCCCTGTTCGGCGCCATGGAAGCTGGCCGACAGGTTGAAGATGGCCTTGCCCTTCTGGACAGCGACCACGCGGCGCGTGGTGAAGCTGCGACCGTCGCGGATGCGGTCGACGGTGTAGACGATGGGCCGGTCCACGTCGCCGCTGCGCAGGAAGTAGGCGTGCAGGCTGTGGCAGGCGCGATCCTCGGGCACCGTACGCTCGGCGGCCAGCAGGGCCTGGGCCAGCACGTGGCCACCGAAGAGCCGCCCCCAGCCGAGGTCGAGGCTCTGGCCGCGGAACAGGTTCTCCTCGATCTGTTCGAGGTCGAGGTGGTCGATCAGGCGGGTGAGCGGGCTGTCCATGGAGCCTCCGACGGCGCCCCACGGGGCCCCGGCCGGGACAGGTAGCCTGCTTCAGGACGGACCGGATCGGGCAGCCGGTCGCGACCGCCCCCATCGAGCGTGGCGCTCAGCCCGACATGGCCGCGCGAAGCAGGAAGTTACCCCCGAGCAGCACCAGCAGGCCGAGCACCATGCGCTGGAAGCGCTGTTGGGGCACCCGGTTGTAGACCAGCGAGCCCAGCAGGATGCCGAGCCAGGCCGTCGGCAGCATGGGCCACAGCAGGGCCCGCACCGGTGCGTCGAAATTGCCGACGAGGGCGTGGCCGGTGACCGTGAAGCAACCCGACATCAGGAAGAAGGCCTGCAGCGTCGAGGTGGCCGCGTGCTTGCGCCAGCCCATGGCCGTCACGTACAGGATGGCGGGCGGACCGCCGGTGTTGAAGGCGCCCCCGAGCAGCCCGCCCAGGAAGCCGGCGAGGACCCCCAGCGGCAGGGACGGCGCCCGCTCGGCGATCTCCCGGTCGCGGTGGACGAGCGCCCAGGTCGAGTAGCCGAGGATCACGGCCCCGAGCACGGCCTTGACGAGGCGGGGATCGGCCCCCTGCAGGAAGGCGATGCCCACGGGTGTGCCGATGAGCCCACCGGCGATGAGGGGCAAGGCGCGGCGCAGGTCGAGCTGCCGCCGCAGGCGCCAGGCGAGGTTCATGGACACCGTGATCCCCACACCGGCGACCAGCGGCACAGCCTGGTCGACGTCGATGACCAGCGGCAGGAGCGCCATGGCGACCATGCCGAAGCCGAAGCCGGACATGCCCTGGACGGCGGCCCCCGCGAACACGGCGACGCCGACGAGTAGCATGGTGGGGTCGAGGAGCAGGGCACACCGCGGCGGGAGCAGGCCGGCAGGCTACACGGCGGCACGGCGGCACGGCCAGCCAGAGCGCTGAACCTCAGCCATCCCCCTGGTCCGTGACGTCGATCTCGACGGCGCCGACCGCCAGGCTGCCGGCTTCCACCGCCGCGCGCAGCGGCGCCCAGGGGTCGTCGTCGCGGCCCTCCGGGAGCGGCAGGGGGTGCAGCGCCACGGCCCAGCGCTGGCTGCCGGCCGGCGGATGGGCGATCAGCTCGACGCGGCAGCGCGGCCCCTCCACCCGGGCGATGTCAGCGACACTGCGCGTGTCGTGGGGCAGCCGAGGGCTGACGACGCGCCAGTCACCGTCGCGCCGCCCGAGGAGCACGACGCCCGTCGCCGAGGGATCTGCAGGGGTGTCGAACCACAGCGAGAAGCTGTCGCCCACGCGCACCTGGTTGCCTGCGGCCGCGGCGAGGTGGGCGGTACGCTGCAACAGTGGCGCGAGCGCCGCCCCTGGCGGCGGGATCCGCCAGCGGTCCGCAGCCACCGCCGCCCCCCCGGGCTGGTGGCGGCACAGACGCTCGAAGCGCTGGCGCAGCGCGGCGTCTGTTCCAAGGCGGGCCCGCAGGGCGGCCGCCGCGCCCGGTTCGAGCGCGTCCGCGGCGAGCAGCAGCAGGTCGATGTCGGACACAGGCGAGGTCATCTTCGCGTTCCTCTCACAGAGGCTCTTCCCGCACCCCCAGGGGAATCCGGGGGCATGACCCCAGATGCGTCACGGGCCCGGTGGTCGCTCACCCCGACTCCGCGCTGCGTGCCACGAAGGCAGCGATGGCCTCGGTCGCGTCGGATGCGTGGGCGATGTACTTGCGGATCTGCTTGTGCGGCGCGGGGACGTCGGGATGGACGGCCGGGGCGATGGCCGCCACGAAGAGCGGCCGCGTGCTGCGCGGGCGGAAGTCGAGCGCAGCCACGGCGCTGACCACCGGCAGCAGCTCCGCCAGCGCATCGGGGAGCAGGTCCAGCAGCTCGGCCCGGAGGCGGCGGAGGCCTGCGCTCGGCGGCGCACCGCGGCCGGCCGACCGCAGGTCCGCGGGGATCTCGTCCTTGAGCAGCCGACCCCAGGTCGCGTCCTTCAGGTCCACCGCACCCCGGTCCTCGCGGTAGGTCCAGGCGAGCAGGTGCCGCAGCCGGCCCTTCAGCACCACGCTGAGCACCCAGGCGCGGATCCGGGCGCGGTCCGCGTCGGTGTACGCAACAACACGGTCGTCTGCGGCCTGGCAGGCCGGGTCCAGGATCCGGCCATCGTCGAAGGTGAGCCCGTTCTGGAGGGCCTGCCAGGCCCAGTCTCGCCCGAAGCGGGCGGCGGCCCGCCGGGTGCGCGCTGCGAGCCCCGGCAGGGCCCGCACCTGCGCGACCAGCCAGTCCGCCGGCGCGTCCCGCAGCACCGCCCGCAGCCGCGCCCTCGCCCTCCCCCGGTTGTTCGTGATGACGTTCCAGGTGCGCGTCGGGGCCGTGCAGGCCGGCGTCGCCCAGCGATCGCCCAAGCGGGTCAACAGGTGCACATCGAGCATGGCCCCCAGCCTCTCCGGCTGCGCGTCGAGCTGCCGCGCGAGCTCCCGGGACTGGACGAGGGTGTCGCTGTCCGGCCCCCACACGAGCCGCGCGGTCGCCGGACCGTAGCCACGGCTCACGGCGCAGGTTGCCACCTTGTGGTGCGCGGACGCGGGGAGGGCCGCCGCCAGCGCCTCCACCGGACCCGGCCCGGCGCTCTCGATGACCCGCACCGCCAGCTCGCGCCAGCTCGCGCTGCCCTCGTCGGCGCCGAGCAGGTGGAAGAAGCAGCCCTCGCGGGCATCGTCGACCGCGATCTGCCGCCGGCGATCGGGCACCCGCCGCCCCCAGAGCACCGCCGAGAAGGCCCGCATCATCACCGGCAGCGTGGCGTCTTCCCACGCCCGGCGCTCCAGGAAGATGCTGCGGTCCGCCCAGGCCCCCCACAGCCGGCCCAGTTCGGTGTCGGCGACGGCGTCTTCCACGAAGCGCTCGGCGCGCCACGGCCGGCGCAGCGTGGCGTCGACGAGGGCGCCGACCGTGGCCAGCTCGACCAGCGCCCAGGCCAGCGGGTCACCGACGTCTCCGTCAGGATCCGCGCCATCGTGCACGCGCTGCCGCCAGTCCGAGGGCAGGGGGAGGGAGCGGTCCGGCGCGGCCGTCATCGTCATGGCCCAGGCCCGTGGCGTCGGCCGCAGCTCGGCCCCCGCCAGGCGCAGGAGGCAGCCATCGAGCAGCTCCGGTGCCGAGGCGACCCGCCACCCGCCGAGCATCGCCCGGGCCGGCGCGGCATCTCCCAGGCGCAGCGCCGCGGCGGCCACAGGCGCGGCCGCTCGCCAGTCTTCGAGATCGTCGAGGCAGGTCCAGGGATCCACGCCGCGGACCCTACCCCAGCGAGCTGGCCGACCCGTTGCGCGCGCAGAGGGCCACGCCCGCGCTGAGCTGCACGATGTCGCCCGCCTGCAACGTGACCTCTTCACCACAGGCCAGCGGGTGGGTCCGATCCGCGCTGAGCTGCGCGGGGCACTTGCGGTGCGCAGCGACACGCCCGCCGTCGAGGACCTCGAGGTGCAGGCGCGACACACCGGACGCAAAGCAGCGCGACCGCTCGAAGAGCTGTACGTCCGCCTTGGGCTTGCTGGACCGGCGACCGAGCCGCTGGCCCGGCCGCACCAGGATGCGGCGCCCGTCGTCGGGACCGCCGAGCACCTCGAAGGTGTCCCACGGCCCGCCGACATCCGGGTCGAAGCTGCCCTCGTCCAGGATGCTGCTGTCCAGCGTGATCGTGTACGAGGAGTCCGACCCCCACTCCAGGTCCACCGCCTGCCGGAAGCGCCACGGCAGCGTGCCCTGGATGGCTTCCACGAGGTGGTGGATCTCGAAGCCGGGGGGCAGCTCCATGACCGCCCGCTCCAGGCGCCGGGTCGCGATGGGGTTGCGCTCATCCTCCACGACCCAGGTGCCCAGGCGAGCCTTCAGCTCCCCCCGCCAGGTGTGCAGCGCCCGCAGCCGTCGCCCCGTCAGATCCCGCGGGCGCAGGGCCAGCACGATGTGCTCGATCCCCAGCCAGTCGTGGCCCAGCTCGGCGGCGCGGTCGACCGCATCCTGCACCAGCCGCAGCGCCCCCTTCCCCGGCTGCCAGCCCGGCGGGATCCCCGGCCGCCCCTTCCAGCGCAGGGCGTGCAGATCGCTCACGGCCACCTGCATGCGCCACCACCGGGCGGCAGGGGCCGCATCGTGCCGCGCCGAGATCCGCCCGCGCCCCTCCCTCACGGCGTGCCCGATGGATCGCCCCCGCGCCAGCGCGTGCACGAAGCCATCGACGAAGGCCTTCGCCGTCGGCACCGGGAGGTGCCCGGTGGGTGCGACGCAGACCCGGGCGCCGCGTTCGAGCACACGCGGAACCAGCCCATCCCCCCACCGAGCCGGGCGGTAGCCCCCATCACAGACGAGGAGCACGACGGCCGCGCAGTGCTCCATGACCCGTCCGAGCGCTTGGGCCAGGGTCCCACCCCCAACAGCCCCGGACGCACCGTCCACCAGCGCAAGCAGCTCGCCCACGAGGTCGCCGTGCATCACCACGAAGAGCACAGGGCAGCGGTGTTTGTCCACCGTGGCAGCCAGCGCGTCCGCCGGTTCGGGGAGGCCCTCTTCGAGGATCCGGTGGCGCAGGTGGGCGAGGACCGGCGCCACGCAGTCGTCGTCGGCCCCTCCGGGCAGCGACCAGACCAGCGGCTGGATCGGCGCATCCCGCAACGCGCGCGCGCCCCCCGGAGCCAGGCGCACGACGAGCCCGCCCGACGCGGGTTCGAGCCCGGCCCCATCCGGCCCGCTGGCCAGCAGCTCCCAGGGCAGCGAGGCCAGCGCCGGATCGCCCAGGTCGACCCCCATTGTGAGCTGCTTGTTCGCCCCGTCGGCTTCGCCCTGGGCCCGCGCCAGGACCCGCCCCAGCGCCGGCGCCGCGCTCAGCACCCGCCCCAGCGCCCGGCCCGCGCCCTCTTCGAGGGCCCGCCAGGTCGCGTCTTCTCCGGGGACGACGATGTGGGGCCACTGCTCGGCGTCGTCGACCTGGGCGGCGGCGTCCATGATCTCCACCACGTCGTCGGGTCCGAGGAAGGCCGTCGTGCGGTGCTGCGACGGCCGCCCCAGCGACACCATCCAGCCCCCGGAGGGCTGCTCGACGATGTGCAGGAGAATTGGGATGGACATGGCGCAGGCTGAGCGTCTGGGAGGTCTCGAACGCCGCGATGATGCCACGGGGCGGCTGGCTTGCGGTGGAGCCCCTGCCGCGCGCTTCACGCGGATCGCGCGATCTTCTCCATGATGTCGCGACCATCGCCGAAGCGGCAGAGCGCTTCGCAGTGCTCCTGCAGCTCCGACGACAGGATGTACTGGATGCGCAGATCGTCGCGCGACAGCGAGGGGCGACCAAGCTGCACCCGCACCTCGCGCTCGCGCCGGTCCGGCGCCACGATGTAGAGCCGGGGATCGTGCGTGGGCAACGCGAAGGAGAGGTCGGCCAGGCGGAGGATCCCTGAGTAGATCGACGTGCTCTTCTCCACCTCGAAGGCGCAGGCGATGTGCGAGGTCCCCTTGTCGAACCACAGCACGTCGACAAGCCCGATGGTCTGCCGGACGTCGTCCCCGATGTCCGGCAGGGCCGGCAGGCAGGAGAGGCAGCCCTCGGACAGCGTGCGTCCATCCCAGGTCCGAGTCCGGTCGTTGCTCGCGGCGATCACGTCGTAGCCGAGCGCCCTGCCGATGTGCAGCAGTCGCCACTGCAGCTCGGTGTGCAGGCTGTCCTCGGCCTGCTCGTCGACCACCCGGTCGTGGCGCTTGCGCATCTTCGCCAGCACCTTGCGGCGGGTCGCCTCGTCCATCGCCGGCCCACCCGCCAGCTCGATGTTTCGCACCCCGACCTCGTACAGGAAGCCGGCGATGGCGCCGAGATCCGTCGACAGCCGACCCGCATGGCGGCGGTTCTGTTCGACGATGATCTCGCGCATGCGGAGGTACTCGGACCAGGAACCGAGCTTGACCCTGTCCTGGAAGGCGAGGTTGAAGCCCCGCACGATCGCCGTGTTGAACGGCGGCATCAGCGTCGGGTGCAGGAAGTAGAGGATGTTGGCGACGGCGGGCCCCAGCCCCTTGATGCGCAGCGCGTCCAGCCGGAGGATCTCGGCCACGAGCTGGTCGGCGCGGGTCGCCCGGAGACATGTGCCGAGAAAGCGCCCAAACGCCCGCTTGTTGTCCGGGTTCTCATAGATGTCCGGGATCCGCAGCTTCGGCTTCCAGTAGAAGGCGTGGGCGGCACCCTCGAATACCTCCTTCTGCTCGGTGATCGAGCCCAGCACGAACTCCAGGGAGCTGCCCTTGAAGTCGTTGGGGAAGGAGCCGGCCGCGATCTCGTCGACGACCTGTCGGACGCCACGGCGGATGGACCGAAAGGCCTTCAGCCGCGTCTCGTTTTCGACGAACCAGGTCCGGTAGACCAGGTCAGGGCTGGACGTGTAGGCGCGGATGGCGTCTTCCATGGATCCTCCGGGCCGATGCCGTATCCGATCGCCGCCGCCTCCCGCCGCCTCGATCCCCGCGGCCGACCGTGTGCGCCGGGCTGCCCGTTCCCCCTCACCACCCCGCCCGCACCCCGCCGAGTCCCCCGCCGCGGACGAGGTGGCCGACGGCGGCGAGGCAGGGGCGAGCACACAGCCAGCTACGAACACCCCGTCGGTGACGATGTGAGGTTGTAGAGGCAATACCCAGAGGTCAAGAAGAAGCCGTGCGACGTGTGCCCGCAGTTGTTGGCGCCACCCGTATCCGTTCCGGTCGGGTTGCCCAGAGGATAGGGAGACCACATCAGGTCGTTGCCATCACCCCCTGCCACCGTGTCCACCATTCCGGCCGGGGTGAGCCCGGTGCACAGCGTGTCGTTGCCGAGGTTTCCATGCAGGGAGTCCGCCCCGGCTTCGCCAAGCAGCACATCGTCACCCGAGCCGCCGTAGATGATGTCGTTGTCCGCTCCGCCGTAGATGGTGTCGTCACCCTCATCGCCGAACAGGCCGTCATCTCCTCCGCGACCCCAGACCGTGTCGGCGCCAGGGCCTGCAGAGACGGTATCGATCCCGGGCCCTGCGTCGATTGAATCGGCCCCCCTACCGCCGTAGATCCAATCGTTGAGCCCCCCGTAAGAACCCGCCGCTCTCCGCCATCCACACTACTGTTCAGG
>CAZRFD010000111.1:0-23699 GCA_964599085.1 uncultured Enterobacterales bacterium | reverse complement strand
GATGCCCATCGCCAGTGGGAGCAGGGCGAGGATCGCGGCGAGGGCGGTCATCACGATGGGGCGCGCCCGCTCGACGCCGGCGTCCACCAGGGAGTCGACCACCGGGCGCGACTCGACGTTCTCATAGAACGTGGTCACGAGGAAGATCGCCGCCTCGGCTGTGATACCGACCACCATGGTCAGACCCATCATCGCCGCGATGTTCAGCTCCGTACCCGTCAGCTTCAGCCCGACGAACACGGCCGTGAGGCAGGCGATGCTGGTCGACATGATGGCGACAGGCGCGGAGAAGTTCCGATACGCGACGAGCAACAGGAGGAAGAGGAGGGCCACAGCGCTGCCCAGCACTGCGAGCAGGCCCTTGAAGCTGGCCTGCTGCTGGGCATAGAGCCCGCCGTAGGCGACGCTGATGGTCGGCGGGAGGGACAGACCGGCGACCGCAGCCTTGACATCGCGCATCACGGAGCCGAGGTCACGGCCCGAGATCCGGCCGGTCACCGCCACCATGGTCCGCAGGTCCTCTCGGACGATCTGGGGTTGTCCGTGCTCTGCGACGAACGATGCGACCCGGTCCAGCGCGACCGGGCCTGCGAGGGGCGTCCACATGCGCAGCGCCCCGAAGCGGTCGGAGTCTCGACGAGCCTCTTCGGTGGTCCAGACCCGTACGTCCACCATCTTGCTCCCGCGTTGGAACCTCGTCACCACCTCGCCATCCAGCGCGACCCGGGCGAGCTTGGCGACCTGTTCCGCGTCGAGGCCCAGCGTCGCGGCGCGCTCGCGGTTGACCGTGACGTTCAACGCGTCGCCTGCCAGGACCACGCCGGACTTGACGTCGACGGTGTCCGCAACCGAGGCGACAGCCTTTGCGACATCCTCTGCACGAGCTCGGAGCTGCGTGGGATCCGGCCCGTAGAGCTTCACCTCGATGGGCTGCGGCACGGAGGTGAGGTCGCCGATCAGGTCTTCCATGAGCTGCGCCAGCTCGATCTCCACCCCCGGAACACGTGCCTCGGCGCCGGCGCGGACATCGTCCATGACCTGGTCGATCGAACGTCGCGGTGGTGGCTTGAGGCGGATGAAGTAGTCGCCCTCGTTGGCTTCCGTGATGAAGCCACCCAGCGCCAGCCCCGTCCGTCGCGACCACGTGTCGATCTCGGGAACCTCGCTGAGGACGCTCTCGAGCACGCGCAGTCGTCGATCAGTCTCGGCGAGGGACGTGCCGGCGGGCGTGCGGTAGTCCAGGATGAAGCCGCCTTCATCCATGACGGGCATGAACCCGCTGCCGACGGAACGGAAGGCCAGGCCGCCGACGAGCACGAGCGGCACCAGGCCCACGAGCAACAGGGATGGTCGGTCGAGGAGTCGGCGAAGCAGGCGGGCATAGCGCTGCACGACGCGGTCGAAGCCGCCGCCGCCCTGGCCCGCGTTGGCGTCCTTCCTGTGGATGAGTGCGCCGGCGAGCACGGGGACGCCGGTGAGCGCGAAGAGGTAGCTGATGGCCAGGGCGGCGGCCATGGTGATCGAGAGCGCCTTGAAGAACGCTCCGGTCACGCCGCTCAGCCAGGCCAGCGGCACGAAGATGAGGGTCGTGGCGAGGGAGGACATCGTCAACGCCCGGAACATCTCGCCCGCGGCGTGGTGCGTCTGCTGTGCAGACCAGTGGTCGGACTGCTGGACCCGCTTGACGATGTGTTCGACCATGACGATGGCATCGTCGATCACCAGGCCGACTGCCGCGGCCATCCCGCCGAGGGTCATGATGTTGAGGCTGGAGGACGCTCCGACGAGCGCCAGCGCCGTCGCTGCGAGGACGGCGGGTACCACCAACACCACGACGAACGCGATGCGCAGGTTTCGCAGGAATACGACGAGCACGATGACGGCGAGCGCAACACCGATGAGGATGGAGTCCCGGACCGACGCCGCCGAGGCCGTGATCAGGTCTGACTGGTCGTACCACGTCGAGACCTTGACGCCGGGCGGGAGTGCCCTCTCTGCTTCCATTAGACGTGCGCGGACGTCCTTGCTCACTGCGACGGTGTTCCCGTCAGGCTGCTGGTAGACGTTGAGCAGGACTGCGTCGTGGCCGTCAGCGACCACGCGCGTCCACGCCGGGCTCTCCCCCTCGACGACCTCGGCCACGTCGTCGAGGCGCACGATGCCACCGCTACCTCGACGGATGATGAGATCTCGTAGCGTGTCCGCGCCGGTGATCCGGTTGTTGGCCAGCACGAGGTAGAGCTTCTCGCTCTGCTCGAGGCGGCCCACGGCTTCGACCGCCTGGGCGGCCGAGACGGCGTTCACGACCTCGTCGACCGCCATGTCCAGGGCCTCCAGGCGGTCTGGGTCGATCAGGACCTGAAGCTCTGCTGAGCGGCCCCCGAGGACGCGCACGGCCGCGACACCGTCGACCGCTGCGAGCATGGGGCGGATCCGGTAGGTCGCGATGTCCTGCAGCTCGACGGGGGTGAGGCTGTCCGAGGTGAGGCTGAGCCCGAGGACCGGGAAGACGGTCGGGTCCATGCGGCGGACCTCGAAGCCCAAGCCGGCTGGGAGGTCGCCGCGCGCCTGGTTGATGGCCGCCTCAACCTGGAGGGCGGCCGCGACCATGTCGTGGCCCCAGTCGAAGTTGATCGAGATGTCCGCGGAGCCCCGGGAGGTATTCGAGCGGATGCTCCGTGCTCCCGGCACCCCCCGCACGGTCTCTTCGACCGGCCGCGTGACCTCGAGGACCATCTGGTCGGCGGGGCGGTCACCTGCGTCGAGGCTCACCTCGAGGCGCGGGAAGGTGGCCCGCGGGAACAAGCCGACCGGCAGGCGAAGCAACGCCGCTACGCCTCCCGCGACGGCCAGGCACAACGCGACGATGATCGCCTTGCGGTAGCGGTCGGTCCAGTGACGCGCTGGTGGACTCACGGTGCCCCCGCAGGCACGGCTTGCGTGACAGCCATCCCGTCGGTGACGCTGGTTCTCCCCGTCGTGATCACCGCATCGCCGGGGTGGAGTCCATCGGAGACGAGCACGAAGTCACGGTCCTGGGCCAGCGGGTGGACCGGCACCCAGTGGGCGACGCCCGCGTCGCTTCTGTACACCCCAAGCTTTCCGTCGCGTTCGGTGAGGGCCTGGAGCGGCACACGCGTTCCGGATCGTTCCTGGGTCGGGACCTGAACGGCCACGGCTTCACCGTCGATGAGCCACGACGCGGGCGAAGCCGCGATGAACGCCCCTACCTGTTGGGTGGCCGGATCTGCGCGCTCGTCGACGATCTCGACCTCGCCCGACGTGCTGCCATCGCCGAAGATCGCGCGAATGTCGGCGGGGAGTCCGGGCTTGATGTGGATCGCGTCTTCGACTTCGAAGCTGCAGCGGACCCGGAGGCTGTCGCTCGTGCCGATGAGCAGGGCGCGTTGCCCGGGCCCGACGATGTCCCCCGTCTGGACGTTCAGCGCCGTGACGATCCCGGCTGCGTCTGCCCGCAGCGTGGTCGCGCCTTCTCCGCCGACCCCTTCCCACGCGGCCAGCGCGGACTCATAGTCGCGGCGGGCCTGGGCGACCTCGGCGTTCGTGGCGAGCTGCTGCTCGAACAGCGCCTGCATGCGGTGCAGTGCGTCCTCGGCGTATCGCAGCTCGACATGGCGTTGTTCGAGCTCGGGGTTTTCGGTCGGCAACATGCCGATCTTGACGAGCGGATCGCCCTTGCTGACCTGCTCACCGGCGCTGACGATGACGGTGACCACCTGTCCCCCCCGAGGGGCCGTGATCGTCCGGGTGTTTCGGGGGTCGAACTCGACGGTTCCGACGCCCTCGACCACCGGGCGAACGAGGCCCTCGGTGACCTTGCCCAGATCGATCGTGGCGACGGGGCCCTCGGCACGGCTGGTAGATGGCTCCGACGCGTTGGTGGGCGCGTCGTGGCTGCACCCCGCGAGCATCGCCACCAGGCCCGCGATCGAAGTGAACACCAGGTGCTTGGCGTGAAACATGGAGGGACCTCAGCGTGTGGTCGATGGCGGGACGAGGGTACCCGCCGGCGCACCGAGAATCGTCTCGATGGCGACGCGGGTCGTGAGTCGTTCCGACGTCAAGGACACGATCTGCAGCCGCACGTCCAACAGCGACGCGCGCACCTCCTGCCACGTGAGACGGGCGAGGTCGCCGGCCTGCACAGCGGCCCGCTCGGCGTCTTCGAGCCTGGCGAGCTGATCGAGATCCTGCTGGGCGTCGATGAGCGCGCGCCCGAGCTGCGCATCGATGGACTGCAGCCGGTTGACGTCGTGTCGGAGGTTCTCGACCCGCGCGAGGAACTCTGCGCGAAGTCGCGCCTTTGTTGCCTGTTCGCGGCTCACCTGGGCCTGGGCGTGGTCGAACAGGGGCAGATCGAGAGCCACGGTGCCCCCGAGGAAGGACAGGGCGGACTCGTTGCGGTCTGCGGTGAGGCCGACGGTGATGGCGGGAATCCGGGACAGCAGCGCCTGCCGCAGGCGCGCGTCCTCTGCGTCGAAGCCTCGGCGCAGCCCGCTGAGGTCCACGCGGCTGTCGAGCGCCGTGCGGACGGCATCGGCTTCGTCAGGGAGCGGTGGCCACGACAGCGCAGCGTCGCCCAGGGACGCCGGCTGCAGGTCGGCGTGGGCCGGCAGGCCCGCGAGGTACAGGGCGCTGTCCCGTGCTTCGATGCGCTGGCGGTCAATGTCAGCGCGGAGCGTACGAGTCCCGTGCTGCGCCACGACGTGCACCCCCATGTCGGGCAGGGTCGCGTCGCCCGTGTCGACCTCGTGCTGCAGGCGGTCGAGGGTCTCTGCCTGGAAAGCGAGTTCGTCGTCGATCAGCTCGAGCGCGCGGCGCGCCGCCCACCACCGGATGATCGCCTCCCGCGTAGCCTGGATGAGCTGCCACTCGCTCCACGCGATGGAGAGATCTGTTGCGTCGAGCTCCGCCCTTGCCTCGCGGACGCGGGCACGTCGCATGCCGGGGCGGATGGTCCACTCCAGCGCGCCGCTCCACGCCGGCACCGTCCCCGCTGAGCCCTGGCCGTGGGGAAAGGACGGACCGCCCGCTACTGCCGGGTTCGAGATGAGCCGCGCTCCCACCAGCGACGCTACGAGCTTGTCACGCGTCAGCCGCGCAGCCAGGATGTCCGGGTTGTCTGTCAGCGCCAGCGCGGCGGCTTCCTGCGGCCCCACGCCATCCGACAGATCCACGACGGGGTTGCCGAGCCGTGGATCCGTGGCTCTTGAACGAGCGGAAAGCTCGACCGCAGGCAGGTCGAGCTGCCGCACAGCGGGCAGGGCTCCTGCCGCCGGCAACGCGATGTGTTCGCGCGCGGCACAGCCGGAAGCTGCCAGGGCCCCGATGCCCAGGCAAGCCCCGAGCACCGGGCGTCGCATCAATCTTCGCCGTCGCTGTCGTCGTCGTCGTCTTCCTCGTCGTCGTCGTTGTTGTTGGCGTCGTTGTCGCTGTCTTCGTCGTCGTCGTCGACCGCTTCGGTGGCCTTGATCTTGCCCTTGGCGGTGACCTCGGCTTCGAGCCCCTCACCTGCTGCGGTCGTGAACTCGACGTCGTAGACCTTGCCCTCGAGCTCGGCCTTGACCAGCGTGGAGCCGGGCCACTGCGTGGCGATGGCGCTGGTCACCGCTGCGGGGAGCGCGTTGAGGTCCACGGGAACTTCGTCATCGTCGGCGAGTGCCGCGGTCCCAGCGCCGAGAACGGAGAGGATGACGACACTGCGGATTGCGTTGCGGGTCTTCACAGACACCTCCTTGGGTTGCTCTCCTACGCTATGACCCCATCCTGAAGACTCGATGAAGCCGGCGACATTTTTTTCTGCAGCGCCTCCCGCGACCGCGCGTGGAGCTCGGGGGACACGCGGGCGTCGAAGGTCTCTGGGGCAGGGCCTCTGGAGCTTCGCCACCCGAGTCGAGTGGGCGCATGATCCTCCGCCGGCCCGTCGGAGCGCGCCTCAGGAGCACGTCGCCCGGCGCCCGAAAGATTCGTTGCGCCATGCCGAAAGACTCCCACCGGAAGATCGGGAGCCTGCCGAGGGTTTGCCTCGGCCTGGCGCGGCTGGGCGTTGTAACGTGCTGATAATACGTACAAGTGTGGGCTTCTTCATGTATGGCACACACGTTGCAGTGTTCGGCAGCGTCGGCAGTGCCGCCGACACCAGCCCCCAAAGAAGGAGCAGCCATGACGACCGATCTCAAGATCGTCCCCTCCGTGGCCCTGCTGGCGGCCCTCGCTGCCTGCTCGCCCGGCAACTACACCATCTCGAAGGTGGCCTCCCCCGGCTCGACGGTCGCGGCGGAGGTGAGCACCAACGCAGACGGCACCTACCACGCCGATCGCCTCCTGGTCTCCGCGTCCAGCTCGGGCGACGACGAGGGTGCGGACGTCGAGGACACCGGCGGTGCCGACGACGAGGGTGCGGACGTCGAGGACACCGGTGGTGCCGACGACGAGGGCGCCGATGTCGAGGACACCGGTGGTGCCGACGACGAAGAAGCTGCCGCGGACTCGGGTGACACCGACGATGTGCAGTGCGAGGACGGTGTGACCCCCGACGGCCAGGCCTGCGACGACAGCGGAGACGGCAGCGGGGACGAGAGCGCCAGCGAGTCCGAGGACAGCGACGGCGACGGCGATGTCGACTCCGAAGACAAGCGCTACGCCACGGGAGGCTCCGCCTCCTTCATCCAGGGCTCCCCGGTGGCCCTGCCGGACCGCGGCATCTACCAGGTGATGGGCATCGACGTGAACCCGGGTGCCAGCGCGCTGCCCTCGGGGTCGATCGTCCGCTTCGACGGCGGCTACACCGACGGGTACCTGGCCGCATCCTCCGTCAAGGCCGGTACGGCCGTCGAGGCCCTCGGTGGTGTCAGCGAGAAGCTGGTGCAGACCGGGCCCAACGAGTGGCGCCTGACCCTCCTCGGGCGGGACATCATCGTCGACGGCAGCACGGAGATCGTGCCCGTCTCGGCCCCGCTCCAGGGTGACGAAGAGGCGGCGTCCAGCGAGAGCGGCACCGGCAGTGAGAGCGACGGCGTCGACTGCCAGCAGGAAGGCGAGCACCAGGGCAACAACGAAGGCTGCTGAGGTCCTCCAGCGACGGCACCTGGTCGGGCGTGAGCCCGGCCGGGTGTTCTGCATCTTGGGGTGTGCCGCCACGCGCAGCGTCGGCCGGGCGGCAGGCGCCCCTCGCGGACCGCGTCCTGCGCCGAGCGCGCCTGCAGCGGGGCATGGGCGTCAGCCTGCCGGGCGTGAGCGGTGACCCGGAGGGTGGGTAGGGGGGCTACCTGCGCCCGACGACTTCATCCCGGAACCACTGCACGCAGATGTCGGCGATGTGGGTCGGGTAGTAGGTGCAGTGGGATGCGCCGGCGTAGGATTCCCGCTGGCAGCGGTGATCCGCGTCGTCGTCGATGGCGGTGCAGAGGGCGTCGAAGTGTTCGCGCGGCACGATGTCGTTGTCGCATGCGGTGGCGGTCCCGGCGAAGTCGCCGCCCTCGGTCACGAGCTTCCAGTCGGTCGCGGGCAGCAGTGACAGGTCGACGCCCTTGGCCAGGATCCCGGTGCTGGCGTCGATGATGGAGTCGAAGTCCACGCAGTCGCCGCCGCCGCAGTCGTCGGGCCAGGAGCGGCTGGCGTGGGCGGGGTCGCAGGCGCACTGGCCGCTGGGGCTGGCGGTGCAGCTGTGTTCGGTGGCGCCGGCCACGCCGGTGTAGGTCTCGGCGATGTGGACGTGGCGACCCTCGCAGGACACGCCCTCTTCCGTGCCCGTGTAGTTGTCCTGGAAGCGCACGTCGACGACGCCGTCGCTGAGACAGGCGGCCGTGTGATCCGTGCCGGCCCAGGCTGCGGCGTCGGTGGGGTAGCGCGCGGCGACCACGGGGTAGCGGGAGGCCCCCATGGAGCAGCCGCCCATGAGCAGGTTGCGCCCCGACCAGACCCCGACGTCACCGCCTGGCTTGAGCTGGGTGAAGACGGTGTCGACCAGGTGGTTCTCGCGCTCGGGTGCCCCCAGCGAGACGGGGAAGTTCTCTCCCGGATAGGCCGGCTGGAGGCAGGCGATGACCATGTCGGGCCACTTGTCCAGCAGCGCGCTGAACACGCTGACCACGCCAGCGCTCTCACAGTTGCCCGGGGCCCAGTACAGCAGCAGGTCGTCGCACGGGGCGTCCGTCGTGCAGCCGTCGCTGCGGTACCAGGTGCGGTAGTAGCAGGCGCCGCACTCGGCGGGGCTGCTCCCGTCGCAGTCGTCGGGCATGCTCTTGCACTCGTCGAGGTAGACGGCTGCGGAGTCGATCACGTCGCCGGCGGGCACCTTGCCGGAGTCGCCCGCGCCGCCGTCGGCGCCACCGTCGGTGGTCGTGCCGCCGTCCGCCGTCGTGCCCGCATCGCCGGTCGCACCGCCATCGGTGGTCGCCCCACCATCCGCGGTCGTGCCGCCGTCGCTGGCGCTGCCGCCATCCGGGGTCGGGGTCCCGGTTCCATCGGTGGAGGACTTGTCGCCACAGGCGGCGGCGAGGAGAAGCAAGAGGGCGAGGTGCATGGTCTCTCGGGGGCGGTGCGGGGGCGCAGTTGTACATCCTGCGATGACGTGGGTCCAACCCATTGTTCGGGGTGAACCACCGGAGGGGCGCCGCCGCACAGGCGCGATCGGGCTGCGTCCGGGGGATGACGCACCGAAGGCAGATTCGAGCACTATTCTTGACATGTCAACTTCATCAGGGCAGGATCCACGTTGGTCCTCCGTCCGCAGCGGACGTCAGCGACCCCTGGAACCAGACCGGACGCGCCATGCACACCCTCAGCACCGCCGAAGAGCAGCGCGGCAGCGACCTTGCCGTCGACCGCGCCCGCGACCTGCTCACCGCCGAGCTGGACATGCTCGCCCTGCCCACCCCCACCCTGCGCCTCGTCGAGCTGGAGGAGGAGCTGGAGGGCCTGGCAGCGCCGGCGGTCGACCGGGTCCTGGTGGCCCGCTACCTGCTCGCCACGCGGGTGGTCCACGTGACCCTGCCGCTGTCGGGTGACCAGGTGCTCCCCGCCGAGTTCCGCACCCGCATCGAGGCCCCGGCGCCCGCCACCGCCCTGCTCACCCGCGCCGGCTGGCAGCCCCACCGCGAACAGGACGACGACGAGCTGGCGGCCCTCTTCCTGGCCACCCTCGAGGACTGTGCCGATCTCGGTCGGGGGTTGCGCTGGGCGATGGACCTGCGGCAAGGCAGCTTCTCGCTGGACTGGTCGATGCAGGTGATCGCGCACGCGGCCGACTCCTGCCAGCTCATCGTGCGCACCGCCCCCACCGGCCGGGACCGCAACCGCGTCGGCATGGGCGCCTTCCTCGACCAGCTCCGCATCGTCAACGACCTCGTCCAGAGCTGGTACGCACCCTTCGCGCTTCCGCTGGGCGTGGCCCGCGACTGCCTCGCCCTGGCCACCCTACCCGAGGGGCACAGCGTCGACGTGCCGCGCTCCCTGCTGCCGCCCGAGCTGCGCGACGAGGTGGTGGTCACCATCGAGGACGACGACGAGGAGATGCTCGACGAGGCACTCTCCGAGGACATCACCGAGCTGGCCACCGACGCCTGGACCGTCATCCCGCTCTACGAGCAGGAGCTGTGCGACGAGCCCACGGTGCCCGACGGTGGTGATTGCGATGACAGCGCGCTGGTGGAGGACGGGCAGTCCGTGTCCGACGCCCCGGCCCTCGACGCGCTGGTGATCGACGAGCCGGAGCTGGTGGCGGAGTCGCCGGTGGACTTCGAGATCGAGGTCGAGGTCACCGGGTCGGTGGAGGAGCCGGCTGTCGACGAGACGCCGATCGATCCTCCGCAGGGCCTCGCCGGCGAGCTTCCCGCGGTCGAGTACGAGGTGGAGCTGACCGGCTCCCTGGGCGAGCTCGACGACGATGAGGAGTGGGAGGAGGACGAGGACAGCGCCATGGCCGAGGCCGTGCTCGTCGATGAGGACGAGCCCGCCGCGGAAGACACGGCCGCGGAAGACACTGCCGCGGAAGACACTGCCGCGGAAGACACTGCCGCGGAAGACACTGCCACGGAGACCGCCTCCGTGCCGGCCCCGGTGTCCGAGGGTGGGCCTCGCCCGGGCCTGGCTGCGGCCGCCTCCCTGCTGCTGCCGGGGGTTGGCCAGATCATGGCCGGCCAGGCACAGAAGGGTGTGCTGCTGCTGGTCGTCTCTGTGCTGACCCTGGGGCTCGGCGGGCTGCTCAACCTGTTCGCCGCCGTCGACGCCTACAAGGTCGCCCGCGCTGTCGCCGACGGCCGGAGCCTGCGCCGCTTCACGTGGCTTCCGTGAGCGCGTTGCCCTGAGGCATCAGCCGCAGCCACACCGCACACGCCGTCGCCCTGATGCCGGGGACAGGCCGCCGCGCTACCCTGGCGGGCCACCGGTGCGCGTGCCTCCCGCGCCGCACCACCGGAGTCGCCATGTCGCCCGCGCTGATCGTCCTGCTGTCCCTGTCCGCCTGCAAGAAGGACAAGACCACGCCGCCCGGCGACAGCGGAGAGCCGTCGACGAGCTCTCCCATCCTGTCGGTCCCCCAGACCGAGTCCTGGAGCATCCCCGAGCTGGCCTGCGACGCCCACGTGGTGCGGACCGAAGCGGCGATCCCCCACATCTACGCCCGTGATCGCGTCGACCTCGCTCGGGTCTACGGCTTCGTCCAGGCCCAGGACCGCTACTTCGAGCTGGAGCTGGTGCGGCGGCTGGGGCTGGGGACGGTGTCGGGGCTGCTCGGCCAGGACGCGCTGGAGACCGACATGGAGAGCCGGGCCACCGGCATGACCTGGGTCGCCGACAACATCCTCGACCAGATGTCCGACGAACAGCTCGCCATCCTCGACGGCTTCGCCGAGGGCATCAACGCCTACATCGCCACGGTCAAGGCCGGCGACCTGCCGTTGCCCAGCGAGCTGCAGATCGCCGGCCCCATCCTCGGGGCGACCGACCCGACCGAGCTGATGGCGGACTGGGATCGCCGGGACCTCGCCGGGGCCGCTGCCGTGCTGGTCTACGAGCTGGGCTACGAGACCGATGACGTCGGCACCGCCGCGACCGCCGCCGTCGTGGACAGCGTCTACGACGAGTCGGATGCTCTGTACGCCTACCGCCAGGCCGGCGTCATCGACGACATCTGGAGCCAGGTCGTGCCGGTGCGGCCGGTGTCATCCAGCACCGGCTGGGGCACCAACGGCAGCGCCAGCCGGAGTGCTGCGCCCGAACGTGGCCGGTCTCTCGGCGGCCGGTCTCTCGGCGGCCGCTCCCTCCGCGACCGCAGCACCGCCGGCAAGTCCGTCCCTGTCGACATGCTGGAGCGCCTCGCGGCCCGGCTGGACCGCCAGGAGCGTCGCCTCGGCCGCGGCGACCTCGAAGCCGGCTGGGGCAGCAACGTCTGGGCCGTCAGCGCCGCGCTCAGCAGCGACGGTGCCGCCCTCGTCGCCGGCGACGGCCACCTCCCCCTGTCCGTGCCGAGCCTGTTCTACCAGGTCGGCCTCGACACCCGCGAGCTGGGCGGCGGTGACACCCACCAGCTCGGCCTCGGCATCCCCGGCCTGCCCATCATGGCCGTCGGCACCAACGGCCAGGTCGCCTGGAGCCAGACGCAGCTCATGGGCGACATCACCGACTGGTACCGCGAAGAGCTGCAGGTCGACGCCGACGGCATCCCGCAGGCCACCCTGTTCGCGGGGGAGTGGAAGCCCGTGGTCGCCGTCGAGGAGAGCCACGAAGTCGCCGACGTGCCGGCGCTGGGCAGCACGGGGCGCACGGTCACCTGGACCCGCTACGAGACCTTCGACGGCCGCTGGATCGCCGACATCGAGGGCGCCGTCGTCGGCGACGAGGACCCCGGCGTGACCTTCCCGGGTACCCGCATCCACCCCGAGGACACCGACGCCGACGGCGTCATCACCGCCATCAGCTTCGACTACACGGCCTTCTCGGGCGGCACCATGCTCAACGCCGTCGACCGCTTCGGCCACAGCAGCAGCGTCGATGACTTCAAGGACGCGACCCGCTACCTCATCGCCTACAGCCAGAACATGGGGGTGGCCGACGCCTCGGGCAGCATCCTCTACACCGGCTACCAGGCCGTTCCCTGCCGCGGCTACCTGCCGCGCAACGCTGACGGGACCTGGATCGAGGGTGCCGACCCGACCATGCTCATCGACGGCACGACCTACGGCGGCTTCACCATCCCGACACTGTCCGACGGCATGGTCGACGAGACGCAGACGGACGCCTACGCCTGCGTCGTGCCCTCGGACGAGTACCCGACCGCGCTCGATCCCGACCAGGGCTACGTCGTCAACGCCAACAACGACCCCGCCGGGATCACGCTGGACAACGACCTGTACGACGAGCCCTGGTACATCGGTGGCCCGTGGGTCGAGGGCTTCCGCGCCAACCGCATCAGCGAGCGCATCGAGCAGGCCGCGGCCGAGGGGACGGCCGACGAAGCCGGCATGGCGGCGATCCAGGGCGACCACAAGAGCGCGTTGGGGGACTGGTTCGCCTGGCACCTGATCGAGGCCATCGAGGCCGGCCGGGCGGCCGCGTCGGGCAGCCCTGAACCCGGCAGCAGCGAAGCCCGCATGGCCGAGCTGTACACCGCCGAAGCCGACGCCCTCGACGAGGTCCAGGCCCGCATCGAAGCCTGGGTGGACCGCGGCACGGTCGCCCACAGCGGGGTGGAGACCTTCTACAACACCCCTGACGCCGACAGCATCGACGACAGCATCGCGACGACGCTGTTCAACGCCTGGCTGGCGGCCTGGGACGACCGGGTCTTCGGCGACGAGGGGCTGCCCGGTGTGTGGCGGCCGGGTGGTACCACGGGGCGGGTGCGCGCGCTGACCATGTTCCTGGAGGGCCGCGGCCCGGGCAACCCCGGCGAGCTGTCGAGCTGGAACCCACAGACCGAAGAATCGGCCTTCTTCGACATCCTCGGCACCGACGAGCTGGAGACATCCGACGAGGTGGCGCTGCTCGCCATGCTCGATGGCCTGGACTTCCTGCGGTCCGAAGCCGGCGACGACGTCCGGGGCACGGGCTTCGGCACCGACGACATCGAACAGTACAAGTGGGGGATGCGGCACCAGGTCCGCTTCGAGAGCGTCCTGGCCGACTTCCTCGGTGACGAAGACTACAGCTTCCTCACCGACCAGTTCGCCATCACCACCGACACGCTGCCGCTGTCGGGCGAAGCGGGCACGGAAGACCTCAAGTGGTTCCCGCGCCCCGGCGACAACCTCGCCGTGGACGCCGCCAACAACGGCTGGGGCACCGACTTCACCCACAGCTCGGGCCCGGTCTTCCGCATGGTGATCGCGCTGGGAGACGGCGACTTCATCAGTGGGCGCAACGTCATCCCCGGCGGCGAGTCCTCGCTCATCGACAGCGACCACTTCGCCGACCAGGCGGCGCTCTGGCTGGCGAACGACACGCTGCCGATGCGCTTCTACGCGCAGGATGTCGCAGACGCCGCCGAGGGGCGCGCGTACTTCGCCGGATCGGGAGGGAGCTGCGAGTGAGTGACGATTCGGGGACCGCGGCGCAATCACCCACCGCGATCTCGGGCCCCGGCGAGGGCCGCGCGCTACAGTGCGGCCGATGTCCCAGACGCTGCCCCTCCTGCTTGGTCTGCTGGTCTCCAGCGGCTGCTACCCCCGGCTGACGATCGACGTCGGCGGCGTGGGCGACGGCGGCGCCACCGACGGGGGCGGCCCCGACGGCGGCAGCCCCGACGGGGGCGCCGATGGTGGCGACTCCGGGCCCGGCGTCCTCGACGTGGTCTCGGTCACGCCAGAGAACGTCCCGACCAGCGGTGGCGTGGACGCCGAGATCCTGGGCGGTCCCTTCGACGAAAGCGCCCAGGTGCTCTTCGCCGATCGAGGCGCCGAGCTGATCGGGGTGGAGAAGTACCGGCTGCAGGTCATCGTGCCGCCCTCGGCCGGCAGCGCCACGGGGCCGGTCGACGTCACGGTCTCGACCGACTCCGCTGTGGGGGTGCTCGAACACGGCGTGCTGTACTGGCCCGACGTCAACGGCAAGGCGCAGGTGCTCGGCGCCTGGCTGCAGCTCGACCCGGTGGGCGCCACGACCGCGCCGACCAGCTTCGACACCTGGCTGCGGCTCATCGAAGCCTCCGACGACACTCCGATGGATCGCTACGGGGTGGAGCTGGACGCCTGTGGCACGCCGGTCAACGGCGTTGGCTCGGTGGTCGGCCCCAAGGACCTGCGGCTGGGCTACGCCGGCGATCCGCTCGAATTGACCTGGAGCAAGGAACGGCTCGAGTACACCATCGCCATCACCGAACCGCCGCCGATGACGGAAGACGCCGACCTGGACTTCGAAGCGCCGGCCAGCGGCTTCAGCCCCGACCTGGCCATCACCGGCGCCGGCCACACGCCGACGACCCTGCGGCTGACGAACCCCGATCTCGGGGTCGGCGTGCCGACGCTGTCGTCGTCGAACGCCGTGCTGGACTGGACCCCCGGGGGCTACGACTACGTGCTGATCTCGGCTGGTGTGGGCGACAGCACGCTGTTCATCTGCCCGGTGCGCGACACGGGCGAATTCCAGCTCAACCGCAGCCTGTTCGACGGCCTGGAGTACAGCTCCATCGACGGCGTGGACGGCGCCGAGATCTGGCTGGGGGCAGTCGGCGTCGTGCGCACCGAGTCCGACCTTGTCCACAGCAACGGCCAGGTGCGGATCGACGTGGGCTTTGGTGAAGTCGGAACCATCGTGATCCAGCGCAGCTTCGCCGCCACGGACCAGGGGGACCGCTGATGGTGTCCGTCGCGCTGTTGCTGGGGCTGGCTGCCGGGACCGCCCGGGCCGGTGGGATCGATGTCGTGACCGACCCGCCGGGCGCTTCCGTGTGGATCGACGGGAAGGACACGGGCGAGCAGACCCCGGCGACCTTCCCGGACCTGTCGCCGGGCACGCACGACGTCGAGGTCCGCAGCGGCTGCCTTGCGGGACGCGACAAGATCGAGGTGCTCGGCAGCGGCATCGCCCAGGCCCGCATCGACATGGTCGAGCAGGGCGGCATGCTCACCCTGGAGCTGACGCCGTCGGACGCTCGGGCGGTGATCGACGGCGGCTCCATGGCCATCGCGTCGGGGACGCCGATGGCCGTCGACTGCGGGGAACACCAGCTCCGCGTCGAAGCCCCGGGCTACGACCAGGCGCTGGTGCGGGTCGACATCAAGGCGCGGGACAGCGTGGTGCTGCCGGTCACCCTCGACCAACTGGGGATCGGCTGGTTCGACGTGGACCTCGCCCCGGCGGAAGCGTCCCTGTGGATCGATGACGGCCGTGTCGGCACCGGCCCGCAGCGGGTCGAGGTCAACGCCGGCCCGCACGTCCTGCGCGCGACGCTGGACGGCTACCAGGAACAGGAGCGGCAGCTCCTCGCACAGGCCGACACGACGACGCCGGTGGCCTTCAGCCTCAAGCCGGTCTCCACCGGCCGCAAGCACAAGCGCTGGGTGGGGCTCGTGGTCGGCGGCCTCGGTGCGGGCGGCCTGGGCTACGCGGCCTTCGAGTACACCCAGGCGCGGCCGGGCTGGAACGCCTTCCTCGACCGCAAGGATCTCCTCGAACAGGGGATCACGCCCAACGGCTGGTCGGGCGCCCCCGAAGACTGGGCCTACCAGGTCTACGACGAAGAAGTGAAGCCCCACCGGACGCGGATGATCATCGCCGACGTGGTGGGCGGCGTGCTGCTCAGCACGGGCGTGGTCCTGACGATCGCGCTGTAGGGCCCGGCCGGGTCAGCCGCGGCGCCAGGTCTGCCAGGAGAAGCCGTCGCCGGGGCCCTGCTGGGGCCAGTGGCGGTGCCGGGAAAGCTCCGTGAAGCCTGGTGGGGTCGGGGCGAGGGCCTCGGCGCGGTCGACGGAGCAGGTGGCGTAGACGAGGCGACCACCGGGCGCGACAAAGTCGGCGGCCTGCTCGCGGAGCTGCGCCTGGGTCGCGGTGAGGGTCTCCAACAGGTCGGGCTCGATCCGCCACCACCAGCGCAGGGTCGGCTCACGGCGCAGCCGTCCGCTGCCCGAGCAGGGGGCGTCGACGAGGACGATGTCGTGCAGTCCGTGTGGCGCCTCGACCGCGATGTCGGCGCCGGCGCGATCGGCGCGCCGCCGGAGCTGACGCAGCGCGCCGCGCCGGGTGTCCCAGGCGGTGACCCGGGCGCCGCAGGCGGCCAGGGCCAGCGACTTCCCCCCGGCGCCGGCGCACAGGTCGAGGACGGTGACGCCGTGGAGGCCGCGGCCGCCGGGGCCTTCCTCGGCGAGGGCTTCGACCAGGCGTTGGCTGCTGATGTCCTGCATCTCGACGAGCCCCGCGCGGAAGGCGGCGGTGGCTTCGACGTTGGCCCGGCCCTGCACGGTGAGCCCCCAGGCGCCGATGGGCTCGGTCTGTACGCCGTCGGCGGCGAGGCTGGCGGCGACATCCGCGCGGCTGGCGCGGGCGGCGTGGACCCGCAGGTAGAGCGGCGCGCGGGTCGCCTGGATGGTGGCGAAGGCGGCGGCTTCGGGGGCGCCCAGCTCGTCGAGCCAGGCCGCGGCACGCGGCTCGGCGACCGACAGCGCCACGGCGAGATCGGCGGCCGGTCCCACCGAGGACAGCGTCGGGTAGCGCTCGCCGTCGAGGAGGTCGGCGAGGATCGCGACGAGCCGTGCGTCGTCGGGATCGGTGGTGCCCGAGGCCCGCGCCAGGAAGGCCTCGTGGCGGATCACGTGGTGGACCAGCGCGCTGACCCGGCGGCGGTCGCGGCTGCCGAGGCGGCGGGTCTGGCGGAACCAGGTGGCGAGGGCGCCGGCGGCAGCGGCCGGGCGCGCGCGACCGGCGGCCAGCGCCTGGACGGCGTGGTCGGCGATGAAGGGGCGCCGGGCGGCGGCGGCGAGGTCGGGGTCGGGCGGGGGGAGGGCGGCGCGCAGCAGGTCCACGTCAGGCTCGCCGGTAGTGGACGAGGGTGTCGGGGGCGGACTCTTCCGGCAGGAGGACCCGCACCTCGAGCCCGTCGTCGCCGTCGGGCCGCATCTCGACCCGGGGGGCGAAGGGGCCGGCGTACCACAGGCAGCCCGGCCCGTCCTTGAGCGGGCGCAGGAGCTGGTCGCTCACCCAGCCGTTGGCCATGTAGTGGGTGACCCGGACGATCTCGGCGTCGGGGTCGTAGCGGATGAAGGCGGCGTCTTCGTGGAAGAGCTGCCCGTCGACGTCGTGCAGCACCTCCTCGCAGGACAGGAAGGTGTGGGCGAAGCGGTCGCGGACGACCAGCTCGCCGGTCACGTCCTGCCCCTGGGAGCGGCCGGTCCCGCGCCAGGTTCCCACCAGGAAGCGCGCGAAGTCGAGCTGTTCGCGACAGACGCGACCGCGCTCGTCCCAGTCCAGGTCCTTGGCCACGCGCTGCTCCGGGGTGGGGGCTCGGTTGATGCGGGCCGGATGATGCCACGGCGCCGGCGGGGCGGTGGCGGGTCGACGGGCTCGGAATAGCTGAGCAACATGTCCGAGCTTGGCTTCCATGTGACCTTTCGCCTGGTAGACAGCCGGGTCATCGCACCCGACGCCGCAGCGCAGCGGGCGCTGGCCCGGTCGGTGCTCCGCGTGGCCCGCCCCTTCGAGTTGCTCGCCTTCGGCTGCGCCGACACCCACGGCCACATCGAGCTGTTCGGTGATCAGCCCGTCGCCGCGGAGGCGACGCGGCGGATCCTCTGCGGAATCAGCAGGACCCTGTCGCTGCCCGTGTCCTTCGCCCGGCCCTGGCTGGAGCCCGTCAGCGACCAGTGGCACCTGGCCAACACCTTCCGGTACGTGCTCCGCCAGGACGCGCGTCACGGCTTCGCACACGACCGCTTCCACGACGCCAGCAACCTGCCCGACCTGCTGGGGCTGCGGATGGCGGGGACCTGGACGGCGACGCACGTGCGTGGGCGGCTGCCCCGGGTGGACCGGGCGGCCCTGCTGGAGCTGCTGGGCGCCCCCGACCTCGACACCCGGCCGGTGGTGCTCGACCGGCTCGCGGACGCAGCGGCGGCCGCCGTTGGCGTGCCGGCCCTCGATGGCCGCGCGGCCGAGGTGGTCGACGCCCGCGCGGCCGCGGTCCAGGTGGCGGCCCGACAGGCGGGCCCTGGCCGCATCGCGGCCCTGCTGGGCTGCACGCCTCGCCACGTCCGCCGGTTGCTCGCGCGCGAGGTCGACCCCGCGCTTGTCCGGGCGGTGGAGGGGCAGCTTCGGCTGCGGGGCGGGGGTGTGGCTGTCGGGGCGGATGTCGGGGCAGGGCTGCATGGAGACGGCGGCTGAGCCCGCGGCGAGTGGCAGGTCGGCGGACGTAACTGCAGAGAGGCCTGTGGCCTCATGCGGGTTGCGTCCGGATTCCCCATGTGAACCGGGTTTCATGACCACACATCTCGTGATGTATGGACGGTGTGCGCCGATCTCCGCAGAGTAGTCGGACATAACCATGAGTAGGCCAGAGGCCTCCTCGTGGTTGGGTCCGTTCCGTGCCTTCGGCAGCCGCCGCGTCCGCACCACTCGCCTCCGGGGAGATAGCTGCCCCGCATGTCGACCCGACCGCTGCCATCGCTGCTGCTGCTCCTCCTCGCCTTCACGGTGCTGTCCCCCGGCCGCGCCGCGGCCCGGGAAGCCGCCGCTCCCGCCGCGCAGGACGCCGCGGCCCAGGAAGCCGCCGCTCCCGCCGCGCAGGACGTCGCGGCCCAGGAAGCCGCCGCGACCGACTCCACACCCGCGCCGACCGTCCAGGAGCGCTGGGGCTGGTCACCGGGCACCGTGGCCGCCAACACGGCAGAAGCCCTCGCCCACATCGACCCCGTGCAGGTCGCGCTGCCCGACGCCATCGCGCGGCACATCACCGGCGAGACGGCGCTCCTCTATTTCTCGCCGACCTGCCCGCACTGCCGCCACGCCATGCCCGAGCTGAACACGCTCGGCGCCCTGCAGCCCGATCTGGCGTGGGTCGGGGTGGCCAGCTCGCGGGCGACGCAGGCGCAGCTCGACGAGTTCGTGACCGCCTTCGACGTCGACTTCCCCGTGGTGGTCGACAGCGACCGGCGCTTCTCGTGGGTGACGGGCGCCCGCAGCACGCCCAGCCTGTTCCTCGCAGTGCCGGCGCCCCCCGGGGCGACTCCTACCAGTGGCGACGAGGTGCCGCCGGGCAACACGGTCGTCTCCATCACCGAAGCCTGGCTTCCCTACACGCCGGGCCTCGCCCCGGTCATCGCCCTTCGCCGCAACGCCACCGACCGCACCCGCCCCGACGGCCAGGTGCTCCCCGCCGACCTCTTCCGTGACTTCCAGGGCTACCAGGGCACCCGTGCCTGCAGCGCCTGCCACAGCGACGAGGCCACGAGCTGGGCGCTCACCCACCACGCCGCCGCCTACGCAACCCTGTACAACCGGCAGCGGGCCGAGGATCTGCAGTGCGTGGGCTGCCACGTCACGGGCTTCACCGAGGGCACCGTCGGCAGCCCCCCGGCCTTCGAGGGTGAGGGCGGCTTCGCGCTCGGCGACCACGCCTCGCCCTTCGCCGACGTCGGCTGCGAGGCCTGCCACGGCCCGGCGGGCCCCCACGACGGCGACCCGACGACGACGCCGGCCGGCGACACCACGCCGGAGGCGGCCTGCACCGGCTGCCACGACGCCGACCACAGCGTGGCCTTCTCGCCCGACAAGGGCGTGCCCCACCTCGACCACTACGCCGCCACTGGCATGGACGAAGACGCGCTCCGGGCGCGCCTCGACGCCCTGGCCGATGGCTCGGCCGCCCGGCCGCTGCTGGCCTTCCCGGTGGGCGACACCGTCGGCGCCGCGGCCTGCCGGAGCTGCCACAAGGCCGAACACAAGGGGTGGAGCAAGCACGCCCACGCCGCGGCCCTCGACGACCTCGGCGACGACCGCGGGCGCGCCGACTGTGTCGCCTGCCACGCCACGCGCGTCGCCTACGGCGAGGTCGGCGCCTCCTCCTCCTCCCTCGACGCCTTCCGCGAGGACGAGGGCGTGGGCTGCGAGGCCTGCCACGGCCCGGGCGGCGCGCACGTGGCCGCGCCCACTGCCACCAACATCGTCGCGCTCGGCGAGAGCTGCCCGGAGTGCGTGCTCGAAGCGATCTGCACGAGCTGCCACGACACGGCCAATGACCCCGGCTGGGACCTGCACCAGCGCCTGGACGCGCTGCCCTACGGGCGCTGACCCGGCGGCCTGGACAGACCCGCGCGGGTCAGCACGCGGGACCGGTCGACGCGCTACTCTTGCCAGCCAGGAGGTGGTCCCCATGCTCGTCGCGGTCCTGCTCGTCACGCTGTCCGGGTGCAAGAACGATGGCCAGGACACCGGCCCCGCTGCGGTGTGCAACAGCAGCAGCGCGTGGACCGGTGGGGTGGCCTTCTCCGACCAGACGGTCGCCTGGGGGCTCTCCGACGTCCGCGGCGTCAAGATGTCGACCGCCGACCTGAACAACGACGGCTACCCCGATCTCATCGTGAACGAGGGCTCGCCCCACAGCCGCGACGACCTCGCCGCGGGCACCCGCTACCACTGGCTGCTGATGAACGAAGACGATGGCAGCGGCCACCGCATCTTCGTGGATCGCTCGGAGGAGAGCGGGCTGTGGGCGCTCCGCCCGGGGACCGAGGATGGCGGTGGTGATCTGCGCGCCAGCCAGGTCCACGTCATGGGCGACGTCGACAACGACGGCGATCTCGACGTGTTCGCCGGCGCCTACACCGACGCCAACCACCCCGAGACCGACCTCGGCGATCGCAGCGAGCTGATGATCAACGACGGCACGGGACACTTCAGCTTCGGCACGGACCAGCTCCAGGACAGCGGCGGCTACGCCACCAGCGGCGCCAGCTTCGCCGACGTCGACGCCGACGGGGACCTCGACCTGTGGGTGACCGGCTGGTACGAACAATACGGCTACATCTACGGCGAACAGGATCGGCTCTACGTCAACAACGGCGTGGGCGAATTCGGCGAGTGGACCACCCAGGCCGGCCTGGAGATGGAGCGCGGCAGCGGCAGCTCGCTGGACCCCTGGCTGGATGGCACGGCCCGGCGGCCCGCCTACGGCGCCACGGCCTGCGACCTCAACGGCGACGCCATGCCCGACCTGCTGGCCAGCAACTACGGGCGGTCGTGGAACCAGCAGTGGATGAACCAGGGCAACGGCACCTTCGTCGACGTCGCCACGCAGAGCGGCTTCGCAGCCGACGACGACCTCAGCTACGTCGAAGACCAGTTCTACGCCTGCTATTGCTCGGTGTACGGCCCCTGTGATCCCGACCCGGGCACGCCCCGGCTGTCGGGCTGCGACACCTACGCCGACTACTGGACTCCCGGCTACGACGACCAGCCGGCCCGGCTCAGCGGCAACTCCTTCACCACGGCCTGCGGCGACATCGACAACGACGGCGACAACGACCTCATCACCGCCGAGATCGTCCACTGGCACATCGGCCGCGGCTCGGACCCGACGGAACTGCTGCTCAACGACGGCAGCGGCAGCTTCTCGCGGCCCGGCAACGACATCAACGGCCTGGCCCGCGACTGGCCCTCGGCCGACTGGAACGCCGGCGACCTCTACGTCGCCATGGTCGACCTCGACAACGACATGCTGCAGGACATCCTGCTCATCAGCAGCGACTACCCTGACACCCGGCTGTTCCTCTTCCGGCAGACCGCGCCCGGGCAATTCTCCGAGGTGGCCGAGGAGATGGGCATCGATCACCCCTGGCCGGCGGGCATGGCGGTGGCCGACTTCGATCGCGACGGCGACCTCGACGTGATCACCGGGTCGTCGACGGCACGCAGCGGCACGCCCTGGGACAGCCATGAGCTGCACCTCTACGAGAACCAGCTCGGCCCGGGCAACAGCGTGCGCATCAAGCTGTCGGGGACCTCGGCCAACAAGGCCGGCATCGGGGCGCGCGTGGCGGTGACCGCCGGCGGCGTGACCCAGACACGCGAGGTCAGCGGGGGCTTCGGGCACTTCGGCATTCAGAACGACACGGTCCTGACCTTCGGCCTGGGCGATGCCTGCAGCATCGACGCGGTCGATGTGACCTGGCCGGGCGGCGCCTCCGACAGCTTCGCGGGCGTGCTTCCCAACCAGGCTGTCACCCTGACCCAGGGCGGCACGGTGCAGGTCGAGGAGGCCTCCACCGGTGATTGAGGCCCCCCGCATCCTGTTCGTCGACGACGAAGCCGCCCACGCCACGATGCTGGTGGGGCTGCTGGAGACGGTGCTGGACGCCCGGGTCGACGTGGTGACGACCGTGCAGGCCGCCATCGTGCGGGTGCACGCCGACCCCGTCGACCTCGTGATCGCCGATGTCTTCCTGCCGCTGGGGGACGCCCCGCGTGCCGTGTTCGGGCCGCGGGCCCGTCGCTACGAAGCGACGGTGGAACACCTCGGCGGGCTCGTGCTCCTCGACGAGCTGGACCGCCTGAAGCCTCCGCCGCTGGTCCTGGCCCACACGGCGTGCACGGAGCACGCCGTCTTCGAGGCGCTGGGGCCGCGCATCGCGGGCAAGGTCCACAAGCCAGCCAGCGCCGACCAGATGCTGTGCAGTGTGCTGGAGGCGCTGGGGCTGCCGGTCCCGCGCTGATCGTCGGGACCCGGCGCGGCGCCGCGGGGTGGTGTCGCGGGGTGGTGTCGCCTGCAGGAAGTGGGGACGGATGCGCTCTGCCAGAGTGGGTGCCAGCACGGAAGCTGGCCCCCAGCAACACCCAGGCAGGGGGAGGGCCCTCCCCACCCCCGCAAGCCACCCCCCGGAGGAGCCATGACCCGCGCCCATACCTTCACCGCTCGCGCCGCCCTGACCACCCTGGCCCTCGTGCTGCCCACGACGGCCTGCGAGCTCGCCGAGCCCCGCGACGTGATGGGCAACTTCGAGGTCAGCTACGCCAACAACCTGCGCGTCTACATCAACGACGAGCTGGTCGCCGAGGTCGCCGAGGGCGAGGACGCCACCATCGAGTTCGACGGCGAGAGCTTCCAGATCAGCACCCTGTGCAGCGACGAGGGGACGCAGTGCCCCGACGAGTCCTGGTGGAGCGCCGCCGCCGTCGACCAGCCCTGGGGTTCCGAGTACAAGCTGCTCAACTTCGTGAACCTCGACCCTGACCCTGACCCCGACCACGGCACGCCCGGCCAGCGCATGGGCGGCACGCTGGAGGACGACGGCAGCTTCGCGATGCTCTCGGGCCTCGGCCTGACCGGCAACGGCAACTGCGCGGCCATCGGCGTGGGCACCGTCACCGGCAGCTTCAACGACGACGCCACCGAGATCGTCGACGGTGTCGTGACCTACGCCTGGGCCGGCGGCTGCAGCGTCGACGGCGTCGAGATCGGCGTGAGCCTGCGGCTGGAGAGCGACTTCACGGCGCAGCGCACCGGCGACTACGACATCAGCAGCGTCGACGCCGACGAGCCCATCGACGAAGAGGGCGGCACCGTCGACCCCGAAGACCCCGACGAAGGCTACGCCACGGCCGGCCTGAGCTTCGGGGCCTGAGGGACCGACGCCGCTTGCGCCGCCTCGGCCTGCGCCGGGGCGGCGCTCGCGCGTACGGCAGGCGCGCTACGATGCCGGACCATGGTGCGTCCTGACGACAACGCTCAGCTCCCGCTGCCCTTCGGGGGCAGGGTT
>CAZRFD010000110.1:0-24063 GCA_964599085.1 uncultured Enterobacterales bacterium | reverse complement strand
TCCAGGGAAGGGCGCCGAGGTCACGGCTGCGGTCACCGGGGACTCCACGCGCGAGGTCGGGGTCATCGACGCCGCCGGTCGGATCGAGGTTGAGCTGGACGAGGCCGTTGCCGAGGACGCCGAGGACGCCGAGGGACCGCTCGCCGACGCCTTCTCCCCGGACATGGAGGCGGCGTCGGGTGATGCCCCGGCAGCCTACGACCTCGTCGCGGACGCTTCCGTCGCGGACGCTTCCGTCGCGGACGAAGCCTCCGCCGTCGAGACGGAGACCACCAGCACCCGCGGTAGCCGGGCGGCGCCCAAGGCCGACCGCGCAGAGCGAAGGCGCAGCAGCGGTCCCGTCCTCCCCCTGCTGTCACGCAAGAAGGAAGCCCCCGCCGCACAGAGCGCCCCCGCGGAGGTCGCCCCCGCCGCTGCGGAGCCAGCGCCGGAGGCCGAAGAAGAGGCCCCCCGCGCCGACGCCCCGACGGCGGACGGCGCGCCTCCGAGCATGCGCGACCTCGAACAGACGGTCCTGCCCGATCTCGCCGCGCTCCGCGCCGCCGCCTGGCCCCTGAGCGCTCCGCCGGACGTGACCGCCGGCCGCCCCGACGTCGCCGCGGCCTACGCGGCTGCCGCTGCCGCCGACGCCGCTGCCGCCGACGCCGCTGCCGCCGACGCCGCCGGCGACGACGACGCCTGGCTGTCGCTCATGCAGCCGCTACTGTCCCACAGCGACCCCGACGTCGCCCAGGACGCCGCCTACCGGATCGCCCGCCGCCAGCTCTCCCAGGGCCAGGTCAACGACGCCATCGCCACCACCTCGACCGGCCTGCGTCGCGGCGGCCGAGGCGTGCTGGCCGCCCGCCTCTACGCGCTCCAGGGCGAAGCCTGGGAGCGCCTCGGCGCCACCGAGAGCGCCATCGACGCCTACGCCCGCGCCATCGAGGCGCGCTGAGTTCTTTGAGGGGGGAACCCCCGCGCCGCGCAACCCTTCGGGTGTGCGCGTGCCCACCGCCGGGCAGGTAGCCCGGCGGCCCGCAGGTTGCCCCCAGCACAGCTCGACGCAGTTGGACCTCCGCTCCTGCGTCGCTCACGGTCCAACCACGTCGACATCAGACCTCCTGACATGCATCTGCAGGCCTACGGTGATGGCGGCTTCACCACGGCGCCGCGCCCCGAATGCCGATCACGGGCCTGCGACGCGCGCCGCACCCGTAGGCAAGCGCGGCTTCGCGGCCTCGGGCCCCTCACGGCTTCGCGTCTCACGGCCTCGCGCCCTCGCGGACTCGCGGACTCGCGGACTCGCGGACTCGCGGACCCGCGGCACCACGCCTGCACGAACCTCGAACCTCGAACCTCGAACCTCGAACCTCGAACCTCGAACCACGCCTGCACGAACCACGCACCACGAGGGCGCCCCACCACCACGCGGCAGTCGTCCAAGCGGTCGCTCAGCCACCCATCCGTTGCAGCATCCGGTCCACCCGTCGCAGCTTGTGCGCCTGTTCGTCGGCCCGTGGGAGGTCGGCGATCATCAACACCGCCAGCGTCTCCGCCGCAGAGCCCCGGGCGATCTCGTAGTGGTTCGTCCGCGCCTTGCCACGGCGCATGCTGCCTTCGGCGATGTTCAGCACCACGGAACAGGCGGACCGCACGCCCTGGTTCTTGAGGTCGGAGAGCCCCCGCGGAAAGGGCTGCTTCACCATCCACCGCGCCACCTCCAGGGCGAGTTGGTAGACATCGAGGCCTTCGTGAGCCATGCGCATGGGGCGTCCGGAGGGCCGACCGGGGGTGAGAGTCGCCCGGCCCTCACCCCGTGAAGGGGCCGGCGCTCTCACCCCCGGGCGGACCGGAGGAGCTGGCGCCATCGCTTGCGCGAACTCGCGGACTCGCGGACTCGCGGCCCCGCGGCCCCGCGGCCTCGTGGAGCCGTCGCCTCGGCGACGCTCGACCCGCGTTCAGGCTTGTGCGTCACCGGCGGGGAAGGCCATGTCAGGAGCTGTGGAGTTCCGCTTCCCCCCTCCGGGGTCGAGCAGCCGAGCGGCTGCGCACCGCGGCTCCGTGCTAAACCGGGGCCATGCCCTTCCCTCCTGCTGTCGCCCGGGCCATCGCCCGCACCTGGATCGACGACGCCGAGCTGCAGCGCCTGTCGGCCCTGCACTTCCAGGACGCCGGCCACGGCTACGACGCCTTCGGCATGCACCCCGACTTCGTGGCAATGTCCACGCTGCTCGTGAAGGGGCTGTATGAACGCTACTTCCGCGTCATCAGCAGCGGGCACGAACACATCCCCCAGTACGGCCCCGGCATCCTCGTCGCCAACCACTCCGGCAACATCCCCATCGACGGGATGATGATGTGGTACGACGTGCTGACCCACACGTCCCCCCCCCGCGTGCCCCGCGCGGTGGCCGATCACTTCGTGCCGGCCCTGCCCATCGTCGGCACCCTGTTCGCTCGCGGCGGCATGGTCGGCGGCAGCCGCGGAAACGCCCGGGCGCTGCTGGAGAGCGGCGAGCTGCTGATGATCTTCCCGGAGGGGACGCCGGCCATCCTCAAGCCCTTCAAGGATCGCTACAAGCTGCACCGCTTCCGCCAGGGCCACGCCGAGCTGGCGATCCGCCACCAGTGCCCGGTGATCCCCTGCGGTGTGGTCGGCGCCGAAGAGCAGCTCCCCCAGCTCATGACCAGCAAGACCCTGGGCAAGCCCTTCGGCGTGCCGGCCGTCCCCATCCCAGCGGTCCCCGTGCCGCTGCCCGTCCGCTACCACCTGCTGTGGGGCCCGCCCATCCCGCTGCACGAAGAGTACCGCCCCGAAGACGCCGACGACCCCGACATCGTGCTGGCTGCCGCCGCCCGCGTCCAGGAAGCCGTCGACACCTTGATCAAGCGCGGGCTCAAGCAGCGCAAGGGGATCTTCCGATGACCCGCCCGGTCAACGTCATGGTGACGGGGGCGGACTCCCCCGTCGGCGAACGGCTGGTCCGCGACCTCCTCGACGACAGCCGCGTCGACGCAATCCTCGCCGTCCCCTGGAAGACCGGCGACCACCTCCCCCACGACGACCGGCTCACCGTCGTGCCGGTCGACCTGTCGTCGTCGAGACGGGTGCACGACCTGCTGTTCGGCAAGGCCCGGGATCTCGGCATCGACGTCGTCGCGCACACCCAGCTCCACCGCTCGGCCCGGGACGAGGGTGCGCGGATCCGCCGCTACAACGTCGACGCGGTCCGCTCCCTGCTCACCCTCTCGGAACGGCACCCCACCATCCGCCGCATCGTGCTGCGCAGCGACGCGGCCGTCTACCAGATCCAGCGGGATCTCCCGGTCCTCATCGCCGAACACCACCCACTGAACATGGCCGGCGCCGCACCCCAGTGGGTGACCGACCGGGTGGAAGCCGACGTCACCGCCTGCACCCGCATGGGCATGACGGACCTGGAGATCGTGGTGCTGCGCACCGCCGAGATCCTGGCCCCCGGCTGCGGCAGCCAGCTCTACGACTACCTGGAGAGCACGATCTGCCTGCGCCCCGCGGGCTACGATCCGATGCTCAACCTGCTGACCATCCTCGACTGCGCCGCGGCCATGCAGAAGGCCGTCCACCACAACAGCCAGGGCGTCTTCAACATCCCCGGCGCCGACACCCTGCCCCTGTCCGCCGCCATCCGGAAGTGGGGCCGGGTCGGGATCCCAGCTGTCGGGATGGTGCTCGCGCCGGCCTACCGGCTGCGCAGCAAGGTGACCGGCCACGACTTCCGCTACGGCATGAACCGGCGCCGCTTCCTCTACTCGGGTGTGCTCGACGGCACACGCGCGCGAGAAGTGCTGGGCTACGTTCCGTGCCATCCTGTGGACTGGCCGGCCGGCTGAGGCCGGCAGACCGCCGAGGTCCCGTGCAGACCGTCCTCATCCTCATCGCGCTGGCGACCTTTGCCTATGTGCTGGCCCACACGGTGGTCGAGCACCTGCAGGCGCGCTTCCTCGTCACCAGCGGCGTCGAGTACCTCGTCGTCGGGCTGCTCATCGGCCCGCACATGGCCTGGGGCTCCGCGCTGTCCGCCGACACCCTGCTCGATCTCCAGCCGATCATGACCCTCGTCATCGGCGGTGTCGGGCTGCTGCTCGGGCTTCGCGCGAACTTCCGGTCGCTGCTGTTCCGCGACGATGGGGCCAGCCACCTCGCTGCCACCGTCTTCATCGCGTCCATCGCCGCCGTCGGCGTGGGCTCCTGGCTGCTGCTGCGCGCTCCGCTGACCGGTGCCTTCGGCACCGACGATGCCATGGCCGGCGCCTGGGTCCTCGCCGCAAGCGCGGCCGTGACCAGCCCGGCTGCCCTGAACCTCGTCCAGCGACGCTTCAACGCCGGCGGCCGCCTGACCGGCATGCTCGAGGGCGCGATGCACGCCGGGCAGCTCCTCGGGATCGTGGGCTTCGGCGTCGTCTTCTGCGTGTTCCACGGCACGGCCCCCGGACACGAGGGCTGGGACTACGCCAACTGGCTGCTGGTCACGGTGGTGGTCGGGGGCGGGCTCGGCCTGCTGTTCCGGGCCTTCATCGGCGACGACGCCGACGACGCCGACCACGTCTTCCTGGCGATGCTCGGCATCATCGTGTTCGCGTCCGGCGCGGCCTACTACCTCGAGCTGTCGCCGATGCTGGTCAACCTCGTCCTCGGCATGGTGCTGGCCAACATCGCCCGCTGCGCCGACGACATCCTCGACGCCATGGAGCGCCTCCGTCGTCCGGTCGGGCTGATGCTGCTGGTGCTGGCCGGAGCGCTGTGGCAGCCCATCCCCTGGGCCGGTGTGGTGGTCGTGGTCGCCTACGTGCTCCTGCGCCTCTCCGCGCAGCTCCTCGGCGGCTGGGCGGCGGCCGCCTCCATCGACGCCGCACCCCGGGACATCGGCCGCGGCCTGCTCAGCCAGGGCGAGGTCGCCGTGGCGATGGTCGTCAGCTACCGCATCGTGTTCGAGGGCCCCGTGGTCAACATCGTCTTCACGGCGGTGCTGGTGAGTGTCGTCCTGAGCGAGCTGACCAGCGCTCGTCAGCTCAAGGCCCTGCTCATCGACGGCGGGGACATCCAGCGCGACGATCCGGGCACCCGCGGCGACTCGCGTCTGCCCGCCACGGCCTCACCGCCCTCCACGTCCGCCGGCGGCGCCGCCACGTTGTCGGCCACCCCCTCCCCCCAGACCGGAGCTTGAGGTGTACGTCGTCGTCGTCGGCATGGGAGAGGTGGGGCGCTTCGTCACCCAGGTGCTGGAGTCCGAACAGCACGACGTGGTCGCCGTCGACAGCAACGCCGCCCAGCTCGAGCGGGTGGCGGAGCGCGCCGATGTCGCCACGCTGGTGGGGTACGGCGCCAGCCTCGACATCCTGCGCAAGGCCGGCGCCGATCACGCCGATCTCGTCGTCGCGGTCACCAACCACGACGAGGTCAACCTGCTCGCCGCGCTGGCCAGCCGGCACCTGGGCGCCGCCCGCACCATCGCCCGGCTGCAGGGTACCGAGTACAGCGACCTCGAAGAGGGGATCCAGTACGGGATGCTCGGCATCGACGTCGCGGTGAACCCCCGGGTGCTGGTCGCCCAGGAGATCGCCAAGATCGCCCGCAGCCACGGTGCCCTCGACGTGCTCGGCCTCGCCGGCAACCGGATCGAGGTCGTCCAGCTCGAGCTGCCGGGCCAGAGCCGGGTGCTCCACAAGCCGCTGGGCAACCTCAACCTGCCCGAGCAGACGCTGGTCGCCGCCGTCGTCCGCGACCGCGAGCTGTTCGTGCCGGGCGGCGCCGACGTGCTGCTGCCCGGCGATCGGGTGTACCTCATCGGCCGCTCCGGCCAGATGCTGTCCGTGGAGGAGCAGTTCTGCGGCGGGCGAGAGGCGGCGCGCGTCTGCATCGTCGGCGGCGGCGTCGTCGGGACCGCCCTGGCCCGCCTGCTGTCGCACTCCGACACCGAAGTCCTCGTCATCGAGAAGAACCGGGCGGCCGCCGAGCGCCTGGCGATGGACCACCCCAAGGTCACGGTCGTCCACGGCGACGGCACCAACCTCACCCTCCTCGAAGAGGAGCTGGTGGGCAGCTACGACCTGTTCTGCTCGGTCAGCCACGAAGACGAGGTCAACCTGATGAGCGGGCTGTTGGCCAAGCGCGTCGGTGCCGGCCGCACCGTGAGCCTGGTCCACCGACCCGACTACATGGACATCTACCGGCAGCTCGGCATCGACGTCGTGCTCAGCCCTCGGCAGACCGCCAGCGACCACATCCTGAAGTGGGTCCGCCAGACGGAACTGAAGAGCTTGACCATCCTCGAGGGCGGCCAGGCCGAGATCCTCGAGCTGGAGGCCACACCCGGGGCGCGCGTCATCGGCACGCCCATCAAGCGGCTCAACTTTCCACGGGGGGCCATCCTCGGCGCCATCGTCAACGCCGGCGAGGCCCGCGTCCCCCGGGGCGACGACGTGGTCATGGCCGGCGACACAGTGGTCGTGCTCACGACCGCCTCCACCCGCTCCCAGGTCGAGCGCCTGTTCCGCCGCCGCATCCTCTGACTCGCTGCACCCGCCCCGCTCCTCGCTGCACCCGCTCCACCGGCACCCGCCATTCCGACCCGCCCCACCACCGCCCTCGGCCTGCTCCGCGCCGCGGCCCGCCCCTTCGGCGGCCTGCTGCTGGTGCTGTCTGCGACCATGGCGCTCTGCGCGGCCGTCGGTCCCTTGCGCGGCAGCCTCGTGGGCTCCATCCACATGCTGGTCTCGGCGGCGATCTGCGCCTCCTGCGGGGTCCTGGCCATGTGGGTGGGCCGGAACGCCAGCAAGCACATCGGCCGGCGCGAAGCGCTCCTCGTGGTGGCCATCGCCTGGCTGTCCTGCGGCGTCTTCGGTGGCCTGCCCTTCATCATCGGTGCGCACTTCACGCCTTGGGACGCCTTCTTCGAGGCGGTCAGCGGCTTCACCACGACCGGCGCCACCATCCTGCCGGAGATCGAGGAGCGCCTCAACGCGCCCCTGCACCTCTGGCGCCTGCTGACGCACTGGCTGGGCGGGCTCGGGATCGTCGTGCTGTTCGTGGCGCTCTTCCCGGCGCTCGGGGTCGGCGGCAAGCACCTGTTCTTCACGGAAGCCCCGGGCCCCTCGACCGAGGGCCTGGCCCCCCGCATCAAGCAGACGGCCAGCGTGCTGTGGCGGGTCTACGCCGCCCTGACCGCGCTCGAGGTCGCCCTGCTCATGCTGGCCGGCATGGACTGGTTCGAGGCCCTGGGCCATGCCTTCTCGACCATGGGCACGGGCGGCTTCTCGACCCGAAACGCCAGCATCGCCGCCTTCGACAGCATGCCCATCGAAGCCGTGATCACCGTCTTCATGGTCATCGCCGGGTCCAACTTCGGCCTGTTCTACGAGGCCATCCAGGGCGGCATCAAGGTCTTCCTGCAGAACACGGAATTCCGCGTCTACCTGGGCGTCTTCCTCCTGGTCTCGCTGGTCATCGCCATCGACATCCACGGCACCGTCCACGAAGGCGTCGTGGACGCCTGGCGCTACGCCAGCTTCCAGACGGCCACGGTCATGACGACCACCGGCTTCGGCACCGATGACTTCGACAAGTGGCCGGTCTTCTCCCAGACCCTGCTGGTGACGCTCTACTTCTTCGGCGGGTCGGCGGGGTCGACGGCCGGCGGCATCAAGGTCGTCCGGGTCGTCATCATCTTCAAGGCCATCACCCGGGAGATCCGGCGCGGCTTCCGCCCCGCCCTGGTGGCGCCGGTGCGGCTGGGCAACTTCGTGGTCCCGCAGGGAACGGTGGGCGAAGCCATGGCCACCGGCATGGTGTTCATCCTGACCGTCGGCGTCGGGGCGGTCCTGGTCGCGCTGCTCGACCCGGTGGACCTCACCACGGCCTTCATGGCGTCGCTGGCCTGCGTGGCCAACGTCGGCCCGGGCCTGGCGATGGTCGGCCCGACCGAGAACTACGCCTTCTTCTCGGCCGGCACGAAGATCGTGCTCAGCATCGCGATGCTGCTGGGGCGCCTCGAATTCTTCGCCCTGCTGGCCCTGTTCGTGCCCAGCTTCTGGAGGCGCTGAGTGTTGCTGCGCAAGCTGCTCATCGTCGTCGCGCTGTTCTGGGCCATGCATCAGCTCGGCTCCTTCGCCGAGCTGCACGGTGAGGGTGCCAGCGCCGCCTTCACCCTGGTCTCCTTCGGCTTCATCCTGCTGGCGGCCTACACGCTGGGGGCGCTGGCCGAGCGCATCCACCTCCCCCACATCACCGGCTACCTGCTGGCAGGCGTCGCCTGCGGCCCGCACTTCCTCGGCCTGCTCGACGGCGAGGTGGTGCACCAGCTCAAGATCTTCGACATCCTGGCCATCGCGCTCATCGCCATGGAGGCCGGCAGTGCGCTGGACGTGGGCGGCTTGCGGCAGCGTTGGCGCCAGGTCGCGGTGCTGACCACCGCGCTCATCGTGCTGTCCATCGTCGGGGGAGTGTCCTTTGCGGGGATCACCAGCGGCGTCATCCCGCCCCTGGCCATCCCCTGGCTCGCCGGTCAGGGCGCTGGCCTGTGGATCAGCGTCGGCCTGCTGCTCGGGGTGGTCGTGATGGCCACCAGCCCGCCGGTCACGCTCGCCGTCGTCAGCGAAACCAAGGCCCGGGGCTCCTTCACCGACACGCTGCTGACCACGGTCATCATCAACAACGTCCAGGTCGTCGTCCTGTTCGCGGTGGCCATGGCCATCGCCCAGGCCCTGGTCGGAGGCGACGCCTCGCTCGTGGAAGCGGCGACGGTGGAGGGTGGGCACGGCGGCGGCGCGACCGCGGTCCTCGCCCAGCTCGCCTGGTCGCTGGTGCTCGGCGGGGTCGGCGCTGCGCTGGCCGCTGCCGCCCTGCGCTTCCTCGACCGCGACGCGATGTTCGCCATCGTGGGCCTGAGCTTCACGGCCTCGTGGGTGGCTGACCAGGTGGGCGCATCTCCGCTGCTGACCTTCCTGACGGCCGGCGCGCTGCTCAACACGGCGACGAAGCAGGGGGAAGCCTTCAAGGCCGTCGCCTCTCGCCTCTCCGGTCCCGTCTATGTGCTGTTCTTCACCCTCGTCGGGGCCGATCTGCACGTCGACGCGCTGACCGCCATGGCGCCCTTCGCCGTGGCCATCGTCCTGATGCGGCTGTCGGCCTACCTCGCGGCCATCAAGCTCTCGGGACGGGTGATCGCGCTGCCGGACACCCTGACCCGCTATGGCGCGCTCGGCCTGGCCCCCCAGGCCGGCATCGCGCTGACCGTCGCCCTGGGCGTGGGCCACGAGTTCGAGGGCTGGGGCATGGAGTTCGAGACGCTCGGGCTCGCCGCCATCGCCCTGAACGAGATGGTCGGCCCCGTCCTGCTGAAGTGGAGCCTGTCGCTGTCCGGCGAAGCCGACGCCGACGCGCAGGAGGCCGCCGCCGCCGCCGCGCTCGCCGCTGGGGCCGACACCGCCGACACGCCGGCGCCGGAGCGAGCCCCTGTGCCGCGTCTGGCGCAGTGGCTTCCCGAGCCCGGCCGTCCCGACTTCGACCCCTGGGGGGGCGCGCCTCGCACGGGCGAAGCCCGCCTCGACGAGCTGTCCCGCGAGCTGCAGCGCGACCTCGACGCCATGGTCCGCGACCTGCGCAGTGGCGTCGTCGCGCGCCGACGCGAAGCCGCCCTGGCCTTCGTCCAGCTCCTCCGCAAGGAGTTCCTGCGCACGCACCGCCGGCTCATGGTCCAGGGCGCCGACCTCGAACGCACACCCCAGCAGCTCAAGGCTGCGCTCTACGCCGAACGCGGGGCCCTGGCCGGTCGGTGGAAGAGCCTGCTGCTCGACCGCGGCGCGACGGTCGACTTCCGCGCCGAGCGCGCCGCCATCGAGGGGCTCCTCGCCGGCATCGACCGTGCCTGCATCGCGCTGCCCGCGGCGGTGACCGCTCCCCTCACCGCCCAGCAGATCGCCGCCCACATCGACGACCCGGCGCCCGTCGCCTGGCGCAAGCGCATCGCCCGCACCCGCGCCGGCCTCGGCAGGCTGACCGGCAGCGCCGACCCGCTCCGCATCATCGAGGTCCGCAACATCGCCCGCTACGTCATGGTCGGCCGGGCACCGGTCCTGATGCGCGACGCCGTGGGGATGCTGGCGCTTGAAGAGCGCTTCCTGCTGGCGCGCTCCCGCAACCTCTTCGAGGTCTTCGACCACGCACTCGAGCAGGTCATCGAGCGGCTGACCCCGCCCTCGACCGCGGACGATGACCCCGACGCCGACGACGACACCGAGTTCCCCGACGAGCTGCTCGCCGAGCGCCAGGACCTGCTGATCGCGGTGCGCGACGAGCTGGAGGAGGAGCTGCGGCTCATGGCTGAAGCGGTCGACCGCTTCGCCGACGAGACCGTGCGGGTCACCGCGAGCGCGCTCGGCCGCGCCTACCGGGAGCTGGTCGAGAAGCTGCGCGTTGCGGGCACGCCACAGCTCACCGCCCGGGACTACCGCTTCAGCCGCATCTACGAGTACAGCCGCGCCGCCACGACCGAACTCTTCGCCGGGCTCGACAACGCCCGTGACTACACCCAGGGCACGGCCGCCGGTCTGGCCATGGAGCTCGATGTCGTCCGGCTGACCGAGGCCGTCCGGGGCGAGACCGAGCGGGTCGCCCTGCACACCAGCCGCGACGTGCGCGGACGGATGTCCCGCCAGCTCTCGCGCGTGCAGGAGGCGATGGACGACGCGGTGGTCGAGGTCGGCGCGCTGCTCCGGGAACCGCCCGACGACCCCGAGCAGACGCTGGCACGCATCGAGGAGATCATGGCGCCGCTGCGCCACGTGGTCGACGAGGTCGTCGGCATCGCCCAGCAGTTCCGGGCCAGCGTAGGCACGCGCACCCCCTTCGAGGGGCTGATGATGAACCTGACGGGTGCGGTCGATGGCCTCACCGAGCGCTTCCAGGTGGTCTTCGACGCGGGCGGACCCGTTGGGCGCGGGATCCCGCCGGCGACGCCGACGGTCGAGGTGCCCTTCCGCGATCTCGTCCGCTCGTTCATCGAGTCCGAGACCGGCCGCGAGCTCTCCGCCCAGGCCGAGCGCCTGGGCGAGCAGGTCGACAGCTACGCCAGCGGGATCGAAGACATCGACCGCATGCTGGTCTTCCACTCCGAGCTCGCTCGGGCCGAGCTGGAGGCACGGACGGCAGGCCCCCTGCCGCCGGAGAGCGTCGAGGTCCTGGAAGAGAGCCTCGCCGGTACGCTCCGGCGCCAGGCCCGCCGCGCCACCGAGCTGGAGCGGGGCACCGAGGAGCTGGCGGTCGAGATCGACCGCGGGGTGCGTCAGGCCGTGCTCGGCAGCCTCGACCGGCTTCGCAGCGTGCTGCTGTCGGGCCAGGTCTCCGAGATCCGAGCCCGCCTCGCCCAGCGGACCTTCGCCCAGGGGCGGCGCGAGCTGAAGAGCGCCGCGACCCGGGCCGCTGGCATCGCCGGCCAGCTCCTGCACCTCGTCCGTGCGACCTTCGGCGAGGACGCGCTGTACGAAGCCCGCAAGATCGTCGGCCTGCCGGAGCTTTCCGCCGACCACCCGCCGGGGCCCGAAGACTTCGCCGCCCCCGCAGAGCGGGTGGACATCCCCGTCGCCTACCGGCGCCTGTTCAGCGACGCCGCGCTGGAGGCCGGCGACATGCTGGCCGGGCGCCAGGAAGAGGTCGCACGCCTCCGCGACGTGCTGCTGGGCAAGGGCAAGGGTGTCTCCCGGGCCGTGGCCATCGTCGGGGTCGGGGGCATGGGGCAGGGCGCCGTGATGCAGGCGCTGGTGCGCGGCCTGGGCGAGCGCGCCAAGGTGCACCGCTTCGAGCTGGAGGCCCCGGGGCTCGACGTGGCCGCCGTGGACGAGATGCTGACCCTGGCCCGCCAGGCCGCCCACCACGACCGCCCCACGGTCATCATGGTCGATGGCTTCCGGTGGCTGTTCGACATCCGCCCTGACGGCTTCCGGGTGCTCCACCGCTTCGTCGCCGGCGTGGTCGAGACCGGCAGCCGCGTGGGCTGGCTGCTCGCCGCGGAGCGACCGGTGTGGGCCTACGCCGACCGGGTCGTGCCGCTGCACGACGCCTTCCCCGAGCGCATGGACCTGCGTCCCCTGGGCCCCGAGGGGCTGCGTCGCGCCATCCTCGCCCGCCACGCCATGTCCGGCTACCAGCTCGAGGTCCGGCGACCCGACGACAGCCTGGCCTGGTGGCTGCGCGAGGTGCTCTCGCCGCGGGCGCTGGAGCGTCGCCTCTACGAAGATCACTACTTCCGCGCGCTGCACAAGGACTCCGGCGGCATCCTGCGCGACGCACTGCACCTGTGGATGGCGAGCATCACCGCCATCGATGCCAACACGGACACCGTGTGGATCGGCACCCCGCCCCAGCCGCCGATCCGCCCCCTGCGGGAGCTGCCCGACGATCTGGTCATCACGCTGCGTCAGGTGGCCCGCTCCGGCCGGATCACGCCGGCGAGCCACGCCCTGCAGTTCCAGGTCCCGGTGGAGCTGAGCCGCGCGCTGCTCACCCGGCTGGCCCACTGGGGGCTCCTGCAGCGCTGCGAGGGCGACAGCTTCAGCTTCCAGCCCGACATGGCCGGGGCCATCTACCGGGTGCTGCGCGAGCGGAGGCTGGTCGGATGACGCGCCTGCTGCTGTTGTGGATGCTCGGTGTGCCAGCGCACGCCCAGGAGCCGCCGGGACCCGCGGCGACACCGCCCGACGCGACCGCTGCGTCCAGGCCGGACGCCGGAGAGGCCACGAGCGCGACGGACGGCGCCGACGCTGCCGACGCCACAGACGCAGCCGAGGGCGCCGACGCTGCGGACGCCTCAGCTGCGGACGCCTCAGCCGCGGACGCCTCAGCCGCGACCGAGGCCGCCGCGGCAGACACCCCTGCCGAAGAGCCCGAGCTCCTCGACACCGGCAGCCCGCCGCCCCCGCGTCCGTGGGTCGCCCTCCCCCTCGACCAGCGCGTCGAAGACGGCGTCCCGGTGCACGGCCCCTGGCCCGACGCCTGGCAACCGGAGCACCCCGCCCAGCTCGGCCTCCCGGCCATCGACCCGGTCCTCGGCGATGTCCTCGACCCGGGCCAGCCGGTGCTCGGCGGCCCGGTCGCCGGCCCCGAGCCACCGGTCGAGATGCTCGGTCCGGTCACGGCAACGGACGAGGGCGCCAGCCCGGCCGCCCACGATCTGCCGGACGCGCACGCGCCCCCCCACGCGCTGGGCGCGCCGCCCGCGCAGGCCCCCGCCCCCGCCACAGCGCCCGTCGCTGCAGGCGAGGCCGCCCCCGCGATCCCGTCTGCCGAAGACCTCCTCACCGACCCGGACCGCCGCCGCTCCGTGGCCGAGGACTTCCTGCCGCCGCCGCCCCGCAAGGGCTCGCGCCGGGCGCTGGGCTACCTGCTCCTCGGCCTCCTCTGCCTGATGGCCGCCGGCCTGACCGACCGCCTCCAGGATCGGGTGCGCAGCACCGGGCTGCTCGCCCGGCTGCTGTCAATGCTGACCGGCCTGGGCCGCGGCGTGACCGTGCCGCTGCTGCTGCTGGCCTTCCTCGCCGTGCTGCCGCGGAGCTGGAGCCTCGCGGTCCCCTTCGCCCTGGTCAGCCTGGCCGTGGCGCTCGGCTGGACCGCCCGCGACCTGCTGGCTGACGTGTTCGCTGGCGTCGTGCTCACGGTGGAGCGCCGGATCCGGGTTGGCGACCGCATCGAGGTCGAGGGACACCGCGGCGTCGTCCAGGGCATGGGCCTGCGCTGCGCGCGCCTCACCGTGGACGACGGCCGGATGGTGAGCATCCCCAACCGCCACCTGCTCGGCCAGCACCTGCGCGTCGACCCCGACAGCTATGCGCCGGTGCAGGTGCCGGTTCCCGTCCTCCCGCACCTCTCGGTCGGCGAGGTCCGGCAGCGGCTGCGCGAGCTTGCGCTGCTGTCGCCCTACATCGCCCCCAGCCGGCCCCCCAACGTCTACCGCGACGCCGATCGCCCCGACATCTGGGTGGTGGAAGCCCGCCTGGTCCACCCCCGCTACGCCAAGGCCTTCCGGGGCGCGATGGCCGAGCTTGCCGACACCTGGCTGGGCAGCGGGGCGAGTGACGGCGCCGACCTGGGCGGCCCCGGACCGCTACCGCCCCCCGGCGGAGCCTTCGAGGCGTAGACTGCCCGCAACCGGGAGAGCGCGTGCAGTACTGGACCGACGGCGCCGCGCTCACGCTGATCGCGATCGCCGTGCTGCTGGCCCTGGTCTGGGCGCTGTCGCGACTGGTGCCGGGGCTGTCCCGGGCGGGCGTGCCGCTGTCCATCGTGGCCGGGGTCGCCGGCCTGCTGCTGGGCGACCAGGTGCTGTCGCTGTTCTCGCTGGACACCGCCCTGCTGGAGTCGGTCGTCTACCACGGGCTCGCCGTCGTGTTCATCGCCGTGGGGCTCAAGGCACCGGCGGGGGGCGGGCGCACGGCGGGCACGCGCCCCATGGCCTTCGCCATCGTGGCGATGCTCGGCGGGCAGGCGACCCTGGGGCTGCTCGCCGTGACCCTGCTCGACCCCACCCTGCACCCCGGCGTCGGCCTGCTGCTGCCCATGGGCTTCGAGGAGGGCCCGGGGCAGGCGCTGTCCATGGGGGCGGCCTGGAGCATGGAGGACGGCGCGCAGATCGGCCTCATCATCGCCGTGATCGGCTACGCCTGGGCCGTGGTCGCTGGCGTGCCGCTGGCCATGTGGGGTCGGCGGCGAGGCTGGGCGTCGTCGTCGGAGGCCCCCGACGACGACGCTGGAGACCCGGCACCGACCGCCACCGCCGCCGGAAGCCTCGACGCGCTCACCGTGCAGGTCGGGATCATCGCCGCCTGCTACCTGCTGACCTTCGGCATCTGCCGGCTACTGGCGACCCTGCTGGCGGGCATGCCCGAGATCGCCGCCATGATCTGGGGCTTCCACTTCATCATCGGCGCCGGTGTCGCCATGCTGGCCCGCCCGCTGGTGGGCCGCCTGCCCGGGCCGGTGGTCATCGACGACGGGTTGATGGGCCAGATCTGCGGGCTGACCGTCGACGTCGTGACCTGTGCTGCGCTGTCCGCCGTGCAGATCGCGGTGCTGCGGGCCCACTGGCTGCCCATCGCCGTCATCACCACCACCGGCGGTCTCTGGACGCTTGTGTTCGCGGTCTTCATGGGGCGTCGAGCCTGGCAGGAGGCTTCCTTCGAGCACACGGTGCTGTGGTTCGGCATGTCGGCCGGCACGCTGCCCACGGGGCTGGCGCTGCTCAAGGTCGTCGACCCCGAGCTGAAGAGCCCGGCTGCGGTCAGCGCCGTGTTCGGCTCGGCGGCCGCCACCGTCGGACTCGCACCGCTGATGCTGGTGCTCATCCCGGCCGCCGTCACCACGCACGGCGACGCCTCCGGTGCCCGCTGGCTGTGGCTGTTCGCCCTGTTGTCGTACTGGCTGCTGGTGATCGGGCTGTGGCGGGCGGTCGGCGGGCTGCGCTTCCGATACAGGGCCGACGCGTCCCGCGCGCCCTGAACCGAGCGTCCCTTGCCCTCCCTCCCCGACGTCAGAAAGCCCGGCATCTACCGCGCCGAGCAGATCCCCAAGGACCTGCTCGCCGCCGCCGCGGTGACCTTCCTGTGCATCCCCCAGGGGGTCGCCTACGCGGTCATCGCCGACCTGCCGCCGGCCATGGGGCTGTACGCCGGAGCCATCCCGGCCATCGTCGCCTCCTTGCTGCGTTCCTCGCGCCACGTCATCACGGGTCCGACCAACGCCGTCAGCCTCATCATCGGCACGACCCTGCTGGCGTCGGTCGACGCCCACCCCATGCAGGTCGGCGTGACGCTGGCGCTGATGGTCGGGGTGCTGCAGGTCGCCGCCGGCGTGCTGCGCCTGGGTGCCGTGGTCGACTTCATCTCCGGGTCGGTGGTCCTCGGCTTCATCAGCGGAGCCGGCCTGCTCATCGGCCTCGGCCAGCTCCCCAACGTCACCGCGACGACGGCCGGCAGCGGCAACGCCATCCAGCGCGTCATCGGGTGGGCGCAGGGCATCGGCGACGCCGACCCCACCTCGGTCGCCATCGCCGCCGGCACGGCCGGCAGCATCCTGCTGCTCCGGCGGCTCAGCCCGCACCTGCCGGCGGCGCTCATCGTGCTGGCCGCGGTCACCGGCCTGGCCATGGGCCTGGACCTGCACGCCAGCGGTCTCGCCGAGGTCGGCGACCTCTCGCCGATCGCCAGCAGCCTGCCGCCCCTGACCCTGCCCGACCTCTCCCTCGTCACGCACCTGCTGCCGCTGGCCGTCGCCATCACCGTGCTGTGCATGGTGGAGTCGACGTCCATGGCCCGGTCGCTGGCCCACCGGTCGGGCCAGCGCCTGCGCATCTCCCAGGAGTTCGTGGGCGAGGGGCTCGGCAACATCGCCGGCGCCTTCTTCGGCGCCTACCCGGCCACCGGCAGCCTCTCCCGCTCCGCGCTGAACGAACGCGAGGGCGCGACCAGCCGCATGGCCGGCGTCTACTCCGGCGTGATGGTGCTCCTCGCCCCGCTGGCGCTCGGCGGCGTTCTCGACCACATCCCCGTGTCGGCGCTGGCCGGGCTGCTGCTCGTCGTCGCCGTCCGCCTGGTCGAGGTGCACGACATCCAGCGCGTCCTGCGCAGCCACGGCGGCGACCGCTTCGCCTTCCTCGGCACCGTGCTGTCCTGCTTCGTGCTGTCGCTGGAAGAGGCCATCTACGTCGGCGTGGCCATCAGCCTGGTCAACACCCTGCGCCGGGTGCGCCTGCTCGCCGTGCGGGATCTCGTCATCGACAGCGACGGCGATCTGCGCGAGGTCAACGCCCGCACCCGCCTGCGCACCCCTGAGGGATTCCAGCACGAGGGCGTGCGCTACTGCGATCGCATCCACATCCTCAACGTCGAGGGCTCCCTGTTCTTCGCCGCGGCCGGCCAGCTCCAGGACGCGCTGGACGAGGTGCTGGACGGCACCTCGGTGCAGGTGCTGATCCTCCGCCTCAAGCAGGTCCGACACCTCGACGTCTCGACCCTCGACGTCATCGAGAGCACAGCCCGCCGGCTGGAGTCAGAGGGCCGCCACATGCTGCTGCTCGGCATGAAGCCGTCGACCATGCGCTTCATGCAGCGGGTGGGGCTGGACGCCGTCATCGGCGAAGACCGCATGTTCCCTACCCGGCCCGGCCACTGGTACTCGGCGCTGGCCGACGCGCTGGACACGGCGCTGCAGCTGATGGACGACGCCCCCTGCGGCGAGAGCTGCCCCTATGTCGGCTGGCTGGCCGGGCAGCGGCGCTGATGCTCCTGCTGCTGCTGGCCCTGGTGCTCGCCTGTGCCAGCGGTGAGCCGCTGCTCGGCGGGGCCGAGGGACCGACCATGAAACGGGGCGATCTCGTGCGCTTCATCGCCATCGGTGACGCCGGAAAGGGCAACATCAGCCAGTACCGCAACGGCCTGGCCATGCAGCGTCACTGCGCGTCGCACGACGACGACCGGGGCCCCGGCTGCGACTTCGTCGCCTACCTCGGCGACAACTTCTACGAGGGCGGCGTCGCCGGCCCCGACGACAACTACTGGGACACGCGCTGGGCCGACCCCTACCGCGAGGTCGGCCTGCCCTTCACCGCCGTGCTGGGCAACCACGACTACGGCCAGCGGCCCTTCGACCGGGACCGGGCGCGGGCACAGGTGGAGGGCGCCACGGCGCGTCCCGGCTTCGTGATGCCGGCTGCCTGGTACGCCTTCGACGCCGGCCCGGCGCGGGTGCTGGCGCTCGACAGCCACGCCGTGCTCATGGGCTGGACCGACGTGCAGCAGGCCTCCTGGGCGAAGCAGCAGCTCGACGCCGCCGGCGACCGCTGGCGCATCGTCCTGGCCCACCATCCCTACAAGAGCAACGGTCGCCACGGCAACGCCGGCGACTACGAGGGCTCCGGCTGGCTGCCCTACGCCAGCGGCCGACGGGTCCGGGACCTCTACGAAGACGTGCTGTGCGAGCGCGTCGACCTCGTGCTGTCGGGCCACGACCACAGCCGACAGTGGCTGGAGCCCGCATGCGGCCTGCAGCAGGTCATCAGCGGTGCGGGTGCGACCACCACCCCCATCGAGCACGACGACAACACCGCCCTGTTCACCGACGGCGACAAGCGGGGCTTCGCCTGGATCGAGCTCGACGGCGACCGCCTGCGGGCCGAATTCGTCGACGAGTGGGGGCACGTCGACTTCTCGACGGAGGCGAGGCGGCAGGGGCGGTAGCGCTGCAGCTACCCCGCCAGCGCGTTGATCTCGCGCGTGTGGAGCACCGGCTGCTCGGCCAGGCCCGCCGCGGCGGCGATCATTGCCTTGCCGAGGTCCTCGGTCGTGGTGACCATCTTCGGGAGCACGGCCTTCCAGACCGGGTACATCCAGCGCATCGACGAGTACATGGCCTGGTACAGCGGGGTGCGGGAGCGCACGCCCTTGAGCGGCTGGATGTAGGCGGGCCGGAACATGAAGGCCTTGCCGGGCCCCATGGCCAGCAGCTCGTTCTCGACCCGGCCCTTCACGCGAGCCCACATGGTTCCGCCCTGCTCGCTGCTGTCCGTGCCCTCGCCCGACACGTAGATGAAGCGCAGGTCGGGGTTGCGCTCCCACAGCACGCGGGCGGCGGCGAGGGTGAAGTCGCAGGTGATGGCGGCGTATTCGGCTTCCGACATGCCGAAGGACGACACCCCGAGGCAGAACAGGCAGGCGTCGAAGCCCTCGAGCCGATCGCCGACGTCGCTGTAGTCACGGAAGTCGTCGTGGACGAGGACGTCGAGCTTGTCGTGGTGGCGGGACAGCGGCCGGCGGGTGACCGCGAGCACGCGGTCGACCCGAGGGTCGTCGAGGGCTTCGATGAGGGCGCCCTCGCCGACCATGCCGGTGGCGCCGAAGATGACGAGCTTCATGATGCGCTCCTGCAGAGGAGGTGGACGGCGGTCTGCAGGCGGGATCGCCAGGCCGACCGCGAGCGGGTCTTGTGCTTGAGGCCGACCGAGGCCGCGTCGATGGTCTCTGCAAGCTGTCGAGCGGTGGTGGCCGGCTGATCCCAGCGCCGGGCCACGCCCGCGTCGTCGAGGGCCCGCGTCAGGGCATCGACGAAGGCGGCGGCGAAGTCGTCGACCATCGTGCCCAGGAGCCGCTGGCTGGCCTCCACCAGCTCTGCGACCTGGGCGCTGTCGCCGTGGTGTTCGACGAGCAGGCCGTGGACGGCGTCACAGGCGGCCACCACCCGCGCTTCGATGGGGCGTTCCGCGGCCAGCGCCCGTTCCGCTTCCAGCATGGCGCCGTCGAGCGTGTGCTGGACGGCGGCGACGAACAGGGCCTGCTTGGACTTGAAGTGCAGGTAGAGCCCCTGCCGGGAGATGCCAGCGTGGCGGGCGATCTCGTCCATGGACGCCTTGCGGTAGCCGAAGCGGAGGAAGACGCGCATGGCGGCGTCGAGCAGCTCGGCGTGGCGGGGATCGGGCATGGGCTCCTCCAGCGCTTCGCGCTTTACTTGATAAACCTACTTTACACATTTGGCTTAGTATGTAAAGTCAAAACCATCACCCCGGAGCCCCCCATGCCCACCGCACAGCCCGCGGCAGCGCCCCGCCGCCGCCGCCACCTCCGCCGCGGCGCCGCGATCCTGTCGTCGGCGGGGCTGTTGTCCGTGCTCGGGCTCCTCGTCGACGGCTGGACCGCCTTCGGCCACCGCGCGACCGGCGACCGCGTCACGCGCATGCACAGCTCTCCCCAGTGGACCGGAAAGCGCTTCGAGAACCCCCAGCCGCTGTGGAACGACTTCCTCGGCATGCTCACCGCGTTTGGCCGCACCAGCCCCGTCGCCGAACCCGACGGCCCCTTGCCCGTCGTGCGCGGCGCACAGGGTCGCTTCGACGCCTTCCCGGACAGCGGCGTGCGCGTCACCTGGCTCGGCCACTCCACCACGCTGATCGAGGTCGACGGCAAGCGCTTCCTCACCGACCCCATCTTCGGCGGCCGGGCCTCACCCTTCGATTGGGTGGGCCCGAAGACCTGGTACGACCCGCCCATCCCCCTCGACAAGCTGCCGCCCGTCGACGCGATCCTCATCTCCCACGACCACTACGACCACCTCCAGATGTCGACGATCAAGGCCCTGCGGGACGCCGACACCCCCTTCGTCGTCCCCCTCGGCGTCGGCGCCCACCTCGAGTACTGGGGCATCGACCCCGCCCGGATCACAGAGCTGGACTGGTGGGAGTCGGCCCGCTTCGGCGACGTCGAGGTCACGGCCGCCCCGGCCCGCCACGCCTCCGGCCGCTTCCTCACCGACCGCAACGCAACCCTTTGGGCCGGCTACGCAGTTGCCGGCCCGGCCCACCGCGTCTTCTTCTCGGGCGACACCGGGCTCTTCCCCGGCATGAAGGACATCGGCGAGCGCCTGGGCCCCTTCGACATCGCCATGGTGGAGGTCGGGGCCTACGACAGGACCTGGCCGGACTGGCACAGCGGCCCCGAACAGGCCGTCCTCGCCAACCAGTGGCTGCGCGGCAAGGTCTTCCTCCCCATCCACTGGGGGCTGTGGAGCCTGGCCATGCACGGATGGACCGAGCCCATCGAGCGCGTCCTGGTCGCCGCCGGCGATGCCGGGGTCACCACCGCCATCCCCCGCCCCGGCGAGAGCGTCGACCCCGGCCTGCCCCTACCCCAGGCCCGCTGGTGGCCCGACCTGCCGTGGCAGACCGCCGAAGAGCACCCCGTGGTGGCGACCTGGCGGCGGTGACGGTCCCCGTCAGTCCGGGACCGCCTCCACACTGTCCACGGTCTCGGCCCCGCTCACCGCCGCCCCACCCCGTTCGTCGTAGGCCTGCAGCAGCGCATCGGCCAGCGCGCCACCGAGCAGGTCCAGCGCCGCACCGGTCACGTGGACGAAGTCGCCGGTGCCAACGCCCCGAGTCCGACCCCAGGTGACGGCGGCGCCCTCCCCGCCCATGGCCCGCCAGGTGCTCCAGAAGGCGCAGCCACTGTCCACGGCGACGTCTCGCTGGCGGGCTACGAGGTTGGGCATGCCGCGCTTGGAGCGGGCATGGCCCTCCTCGTCCACCTCTCCCTGATCGAGGGGGCTCAGCACGAGGCAGGCGGCGTCGGGAGCGCCGGCACGGATGGTGTCCAGCGCGGCCTGGAAGATGGGCGCGTAGCCACCGCCTTCGCCCACGGACAGCACCGGGTAGCCGGCTTCGTTGCCACCGAGCATGACGACCAGCAGATCCGGATCGCGGCGGGCCACCTGGGGTGCGAGGCCCTCGCCGGCGTAGATGGAGAAGGACCGCGAGCCCACGCCACTGACGGAGAGCGTCTCCCAGGTGGCGCCCGGCCGTCCGCTCTCCAGCACCACTCCGTACAGTGGCACGGCGCCACCGGTGGCCCGCAGCCGCGCCTTGTCGAAGGGTCCGTCGCGGACCAGCACCCGGTCCTCCGTCGCGGGGGCCACAGCCGCTTGACTGTCCACGTCGGCACCATCCAGCGACACCGACAGCGTGCCGTAGCCCACGCCGGCCTGGTACCAGGCTTCAACATGTTGCATGGGGCGGATCTCGCCATCACCGTCGACCGCCCGCACCGTGACCGAGGACCCGGCACGCATGATCCCGACGATGCCGCCCAGGCCGTAGCGCCCCCCGCCACCACCGTAGAGGATGGTCTTGTAGGACCAGTCCCCCTGGCGCCAGCCGACGACATCACTGCGCACGCTCCACTGCGGCAGGAAGCTGGCCGGCACGAAGCCCGGACCGGCGTCGCCAAACCGCGCCTGGAGGCGGTCGCGCACCGTCGATGCCAGCCCGTCGGCCGCCAGGGTGCTGTCGCCGTAGTGCAGGGCGCGGGCCACGCCGTCGCCGGCATCGGCGCGCTGCAGGGCGAGGAACCAGCCGGCCAGCGCATCTGCGTTCTCCACCGGGGTGGGGGTCACGAGATCAGCAGGCGGCGCCGCGTGGGCGGCCGGCAGCAGCGAGCAGAGCAGCAGGGAGGGGAGCACGACCGGGAGCATACGGGGTAGAAGACCACCATGTCCGACCGACCCTTCAAGCAGGTGCTGCTCTACCGCCGCGATCTCAAGATGCGGAAGGGCAAGATCGCCGCCCAGTGCGCCCACGCCTCGCTCGCCGTGTTCCTGTCGCGGCAGGTGCGCGCCCTGGCTGTCCCCGTCGCCGACGACGGCACTGTGGCCACCGAAGCCCTCGACCCGGCGCGCACCCTGGTGGTGGAGCTGGACGAAGCCATGGCCGCCTGGGTGCGCCGCGGCTCCGCCAAGATCGTGCTGTCCGTCGACGATGAAGCCGCCCTGCTGCGCGCCCACCAGCTCGCCCGGGACGCCGGCCTGCCGACGGCGCTCATCCGCGACGCCGGCCACACCGAGTTCGGCGGCGTGCCGACCCTGACCGCCTGCGCCATCGGCCCGGCCCGGGTACAGGACATCGACCCCATCACCGGGCCCGAGGGGGCGGTGGCGACGAAGCTGGCCTGACGGCGGCGGGATGGGCGGCGAGGCGGCGGAACGAGCGGGCGCGGCGGCGGAACGAGCGGCGCGGCGGCGGATCGAGGGGCGTGGCGGCGGATCGAGGGGCGTGGCGGCGGATCGAGGGGCGTGGCGGCGGATCGAGGGGTGCGGCGGCGGAACGGGCGGGCGCGGCGGCGGAACGAGCGGGCGCGGCGGCGGAACGAGCGGCGAGGGGTGTCGCGCAGGCGCCGCATGAGGTCCGGTTTTCGGACCTAAATCGACGGGTAAGCGTCTACCCGTTGACTTAAGACCGAAAACCGGACCCAACCCAGAGGACCACGCCCACCCTCCCCGCTTCGTTCCGCCACCGCCGCGTCTACAACACCCTCGCCCGCTTGAACTCCAGGCGGCGGGGCTCCGTACCCTCCCCTACAACACCCCCGCCCGCTTGAACTCCAGGTAGCGGCTCACCAACGCCACTGGGAGCTGCTCAGGCGTGACATCCAGCGTGTGCAGTCCCGCCCCCTGCATCAGGGCGTGTGCCGCCCGTCGCGCCTCCAGGTAGCGCCAGGTGGCGGCGACATCGCGGGCGGCGCCGAAGCTGTCGGCGGAGGTGGACAGTCGCGCGTCCAGTTCCGTCTCACGCAGGCTGGCGACGAGCAGCAGGTGCCGGCGCCGGAGGGCGGCGAAGGCCGTGGGCAGGGACTCGGCGTCGTCGTCCCGGAGGTTGGTCAGCAGGATGACCAGCGCCCGCCTCCGCTGGCGCGCCACGAGGCGCCGGGCCGCCTGGTCGTGATCGGCGGGCTGCAGGCCGGGCTGCAGATCATAGGTCCGTTCCAGGAGGGTCCGCATCGCACCCGCACCCTTCTGCGGCGGCAGCCAGCGGTCGGGCCCCGACCAGGTCTGGATGCCGACGGCGTCACCCTGGCGCAGTGCGACGTAGGACAGCAGCAGCGCAGCGTCGAGCACCCGGTCGAAGTGCGAGGCGTCACCGTCCCGGGCCCGCATGCGGCGCGACAGGTCGAGCAGGAGGATCACCTGCTGATCGGTCTCTTCCCGGTAGTCCCGGCTGATGAGCACGTCGCGCCGGCTCACGGCCTTCCAGTCGATCTGACGGAGGCTGTCGCCCTCTCTGTACTCGCGGAGCTGGTGGAATTCGAGGCCTGCCCCGCGGCGCCGCCGAAGGTGCAGGCCCAGCGCCGCCTGGCGCCGGTCGACCGCCAGCAGCGCGTAGCGGGCGACGGCCTTGAAGTTCGGGAAGACCCGGACGGTGTCGGGGAGCGGCACCCGCCGCCAGCGGGTCAACATCGCCAGCGGCCCGCGCAAGCCGACGTGGACGGCCGGCAGCTCGAAATTCCCCCGGGCGCGCGGACGAAGCACCGCCGGCAGCTCGACATAGCCCCCCGCTGGCACCACCGACCGCTGCGGCCAGCCCCTCACCTCCAGCTCGGGCGGCAGCGCGTCGAAGACCTCGACCGGCAGGGCTTCGTCGCCACTGTTCTCGACCCGCAGGGTGACGTCGTGGGGCTCCCCCAGCGCCAACGCTCCCGGCAGCACCCGCGTCAGCCGCGGCCAGGGGCGCCGCCACAGCA
>CAZRFD010000109.1:0-24253 GCA_964599085.1 uncultured Enterobacterales bacterium | reverse complement strand
ACGGGGTCGCGGACGACGGGGTCGCGGACGACGGGGTCGCGGACGACGGGGTCGCGGACGACGGGGTCGCCGGCGACGGCCGCGTGGACCTCGCCCGCGACGGCAACGCCGCGTCCATGGCCTTCGTCCTCGACCTGCAGGACCGGGGGCTGCTGCCCGAAGAACCCACCAGCGCCCTGGTCACCGACCTGTTCAACCAGGGCCGGGCCGCCATGGTGATCAGCGGGCCCTGGTTCCTGGGCGAGGTCTCGCCCGACGTCGACTTCTTCATCGCCCCCCTGCCGACGGTCTCGCAGACCGGCAAGCCGGCCTCGCCCTACCTCACCGTGGACGGCGCCTTCGTCAGCGCCTACGCCGAACACCCCGCAGAAGCCCTGGACTTCGCGCGCTTCCTCGCCAGCCCCGACGCGGCCCGCCGCCGCGCTCTGCAGGGCCGCCAGTCCGTCGCCAGCCTCGCCGCCGCCGCCGACCCCGACGTCGCCGCCGACCCGATCCTGTCGGCCTTCCGCCGCCAGCTCGACGCGTCCGTGCCGATGCCCAACGTGCCCGAGATGCAGGTCACCTGGGAACCCATGGCCCGGGCCCTGCGGCGGGTCACCCGGCACGCGATGACACCGGAAGCCGCCGTCGAGGGCGCCCAGGTCGAGTACCAGATCCTGACCCGCCCCCCGCCGCCGCCGGCCGATCCCAGGCCCTACGTCGCCGTCGTCGGGCTGGCCCTGGTGGGCGCGCTGGCCTGGTTCCTGCCAAGGGCCTGGCGCGCACGGCGCGACGCCCGCAGCTACGCCTACGCCTACGCCTACGTCGCCCCCGCCGCGCTGAGCATGGCCGCCCTGGTCGTCGTGCCCTTCGTCGTCGGCGCCGCCGTCAGCCTCTTCGCCCACCGCGACGGCGCCTTCACCTTCGTCGGCCTCGCCAACTTCCTCGACATCGTCCTGGCCCGCGACTGGCCCATCACCTCGCCGCTGTCCTTCTGGTTCACGCTGGCCGTGACCATCCTGTGGACCGCCGCCAACGTCTTCCTGCACGTCACCATCGGCATCGCCCTGGCCATGCTCCTGCGGGAACCCTGGCTGAAGCTGCGCGGGCTGTACCGGGTTGTGCTCATCCTGCCCTGGGCGGTGCCCAACTACATCACCGCCCTCATCTGGAAGGGCATGTTCCACCGCCAGTTCGGCGCCATCAACGGCTTCCTGGAGTGGATCGGGATCGGCGCCGTCTCGTGGTTCAGCCAGTTCTCGACGGCCTTCGCCGCCAACCTGGCCACCAACACCTGGCTGGGTTTCCCCTTCATGATGGTGGTGACGCTCGGCGCCCTGCAGAGCATCCCCCGGGACCTGGAACAGGCCGCCGACGTCGACGGCGCCACCGGGTGGCAGCGCTTCCGCCACGTCACCCTCCCCCTGCTGAAGCCCGCCCTGCTGCCCGCGGTCATCCTGGGCAGCGTGTGGACCTTCAACATGTTCAACATCATCTACCTGGTCAGCGGCGGGGAACCCGACGGCGCCACCGAGATCCTCATCAGCGACGCCTACCGCTGGGCGTTCACCCGCGGGCACTTCTACGGCTACGCATCGGCCTACGCCGTGCTCATCTTCTTCGTGCTGCTGGCCTACTCCCGCGTCATGAACCGGGTGTCGGGCCAGAAGGTCTTGTAGAACGGGGCGGTCAGGGCGCGCCGGCGCGTGCGGCTTCGGCCTGGGCGTGGGTCTGCTGGACCTGGGCGCGGTCGGCCGCCACCCACTGCTGGCCGCTGCCCCGGGGCACGATGGCGGAGACGCCACCGTCGGCGTCGAGGATCACCAGCCAGTCCTGGGACTCCCGACCGAGCATGGCCACGTCGGACACCCGGCCGCCGCCGACGTCCATGGCGCCCTCGAAGACGATGGCGCCCTGTTCGATGGAGGGCTGAGCGGCGTCGAGCACCGGGCCATCCCAGCGGTCGCCCTTGCGCAGCCGCCGCTGCTCGTCGAGCACCAGCGGGACCAGCCAGGGGTTGGCCGGGGAGGCATCGCCGAGCGCGAGGCTGCGCTGGTTGAGCAGCTCACCCTCCATCCCACCCTCGCGCAGCTCTTCTTCCACGACGCCGTCGCCGACGGTCAGCACGCGGATCCGTCGCCCCTCGCGGCGGACGATCTTGTCGACGTCGCCGTCGGCGTCGACGGAGATGGCTTCGGCCCAGGTGGAGTGCTTCGCGCCCACCGGCAGGTAGCGCACGACCAGGGTGGCCCCGCCGTCGTCGTCGGCCTGGCCGTCGACCATGGTCATGCCCAGGTAGGTGCGTCCCTGGTACACCGCGAAGGTGCGCTGCTCGGCGGCCAGGTCGCCGGGGTCGACCGCCAGCACGAGGTCACCGGCGTGGCAGACGCCGACGAGAGCGAGGAAGGAGAGCATCGGGACCTCCTTGATGTTCCCATCATAGCGCTTCACCGCCCGGCAGGATCCAGCAGGCGCGCCAGGATGCCGCGTTAGAGGCCGGTCGTGACGAGTCCCGACCGACCGCCAGCACCTGCCTCTGCTGCACCTGCCGCCGCTGCACCATCCGTGCTGGTGCTGGGCATCGGCGGCATCGGCGGGACGGTCGCCGCCGGCCTGCTGGAGCGGGGCGTCGATGTCTGCGCCGCGACGCGCAACTCCACGGTCGCCCAGGCGGTCAACTCGCGGGGCTTCGTGCTGACCGGGGCCGGCGTGCAGGGACAGCGCCGCGTCCCCGGACGGCTGCACGTGGGGATCCCCGCGGACGCGGGCCCCTTCGACTACGCCATCCTGGCCACCCAGCCCCCCGATCTCGACGCCGCCGCGCGGCAGGCGGCCGCGCAGCTCGCCCCCGGCGGCTGCGTCGTCACCATGCCCAACGGCCTGCCCGAAGAGCGGGTCGCCGGGATCGTCGGCGGCGCAGACCGCGTGATCGGCGGCATCGTCGGCTGGGGTGCCAGCCACCCGCAGCCGGGGGTCTTCGACCGCACCAGCGAAGGCGGCTTCGTCCTGGGGCGCCTGGACGGCGGCCGGGACGCGCGCCTGGATCTGCTCGCCGACCTGCTCTCCGGCATCGGCCCGGTCGAGATCAGCGACAACCTGCGGGGGGCCAGGTGGAGCAAGCTGGCGCTCAACTGCGCCATCAGCTCGCTGGGGACGCTCGGCGGTGACCGGCTCGGCGTGCTCCTGCGCCAGCGGCACGTGCGCCGCCTGGCACTCGAGGTCATGACCGAGGTGGTCCAGGTCGCCCAGGCCGAGGGCGTCGACCTGCAGCGCATCGCCGGGACCGTGGACCTCGAGTGGGTGGCGCTCACCGACCGCGAGCGCGCCAGCCGGGGGTCGCTGTCCCTGGCCGCCAAGCACGCCCTGCTCCTCGTCGTCGGCCTCAAGTACCGCCGGCTGCGGTCCAGCATGCTGGCCGCCCTCGAACGCGGCCGGACCCCGCCGGTGGACTACCTCAACGGCGAAGTCGTGCAGCGGGCGCGGGTCCACGACCTCGCCGTCCCCATCAACGCCGCGCTCACCGCCCGGGTCCACGACCTCGCCACCGGCAGCCGCCACCCCGCCCACGCCGAGCTGTCCACGCTGTACGCGCAGACGCGCTGACGCCTTGTCAGGGTGCGGTCACACCACCAGCGGCACGGCCGCCCGTTCCTGGCGGGCGAGGTTCGACAGCCGCGCCAGCAGCCGGGTGGCTTCCGACATGCGGGTCGCCAGCTCGACCAGGAGCGCCCGGCGGAGCACGGCGGAGACGTCGTCGTCACGCAGGAGCAGCTCGCGGGTGGCGACGCCGCTCATGCGGAGGAGCTGGACGCGGCCGCGGGCCCGGACGCTGGCGATGGCCTGCTGGGGGGTGAGCACGCCGGCGAAGCCCGCGAGGTCGGGGGCTTCGAGGTAGCCGACGACGACCGGCTGCCCCTCGGGACCGGCGCGGACGACTTCGGCCTGGCCCTCGATCACCATGAACAGCGCGTCGCTCTCCTCTCCCTCCACCAGGAAGCTGCGGCCGACGACCTCGACCACCTCGAAGAAGGAGGCCAGCACGGCCAGCGGTTCCGCGGGGGCGTCCGTCATGCCGGGGTGCTGCCGCAGGCTGGCGACGATCTCGCCGTGGGTCGGGGTGTCGTGGCTGGCTTGGTGGAGGCTCACAGCTCCCTCGCGATGAAGCGGGCTTCGGCCCGGAAGGCGGGGTCTGCGTCGTCGCTGCCGACCAGCTCGACGACCTGTTCGTTGATGGAGGAGATGCGGCGGAGCATGACGTCGAGGACGAGCTTCTCCAGCGTCTCGGCGGCGCCGGGGTCGCTCTGCAGCATGGCGTCGTAGGTGGCCCGGGAGAGCGAGGCAGCGACGAGGTCGTCGACGGCGATGGCGTCGGCGACACGCGCGACGCCCAGGCCGAAGAAGGCGACCTCTCCGAGGAGCTGGTCGGCCCCCAGGGTGGCCATCAGCTCGCCGCCCTGGTCGGCCGGCAGGCGGACCTCCAGCCAGCCGTCGAGCAGCAGCAGGATGCGATCGCCGGCTTCGCCCGCGCGCATGACGACGTCACCTGCGGCGTGGTGCACCTCTTCGAAGTGCATGCACAGGGCGGTGCGGGAGAAGGGGTCGAGATCGCCGAGGAAGGCGCTGGCTTGCAGCAGCGCCTCGAAGCGCTCGGAGTGCGTGGGCGGCATGCTGGGACCTCGCCGTGGGGGTGCCTCGGCGACCAACCGAGGCCGCAGCGAGTCTACCCCGACGGTCGACCGGTCGCGGGTGTCGGCGTCGTCTCGGGTGACGGGACCGGCTAGGCTCCCCTCCGTCCCGGGAGCCCCCATGCCGCTGCCCCCCGCCCTCGCCCCCGCCCTCGCCCTCGCCGTGCTGACCACCGCCGCCTGCTACCGCAACGGCGGCGCCCACATCCTGCCCCAGGCGCCGGCGGACGCGCCGCCCCCTCCTCCCCCGCCGCCGGCGCTGACGGGCATCGAGTCCGAGGGCATGACGGTACGGTGGGCGGTCGAGGGCAGCGACCTGCGCGTCGAGCTGAGCGCGCCGACGACCGGCTGGGTGCGCGTCGGCTTCAACACCCTGCGGGCGCAGCACCAGGCCAACATGATCGTCGGCTGGGTCGATGCCGACGGCGTCCACGCCGAAGACCGCTTCGCCGTCGATCCCCCGTACATCGAGCCCGACACCCAGCTCGGCGGCACCGACGACGTCACGGTGATCGGCGGTTCGGAAGCCGATGGGCGCACGACGGTCGAGTTCTCGATCCCGCTGGACTCCGGTGACGCCAACGACCTGGCGCTGACACCCGGCAAGTCCATCTTCCTCATCCTGTCCTACGCCGCGACGGACGACCTGACCGAGCCGTCGACGGTGCGGACGGCCGAGCAGATCACGCTGTAGGCGTCTGCGTCAGTCGTCGCCGGGGTCGAGCAGCCCCCAGTCCCGCGCGTGCGGCGGTTCTGGCGAGCGGATCACGGCGTTGTACGGGATCCGGCTGGCGCGGTCTTCGACGAAGTAGTGGACGATGGCGCCGGCGACGAGGCGAGCGATGCGGCGAGCGTTGTCGGGCCGAGGGCGGACGGGATGGAGCTGATCGTCCAGCTCCCAGACGAGATCCTTGCGCACCTCAATGCCGATGGCGCCGGGCCGACCCTCGCCGAAGCGGTACTCGTCGATGACGCGCCCGTCGTCGTGGAGCACGAAGGAGCGGATGGCTTCGTAGGCCTTGCGGGCGGCGGCGAACTCCCGCTTGCGGCCGCGGGGTGCGGTCCGGAACATGTGCAGGTAGCTGCGCAGCGCCTGGCTCTCGGAGCTGCGCAGGTTGGTGTCCATGAGCATGCGCCAGATGAGCTGGAAGGCACGGTCTTCGAGGACGTGCAGCTGCTCGACGGCCATGCGCTGGCGGACGAAGTCGAAGAAGTGCCACACCTGCGAGCGGACCTCGACACTGCCCTCGGGCAGGCAGTAGGGGTAGTTCAGCGCCACCGGCAGGCCGGCCCGTTCGAGGTGCAGGCTGATCCGGCTGGGGAGCACGCGGTCGCAGGTGAATTCGCCGAGGCGGTCGGGGTAGAGCGGGTCGAAGACGCCGATGGGCATGCGGTCGTGGCGCTGGTAGCCGAGCGTCCGGTTGATGATACTGATCTCGGGTCGCAGGGTCCCGCTGTCGTTGTAGACGTCGTAGGTGTGCACCCCGATGGTCAGCGCCTTGCCGGTGAGCACCCGGTCCATGTGGTCGCTGATGCGGTCGTACCAGTGTTCCAACAGGTCGCGCTTGCCCTCGTAGCCGAGCCACTGGGCGAAGGGCGTGTTGATGGCGAAGCGCTCCAGGTAGCTGGCGTTGGGTGGGGTGAGGCCCGGGAAGCGGCCGAAGTCCATGAGCACCCGGGCGAGGTGCACGTGGAAGAAGCAGGAGACGCCGAGCGCGCCGGCCAGCTCGGCGGCGACGAGGCTGGCGCCCCAGTCGCGCTCCCTGGTGTAGAGTTCGTCGATGGTGTCGGTGCCGATGGTGCGCCCGCGACAGCGCAGGAAGCGTTCGGGCACGACGCGGCCGTCGTGGATCTCCTCGATGCAGATCAGATCCGAGAGCTCTTCGGGCAGGCCGGGCACCGGTTCCCCCCGTGCCGGGAGCAGCTCTGAAGGCGGGAGGTGCTCGGGCGAGTCGTCGTGGCAGCGCCCGTCCCCGGGCGACCGGCAGGTGACCACGCCGACGTCGTGCAGGGGCACGGCCGGGACCGGGGACACGACGAGATCTTCGAAGGAACTGGACATCTGGTCTCTGGCGGCGACTGCCGGGAGCAGCGGCCGCCGCGGCCTGCGCACCCGGGGGGGCAGGAGCGACGCCGCGACCGGTCAGTAGCGACCATGGGGCGACGCTCGCCTCGCAGGCCCCCTCTATCTAGTCCGGCGAGTCGTGCAGCCCTCGTGCAGCCGCGGTGTGCCTGTGTGGCAACTGGTCGACAAGGCCCGCGCAACTCCTGCAGGTGCAGGAGGCTCGGTGTAGGGTGGCAGGCCTGACGGGGCCTGCGCGGCCGGCCTCGCCCGCTGCGGTGCGCCACACCGCAACAGGCTCCACTGCCTCGACAGGACCAGGACATGTTGGACGTCTCCATCGTCGGCACCGGGATGTACGCCCCCGAAGGGGTCGAGACCGCCGCCGATCTCGCCCCGCGGATCGGCAAGTCCGAGCGGTGGATCGAACGTCGGACCGGCGTGCTCCGGCGGCACATCTCCGACGAGCCCATGAACGTGATGGCCGCCCGGGCCGTGCGCCAGGCGCTGGGCGACGGCCCGCCCCCCGACCTGCTGCTCAACGCGTCGCTGACGCCCCTGCAGCTCATCCCGGACTCCTCGGTCTTCATCCTCGAAGAGCTGGGGCTGCCGGGGATCGCGTCCTACTCGATCCACGGCACCTGCCTCAGCTTCCTGCTCGGCCTGCACACGGCGTCCTGCCTGGTGCACAGCGGCGCCTACAAGCGCATCGCCGTCGTCAGCAGCGAGCAGGGCAGCGTCTGCCGCGACTTCGACCAGCCCGAGAGCGCCGCGCTGATCGGTGACGGCGCCGGCGCCGCCATCGTTGAAGCGTCGACCCGGCCTGAACAGGGCATCCTTGGCTTCGCCCAGCAGACCTTCCCCGACGGCGCCGAGCTGACCGAGCTGCGGGGCTGCGGGACACGCCACCACCCCAACGACCCGACGACGACCGACAAGGACAACCTCTTCCAGATGCAGGGGCCTGGCGTCTACAAGATGGCGCTCCGCCGCGTGCCGCCGATCATCGGCGGGCTGCTCCAGGAAGTCGGCCTGCGCCCCCAGGACATCGACGTCGTCGTGCCCCACCAGCCCTCCGGCCCGGGCATGAAGGCCTACGAGAAGCTCGGCTTCCACACCGACCAGATCGTCAACATCATCGGCGAGTACGGCAACTGCATCGCAGCCAGCCTGCCCATGGCGCTGGCCAGCGCGCACCGCCAGGGACGCATCCAGCGCGGCGACCTGGTCATGATGCTGGGCACCGGGGCGGGGCTGAGCATCGCGGGGATGATCATCCGCTGGTAGCGGAGGGACAGCACGGGGAAGCTGCTGAACTCGTGCAGAGACCGGCGAGCCAGGGGACGGCGGGGTAAGGGGCGCTTCCCTCACTCCTTCCCAAGGTGAGAGATGGACACCATCACCTCCCGGATGAACCGCGTCCGGAAGATCGTCGGCAAGACCTTCGGGGACCACTTCCGTCCCTGGATCGTCGGCTTCGTCTTCCTCAACATGCGCATCGGCGTCAACTTCTTCCGCTTCCTCGACGGGATCTTCTTCCCGGGGATCAAGAAGGTCGAGGTCAAGTCGCCCATCGTGCTCATCGGCAACCCCCGGACGGGCACGACCTTCATGCAGCGCTTCCTGACCGACAACGGCATCGGCGCGGGCATGGAGCTGTACCGGATGGTGTACCCCTCGCTGTTCCTGCAGAAGATGCTCACCCCGCTCCTGCCGGTGCTCGAAGCGGTCAGCCCCGCCAAGTACCACAAGCCCGAAGTGCACAACACCAGCCTGTCCAAGGTCGAGACCGACGACGCGTCGCTGATCACGCGCTTCTTCGACGGCTTCTTCGTCTACGGCTTCTTCATGGCCTTCGACGACCAAGACCTCCTCGACCAGTTCGACCCGCGGGTCCGCGACACCTCTCGCCGCGACTTCGAGTGGCTGCGCGGCCTGTGGCAGCGCAACCTGCTGGCCCACGACGCCGACCGCGTCGTCGCCAAGCTGTTCAGCGTCTCGCCCCGGGTGCCCCAGTTCCTGGAACGCTACCCCGACGCACGCATGCTCTACATGGCGCGCGATCCGGTCGAGATCTTCCCCAGCGGCATGAGCCTGGTCACCGGCGTGCTCGACGAAGCCTTCGGCTTCTGGTCGCTGCCGGACGACGTCAAGCAGCAGTGGTTCGACCGGCTCTACGGCGGCTTCGTCCTGCTCCTGCAGCGCTTCCACGACGACTACACGTCGGGCCGCATCCCCAAGGAAAACGTCTACGTCTGCCGCTACGACCGGATGATGAAGGAATTCGAGGTGGTCATGGGAGAGATGCTGCCCTGGCTCGGCCACGAGCCCAGCGAAGCGCTGAAGAAGACCATCGCAGAACGGGCCGAGAAGCAGCGGGCCTACAAGAGCAAGCACAAGTACGACCTGGCGAAGTTCAACCTCGACGAGGAGAAGATCCGCCAGGACTGCAAGTTCTTCTACGACACCTTCCTGCCGCCGCTGCCCCACCTCGCGCAGGACTGAAGCAAAGGGCCCCGCGCCGAGATCCCAGGCGTGGCGGAGGGGCAACCGGTGCGGCTAAGCTGGCATCGCATCACCGCGGCGCCCTGGCCGCGGCACACCGCGTGCGGGGCGTTGAATGGCTGTGCACGCGACCGGGCAGCGGTCCAGCGGCCGCGCGCCCCCGGAGACCCCATGAACGCATCGCCGTACCGCACCGGGCGCCTCGCCCGACTCACGGGCCTGCTGAGCCTGGCCCTGCTCGCGGCCCCGGGCTGCACCGACAAGGGCAGCGAGACCGGCACGCCGGCCTCCGACAGCGGCACCGGAGGCGGCGACGGGGGCAGCGACGGTGGGACCGAGGTCACGCCCGGCATGAGCGCCCTGTCACTGGCCTTCGACGACACGATCCCGACGGTGGCCACGGTGACGTGGACCACGGACGACCCCGGGACCTCCTGGGTGACCTGGGGTGTGGCGACCAGCGACCGCCGCAGCACCCCCCACACGTCCACCAGCGCCACGGACCACAGCGTCGTGGTCATCGGGCTGGTCCCCGGAGAGGACAACCAGCTCGTCGCCCACACCGAACTGTCCGACGGCAGCGTGCTCGACTCGCCTGTGGAGGTGGTGGAGATGGGCCCGCCCCCTGCCGATGTCCCGAGCATCACGATCTCGTCCGCCGACGAGAACCTGTGGGCCGGCGACGGCTACATCCTGACGTCGCTCATCCAGCAGGACGCCAGCTACGTGGTGCTGTTCGACCGCGACGGCAAGCCGGTCTGGTGGGTCGAAGCGGCCGAGGGGCTGACGATCACGACGCCCAAGGCCGGCAAGGACGGCAGCTCGATCATGTTCGCCCAGTACGACCGGGCGCAGGAGGTCGACGTCGGCGGCGTCGTCCGCCAGCCCATCGCCGGGGGCGCCTACGCCAGCGTCACCCGCACCAAGAACGGCCACCACGACTTCGAGGAGCTGCCGGGCGACCGCATCGCCTGGCTGTCCTTCGAACCCTACGAGGTCACCGACGACCGCGGCACCAGCCTGCTCGACCTGGACCGGGTGCTGGAGACCGCAGAGGGCAACGAAGACGTCGACAACTACGACGTGATCTTCGACTACTACGAACACGGCGTGCCCGACAAGACCTGCGAACACTTCGTCGCCGACGGGTACACCGAGGGCGCCTACGACTGGACCCACGGCAACTCGCTGATGTACGACGAGGGGCAGGACGCCTTGTTTCTCATGAACAAGAACGTCGACAACATCATCAAGATCGACCGCCCGACGAAGAGCGTGGTCTGGGAGCTGGGCGGCCGGCGCAGCGACTTCACCATGGATGGCAACGCGCTGGACTGGTGGAGCCACGCCCACATGTCGTGGATCCAGGGCGACGAGTTCATGGTCTTCGACAACCGCTACCACGAGGGCGGCACCGTCGGGACATCGCGCGCGTCGGCCTACCGCTTCGACGAGAAGACCCACACGGTGCAGCAGACCTGGACCTACGTGGACCCCGACGGCAACTTCGTCCAGCTCCTCGGCGACGTCCGCCGCCTCGACAACGGCAACTACCTGGTGTGCTGGACGAGCATGGGCAAGATCACAGAGGTCACCCCCGACGGTCAGGTCGTCTGGGAGCTGGAGAACGGCCTGGGGACGGCGCTTGGCCGCGTCCGCTACCTGACCGATCTCTACGACACGACCCAGTCCTGGTGAGGACGGCTCCCGCGCCCCCTGCGGGGCACGGGAGCGGCGGCCTCACTGCGCTTCGACCACGGTCATGAGCAGCGGCGCCGGAGACAGGCAGGTCTGGTTGGTGCACTCGATGCCGACCAGCCAGACGCCGTCGGTGTCGAAGCCCGCGAAGGTCGCGCCGGTGGTGCGTTCTTCGGCTTCGGACAGGAGCACTTCGTCCTTGCCGTAGGCGTCGGCGTAGAACAGCTCGTCGGCGGTGTCGAGGACGGTGAGCACGTTGGCTTCCACGTCGCTGACGGTCGCGCCGCGGATGTGGCCGATGAGCAGGCGGCTGGCCTTGGCTTCGTCGAAGGGCTGGCCGCCGGCTTCGGTCGTCGCGCCCGCCCAGTTGAAGCTGGTGTCCGGTTCACCGGCGATGGCGTAGAGCGCATCGGCGCTGTGCAGGTCGACCGTGAAGTCGAGGACCGCCGTGTCGTTGCCGAAGGCGATGTCCTGGTTCGACGAGCTGTCCAGCGGATCGACAAAGGTCGTGCTGAGCACGTCGATGCGGCCGTTGGCTTCGTCCATGGTGCTGACCAGCCAGGTCCAGGTCTCGCCAGGGTGCTCGATCATGTCCTGGCTGGGGATGAAGTCGTTGCCCAGGATGCTGAAGTCGGTCAGCGAGGCCGAGGTGGCGCCGTCGGTGTTGTCGAACTGGTAGTAGACCCGGACGTCGGACTGCAGCAGGCTGTTGTTGTTGATCGCCGTGATGACGTCGTCCTTGCTGATGTTGAAGGCGACGAGCATCACGCGGTCGACGCCGGTCGGATCGACCGAGCGGCCCCGCATGTCGACGCTCATGCCCGACCAGTCGACCAGCGAGTCGGCGCCCGCGGCCACTTCCTGGCTCTGGATCTGCAGATCGGCGACGTAGGAGTAGTTGTTGGCGTCGGTGTAGACGAGCTCGGAGGTTGCCGTGATGGCCCCCCCGTCACCGGCCGCGCCGCTGTCGCCGGTGCCCTTGTCGCCACAGGCCATGAACAGGGGCCCCAGCAGCAGGGCAGAAGTCAGGAGCACACGAGTCCGCACGGTTTCCTCCAGGTTTCGGTGACGCGACGTCGTCGAGACCAGCGTCGTTCAGCGCCTTGACCCGCCGCAACTTAGCGGCCGGGACCTCGATCCGCACGCATCGGGCACACGCGCATGGACTTTGCACGACGCCGCAGGTGCTACCCTCTCGCCGCTCTCGACCCGAGGTCCCCGTGTCCAGCCAGCCCGCCTCCCTCGTCCGCTTCACGCCTTCGCTCGTGGCCGCGCTCTCGGCCATCGCGCTGCTCTCCGCCTGCGGTTCCTCCGACAACCAGCAGACGACGTCGAGCAGCAACGTGCCCGTGGTCGCACCGGCCGATGGCAGCGGCGGCGGTTCGGGTGCCGGCAAGGGCGGAAAGCACCGTGGCGGTCAGCGCGGCGGTGGTGACGCCACCACCCGCTCCGGCGGCCCCTCGGCGTCGACCGTCGGCGGTGAGACGGTGAACATCCCCGCCTACAGCGAGGGAAGCGCGCCCGTCTACCTGTTCATGCACACCCACCACTACCTGGGGCAGGGCGGCTACTACCCGACCCCGGCCCAGGTGCGGGACGTCGCCGAAGCGGCGGTCAAGGGCGGGATCTCCCAGGACTCCACGCTCTTCTTCGACGGGATCCTCACCCAGCGGCTCCTCGACCAGGACCCCAGCGTCATCGACTACATCAAGAGCAACGGCTTCTCCATCGGCTACCACGCCGAAGAAGCCCACGGCCCCTACCCGATCGTCGTCAGCCTCAACATGGGCGGCTTGGGCGGCGGCAACAAGGACAGCACCGGCGACGAGGTCTGCAAGAAGGGCTACAGCTTCGACGAAGCCGTCAACGCGCTGCAGTACCGCTACGTTCACGGCTACAAGAACGTCCAGTACGACAACAGCGGCTACATCGTCCGCGCCGACAGCGACACCGACGACAAGAGCACGGGCGGCGTGCGGCTGGTCAAGCAGAGCTTCGGCCGCGACGTCGAGGTGCTCCCGGGGCACGCCTTCTTCAACCCGCCGGCCTTCTACGCCTTCGCCAACGAGAGTGACTACACGGTGTTGCAGTCGGCCGGTCCCTTCGCGCCGCACTACCTCAAGAACACGCGCAACGACGAACTCCTCGCCAAGACGGAAGCCTTCCTCGGCGAGGACACGACGCTGTTCTGGTTCATGGGCAAGCTCGCCGACCGCGGTCTGGACAGCACCCACCTCGACTTCTGGTCCAAGGACGGCTTCGTCGAGTCGACGGGTGGCAGCTTCCGGGGCGGCGGCGGGCAGGGCGGCCAGGGCGGTCAGGGCGGCGGCGGCTTCCGGCCCAACGGCCGGGGCTACATGGGCCTGCACCTGCTGCCCTTCGATCTGCACGCGCCCCAGGGCGGCCTGCTTGGCGGCATCGGCGGGCTGCTCGGAGACCTGCCGGACATGCTCGCCCAGGCCCAGCAGGGCGGCCGTGGCAACTTCCAGGGTCGCGGCGGACAGGGCGGTAGCGGACAGGGCGGTGGCCGCTTCCAGGGCCAGGGGGGCAAGGGTGGCTCTGGCGATGGTGCCGGCCGCTTCCAGGGTCAGGGCGGCCAGGGCGGCCAGGCCGGGGGTTCCGAGGGCGGCAACGCCCGCTTTGCCGGCCAGAGCGGCGGCGAGGGAAGCGGCACCCCAGGCGAAGCGACCAAGGCCGAAGCCGCCGCGCTCAAGCGCAAGATCCCCCAGTTCGTCAGCTTCAAGCTCGACGGCCGGGGCGACGTGATCTCCGACGCCATCGCGTGGTTCAAGCAGTGGCAGCAGGACGACGGCCACGTCGTCTTCGTCACGCCCGCCGACATGCCCAACTACGTCCAGCCCAAGGCGGTGACGCTCAACGCGAAGTCCACGGCGACCGCTGTGCAGAAGTACTGGAGCGGCGGCCCGGCCGACTACCTGGTGGTCGATGGGCAGTACGCATCGCTGACCGAGGGCTTCGAAGTGATGGCCCGCGCCCTGGCGGGCGAGGGCGACAGCATCGAGACGACCAACGTCGTCGGGCCGACCGCCCGCGCCAGCGAGCTCAAGGAGGGCAGCGGCACGGTCACGGGCGCCGATGTCCGCGCCGCCGCGCAGTCCGCCGTCGACTCCTGGAAGAAGGACAAGCACCGGGCCATGCCGATCACGGTCAAGGTGGGCGGCAAGACCGTCGGCTTCCACCAGTACTACTGGATGATGTCCGAAGCCCTGCTCAAGGGTGACGACGCCAGCATCCAGATCCCCTCGGCGAACTACGCACCACCCTACGTCGGCTACCTCGCCGAGCTGCAGGGACGCGCCAACCCCGACGAGACCTTCTGGATGGAGTCCCAGTTCTGGACCATCAAGCCGGTCACCTGGAAGTAGGCGGCGAGCATGGAGCGGCGGGCCTTCCTGGAGCTGACCGGCCTGGGGGCCCTGGGCCTCGCCTGCGGGCGAGGGAACCCGAGCGAAGCTGCCGCCGAGGGCTCGGCTGTACCCCAGGCTCCGGGCCCGTCGGCTGAGGGCGCTGCCGACACCGCAGGAGCCGTCGCGGTCCACGTCGACGCAGGTCCACCTGCGGCGGAGCCGGCGCCAGCCTTCGCCATGGCACCGACCCCGCCGGGCTTCCGCGAGCTCGGGCCGTGGACGGGCGAGGGTCCCGGGCCTGTGTTCGTCCAGCTCACGCTGAACATCAACGACTTCATGCGCCCCGAGCTGGAAGCCGCGGCGGTCCGGCGCTGGATGGCCGCAAGCCAGCAGCGCGGCCTGTGGCCCATGGAGCTGTCCTTCACCGGCCACGTGCTGCAGGCCTTCGTCGACCACGATCCGGCGCTCGTCGAGGAGATCCGCACCGCGCGCCCGACGATCCGCCAGCACTACCGGATGCTCAAGGAACGGCACCTGCTGTCCACCGAGCGGGACATGTACGCCACCGACCCGGCGACGCTCGCGCTGGACCGCAGCCACTACGGGCCCGCGGTGCTCATCCAGAAGACCCTCGGCGTCACCACCCGGGAGGAGGGCGGCGTGCTCAGCGAGCTGCTGCGCCGCCGGTGGGTGACCGGTCCCGACAGCCAGGCTCTCCTCGACCAGCACTTCGACCGCCTCGACCGCCAGGACCAGGTGGCCCACCCCGACCGCATCGTCGCCTGGGCGCTGCCCGACATCGACGCCACCGACCCGCGCGAGCACATCGAGGTCTTCCTGCGGATCCGCCGCCTGGAGCGTGACATGGCCGCCGGTGCACGGCTGGACCCGGCGCACCTGGAGGAAGCGCTCACCGACCTGCAGCGCTGGAGCCAGATCGCCAAGGAGATGGGCTTCGATCTGCACGCCATCGACGGCCTCGCCGACCTCGTGCCGGTCGACCGCCTGCCGGACTTCGCCGTCGGCGTCATCGGCGTCAAGCCGCGCGACATGCAGCTCGCCAGCTTCCGCCAGCGCCTGGCCGCCGACGCCGAGGACACCCGCGCCCTGATGGAGTCCTGCATGCGCGCCCTGGCGGCGCGCACCTCGACCATGCCCGACATCGCCACCGAGCTGCGGGCCAAGCTGGCCGCCCTGGATCCCGACAAGAGCTACGCCATCCGCCTGGCGTGGCACGCCAGCAACGACCACACGCTGGAAGCGTGGGGCTACACCATGTACGGCAACCGCGACGGTGGCCGCCCGCCCCGCCCCTTCCCCCTCACGCCGGCCAATGAACGACCGGCCGACCAGCGGCAGGCCATCGTGGCTGCCGCCGACAGCATCCTCGACAGCTTCGCCGCCACCCCGCGTTGCCGGGTGGCGAGCCTGCACAACGACACCCAGTGGGCGCCCGACAATTCGCCTGCGCGCGGCTACCCCGCGGTCTTCGGTGTCGACTTCTCCGCGGTACCCGACGGCCTCGACGCCGCCGCGGTGGATGCGCTCGCGCGCTCCGAGGGTCTGGACGTCCAGACCGAGGGGCGTGGGAACGCGCGCGGCAAGGCCGGCCAGCGACCGCGAGGTGGTCGAGGCGGCGGACCAGGCGGGCGCTTCCCTCCCCGTGGAGCGAACCCCCGATGACATCCTCACAGCTCGTCCTGCTGTCCCTCCTCACCACGGCCTGCGACGCCGCGACCGACAAGCCCTCGGTGGAACCCGTCGCACCCGCCGACCCCGACACGCGCAGCGCGCGACCGGACCGACCGGCTCGGGGCGGCGAAGGGCGGGGCGGCGAGGGGCGGGGCGGCGAGGGACGGGGCCGTTCCCCGCGCCAGGCACCCGCGACCGGCAGCGGCGACAAGGCGCCGCTCTACGTCCTGTTCTTCACCCATCACTACCGCGGCATGGGCGGCTACTACCCCACCGCCGAAGAAGTGCGCGGCGTGGCCGAAGCCTGCGTGGACCAGGACATGGCGCAGTACTGCACCCTCTTCTTCGACGGGCTGCTGGTGCAGCGGCTGCAGAAGGAAGACCCCGACCTGCCCGCCTACGTGCGCGACCACGGCTTTCCCATCGCCTACCACGGCGAAGAAGCCCACGGCCCCTACCCGGTCGTGGTCTCCGTGGCGCAGATGGGGCAGCGCTCCATGGTCTCTCCCCAGGTGGAAGAGCGCTCCTGGACCTTCTCCCAGGCCGTCGACAGCCTGCGCGCCCGCTACACCCACGGCTACGCCGATCCGCAGTGGGGCAGCGACGGCTACCTGCTACGGGGCTCGGGCGGCACGAGCGACACCGCTGCCGAGGGCGGCATCTCCCTGGTCCGCGACTGGTTCGGCCAGGAGATCAGCATGATGCCAGGGCACCTGCTCTTCCAGCCGGCTGCGGCCTTCGCCTTCGACGTGGGCAAGGAACCGGTCAAGCTGTTCCAGGGGGCCGGGCCCTTCGCGCCACACTTCCTCAAGAACACCCGCAATACAGAGCTGATCCAGCAGACCCAGGCCTACCTCGGCCCGGACACCAACCTCATCTGGTTCATGGGCCGGGTGGTCGAGAAGGGGCGGATCGAGACCCAGATCCCCATGTGGAGCACCGAGGGCTTCCACATGCCGGAGAACCGCGGCAACGGCCCCGGGAGCAGCGCGCGCCAGCGGGGCGGCGGCGAGGGCTTCCGCGGCGGCCGAGGGGCCGGCGCCCAGGGTCAGCGACCGCCGCGCCGTCCGGGCGGCGGTGCGACCGACCGGGTGCCGCGCGCCAACACCGCCGCCCGTGGCGGTGGTGGGCGCACAGTGGAGCTGCCGCCGGGCCAGGAAGCACAGCAGGTCTTCGCGTCGCTGGACCGCAGCCACCCCCAGCTCGTCCAGGTCAAGATCGACGGGTCGAGGGAGCGCACGAGCGAAGCGCTGGCCTGGTACAAGGCGCAGCGCGACGCCGACCCCACCATCGTCTTCGTCAACGCGACGACGCTGATGGACCACCTGCAGCCCGCCGACGTGGAGCTGTCGCCGACGGCCGTGGCCAGCGCGGTCATGGCAGCGTGGACCAGCGGGCCGCCGGACACCCTCGAGGTCGACGGCGCGCCCATCTCATTGGCGGACAGCTTCGAGGTCATGGCCCGCCACCTCGCCGGCGGCGGTGACCGCATCCAGACCAGCAGCGTCATCGGTCCCGTCGGACAGGCCAGCGACCTCGTCACGGCCAGCGGCACGGTCACCGCGGACGCCGTCCGCGCCGCGGCGCCCGCGGTCGTGGCGGCCATCGACCAGTCTCCCTGGCACGCGATGCCCACCACCGTCAACGTCGATGGGACCGCGGTCGGCTTCCACCAGTACGAGTGGCTCATGGCCGACGTCATCGCCGGCAAGGCCGGCAAGAAGATCGACCTGCCGGCCGTGGGCTACAGTCCCGCCTACGCCAGCTACCTGGGCTCGACCCTGAGCGACAACCCGCCCGACCTCAACTTCCGCATGCAGGCCCAGTACTGGACGGTCAAGCCCGTGAGGTGGAGATGAAGCGCAGAACCTTCCTGGGCCTCGGCCTGGGCGCCATGACCGTAGCCTGCGGTGGCCTGCCCGGCGGCAGCTCCGAAGAGGGCAGCTCCGGCTCCTCCCCCTCCGGCAAGGCCAAGGGGCGGCGCGGCCCCCTGGACAAGGCCCGAGAAGCCGTGTCCGGGGGCGGCACCAGCGCCACCAGCCACGACGACGCCATCGCCGCCGCCGGCAAGTTCGCCCTCGGCAGCACCGTGCCGGGCTTCCGTGACGTCGGCGCCTGGACCGGCGAGGGACCCGCGCCCGTGCTCGTCCAGATGCGCCTGAACATCAACGACTTCATGCGCCCGGACCAGGAAGCCGAGTCCGTCCTCCGCTGGCTGGACGACGCCAAGAAGTACGGCCTGCAGCCGGGAGAACTGGACTTCACCGGCCACGTGCTCCAGGCCTTCGTGGATGGCTCACCGGCACTCATTGACCGGATCCGCAGTGAACAACCGGCGATCATGCAGCACTACCGGGCGCTGAAGTCCCGGCACAAGCAGTCGACGCTGGCCGAGATCTACTACACGGACCCCGCCACCATGGAGCTGGACCGGTCCCGCTACGGCCCCGTCGTGCTCGTCCAGAAGACCTTCGGCGTGACCCCCGCCACAGAGGGCGGGACCCTCGCCGGGCTGCTGCGCGCCGCCTGGAAGAAGTCCAGCGGCCAGCAGGATCTCGAAGCGCTCGGCTTCGACAAGCTCGAACGCACCGACCAGATCGGCCACCCCGACCGGATCATCGGCTGGAGCCTGCAGGACATCGACCAGTATGGCGGCTCCGAACAGATCGAGAGCTTCTTCCGGATCCGCCGGCTGGAGCGGGCCGTCACCCAGGGCAAGGACTTCGACACCAGCGACCTCGAAGCCGTGCTCGACGACATCTTCCGCTGGGCCGAGATCGTCAACGAGATGGGCTTCGACGTCAGCGCCGTGCCCTCGCTGGGCGAGCTGATCGACACTTCCCGCGTCCCCACGTTCAGCGTGGGGGTCATGGGCCTGCACGCCAAGGACGACGACAAGTCGCGCATGCGCAGCAAGGCATCGTCGGACAAGGCCGGGCTCATCGCCACGATGACCACGGCCATGAAGGGACTCGCCGAGCGCACGCAGGCGCTGTCGAACATCGGCGACGAGCTGGCCTTCAAGCTCGCCCGGCTCAACCCTGAACGCATCTACGTGAGCCGCTTCGCCTGGCACGCCAGCAACGACTACAGCGTGCAGCCCTGGGGCGAGAACATGTGGGGCGAGCCGGGGACCTACCCCTACCCGCTGACGCCGGCCGACACGCGCTCCCAGGCCGAACAGGACATCATCATCGGGGCCCGCCGGATGGTGTTTGACGTGCTTGGCGCCAGCGACCGCGCCCGGGCGGCCAGCCTGGACCGCGACACCCAGTGGTCCGCCGACAACAGCGCAGAAGCCACCTACAAGAGCGCGCTCGGGGTCGACTTCGCCGACGTGCCGGACGCGCTCGACGCCGCGCAGATCGACGCCCAGGCGACCAGCAAGGGCATCGAAGCCTCGTACAGCTCCGGTGGTGGCGGCCAGGGTCGCGGCGGCCAGGGTCGCGGCGGCCAGGGTCGCGGCGGCCAGGGCGGCGGCGGTCAGGGCGGCGGACGCGGTGGTCGCCAGGGCGGCGGCAGCGGTGACCCGAGCAAGAGCGGTGGCCGGGGCGGTGGCCAGGGCTCAGGCGGCGGCGGACCGCGCGGCGGCCGCAAGCACTGACCGCGCGCTGAAGACCGGCCGCCCTCTCCTCCAGCCGGACGGGAGCGAGCCGGGGACCGCCCGCGCTACTTCGCCATGTAGGCGTCCAGCTCGGCCTTGGCTTCCAGCGGCGTCGCCCACCGCAGGATCCCGAGGCCCTTGTCGCCGTACAAGGCCGTCAAGCGCGCGTTCCAGGCCGGCAGCAGCTCGGTGTAGTCGGCGCGCTCGTCACCCTCGGGCGGCTGCAGCGGGTAGCCGGTCATGTCGGCGAGGTGGAAGTAGAAGGAGCCGGGACGGTCCGTCCGGTGGGCCAGCGGCTGCGCGACCAGCCCCAGCAGCACGTCCACGTCATCCTGTTCCGTCACCAGCGGGCCGTAGTAGTCGGTGTTGGCTTCGTCGAACAGGCTCACCAGGCTCATGTCGGTGACCTGCCAGTCGTAGAGCCGGGACACCGCCACCGAGCTGCCCGGGAAGTAGGCGAGGTCCGAGAAGACGCTGTCGTCCTCCCAGTCGTCGACCACGGCGGGGAACCAGGCGTTGCCGAGCCGCTCCGGGTGCCAGGGGGCCGGGTCCTTCGCCCGCGGGTCTTCGGTGTCGGTGATGTCGCTGTAGACCCAGTTGCCCTGGAACATCGAGATGTCGTAGCCCTGGCTGCCGTCGGCCCGGTCGTAGACGCGGTAGCCCCCCTGGATGTACTCCCAGCCCCACAGCCGGTGGCGGTCCGCCCCGAAGATGAACTGGTTGCCGTCCGGCAGGGCCCGGTCCACGTCGAGCTGCTTTGCGTTGGTCCAGTCGAACCAGCACTGCTGGTCGCCGACGGCGCAGTAGTCGGGGTTCGGCACCACGCTGCGGGCGCCCGTCTCCTCGTCGACGTCGACGATGGTCGGCCAGCAGGCGCTCGTCGACGTCGGCTGCTGGTAGTACATGCTGTTGGGCGCACACTCGTCGACGTAGTCCTGGCCCTCGACGTCGCCGTCGGTGCAGGCGTAGCAGGGCTTGTCGTGGATCATGTTGCCCAGCACGAAGCCGGCGTCGTACAGCTCCTGGAAGATGGACTCTTCGTGGCAGACCGTCACGTTGTTGTAGAACTCCCAGGTCACACCCACGGCGACCGGGAAGCCCATGTCCCGAAGCAGCGGGATGTTCTCGCGGAGCTGATCGAGCAGGTCCTGGAAGTTGTCGTTGGGGTTGTCTTCCGGGGTGCAGGCCTTGGGGTTGGCGCTGAACGGTTCCTCCAGCGTCGTGACGATCCACATGTTGAGCGGTGGCCGGGTGTCGTCGGGGTCGACGGCGTGCCAGATCCGCGGCTGGATCTCCGCAGGGATCTCAGCGCCGGCGGTGTCGCGGGCGGGTTCCGTCTGCACGATGGCACCCACGTGGCCCATGTTCCCCGGCGGGATCAAGGCCAGCGGCGTGTCCTCGAGCTGCTCGATGGCGTGCACGCCGTCCTTGCTGGCCACCACGATCTGCCAGCCGCTGGGGCTGCCCGGACACGAGGTCAGGGCGTGGACCGCACCCGTTCGGTAGTCGACGGCCAGCTCTTCGACCGCGCCGCAGCTCTCGACGATGGCCGGTGTGCCCGCGCCGTTGTCGGTCATCTTCATGCGAACGAGGCGGCCGTCACCGGCCCGCGCGATCCACACCGCCTCTCGCACCGGGTCGATAGCGATCACCGCGGCGTCGCCGGCCGGAGCCAGGTTGCCGGCCTTCTCGCCGGTCTCGGAGTCGATGGCCCAGACGCTGCCGTCCTTGCCGTGGGCCAGCAGCCACTTGCTCTCCCCCACCCACTGCAGGTCGATGAGCCCACCGGAGTACGAGATCCGCTTGGAGATCCGGGGGCTGCCCGTGGACATGTCCATGATCAGCACGTCTTCAGACGAGGACATCGCGAAGCGGCCCGCGCTGGCGGCACAGGGGCCCTCGAGGTGGTCGCCGTCGTCCTTCTCGACCGTCATGTTGCGGTAGATGCGGTGGTAGGTCGTCCAGGACTCCCCCGCCCGGCTGGTGCCGGCGGTCTCGACCTTCGCGCCATCGGCCTTCACGAAGTACATCACGTCGTCGACGTCGTCGAGGCAGACCGCCTTGGACTCGGTCGTCGCGATGCGCCCCGCCGTCCACCGGGTGAACGCGCAGTCCTGGTAGGACTGCGCACCGTTGCCCGCCGGATCGCCGATGCAGTAGTCGCCCTCTGGCTGCAGGTAGGCCTGGGTCAGGATGTGCGTCTCGGCGCCGTCGCTGTTGACGATGTAGACGTGGTCGGTACCCGACGCGCGGAAGACCTTGCTGGCCGCCCGCACGCCGGACAGCGACTCCGTCACGACCGGCAGCGAGACCAGCTCCCAGGGGGTGGCGGTGATGCCGGTGGCGCCGGAGTCGCCGCCCGTCGCCGAGTCACCGGCGGAACAGCAGACCGACGCGGTGTCCGACGCCTTGTCGGTGCAGCCGGCCAGGAGCGTGACCGCCAGGGGAAGCAGGAGGTTCATTCGTCGATCTCCGTGAAGAAGGGCGAGACCCAGACCCGGTGTTCGGGCATGTCGCCGCCCGAGTCGTCGGTGAACACGACTCGCAGGTACCAGGCGCCGCCCGGTTCGAGGTCGATGGTCGCGTCGAGGGAGTCGCCGTAGCCTGTGGTGACCACGTCGCCGCCCGCGCTCACGACGCTGATGCGCTGGGTCGTGTAGCCGGTGTCACGCAGGCGGGCGATGATCCGCAGCGGACCGACGTCGGCCGGCAGGACCTGGCCCGGCAGCCACGGGCGGCCCTGGGCGTCGATGCCGAGCACGCGGGCGTCGGGGCGGGGGCCCGAGGTCGCCAGCGTGGTCCGTTCGTAGAGGGCGTCGAAGAGCGTGCTGCGGTCGAGTTCTCCGGCGGTCCACACGCCGGTGAGCCCCCCCGGCCCGAACTGGGTGTTCAGCGGCGCGTCGGGGGATGCGCCGGGGTTGCCCGGGGTGCTGGGTCCGTCGTCGATGGAGCCGGGCTTGCTGTCGTGGCAGTCCGTGCCCGACGTGAAGCCCAGCCGCATGCCCAGGCTCAGCGCGTACTGCACCGAGCCGCGCTCGAGGTACCGGAAGTTGTCGTTGTTGACCATCCAGTCGCAGTCGTCGGCGGTCGGGTCGATGCACTCGCTTGTGCCGTGCTCGCTGTAGACCTCGACCAGCCGCTCGTAGCGGCTGTCGGGGGCGTTGACCTCGTAGTTGAAGTCGACGGACTGCGGCTTCTCCAGGGCGGGGTGGTGGTAGAAGCTCAGCACCCGATAGGAGCCGTTCTTGGCGGCGGCGGCGTCCAGATCGTCGAAGAAGGTGCTCGGGTTGTCGGTCTGGGGGTTGTCGCCGACGGTGTAGGCGGACAGGCCGCTCTTGGTGGTGGTGTCGACGTCTTCGGTGGCGCCGATGCGGAAGTCCACCGGCACGTCGATCTCCTCGAAGATCACGGTCTTGTGACCGCCCTCGTAGTCGCCGGCGTAGTAGGCGTCGGCTTCGCTGCTCGAGGGCTTGTCGCGCTTGTTGGTCCACTCGTAGCCGACCAGCGGCACGAGCCCTGCGTAGTCGGCGTCCTGCACGAGGCGCTGTTCCTCGGACCAGATGTCCACCCAGGGACCATCGAGGCCCTCGGGGTAGTAGCGCTCCCACTCGGCGTGGTCGGTGATGGCGGCGAAGTCGAGCCCCTCGGCGCGGGCGTTGTCGAAGAAGTCTTCCCCGGCGTAGTCGCCGCGGTGATCACAGGAGTCGTCGGGCAGCTCGCAGCCGTCGTAGGACAGGTTGCTGTGGGCGTGCAGATCGCCCCAGGAGATGTCCCGGCCCATGCTGGCGACCGGATCGGCGAGCTGAGCCGTCGCAAGGAGTCCGCGCACCGGCGCGCCGTCGACGTCGACGGCATCGAGCCAGATGCTTGCTTCGAAGCCAACCAGGGCCGGCACGTCGTGGACGAGGCGGATCGAGGGTACTTCGAGGTCGGCGTCGAGGTCGTCGAGAACCCAGACGGCCGGTTCGTCGACGAGGCACTCGGCGATGGAGCCCCCGTCCGTGCAGCCTGTCGTCATCCACAGCCGCCGGTCGCCGCCGGCTTCGGTCAGGTCGACGGCAAGCTCGAGCGCACCGGAGGCGCCGACGACGGGGTCGAGGCTCTGGCTGAGGTGCAGCTTGCCGAGGTCGCTGGACAGCAGCGGGGGATCGGCCGTGACGAAGTCGATGCTGAGCCCGGCACGCCGGGTGTCCGTGACAGCCGAGCCGCTGTCGCCGACGGCGACGCGCAGCTCCAAGGTGGACAGATCCGCCCCGCCGAAGCTGTCGGCCGGCAGCCAGTAGCGCTGGCCCGCGGAGAGTCCCTCTCCCACCGGGCCGACCGCCGTCGACCACGCCCCGCCGGCCGGGCGCCACTGCAGGTTGGCCGGGGTTCCCAGCGTCGCCACCACGTCGGCAAGTGCCGCCGGATCGCCGATCTCGACGAACACCCCGCTGTCGTCGGGCGCCTGCACAGCGACGGGCTCAGGGACGTCGACCGAGGGGCCGCAAGCCCCCAACAGCAGGGTGAGAACGAGGGATGTGTTCATGAGGACTTCCGCCTCGGGCGGACCGCCCGTGTGGCTGGAGGGTAGCTTCGCTGGCTAAGGTGTGTAAACAGCCTCGGGCCGAAGCGTATAAATACTTATCGTCGTACGTAACCCATACATTGGTTTTTTCTC
>CAZRFD010000108.1:0-24329 GCA_964599085.1 uncultured Enterobacterales bacterium | reverse complement strand
AAAATCCATACAAATGGGGGGAAGATCCGTCTGACGGCGGCGCGGCCTCCCCCGCGCGCGTGGCCCTCTCCAAGGGCCCCTGGGTCCAGCCTCTGGGTGCCGGCCGTGTCCGCCTCCGCTTCGAGACGCGACAGGCCCGCCCCCTGCCCGTCACCCTGGTCCTGCCCGACGACAGCGAGGTCCAGGCCACCCCCGAGCTGCGCGAGGACGACCTGGACTACGAGTGGGACTTCGACCTCGACGACGTCCTCCCCGACGAAGCCGGTCTGTTCGTGCTCCAGGAGGTCCTCTTCGAAGACCTTCCGGCCGGCGCCACCTGCGCCTACGCGATCGACGAGGGCGAGGGTGTGGTCACCTCCGGCAGCTTCACCGTTCCCCGCCTGCCCGGCGATGCCTTCCGCCTCGGCTGGATGGCCGACTCCATGGCACCGGTCTCCACCGATGTCGCCGCCACCCTGGCCGCCGCGTCCCCCGATCTGTTCATCCACGGCGGCGATCTCGTCTACCAGACCAGCCCCACCGACACCTGGGCGGGCTTCTTCGCCGCCCTGGCGCCGCTGCTGTCCCAGGCTCCCGTTCTGTTCACACCGGGCAACCACGAATTCGAGGACATGGACGAGATCCACGTCATGTTCGATCGACTGCTGATGCCCCAGGGCGACGCCGCCGGCACCCGCTTCAACGCGGCCGACATCGGCGGTGTGCGGATCCTCATCGTCGACACCGAGAGCGACCGGGCGGGCCTGGCCGACGACGTCGACGGTCTGTGGGACTGGGTGGAGGCACAGCTCGTGGCTGTCGACAAGGACCCCGACCTGCGCTTCGCAATCGTCTGCATGCACCGCCCGATGTTCACCGGCAGCAAGTACTGGGTCAACGACGTCACCGAACGCGACCAGCGCCACGCGCTCTTCCGTGACCACGGCGTCCCGCTGGTGCTCTGCGGCCACGCCCACTGCTACGAACACTGGGCGGTCGAGGGGGTGCACTACGTCGTCGACGGCGGGGCGGGGGCGCTGACCTACGACCCCGACGAGGGCATGGCGGCGCTGACCGAGGCGCGGCCCGATGAAGCCGCGCTGCGGCAGACCGCCTTCCGGACGCAAGGGGTCACCGTCGTCGACATTGCCAGCGACGGCGCGCTCGTCGTACAGCGCCTCGCCGCCGCCGACGGCGCGGTCGAGGACCGCTTCGAGGTGCCCGCCTGATCAGCTCTCGGCGCGGTCCGCACCCGCCGCATCCGCGGTCCCCTCTCCCGCCGCCGCAGCGCCTCCCTCACCATCCCCCTCCTCCGGTGGCGGAACCGCCCGGACCAGGCCCAGCACCAGCCCCACCAGCCCGGCGGCCAGCGCGCTGAGCCCGGCGAGCACCAGCCCTCGCTCCCAGGGCGACGCCGGCGCGGGGTCGAGCGACCGAGCAGGACCGAGGCTCGCCTCGGTGGTCGCCCGGTGGACGAGGTCTTCCCGCAGCAGGGCGAGGTCGTAGTCGGGCGGCGCGCGATCCGGATCGCCCCACAGCAGGCGGGCGCCGCCCTCGGGCAGCCAGGCCACCATGTCCCAGGTGGGCTCGGTCACGGTGATCCCGTCAACCGGCAGCGGGGGATCGTCGCCGTTGTCGATGGACACGACGAGCTGTCGCCCGACCGGCCGGCCGACGTAGATGGGCAGGGTCGAGGGGCGATCCGCCCCCTCCCACAGCACCGAGCGCAGCGGCTCCAGCACCGGCCCCCGGGGCCGCGACACCGTCACCGTGCGGGAGAACAGCGTCGCATCCGTGTGCAGGCTGACCGTCTCCACCGGCGGTCCGTCATCGTGCTGCCCGGCGAGGGGGAGCGCCACGGTCAGGCGCGAGGTCTGCCCGTCCTCGACCCGAGCCGGATCCAGCGGGCCGAGGTCACGATCCAGCGGCCGCCGCCGCAGCAGGTAGGGGATCTGGCGCCCGGCGCCATCGACCAGCCGCAGATCGCCAAGGTCGGCGCGGGCGTCCGCCACCACCGCATCGGGCAGGTTGAGGCGGACCAGGCCCGCCGGCCCCGTGACGTCGGCCACGGCGGTCAGCCCCCGCAGCCCGATCTGCGTGCTCGGCTCCGCGAGGCGCGCCCGAAGCTCGGGGGGGGACCAGGCCGGGTTGTCCTCGACGGGGCCCGGCGACAGCGGCGGCGACGCCATGCGCAGCAGCTCCGGCAGGGCGATCTGCAGGTCGCCGACGGCGGTGGTGTGCGGATCGGCCCCACCGAGCAGGCGCAGCGGGCCCGGCCCGGGGCCGGCGACCAGCAGCTCCTCGCCGTCGAAGATGACCGTCACCTCGGGCAGGGACAGCGGGAGCTGCCCGGCGCTGTCCACGAGCAGCACGAGGCGATCCGCGGGGCCGCCGCTGACCGGCACGGTGACGTCGTCGAGGGTGGCGCCGCCGAGCAGCACGCGGCGCACGACGACCGGGGCGTCGGGCTGCTGCTCGGCTTCCACCTCGTCGACGAGCCGGGCCTGCACCCGGCGCTCAAAGACGGGGTCCCGCGCATCGAGCCGGACCGCACGCACCGGCAGCGATCGCGGCAGCTCCACGGTGTACCGGGTCCAGCCGTTCTCCTGGAGCACTGCCTGCTGCACCGGCAGCACCTCCTCGAGGGGGTCGACGTGGACCCCGACCCACAGCACGCCGTCGACCTGCGGCGCGCGGAGGCGCTCGGCCAGGTGGCGGTCGAGGTGCAGCCGCAGCGGCCCCCGCGTGCCCCGCGGCAACACCAGGCGGTGGTGCTCGGCGTCGCCGGTGGACCACAGCAGCCGCGGCGGCACGAGCGGGACCCAATCCCGGCCGGTCCAGCCATCCACGGAGACCGAGGCGACCCAGATCCGCCCGCGCAGGTCGACGTCGAGGGCGTCCAGCGGCCGGTCGTGGTCGTCGATCAGCCAGGTGTCTGCGTCTTGTGTGGGGCGCACCGGGAGCCCGAAGCTGTCTGTGCGCCCGGCCCCGCGGGCCACCGCGACCGCCAGGGGCTGGCCAGCGGCGTCGAGCAGCGCCAGGTCGGAGCCGTCCGGCGGGTCGGCGGCGCTGCGCAGCGCGGGCGGCACGGGGATCCGCAGGACCCCCTGGCCCTGACGCTGTGCGGGGGTGCAGGACGCACAGGCTTCCGGCGCGACGGTCGCCTGCGCGGGGTAGCGGGAGAGGTCGACGGCGGCGGGAGCTGTCGCGTGGGCCGACAGGGACAGCGAGAGCAGGACCAGGAAGCTCACGGCTCCTCCAGGGGGGCGGGACCGGCGGCGGACTGGGCCCGACGCAGCACGAGGCGCTCGAAGAGGAAGGCGGACAGCAGCAGGGTCACGCCCAGCCCCAGCACGCTGCCGACGCGGGCGAAGCCCGAGAGCTGCCAGAGGTCGACAGCGAAGACCTTGGCGGCGGCCACCATCACGAGCGCGAAGCCCACCAGCCGGACGTGGCGGTGGCGGCTGGCCAGCCCCGCCACCAGGATCGCGACGCCGTAGGTCGCCCATGACAGCGAGCGCACCATGCCCTGCAGCAGGCCCGGCCCACCCAGCTCGACGGGAGCGGCGCCCCGGAACAGGACGCTGACCTCGACGTGCACCAGGGCGAAGCCGACGAGGATGGCGAGGACGCGCAGCAACGGCGGGACCAGGGCCGGGACGCGGGCCCGCTGCGGCGCCGAGGGCGCGAGCCAGCGCGCCGACAGGGCGAGGCAGACCGCCGGCAGGCCCCAGGTGTAGAGGGCCCGGCCGAACACCGCCAGCAGCCCGGCGTCCTCCATGGTCGGGGCGACCGGGTCGACCAGCAGGCGCGCCGCCACGGTCAGCCCCAGCAGGACCGCGCCGACCCGGATCAGCGGGTGGTGCAGCCGCCGGCTCAGCGCGGCCAGCGCCGCCCCCTCGATGGCCCAGGCCAGCGTCAGCCACTGGTTGTGGAGCTGCAGCGGCACGGCGGCGGAGACGCCGAGCAGGCCGACGGCGACGAACAGGGCGAGGGCCGCGTCCCCGCTGTGGACCCGGCGCGCGCGAACCATCAGCGCGGCGGTGGCGATGGCCACCGCCGCCAGCATCAGGGGCAGCAGGCCGACCGCGGCGTCCGACCAGGCGGCCACCCAGCCCTGGTACAGGGCGAAGAAGACCGCGGGGCCGGCCAGCGCCGACGCGACCACGGCCTGCCCCTCCTGCGCGGGGAAGCGGCGGAGGAGCACCGGCAGCGGGACCAGCAAGGACAGTGCCAGCAGGGCCGGCCCGACGACGCCCGCCGCACCGATGGCGTCCACCTGCAGACCGGCGCTCGCCAGCGCAAGCCCGAGCCCGAAGAGCGCCGACAGCAGGACCGGGCCGCTTCCGGTGAGGAAGGCCGCGCCCAGCGCCAGCAGCACGAGCACCGACAGCATGGCGCTCATGCCCGGCAGCACCGGGTCCGCGGTGGCGAGCAGCAGGGCCGCCGCCGCACCGGCCACCAGGGGGAGAGGGGCGAGGGAGAGGGCGTGAGGAGGCGCCGACAGCGCACTGCCGAGCTGCGGCAGCACCGCACCGAGCAGCGGCAGCAACACCATGAGGGCCACGGCGAGCGGCGGCGGGGCCCGGTGCAGGGCCTGGCCGGCGACCGCCACGAGCATCGCCAGCGCCACCAGGGACGTCGCCGCGAGGCCCGGCAGCAGCAGGCGACGGCGGCGCTCGATCAGCCAGCCGGGCAAGCCGAGCAGCGGCAGGGCGACCGCGACCAGCCACGGCGCCGCGCCGAGGTCGCGGACGACGTCGACGCCGGTGCGCGGGTCGGTGAACACAGGGTCGATGGGCGCCAGCCAGGCCAGCGCCCCCACGGGCAGCACGACCGCCAGGGTGGCGGCAACCATCGAGACGTGGCGCAGCGTGTCCCGGCGCGCCGCCGCGACGGCGAAGGGCGCCGCCAGCAGCAGGCCGGCGAACAGCCCGAAGGGCACCTCCTCGGGACGCCAGCTCTGGCTGGCCCAGCCGAGGTACAGGCCGCCAGCCCCGACGCCGGCCGCGGCGATCAGGTCCCACCAGCCACGGCGGCAGCCGGCGAGCACCGCACCCGCGCACAGCAGCGCGAGGTAGCTGAACAGGCCGGGCGCGTTGGGGTGGCCGGTGTTCACGAGCACCGGCGTCAACAGACCGCCGACCAGGCCGAGGTGCGCCACGAAGCGGTCGCGGTGGCGCACCGCGCCGCCGATGGTCACCGCCGTCACCGCGATCATCAGCACGAAGGCGGTAGCCGGGCGCAGGAAGCCGTAGAGGATGCTGGCCGCCCACAGGGTGCCGTAGACCACGCCCACGCCGGCTCCCGCCAGCGCGCTCGCCGGCAGGCGGTGGCCCCGGCGGCGCAGCAGGTCCCCGCCAAGCCAGGCCCCGACACCGCCCGTCAGCCCGAGGAAGACCCGAGCGGCGGGGCCGAGCCAGCCGCGGTCCACGGCCACGGCCAGCGCCAGCAGCGACGCGACGATGACCGCGAGCCCGCCCAGCACGCTGGCGACCCACACGACCAGGCGCTCGGTCGAGATGGGCGTGCGCACCGGGCCACGACGGCGCGCTCCGGACGCCAGCGCCGGAGCCCGTCGCCTGCTGGAGGGCCGAGCCGGGGGCGTCGGCGACGTCGACCGCGGCGGCTGCCTGGGCGGCGCCGGCTGCCGGGGCGGGCTCGTCGCCGGTCGCTGCTCCCCTGGCGTCGATGGCGTTGCGGGCTGCACCTGCGCGTCCGCCCGCCCCGCGCTTGTGAGCCCCCGGCCGTCCACCAGCGCCCGCAGCCGCCGGACCTCCGCGCGGGCCTGGAGCGCCAGCACCAGCGCCACCACCGGCATCGCGAAGACCCAGGCCAGCACGAACAGGCCGAACAGGACGCCGAGCACTTCCATGGGATTCCCGAGGCTGAGGAACCGAGTATGCGCTCGGCGCGCGGACGGACAGCGAGCCCCGCGCGGATCTTCGGCGAAACCTGTGTGGACCTCGTGTGAAGCTTCGCGGCGGGCGCCCATGTCGCCGGGCGACCGGCGATCCGCAGCTCTCTCCCTTCACGCTTCACCCGCTTGATACCATCACGATGACGACCGACTCCCAGGAGGTCGTGATGTCCACGCAGAGTCTCGACTCGCGCTTGCCTTCGGCAACTTAAGAGGATCCTGCGCAGATCCAGCCAGCTTCCGGCCAGCGTGCTCAGGACCAGTACGGCAACGCCTTCATTCAGGAACGCCTCGCGGCCTCCAGCGACGGCGACGCCCCCCCGCCAGCCGCCGGGGGTGTCCGTCCCGACGCGCCCAGGACCAAGGCTGCAGCGCTCGCCCGCCACACCCGGAACCGCGCCCGGATGGACCGCTTCATCCGCTCCGCCCTCCAGGTCGAGGTGGACCCGACCCAAGGCGCCGACTCCCGCCCCAACCTGCTGCACAACTCCGCGGAGTGGGTCGACTCGGGCAACGCCACGGTCTACGTGCTGACCCCCACCCACGACTCCCACCTCCGGCCCTCCGTCCCGGCAGACAAGCAGGCGTACTTCGACACCAGAGTCGACTACCAGACCGGCGGCGCGACCTACGACGACACCCTCAACGCCGCGGGACAGGCGACGAACGACGCAGGCATCGTCGCCGAGTTCAGCACAGTCCGCGGGACGATGAACAATGATGGGCAGACCCTCAACATCGTCGACCCTGTCAGCACGTCGGAAGGCGATCTTGCGACCTATTTCATCCACGAGGTCCAGCACGACGCCGATCAACATCGCTCCGGCGAAGCCTGGGAGGTCGACCAGCCGGCGCCCGATCCCGGCGCCACGACGCGCGCCCCGCAGTGGACCTTCAACGGCTACCAGACGGAATTCCGTGCCTACTGGATGATGAACCCCGAGGGGTCCAGCGCAGACTGGTTCGGTGCGTCGACCGACAACTCCGTGTCCAACTTCAACGTGACGGCCATCTGGCCGGGCCCGGACGGCACCACCGGCACCGCTGACGACGTGTCCAAGACAGTCTCCACAGCCTTCTCCAACAAGCGGCAGCAGGACATCTTCAACCACATGTACGGCGGCGGCCGGGCCGACGGGATCTACTGGGATGGATCCACCTGGACGAAGAGCTACGCCTACCTGCCGTACTACTACGCCCTCGACCCCGCGTTCAAGGCCATGGTCGACGCCTACGTGCAGCCCGCGAGCGGCAACCTCTTGAACTCCATCCGGATCCAGGCGCTCAGCGACGCGGTGGCGGCGGGCTCGCTGGTGGACGCCTGCACCGCGGCGGGGGCACTCGACGACCTCGACCGCAAGTACCTGCAGGACCACGGACAGTCCGCACCGTTCTGGGCGCAGGTGCAGGACAAGCAGGGCTTCCTCGGGACCATCGTCATCGAGAGCATCGTCGGCCAACCCGTCATGGGACCGTTCCAGCAGGAGCGGGTCCAGGTCGTGGCGGGCGACACGCTGTCGGCCATCGCCGACCGGTATCTCAGCGATGCATCGCGCTGGCCCGAGATCTACCGGCTCAACCGCGACGTCATCGGTCCGAACCCCAACCAGATCCGTCCAGGGCAGGAACTGCTGCTCCCGGCGATGTGATGACCGACGCGAAGTCGATTGCGCTCTGGCTCTCCCTCGGTGCCTGCGCCTGCCACGGGCCCCGCCCTGAACCCACCGCCCCACAGGAGCCTGCCATGGCGGTCCACGACACCGAAGCTGCAGCCAGCACCGAGACCCCCGACGAGCTCACGGAGCGCATCCGCATCTCGCTGCCCGCCGGGCGCGCGCAACCGATCCCGATCATCGGCGGCATGGTGACGCTGCTCTCTGCGGAGTCCGCACATCTGGGCCCCGACCTGATGGAGTCTTCATCCGGGGTGATCGAGCTGCGGCGCGACAACGCCGTCGTCGAAGTGCCCTTCGACGCGAACCGGGCGTTCGAAGCCTGGGGCTACCGGATGGCAGTCTTCGGCGCAAGCGGCAGCTACGAGCTGAGCATCTTCCCGCCGGGGGCCGCTTTCGAACCCTGAGCGGGCACCAGGCGCCGCCCACTCACCCCAGCGAGAAGACCCGCGCGGCGTTGCCGCCCAGGAACAAGTCCCGCGCTTCGTCATCCAGCCCGAGGCGATCGACCTGGGCGAGGCAGTCCGCCGGCGCGATCATGGGCCAGTTGCTGCCGAACAGCACCTTGCGGCGGCCATGCCCGCGCATGTAGGTGACGAGCTGCGGCGGGAAGCGAGACGGCTTGTAGGCGCTGGTGTCGATGTAGACGTGCGCGTACTTGGTCGCCAGGGCGATCATCTCGTCGGTCCATGGGTAGCCGATGTGGCCGCCGACGATGGTCAGCTCCGGGAAGTCCAGCGCGACCCGGTCGAGGTGGGGGATGGGGCGGCCGTACTCGGACCCGCGCAGGGGACCGGTGTGGCCGACCTGGAGGCAGAAGGGCAGGCCCTCCTCGATGCAGGCGACGTAGACCGGGTAGTAGCGCCGGTCGTCGGGCGGCAGCTCCCACAGCCAGGGCAGCACGCGGATCCCGACGAAGCCCAGCTCGCGGGCACACCGCCGGACCTCGGCCACGGCCTGCATGGGGTGGCGCAGATCGACGGAGCCGACGCCGGCGAGCCGGCCGGGCGCCTGGGCGACGAGGGCGGCGACGTCGTCGTTGGACAGCAGCGGCCCCTTTGGACCCCACCACGCGCTGACCAGGCCGATGTCCACGGAGGCCGCGTCGAGCGCCCCCAGGGTGAAGGCCGGCGGGATCTGCTCGGGCAGCTCGGTCAACCCCATCCACCGCAGCAGCGACGAGAACATCGGGTCTGCGAGGAAGGCGGGGGTCGGGTGTTGCAGCCAGGCATCGACGACAGGCATGGCATCCTCCGGACCCGGCCAGGGTACTCCGCCACGTCGCGCGGCCACTGCGATACGCTGTCACCCCCGCCGCGCTCCTCCCAGGCGCGCGCCTCCCGATCCCGCCCGCGCACGCCATGGCCTTCGCCCACCTCCACTGCCGCACGCAGTTCTCGCTCCTCGACGGGGCGGTGGACCCCAAGAAGCTCGCCGGGGGCGTCGCCGCGCTGGAGCAGCCGGCCGCGGCGATCACCGACACCTGCAACCTCTACGGCGGCGTGGGCTTCTTTGGCGCCTGCAAGGCCAAGGGCGTGCAGCCGATCCTCGGCGCAGAGATCTGGATGTGGCCACCCGGCCTGGACCAGCGCGACCCCCGGGGCCCGGACGGCGGCTGGCACCTGGTCTTCCTCGTCGAAGCCAGCACGGCCGATGCGGGCACCTGGCCACCCACCGGCTACCGCAACCTCAACAAGCTCATCACCACCGCCATCTTCGATGGCATGCACTACCGGCCGCGGATCGACTGGGATCTGCTGACCGCCCACAAGGACGGCCTCATCGTCCTGACCAGCGGGCTGCACGGCCCCATCGGTGCCGCGCTGCGCGACGGCGACCGCGCCAGCGCACCCGACCGTGCCCGCGCCGACCTGCAGCGGCTCCTCGACATCCTGGGGCCCGACCACCTCTTCGTCGAGTTGCAGGACACGGGCCTCCCTGGCCAGGCGGACATGAACGCCCTCGGGCGGCGCCTGGCCGCCGACCTCGGGCTACGCACCGTCGTCACCAACGATGTCCGCTACCTGAAGCCCGAAGACGCCGTCACGCTGGACCTGCTCAACTGCATCGGCCGCGGCGAGAACTTCGACGACCCCAGCCGGCAGCTCATCCCGACCGACCAGCAGTACCTGAAGTCCGAAGAGGAGATGCGCGCCCTCTTCCCCGACGACGGTGACGCGCTCGACCGCACCATCGAGATCGCCGACCGCTGCCGGTTCGACTTCAAGATGGACACCTACTGGTTCCCGGCCACGGACCCGCCGGACCCGGATCCACCCTGCCCCGAGGGGGTCCACAAGGCCAAGGCACCCCGGTCGGACACCCAGGCCAACTGGGAGTACTTCTACAAGGCCTTCCCGCCGCCGCTGGACTTCGGCCTGCCCAAGCCCGAAGACGCCATCCCGGCAAAGCCCGACGGGGCCGGCAGCATCAACGGCTACTTCGAGTGGTACGCCAACGAGGGCCTCAAGCTGCGCCTGCAGCACATCCCCGAAGATCAGCACGCCGCCTACTGGGACCGCCTCGACTTCGAGTTCAACATCATCGAGGGCATGGGCTTCCCCGCCTACCTGCTCATCGTCGCCGAATTCATCAACTGGGCCAAGGACCACGAGATCCCGGTCGGGCCCGGCCGCGGCTCCGGCGCGGGCTCGCTGGTCAACTACGCGCTGCGCATCACCGACATCGACCCGCTGCGCTTCAACCTGCTGATGGAGCGCTTCCTCAACCCTGAACGGGTGTCGATGCCCGACATCGACGTCGACTTCTGCCAGGACCGCCGCGAAGAAGTCTACGAACACGTCCGCGACAAGTACGGCAGCCCGCTGGTCAGCCAGATCATCACCTACGGAAAGCTGCAGGCCAAGGCCGCGCTCAAGGACGTCGCCCGGGTGATGGGCCTGGACTTCAACCAGGCCGACCGCATCGCCAAGCTGGTCCCCAACGAGCTGGGCATCAAGCTGGATGCCGCCCTGGACGAAGAGCGCCTCAAGGCCCTGGTCGAGGGCGACGCCATGGTCGGCCGGGTCTACCAGCTCGCCCGGCGGGTCGAGGGGATGGTGCGCCAGACCGGGGTCCACGCCGCCGGCGTCGTCATCGCCGACCGCCCCATCGTCGAGCATGCGCCGCTCTACCGCGACGGCCCCGACGGCGGTCCCGTGGTGCAGTTCGAGATGAAGTCCGCCGAGAGCATCGGCCTCATCAAGTTCGACTTCCTCGGCCTGAAGACGCTGGACCAGATCCGCGACGCGGTGAACATGGTCGCCCGCAACACCGGCGAGCACATCGACCTGTCGCGACTGCCCTTCGATGACGCCGACACCTACGACCTGCTGCAGCGCGGTGACGCGCTCGGCGTCTTCCAGGTCGAGAGCAGCGGCATGCGGGACCTGCTGCAGCGGCTGCGCCCCTCCTGCATCGACGACCTCATCGCCCTCCTGGCGCTGTACCGCCCCGGGCCACTGTCCTCGGGCATGGTCGACAACTTCATCGAGTGCAAGCGCGATCCGTCGAAGATCAAGTACCCGCACGCCTCCCTCGCCCCGATCCTGGAGTCGACCTACGGGTCCATCGTCTACCAGGAACAGGTCATGCAGATCGCGCAGGTCTACAGCGGGTATTCGCTGGGTGGCGCCGACCTGCTGCGCCGCGCCATGGGCAAGAAGAAGAAGGAGGAGATGGACAAGCAGCGGGCCATCTTCGTGGAGGGGGCGCTCCAGCAGGGCCACGACGAGAAGCACGCCAACGAGCTGTTCGACCTGCTCGCCTTCTTCGCCGGCTACGGCTTCAACAAGTCGCACTCCGCCGCCTACGGCGTGGTGTCCTACTTCACGGCATGGCTCAAGACGCACCACCGCGCCGAGTACATGGCCGCGCTGATGACCATCGAAGCCAACAACACCGACAAGGTGCTGACCTACATCGGTGACTGCCGGCGCGCTGGCATCGAGGTGCTCCCCCCCGACGTCAACGAGAGCGTGCGCGGCTTCGACGTGCCCGCAGACAAGCGCGACCAGATCCGCTTCGGCCTGACGGCCGTCAAGGGGGTGGGCGACGGCGCGGTGGAGGCCTTCCTCGAAGCGCGACAGCGGGCGGGCGGACGGTTCCGGGACTTCATGGACTGCCTCGAAGACCTCGACTACAAGCGGGTCAACAAGAAGGTGCTGGAGAGCCTCATCAACTGCGGGGCCTTCGACTGGACCGGGCACGCCCGGCGCGAGCTGCTGGAGGGACTACCCGCGGCGATGAGCGTCGCCCAGGGCACCCAGGAACAGAAGGCCGCGGGCCAGGTCAGCCTGTTCGGCGCCCTGTCCGGGGCAGCCGCACCCAAGCGCATCCAGCTCCCCGACCTCGGCGAGTGGCCCACGGCGGTCAAGCTCTCCCATGAACGGGAAGCCCTCGGCTTCTTCATCACCGGTCACCCCCTGCAGGCCTTCCGCGGCATCGCCGATCGCCTGACCACCTGCACCGTCCCCGAGCTCGACCGCCTCTCGGCCGACCGCGACGTCACGATCGCCGGCATGGTCACCACCTTCCGGCAGATCCTGACGAAGCGCGGCAACAAGATGGCCTTCGCCACCCTCGAAGACGAACACGGCGCCGTGGAGTGCGTGTTCTTCTCGGAACCCTACCAGGCCTCGGCCCGCGCCCTCGTCAGCGAACAGCCCCTGCTCGTCCGCGGCAAGCTCGAGAAGACCGGCGATGGCAGCAAGATCCTCGCCGAGACCGCCGAGATCCTCGCCGACGTCCGCATCCGGCGGACCCGGGAGATCCACCTGCACGTCGAAGACCACGAGCTGGGCGGTGACCGGGCAGAACAGCTCCAGGCGCTGCTCGACGACTCCCAGGGGCGCTGCCCGGTGTTCCTCCACCTGCGCTTCCCCGGCTACGCCCGCACCGACTGGTCCCTGCCGGCCCGTTCGGTACCCGACGAAGCGCTGATGCAGGGGATCGAGAGCCTGTTCCGGCGCGCCGATGTCGTGGAGCTGCGGTGAGGTCGCGCCTGCTCTGGGCAAGCTGCACGCTGGGCCTCGCTCTGGCCGGTCCGGGCGCTGGGACCGCGGCCGCCGCCGCCGCCGCTGCCGCGACTTCAGCGGCCGACCCGGCCTTCGGCGACGTGGTGGAAGCCGTGCCCGACGGGCGCATCGACTGGTCGCGGCTGGTGCTGATGGTGGAGGTCACCAGCGACATGCGCGTGGGCGCCTGGAAGGACCGCCGTGTCCAGGAACAGGACGCCCTGGATCGCCTCAAGCCGCTCATCGAGTCGCTGGCGGAACGGGTGCGCATCACACCGGACACACTGGCGGCCGATCTGCTGGCCGGCAGCGGGGACCTGGCCCGCCGCCTCGATCAGACCCGCGGCGACTGGCAGGTGGTGGAGTCTCGCTACCACGACTCGGGAGAGGTCACGCTGGTGGCCGAGCTGGACCTCCGCGCCTGGCTGCGGCCAGCGCTCACCTCCCTGGCCAGCAGCGTCGCCCCTCCGGCGGGTCCCGGCGACGCCACCGGCCTCGTCATCGACGCCCGCGCGCTGCCCTTCGAGCCCTGCCTCGCCCCCCGAGTGCGCACGCCGACCGGCAACGTGCTCTTCGGCGCCCAGCGCCTGACCGGCCCCGCGATCGAGCTGGACGCGCCTGTCGTCTACGTCACCGACCCGGCCGACCCGCGGGTCATCGCGCGGGCCGGGTCCCGCCCCATCCTGCTGCAGGCCACCAGCGTGCAGCGGGGCGGCGAGCTGGTGCTCGACCCGACGGCCGCCCAGGCCCTCGAATCCCACCCCGACCTGCCGGACCTCGCCGCGCGCGGCCGCGTGGTCATCGTGACGGCGGGGCTGCCGTGATCCGCCGGGCCCGTACCAGCACCCGCGGCGCACCCACCGGGCGCCTGCGGTCGCCGCGTATGCCAGCGTCACCGCCGGGGCAGCAAGGGGTGTGGCTCCGCCGCCTGGCGTGGGCGGCCGGCTTCATGGTGCTCGGCGGCGGTCTGCTGTGGCTGCTGTGGCCGGTGTTCGCCATCCTCGTCGCAGCCGCCGGCCTCGCCTACATCCTCGATCCCCTGGTCGACCGCTTCGAGGCGCGGGGCATGTCCCGCGAGCTGGGAATCGGCGTCCTGCTGGTGACCGCGGTAGCCATCGGTGCCGTGATCCTCCTGGTCCTCGTCCCCCCCTTCCTCCGCAAGCTGGGCGAGATCGGGCTGCTCCTCCGAGACTTCTTCGCCACCCTGGACACCCGCATCGCGCCGCTGGCGGCTTGGGTCCAGAACACGACCGGCTACGCCATCCCTCTGGACGTCGAAGACCTTCAGCAACAGGTGCCGGGGTGGATCGAGCAGGCCCTGCCCAAGATCCAGGGGACGGCCTCCGACGCGGTCAAGGGGCTGTTCACCCGGGGCCTCGGCGTGATCAACGCCGTGCTCAACCTCACCCTGCTGCCGCTGTTCGCCTTCTACCTGCTGCGCGACTGGGACAAGCTGATCGGGCACATCGCAGACCTCATCCCCCCGCTGCTGCGCCCGCGGGTGTTCCGCGTCGCGCACGAAGTCGACAGCCGCCTGTCCGCCTTCGTCCGCGGGCAGCTCACGGTCTGCGCGGTGCTCGGGGTGCTGTACAGCGTCGGCCTGTGGATCGCCGGCATCGATCTGCCCTGGTCCATCGGCCTGCTGTCCGGGGCCCTGTTCATCATCCCTTACCTGGGCACGCTGGTCGGCATCGTGCTCGCCAGCCTGCTCGCCGTGGTCGAGTACGGCGTGGACCTGCACCTGCTGTGGGTGCTGGTCGTGTTCGGGGTGGTCCAGGGCATCGAGGGCTACCTGCTGACCCCCAAGGTCGTCGGCGACCAGGTCGGCCTGCACCCGCTCGTGGTCATCATCGCCCTCATCGTCGGCGGCAGCCTGCTCGGTATCTGGGGCATGTTCCTGGCCATCCCGGTGACGGCGACGCTCAGCGTCCTCGCCGCCGAGTGGCTGCTGCTGTACCGCGCCAGCAGCGTGTTCCGAGAGGGCACGCCGTGAGGTGGCGGTGGCTCGGCCGCGTCCCCTACGAAGCGACCGCAGACCGACAGCGCGCCCACCGCGACGCCCTGGCCCGCGGGGACGTCGACGAGGAGATCTGGCTGCTGGAGCACGATCCGGTCGTCACCACCGGGCGGCGTCCGGTGGCCGGCCTCGATGTCGACGCCCTCGCCGCCCGCGGAGTCCCGGTCGTCCGGACCGAACGGGGCGGGCTGGCGACCTGGCACGGCCCCGGCCAGCTCGTCGCCTACCTGCTGATCGACGCCGGCCGGCGCGGGCTCGGCGCCCGCGTGCTGGTCCAACGCATCGAAGACGCCGTCATCGCCTGGCTCGACTCCCGAGGGCTGACCGCGGCGAGACGTCCGGGACTCCCGGGAGTCTGGGTCGGTCGCGACAAGATCTGCGCCGTCGGCCTGCACATCGCAGGGGGGCGCACCATGCACGGCCTGGCCCTCAACCTCGACCCCGATCTCTCGATCTACCGGCTGTTCAGCCCCTGCGGGATCGCCCCCGACGACGGCGGCGTGACCAGCCTCGTCGCGGCCGGGGCTGGGCCATGCTCTCCCTCGCAGGCCGCTCCTGAGCTGGCGACAGCCCTGATCGGCGCCGTCGACCCCACTTCGTCGCCAAGCTTGCTTGACGCTGTCCGGGGGCATGATTAAGCCCGCGGGGCCCACAGGCGCGTAGCTCAGTGGGAGAGCACCGTCCTGACACGGCGGGGGTCGGCGGTTCAAATCCGCCCGCGCCTACCACCTCTCCCGGTCCCCCCAAGCATCTCGGTGCACGGGGGGACCGGCCTTCTCACAGGTGGCGACTTCGCCACCTCCCTCCCCATCCCCTTCACCCGGAGCGAGCTTGCGCCGCCCCCCTCGGAGAGGCCGCCGTCTTCGCGAGCCAGAGCCCACAGGTCCCCGCGTCAACGACAGGATCCGCTCACTGCGCGTCCTGATCATCGACCAGGAAGGCACCAAGCTCGGCGAATTCATGACCGAAGACGCCATCCGTCTTGCTCGGGAACGTGGCATGGACCTCATCGAGGTCGCACCCAACGCCCGGCCGCCCGTCTGCCGTCTCGGCGACTACGGCAAGATCAAGTACGAGAAGAGCAAGAAGGAATCCGCGGCCCGCAAGAAGCAGTCGCAGCAGACGGTCAAGGAAGTCAAGCTCCGCCCCAAGACCGACATCCACGACTACGAAGTCAAACTCAAGCACGCCCGACGCTTCCTCGAAGCCGGTGACAAGGTCAAGGTCACGGTTCGCTTCCGTGGCCGGGAGATGGCCCACCGCAACATCGGCGAAGAGCGCTGCCTGCAGGTCGCCGCCGACTGTGAAGACCTCGCCCAGATCGAGACCCGCCCCAACATGGAAGGCCGCCAGATGTTCATGATCCTCGCCCCGAGGAAGTGAACGGCAGCCAGGAGAACCCCGATGCCCAAGATGAAGACCCACTCCGGGGCCAAGAAGCGCTTTCGCCTGACCGGCAGCGGCAAGGTGCGCTTCAAGCACGCCAAGATGCGGCACATCCAGGAGAAGCTGTCGAAGAAGACCAAGCGTCATCTGCGGCAGGCCGACACCCTGGCCGAAGTGGACGCCAAGCACATTCGTCGGCAGCTCGGCAAGGGCTGAGCTGATCCGACCGGGCCGCCGCGACCACCGCGGCGCGTCTACCCCCCCCCCCTGCGCGACCCGCCGCCACCGCCCCCTCGGGGCTGGGAAGCGGTCAGGAACCAAGGAGTCGACAATGGCACGCATCAAGCGCGCACAGATCCGCAAGACCCGCAGCAAGAAGCTGTTCGCCCGCAGCAAGGGCTTCTTCAGCGCCCGCAAGAACACCCGCCGCCAGGCGATGGAAGCGGTCACCAAGGCCAAGGCCAACGCCTTCGTCGGCCGCAAGCAGAAGAAGCGGCAGTACCGCGCGCTGTGGATCACCCGCATCGGCGCCGCCGTGAAGCCCCACGGGCTGTCCTACAGCCGGTTCATGCACGGCCTGAAGCTGGCCGGCGTCGAGATGGACCGCAAGCAGCTCTCCGAGCTGGCCATCCACGACGCGACCGGCTTCGGCGCGCTCGTCGACCAGGCCAAGGGCGCGCTCGCCGCGGAGACCGCAGCTTGATCGCTGGGGTCCTGCTCGCGCTCTCCCTGCTGGGTTGCAGCGGGGATGAAGCAGTCACCTGGTCGCAGTTCAACGGCACCGACGACAGCCTGACCATCGATGTCGGCGTCGCCGACGTCGAACCGGCGGTCAGCGTCGACCTCTCCAGCACCACCGGCGAAGTCGTCGTCGGAACGGCCACGGTCGACCCGGGCGGTGGGCCGCTGGGGACAGAACACGATGTCGTGGTGGAAGTCTTCGACGACTACCAGGACATCGTCGACCGCGTCTCGGTACGCCTGACCAGCGACCAGCGCGGCGACGACGAATTCGAGCTGGACCAGGACAGCGCCGACGAGGGCGTGTGGAAGACGACCATCGTCTCCGTCGGCTCCGAGGACGAGGTTCGCCAGGACACGTTGACTGTGCGATGCTGGGACCAGGACGGCGACGACGACGGTTCTGGCTCCTCGTCGTCCGACACCGGCGGTTGAAGCGCCGCCCTGACCACCGTCCGCCACGGGAGCCCGCCATGTCTCAGGGAACCTTGACCAAGGCCCGTCTCGTCGAGAACCTCAACGACTCGATCGGCATCACCAAGAAGGAAGCCGGCGAAGTCGTCGACGATGTCTTCGACCTGATGCGGGGCGCGCTGCAGTCCGGCGACAAGATCAAGATCTCGGGCTTCGGCAACTGGCTGGTCAAGGACAAAGCGGCTCGGCGGGGGCGCAACCCACAGACCAACGAAGCCATCGTCATCGCGCGACGCCGGGTGCTCACCTTCAAGCCCTCGCAGGTCCTCCGCGCCGCACTGAACGAGGACGGCTGATCCCATGTCCCGGCGGATCCCCAAGGACGCCATGACCCGTGCGCTGCAGGCCGCGGGCGCCGACGACAGCGCGCCCGACGCTGCTGTCGCTGACGACGCGGCCGCTGCGGAAGTCGGCGCTGAGGGCCCGGCAGACGGCGCCCAGCTCAGCGACAGTGCCGACGACCTGCCCGAGATCCCCGACAAGCTCTACTTCCGCATCGGCGAAGTGGCCGGGCTGGTGGGCGTCGACGCCCACGTGCTCCGCTACTGGGAGAGCGAATTCCGCATGAAGCCGCACCGGTCCAGCTCCGGCCAGCGGCTCTACCGCAAGCAGGACCTCGCCCGCTTCTTCCGCGTCAAGCGCCTCCTCCACGACGAGGGCTACACCATCGCCGGCGCCCGCCGCGTGCTCGCCGGTGGCACCAGCACGGCCGCTCAAGAAGCCGACATCCCACGGATCCGCGAAGCGCTCAAGCGCATCCAGGACCTGCGCGGCCGCATCCTGGAGATCCGCGACGAGCTCGATCCCTACGGCCGCGCCTGACCGCAGAAAATTGGTCGCTCGGCACGCGTCGAAGACCTTGACGCCCACAGCCCGATCCCATAAACCGCAGCCACCCTCGGGGAGTAGCGCAGTCTGGTAGCGCATCAGACTGGGGGTCTGAGGGTCGCAGGTTCAAATCCTGTCTCCCCGACCATATGACAACCCCCCGTCGCGAAAGCGGCGGGGGGTTGTTCGTGGGGGGAGGGGGGGCGGCGATCACCCGCCAGTCCACCCGTCCTGGGCTGGGTCTCGGGGCCCACTCGATGCGGTAGCCTCGTCTCCGCCCTGTGGAGGAAGCCGTGGACCACCCCCAGATCGCCGCCGTGGTCGAGCGCCACCGCCTGTCACCATCCGTCCTGCCGGCCCTGCGCGAGCTGTGGCAGGCCGCCCAGCGCGAAGCGCGCTCGGGACCGGCCTCCGCACTCAGCACGCTGGTCGAGCCCCCGGCACCGGTGACCCTGGCCGACGCCGACCTGCCGACCGAGGAGACCGAGGAGCGCACCCCGGCCGCCGCCGGCGAGCGCTACGAGCGCCTGGGCCTGCTGGGCACGGGCGGCATGGGCGAGGTCTGGCGGGTCCGCGACCGGGATCTCAACCGCACGATGGCGATGAAGGTGATCCGGTCGGAGCTGATGGAGCGCTCCAACGTGCTGGCGCGCTTCATCGAGGAGGCCCAGTGCAGCGCCCAGCTCCAGCACCCCGGCATCGTGCCGGTGCACGAGCTGGGGCGGCTTCCGGGCGGGGAGTTCTACTTCACCATGGCCGAGGTTCGGGGTCGCACCCTGTCCGACGTGATTCGCGAGGTCCACGGGGGCCAGCAAGGGCGACCGCTGGCAGACCTCGGTCACCGGCTGGACCTTCCGCAGGCTGGTGGACGCCTTCCGTCGGGTGTGCGAGGCGGTGGCCTACGCGCACAGCCGGGGCGTGGTGCACCGCGACCTCAAGCCCGACAACGTCATGCTCGGCTCCCACGGCGAGGTGCTGGTGGTGGACTGGGGGCTGGCCAAGGTGCTCGGCAGGCGCGACCTGGCGGCCGAGGCGGGAGAGTTGGACGCCGTGCTCACCGACCGCTCGGCGGACGCCTCCCAGGCCACGCGCATGGGCCAGGTGGCCGGCACGCCGGCCTACATGCCGCCGGAGCAGGCGCGGGGGGAGGTCGACCGCATCGACGCCCGGAGCGACGTGTACGCCCTGGGGGCGATCCTCTACGAGGTGCTGAGCGGCCGCCCGCCCTACGAGGGCAACAGCGGGATGGCGGTGCTGCGCAAGGTGCTGGCGGGGCCGCCGGAGCCCCCGGGCCGGAGGGCGGGGGTGGCCTCGACCTTCCACTTCGGCTTCGAGGAAGCCGCGCCCGCCGAGGCACCGGCGGGTCCGCCGCTTCCCGAGGAGCTGGTGGCGGCGATGCAGCGGGCCATGGCCCGCGAGCCCGAGGGGCGCTTCGCCCACGCGGGTGAGCTGGCCGCCGAGGTGGCCGCCTGGCTGGAGGGCGCCCGGCGGCGGGAGCAGGCGCTGGTGGTGGTGGACCGGGCGCTGGCCCTGCAGCCCGAGGCCGAGGCGCTGCGCCGGCGGGCGGCCGCGCTTCGGGAGGAGGCCGAGGCGCTGCTGGCCGAGGTCAAGCCCTGGCAGCCGGAGGAGGACAAGGCCCCGGGCTGGCGCAAGGAGGACGAGGCGGCTGCGCTGGAGCGGCAGGCCGCGCTGAAGGAGCTGGCCTTGGACCAGGGGCTGGAGGGAGCCCTTCGCATCGACCCCGGGCTGCCCGAGGCCCACGCGGCCCTGGCCGAGCGGCACCGGGCGGTCCACGCCGCCGCCGAGGCAGCCCGGGACGCCGAGGCCGCGGGGCGCGCCGAGCTGCCGCTGGCCGAGCACGTCGAGGCGCTGCCGCCAGACCACGAGGTCCGCGCCCGGTGCGCGGCGTACATCAAGGGCACCGGCGCGCTGTCCCTGGTGACCGACCCGCCCGGCGCCGAGGTGCTGCTGCACCGCTACGAGACCCGGAACCGGCGCCTGGTGCCGGTGTTCGAGCGGTCGCTGGGCACCACGCCCCTGTCGGCCGTGCCGGTGGAGCAGGGCAGCTACCTGTGCACGATTCGCCACGAGGGCCGGGCGGAGGTCCGGTACCCGGTGCTCATCGAGCGACAGGGCCACTGGGACGGCGTGCCGCCCGGCGGCGCCGCCCAGGTCGGCCCGAGGTGCGCTACCCGGTCAGCATCGGCCGGGGGGAGCACTGGCACGGTGTTCCGCCAGGCGCCGACGGCGCACAGCCCGTGCCCATCCCCGCGACCCTGGGCCCGGATGACTGCTACGTGCCGCCTGGTTGGTTCTGGTCTGGGGGCGACCCTGAAGCCGCCGAGGCCCTGCCCCGCCGCTGGCTGTGGTGCGACGGGCTGGTGGTGAAGCGCTTCCCGGTGACGAACCGGGAGTACCTGGCCTTCCTGGACGACCTGGTGGCGACCGGCCGCGAGGAGGAGGCGCTGCGCCACGCCCCGCGGGAGCGGGGGGGCAAGGAGGGCGAGACCGGCGCGCTCATCTACGGGCGCCGTCCGGATGGCCGCTTCGAACTGGTGGCGGACGCCGACGGGGATGTGTGGCTTCCCGGCTACCCCGTCTGCATGGTGGACTGGTGGGGCGCCCGCGCCTACGCCGAGTGGCTGGCGGCCCGCACGGGCCTGCCCTGGCGCCTTCCGGGCGAGCTGGAGTGGGAGAAGGCGGCCCGGGGGGTGGATGGGCGCTTCTTCCCCTGGGGCGACGTGCTGGACCCGTCGTGGTGCTGCATGCGCGACAGCCACCCGGGTCGGCTGCTCCCGGCCGTAGTGGACAGCTACCCCGTCGACGAGAGCCCCTGCGGGGTGCGGGGGATGGCCGGCGGGATGCGCGACTGGTGCGCCGACCTCTACGACCGCGACAGGCCGACACTTGTCGACAGCTCTGTCGGCCCGCCCGACGTTGGCGACGTCACTGACCGCGCCCGCCGGCCGCTCCGGGGCGGAGCCTGTTACTACATCGCACGTGTCATCCGCGTGGCGTACCGCTACGGCGACGTACCCTGGAACCGGTTCGCGTTCAGCGGGTTCCGGGTCTGCCGGGGACTCGCTCCCGAGCACCTTGATGGTTGACCCCTCGCGGGGTCCTCGCCCCGCGAGGGTGATGCCCGGGGCCTCGCGTTCCCCCCCGGCCCCGGTCTGGGCAGACCGCCCCCAGCACCAGCCTCGGCCAGAGTCGGGGTGTATTGCTCCACCCGGAACCGGACTCTCTACCCAGCCGCGATCGGAGCGGCAGCAGGACAGCTCGTCCGCCAGGCGATCGCCTTTGTGACCACAACGCGGGCACCTGAAGCCCGACGGCACGACGCGGGCGGACCCGCCCGTGCTCTGGGGGGCGAAGGTCCCGCCCACGCTCCACGACCCGGAACCATGTCCTTCCGAGAAGCGCAGCCCTCCCGGCGGCCCGATGGTGAGGCCACTCGCCCGCCGCCGTATGCGACCTGGAGGTTGACCACGCCCCTTGCACCCACCTCCACATCCGTCGTCTACTCCGCGTAGCCCGTCGCTCACCCGGAGTCCTGATGTCCCTGCGCACCACCGCCCTCCTGCTCGCACTCGCGACGCCCTCGTTGGCCCTCGCCGACGATCCGCCGCCCGCAGAGCAGGCTGCGACCAGCACGCCCAGCGACGACGACGCAGATGCCGCGGATGCCGTGGAGGACGGCTTCGGTGTGGGTGCCCTGCCGGCGCTCAACTACAACTCGGACGAGGGCTTCGGCTACGGCGTGATCGGCACCATGTACTGGTACCGCGGCGGGGTGGAGCCCTACCGCACAGCGCTCACCCTGCGCTTCTTCATGACCACGCGCAACGTGCACGCACACCTGCTGCGGGTCGACGCCATCGACGCCTTCGATCTGCCCCTGAGGCTCGAGGTGCGCGCCGGGTACAACTCCTACCTCACGCAGAACTACTGTGGCATCGCCAGCCAGTCCGACTGTGACCTGTCGCGAGCCGAGGCGGCCGCCGCGGACGAGGGGCTCGTCGATGATCCGACCGTGTCGGACGACGCCTACGACGACTTCGTCCGCCGGTACTACTACTACCGATACACCGAGCCCTTCCTGATCGGCAACGCTCGCTGGAAGCTCTCCGACATGCCCGACCGCATCGAGGTCTTCGGAGGCTTCCGGTTCAGCTACTACATCCCGGGCACGCCCGGAGACCCCACCCCCTGGCCCGGCTCCTACTACCAGACCTATGTCGATCCCGACGGCGAAAAAGGGCTCGCCAGCGTGCTGCAGCTCGGCCTGATGGGCGACAACCGGGACAACGAGCCCGCGCCCAACAGCGGCTACTGGGTGGAGGCGTCGGCCCGGGCTGCCACGTCGCTGTCGGGGGACACCTGGTCCTACGCCGGCGTGAACATGACCTTGCGCTACTACCAGACCCTCATCCGCACCCAGCCCCGCGACGACGACGGCCCGAAGGTGCGGCGCCCCAACCTGCTCGTGAGCGCCACGCGGGTCGTGGGCGACGGGGTCTTCGGCGATGCCCCCACCGCCGAGCTCCCCCGCTTTGGAGGGTCCTTTCCGTACTCGGGCATCGGCGGGCAGTACGGTGGCCGGGGACTGCGCTCCTGGCGCTACCACGGCCGGGCCAAGTTTCTGGCGCAGGAAGACCTGCGCTTCACGCCGGTCACCTTCACGCCGGGCTCCCAGCAGTTCGATCTCGGTCTCGTGGGCTTCGCCGACTACGGCTACGGCGCAGATGCGTGGTCGGACCTCAGCGTCGGAAACGGCGGCCTGGGCTTCGGCGGCGGACTTCGGGTGACCTGGAACCGCAACTTCATCATCCGGGTGGACATCGCTTACTCCGAGGCCGAGGACTACGCGCAGAAGATGTACATCAACCTGGACCACGTGTTCTGAGCCGCGCCAGACCGGATCCGCCCCGCCAGCGCCTGTCTCCAGCGTCACGGGGTAAGCGTCGGTCGCTCAGACGCTCGCGCAGGATCGACACCTCCTGCCCGGGACTCGGGCAGCAGCGCTTCTTCTCCTTGCTCGTCGGGATCGGCGGGTTGTCTGGTCAGCGGTCCCGACTCGAGCGGGGGTCCGGAGACCCCACGGTCAAGGGAGCAGCAGCGAGACCTCCACGGCCTCGGACTTGCCCTTGACGTGGATGGTGTCCGTCTCGACGACGCGGCCCAGGTCGGGGACCTGCGCGTGCAGCGAAGACTGGGCCAGCAGGTGCCCCGGCCGGCCGCTGCTCTCCAGGCGCGCGGCGAGGTTCACGGTGTCCGATGACGGTGTACTCGAGCTTGGCCTTGGAGCCCATGTTGCCCTGCACCAGGGGGCCCTCGGCGACGCCCACGCGGATGGCGAGCGGTGGGCGGCCGCGGCTCAGCAGCTCGGCGTTGCAAGCTTCCACCGCTTTCAGCATGTCCAGCCCGGCGGACACCGCTCGGCGCGCCAGGTCCTGGCCCTCGCGCGGCATGAACACCACCATCACACCATCGCCGATGCGCTTGTCGATCACGCCCCCGTGGCGCTCGAAGGTCGGGTCGATGGTGCCGAAGTACAGGTTGAGTTCCTCCACCACCTGCTCGGGGGGCATGGGCTCGCAACGTGGCGTCGCTCAGGTCCGCCCCGAGTCTGCGTGCGTCAAGCACGCTCGTGTCAGGTCCCGGCGCCGCAGCCCATTCTACCAGCTACCGCTTCTGCGGCTGCGCCATCCTCGCCAGCCACTCGGTGGGGTCAGACACTGTCGCCAACGCCGCCTCCGTGCGGGCGATCTCCACCTCGATCCGCCGCAGCATCGCCGGGGCGTGGCTCTTGACCGTCGTCGGCACCAGGTCCTCGTATAGGGGCGTGTCGGCCGGCGTGCCCCGGCGGCGGATGTACTGCACATAGGGGATCCGGTTCACAATCGTTACCGAGAGCTCCCCAGCCCTGTTGATCATCGTGAAGGTCCAGCCTGACCGAGACAGCCCCGTCTCCACGGGCCAGGCCCATCGGACCTCCTCAACCACTGTCGACGCGAAGTCGCGCACGATCAGCAACTCGTCGAAGATGAGCGCGCGATCGCTGCCATGCCTGGCGCGGATCATTCGCTCCACTGACGCGAGCCGGATCGGGTACTCCAGGCCCATCAGACCCCCGCCATCACGGCGTCGAGAACACCCCACATGTCTACGCCCTCGCCCCTGCCGAGTTCGGCTCGATCGGGCCCGGCTCCGCAGGCGCGGACCCGGAATCCGCCTGCTCCTGGGCGGCCTCGACGATCAAGTCCACCCGGTTGAGGAGCGCTGCGGCAACGTTG
>CAZRFD010000107.1:0-24741 GCA_964599085.1 uncultured Enterobacterales bacterium | reverse complement strand
ATTCACAGCGTACCTCCTTGGTTGAGTGAATCAGAAGATTGATGAAAAAAATTGGAGCGGACGGCGGAGGGGTGAGGGAGACAGGGTCTCCGGCGTCACGGCAGCGTGAACACCTCCACGCGGGGGCGGTCGGCGGCCTCGTTCCCTGGAACACCGACGTAGACGTAGCGACCCGCCATCGCCAGGGCGGTCCCAAACGAAGTGGCGCCCCTGGCGTCATCGCTCTGGAGGGTTGCCACGACCCGCTGACCCCTGGCGTCGTAGACCGTGACCTGCGGCGGATCGCGCTGCCCGACCGCGAGGTGCTCGCCGTCGAGCGCGATGGCCTGCCCGAACATGGTGCCGCTGCTCGCGTCTGCGGGAGGCGCGATGACCCGCGACAGCGTCGGCGGTGTGGAGGAGATGTCGTAGAGCGCGACCTGCCCGACGCGGTCCGTGCCAGGGCGGCCCAGCTCCGGGGTGCCGATGGCCAGACGGTCGCCGTGCATCGCGAGGGTGAACGAGATCGGTCCGGCGCGCTCATCGGTCGTGGGGGGGGGCAAGGTGGCGACCTCTGTCCAGTCGCCGTTGCCGCCGCGATGGAACAGGACGACGGCGTGGTCCCTGGGAGCTTCGTTTCCGACGGCCAGCCAGTCGCCCGCGGTGGCCTGGGCCGAGCCGAATCCGAAGGCCGGGTGTGCCGCGGCCATTGCTTCGACCCAGATCCACCCGACGGCGGTGTGATCGTAGCGATGCACCACGCCGGCTTGTTCGGCTGTCGGCGATGGTGACGCCAGCCCATGTCCGACGAACAGGACGCCGTCGCCGAAGGCCAGCGCCCGGCCATGGTCTTCCGTGGACCGCGGCGCGGGCGCGCCGCTGGCGGTCGCGAAGAGTTGCCAGCCCGGGCGGTTGCGCGCGAAGAGGGCGATTGGACCGTCGTCGAGGTCCGTTCCCCACTGGCCGACGGCCAGCCAGTTGTCCTGGACGGCGACGCTGTTGGCGAACGAGGGGGTCAGCCGGTCGTCCCCGTCGATCTCCAGGACGCCGACGACGGCCCAGCGCTCCAGATCGACGAGCTCCACGAACGGCGATCCGCGCCCGCTGTTCTGGGTGGTGGCGCCGATGGCGAGCGTGTGTCCGTCGGTCGCCAGGGCGTCGCCGAACGCCGGGTCGGGGTGCGGCGAGTCGAACACCCGTGCCGGCTGCAGCACGCCCCGTAAGGTCGGGCTGGGCCCGGGGGGAGGCGAGGCGGGGCCGATCGACGCCGGCCCCCCTCCACAGGCGAGGGAAGCCAGGGCGATGAGGATGAACGGCGCAGCCGCACCATGGGGGGATGCGCGAAGGCTCGTGGGCTTCGAATCCACCCGACCCCGGGGCACTACAGGTCGCTCCCGTCGCAGTTCTCGTCCTTGCCGTTGCCGGGGACGTCGGTGGCGCCGGGGTAGATGGTCGCGTCGTTGTCGTCGCAGTCGCCTGTGCTGTCGACGTAGCCGACGAGAGGCGTTCCCACCGTGTCCAGGTACCAATCACTCATGCTTCCATAGCCGTCGCCGTCGCGGTCACGGTAGAACCGGAGTTCTGCGGCCGTCGCGGCCGTCGTGCCCGCGTTCTCGTCGATGTTGCCGTCGCAGTTGTCGTCCTTGCCGTTGGAGACCTCTGGGGCACCGGGGTACACCGTGGCGTCGCCGTCGTCGCAGTCGCCCCACTCTGCGTAGACGCCGTCGCGGTCGCCATCGGTGAGCGTGGCCGGCGGGTTCTCGGTGTAGACCCAGCGGTGCAGGGCCACCGGGGCGTCCGTCGCCTGGGCCATGCGCACGTTGCAGAGGGTCCCCTCCGCCTGCCAGTCGGGGCTGGCGGACAGCGTGTCGGCCTCGGGCTGCCCGATCGTGTACAGGTGGGCCGCCTCCCCGTTGTTGTAGAAGCGGCGCAGGGGGACGGTGTCTGGCGTTCCATCCGGGAAGCAGTAGAATGCCGTGCCTTCGTCGGACCAGTTGCCACCGGTCGCTTCGTTGGAGTTCGTCGTCAGCAGGTGATCGCTCGCAGTCGCGCTGTACCGCCGGTAGACCCGGACCGTCGCGAGCCCGCTCTGCTGGCTGGCCGCGTAGCCGACCTGCCCCTCGTAGATCCAGCCGGAGGGCTTCTCGGCGGGGTTGGCCGTCACGAGGCGGTCCTGGGCCCGGGCCTGCGTGCTGAACAGCATCGCGGAGAGGATGACGAGGGTCTGGTCGAGCTTCACTGGGCTCTCACGGTTGTCGGTGTTGCGGGGTATCTTTGGGTTCCCCCGGGGGGGCGGCGGGACCATACAACACGAGCGCGCGGAGGCGATGACCTCGCCCGGCCAGGCGGCCCTGGATACCGGCCGGGACTCCGGGAGGCCGCCGCCCCCCGGCCGGAGCCCCCCATGCCCTTCTTCCAGCTCGTCGACGTCGACGACGGCGAGAACATCGCCCTGCGGCGCGCCTCTCATCGCGACCTCTCCCCGTTCACCGGCGATCCGCTGCCTGTGGCTGCGGACGACGGGCCGGTCCGCTTCGAGGTGATCATCGAAGAAGACGACTGCTACGGGCAGTACGACCCCGACCTGGAGGAGGACGCTGTGGGAGACTTCGAGCCTCGCCCGGTGCAGGAGCGGCGCAAGGACGCCTACGAGGACTTCTCGGTGATGTCCGGATCGCTGGTCGCCGCCCTGCGTGGGGCGGGGGTCGACAACCTCGACGTGCGCGACGCAGAGCTGCGCGACGCCGAGACGGGGGAGCTGCTGCCGTGGTCCTACGTCTACGTCCACATCGTCGGCCGGCGGGACTGTGCCACCTGGCAGCTTGCCGGGGACGACGGGGGCCCGGATCGTCTGGTGATCCACCCCGACGACACCGGCGGGCTGCAGCTCTTCCGGCTGGCCGACCGGCCCTCGACCGTCGTGGTCAGCGAGCACGTTGCCGAGGTCCTGGCGGCCGGCCGATTCCGGGGCCTGCGCGTGCTGCCGCTGCCGTCGGCTCCCCGGGGAGGCGGTGTCGAGGGGTAGGGCCGCTGGACGCGGTTGCCTCGTCGCTCGGGCGTCGCGCCCGCATTAGCTGGAGCACCGGGATCGCAACACCGGAGCGCCTGATGAGCAACCAACCGCGCATCCTCGCCGGCGTCCCCGCGCACGCCGGCTTCCTGTTCCTGGAGCGCCGCTCGGGCGTGTCGGCCGCGGCCGCTCTCGACGAGCTGGCTGCGTTGTCGGTGTCGGACGACCTGGCCGTCGGCCTGGGCTCGCCGCTGCTCGCGGCGCTGGGGGCGCAGATCCCAGGCATGCGCCCGCTGCCGCGCTGGCCGGACAGCCCCGTGGCGATCCCTTCGACGCCTGGCGACCTGTTCGTCATGGTCGCCGGCGATGATCCGGGCGCGGTGCTGCACCGCGAGCGGGCGCTGCGGGCGGCGCTGCCCTCCCTGGTCGTGGCCGACCGGGTGGCAGGCTTCATGCACGCCGACAGCCGCGACCTGTCCGGCTACGAAGACGGCACCGAGAACCCGACGGGCGACAAGGCTCGCCAGGTCGCGCTGCAGGCCGGCATGGGACCGGGGCTGGACGGCTCCAGCGTGGTGGCCGTGCAGCGCTGGGTGCACGATCTCGACGCCTTCGACGCGCTGGGCCGGGCCCGCCAGGACGCCGCCATCGGCCGCGACCGGGTCTCCAACGAAGAGCTGGCCGACGCGCCCGCATCGGCCCACGTCAAGCGCACGGCACAGGAAGACTTCGACCCCGAAGCCTTCGTGCTGCGCCGGTCCATGCCCTGGCGGGATCACCGGGGTGCGGGGCTGGTCTTCGTGGCCTTCGGCGCCTCCCTCGACCCGTTTCAAGCCCTGCTCCACCGCATGGTGGGCCTCGACGACGGGGTGGTGGACGCGCTGTTCTCGTTCACCCGGCCGGTCACCGGGGCAACCTTCTGGTGCCCGCCCCTGTCGGAGGGGCGGCTGGATCTGCGGGCCGTGCAGTCCGCCGACGACTGAGCGCCCGAGACGCCGCCGTGCCGACCATCACCCAGCTCCAGTACCTGCTCGCCGTCCAGCAGCACGCCCACTTCGGCCGCGCCGCCCAGGCCTGCCATGTGTCGCAGCCCACCCTGTCGGCCGGAATCCGGAAGGTCGAGGAGGAGCTGGGCGTGGTCGTCTTCGACCGCCAGGCGCGGCCCGTGGTCCCCACGGAACCCGGCCTGCGGGTGCTGGCGTTGGCGCGAGAGGTGCTGGCGGCGCACGAGCGCCTGCTGGCCGCCACGGCCGGCGGGCTGTCCGCGCTTGGCGGACCGTTCTCGCTGGGGGTCATTCCCACGCTGGCGCCCTACGTGCTACCCTGGTTCCTCGGCCCCTTCGCCGAGCGCTACCCCGGCGTCGAGCTGACCCTGCTCGAGCGGCCGACCGACACCATCGTCGCCGAACTCCACGCCAACCGCATGGACGCCGCCATCCTCGCGACGCCGCTGTCGGAACCCTCGATCGTCGAGGAGATCCTGTTCTACGATCCCTTCTACGTCTACTGCCGCGCGGGCTCGCCGGCGCTCGACGCCGACGAGGTCGAGCTGTCCGACCTCGATCCCGGCGGGCTCTGGCTGCTGGAAGATGGCCACTGCTTCCGCACCCAGGTCGTCAACCTCTGCGGCCTCCACGCCCGCACGGTGCTGGCATCGGTGCGCTTCGCGGGGGGCAGCTTCGAGACGCTGTGCGGCCTCATCGACGAAAACGGTGGCTACACCCTCGTCCCCGAGACCTTCGCCATGACCCTGCCGGTGGCCGTGCGCCGCGCCCAGGTCCGGCCGATCCGCGACCGCATCCCGACGCGCGAGGTCGGCCTCGTCCACCACCGCAGTAGCTGGAAGTCCGACATCCGCCGGGCCCTGCTCGATGTCCTGCACGCCCGGCGACCGGCGGCCCTGGCCGCCGAGCTGGCCGAGGGCGAGGTGTTGTCGATCCACCTCGCTTGATTGCCTGAGCCTATCGGCCGACAAAAACAATCGATTGGAATGATGTGCATGGGGGGTGCATGTTGCTCTCGCACCGCGCCACTGGCGCACCACAGGAGAGAGCACCATGCCGACCATCATCAACAGCACCCTGCCCGCGTTCAAGGCCCAGGCCTACCACAACGGCGACTTTGTCGAGGTGACCGATCAGACCCTCCGTGGAAAGTGGTCGATCCTCTTCTTCTACCCGGCCGACTTCACCTTCGTCTGCCCCACCGAGCTGGGCGACATGGCCGACAGCTACGCGGAGTTCCAGGAGATGGGCGTCGAGGTCTACTCGGTCAGCACCGACACCCACTTCACCCACAAGGCCTGGCACGACACCTCGGAGACCATCGGTCGGATCCAGTACCCGATGCTCGCCGATCCCACCGGCGACCTGTCCCGGGCGCTCGGCGTCTACATCGAGGAGGCGGGCCTGGCGTATCGCGGGACCTTCGTCGTGAACCCCGAGGGCCAGATCAAGGTCGCTGAGATGCACGACAACGGCATCGGCCGCAACGCCGCCGAGCTGCTGCGCAAGGTGCGCGCCGCGCAGTTCATCGCCGAGCACCCCGACCAGGTCTGCCCGGCCCGCTGGACCCCCGGGGCGGCCACGCTCAAGCCCGGCCTGGACCTCGTCGGCAAGATCTGACCCACAGCGAGACACCTGCTCGTAGCCAAGGGAGGCCCCGATGCTCGACAACGCCATCCTCACCCAGTTGCGCGAGGTCTTCGCGGGCCTCGGCTCCAGCCTCGAACTCGTACAGTCGCCGTCCAGCCACGACAAGCAGGGCGAGCTGCGCACCCTGCTCACCGAGGTCGCCAGCACCTCCTCGCACATCTCGGTGCGGCAGGAGGGCCCGGCCAGCCCGGTCCCCCGCTTCGCTGTCCACCGCGACGGCGCGGCCACGGGGATCGGGTTCACCGGCGTGCCCGGTGGCCACGAGTTCAGCTCGCTGGTGCTGGCGCTGCTGCACGCCGACGGCAAGGGCAAGCAGCCCGACGACGTCCTCGTCGACCGGATCCGCCGGCTGCGGGGACCCATCCGGCTGCGCAGCTTCGTGTCCCTGTCGTGTACGAACTGCCCCGACGTGGTGCAGGCCCTCAACCTCATGGCCACCCTGCACGACGACTTCGAGCACGAGACCATCGACGGCGCCATGCTGCCCGACGAGGTCGAGCGCCTGAGCCTGCGCGGCGTGCCCGCCGTGTTGCACGGCGACGAGCTGGTCAGCTCGGGCAAGGCGGGGCTGGCGGACCTGTTGTCCCGCCTCGAAGAGCGCTTCGGATCGCGGCCCACGGACGGCGCGCCGCGACAGCGCGGCCACGTCGACGTCGTCGTCATCGGTGGCGGCCCCGCGGGGGCCTCGGCCGCCATCTACTCGGCCCGCAAGGGGCTGAAGACCGCCGTCATCACCGATCGGACCGGCGGCCAGCTCCAGGACACGCTGGGCATCGAGAACCTCGTCGGCGTCCCCTACATCGAGGGGCCGCAGCTCTCGGCGAGGCTCGACGAGCACCTCGCCGCGTACAGCGTGGAGATCCTCGGCCACCGCCGCGTCACCGAGGTGCTGCCCGGTACGCCGCTGCGGCTGTCCCTGGACAGTGGCGAGACCCTGACCGCCGGGTCGGTGATCGTCGCCACGGGGGCGAAGTGGCGCGAGCTGGGCGTGGAGGGTGAGAAGGAATACCTGGGCCACGGGGTGGCCTTCTGTCCACACTGCGACGGTCCACTGTTCAAGGGCAAGGACATCGCCGTGGTGGGCGGTGGCAACTCCGGCGTGGAGGCGGCCATCGATCTCGCGGGCATCGCCCGGTCGGTGACTGTGCTCGAATTCATGCCCGAGCCGAAGGCCGACAAGGTGCTGCTCGACAAGCTCTCCTCCCTCGACAACACCGCGCTCATCACCAACGCCGCCACCCAGCGCATCGAGGGCGACGGCACGGCCGTGACCGGTCTGACCATCCAGGACCGCTCGACCGGCGAGGTGCGCACACTCGACGTCGCGGGTGTGTTCGTCCAGATCGGGTTGGTGCCCAACAGCGGCTTCGTCGCCGACGTGGTGCAGCGCAACCGCTTCGGTGAGATCGAGATCGACGGCAAGTGCCGCACCAGCCAGCCCGGCATCTACGCCGCCGGCGATGTGACCACCGTCCCCTACAAGCAGATCGTCGTGGCCATGGGGGAGGGGGCCAAGGCGGCGCTGGCGGCCTTCGAGGATCGCATGGTGGCGTGAGCTTCCGGGTCCCCAGCGGCCGCGATGGCTGTCGCGCCGCTCACGCGGCGGCGCCGCCGCTGCGCCACAGCCAGAGCGCGGCGATGGTCATGACCCCGGCTTCGACGGCCACGAGGAGCCACTGCTTGGGGACGGCGCCGTCGACGAGCATGCCGAACAGTCGCGCCGCCAGCGCACCGGTCATGAAGTAGAAGAGCGCCGAGGGGATGCTGGTCGACCAGGGGCGGAGCGACGGGACGGCGAACACGGCCAGCCCGACGCCCAGCACCATGCCGGCGCGCACCCGGCGCTCGACGGCTTCGAAGATGTCGCCGGCTGCGACGGGTCCCCCGGTCAGCGGGCCGAACCAGTCGGGGAAGACCGTGGCGACCGCGCCGGCGGCGGCCAGGGTGATGCCGAGGATGCGAAGTCCAGACATGCGCGTGCTCCTGCAGGTCAGAGGTCCCAGTGGATGCCGGTCTTCTCTTCGGAGACCGCCCAGAGCCGCTCCATGACGGGCTTGTCATGGGCGTGGGGTTCGAGTGTGCCCCGGCCGACGGGGCCGACCCACTCCATGCGACCGGTGGGACCATACAGCGCCCGCTGCTCGAGGCCGTCTTCGGTGGCGCACATGGTCTCGGGCCAGGAGCCCTTCTCGGCGGACTGCACCATCGGGGACATCGCCATCAGCCGGAAGGCGATCCGCATCGCCAGGCTGCCGCTGGTCGTGATGAGTGACGTGGACGAAGAGCCGGGGTGGCAGACGAGCACCTGGACACCGGTGCGGCCGGCAGCCGCCAGCCGGTCCTGCAGCTCGTAGGCGAACATCATCTGGGCGAGCTTGCTCTGGCTGTAGGCGGGGTTGGCGCTGTAGCCCTGGTCCCAGTTCATGTCGTCGAAGCGGATCGTCTTCAGCCCCATGTTGTAGCCGAGGCTGGCCACGACGACGATCCGCCCCGTCGACGCCTCGATGCGGTCGAAGAGCAGGCCGCAGAGCAGGAAGTGGCCGTAGTGGTTGGTGCCGAGCTGGCTCTCGAAGCCATCCACCGTGAGCTTGCGCGTGGGGACCTGGGCGATGGCGGCGTTGCAGATGAGCGCGTCGATGCGGGGGCACTGCTCCAGGACCGCGGCGGCGGCACCTCGGACCGAGTCGAGGACCGCGAGATCCATGGCGATGAAGGACACGTCGGCGTCGGCCCCGTGCTCAGCCTTCAGGGCGTCGATGGCGGCCGCCGACTTGTCCGGGTTGCGGTTGAGCATCACGACGCGGGCGCCGCGGGACAGCAGCGTCCGGGCGGCCTGGAAGCCCGTCCCCGAGTTGGCGCCCGTGATCAGGAAGGTCTTGCCCGTCAGATCGCCGAGCCGGTCGGGCGTCCACCCGGAGGGACCGAAGAGCGTGTCGTTGTCGGTGGCCATGTTCTGGACTCCTTCGGCACGGGGCCGGTTGGTGATGATTGATTGATAGCTGCCGTGGCAGCGAAGAAACAGGCTGGATTTCGCTCGAAAACTTGCCTGATCGTCTCGTGTTCTTGCGCTCTGTTCCTCTGCGGGAGATAGGGGAGGGCATGGAAGCACAGACTCTGCGCACGCTGGTGGCCCGTCACGCCGGGCCCGATGGGATCTCGCCCACGCCGATCGAGGGGCTCCGCCTGTTCCGCATCAACGAACCGGTCGACCGGCTGCCCGGGGTCTACCCGGCCAGCATGTGCTGCATCGTGCAGGGCACGAAGCGCGCCTGGCTCGCGGGGGTGGAGCACACCTACGACGAGGATCACTACCTGTGCGCGACCATGGATCTGCCGGTGGTCGCCGAAGTGCCCGCCGCCACCCCGCAACAGCCTGTCCTCGGTGTCCTCGTCGACCTCGACACCCGCGCCATGGCCGAGACGCTGGTCGCCTATGAAGCCGCCGCCCGCCCGCACCGGCCTGCGCTGGCGCCGGACCCCGGGTCGGGCCTGGTCGTGGCTGACGTGGACGACCGCTTCCGCGACGCGCTGGGGCGGCTGCTGCGCTTGCTCGACGACCCGGTGGCGCTGCGCGTGCTCGCCGGCGGCCGGCTGCGTGAGCTGCTGTTCACCGTGATCGAGGGCCAGGCCGGTCCGCTCGTTCGGCACAGCCTTGGCGGCGCCAGCGCCATCACGCGCGTCGTCGCCCATGTGCGCGACAACCTCGACCAGCCGCTGACCGTGGACGATCTGGCCCGGCGGGCCGGCATGAGCCGGGCCGTCTTCCACCGCCGCTTCAAGGCCGCCACGGGCTTGCCCCCCCTGCAGTTCATCAAGACCCTGCGGCTGAGCCGGGCCGCCATGCAGATCGCCGGCGGCCGGGCGGTGATCGGCGACGCCGCGCAGGCCGTCGGCTACACCAGCGCGTCGCAGTTCAGCCGCGAGTTCCGCCGCCAGTTCGGCGCGTCGCCGCGGCAGTGGGCGCGCACGGCGTCGGCGTCGGCGCCCGACGTGCAGGCGGCGGGGGGGTAGGGCGGGGCTGGAGTCCGCGACCGTCCCCCCGTCCTGTGGAGTCGTGCACTCGGGAGGATGCTCAGTCCAGCCACTCGTCGCGCTGGTCGTCGGTCAGGGGGACGGGGACGAGCTGCTGGGCGCGCTCCAGCAACAGCGCGTCGGTCAGCGGTCGGATGTCGCTGTGGTCGCCCTTGAAGGAGAAGGTGATCATGTGGTCGCCATCGGGCGCGATGCAGCCGGAAGCCAGGGGCGCCTCGGAGCCTCCCCAGGCCGCGAGCCTTGCGCCGTCGCCGGACCACATCACGGCGGTGCCGTCCTGGTGGAAGGTGACCAGCCGGCTGCCGTCCTCGGCCCAGCGCCAGTCGCGTACCTCGCTGTCGGACGGCAGGGGGACCTCCTTGTGTCCAGTGACGAGCGTGAAGTGTCCGTCGGGCTCCGGACGCAGGGACCGGTCGGTGCTGGGGGCCTGGACCTGGAACCGATCGGGGGGGTGGTCGACCAGAGACCCGTCGGCTCGCATCGTGAAGACATCGAACGCTCGGGTCGCGCGATGCCGTCGGATGAGCACGGCCTCGCTGCTCGATGGCTGCCAGTGGATCCCGTAGCGCTGCTCGCCCGGCGAGTCCGGGTCCCGCACGTGTGTGGCGACGAGGGTGCCGTCGGGCTTCCACAGTCCCAGCGTTCGCACATCGCCTGCTGCCACCCTCGTACCGTCGGGCGACCACCTGGCGTCGGGCAGTCGGTCGTCTTGCGGGTAGACGAAGCCGTCCAGCTCGGCGATGACGGCGCCGCTTGCATCCACGATGCGGCCGCCCGAGGGCGCGAGGGCTACCAGTGACTGCCCGTCGGGCGACCAACGGATCCGGACGCGCTGCTTCTTGTGGGGCGCTCCCTTTTCGCTCGCCACGCCGTCCACGGCGGGGTCGACTGCCGGCACCTCGGCCAGGATCTCGCCCTGGGGATCGAAGACGACCACGGTGCCCTCCCGAACCCGCACCGCCGCGAGCCGGCTGCCGTCGGGACTCCAGTCGACCCCGGTGTACTCGGCCAGCGGGAAGAGCATCCGGCGCGCCCCGGTGGGCTCGAACAGGTAGAGGTCTCCCCAGCTGGAGTCGATGCTCAGACCACCGTCGGTCCACTGGCAGGTCCGCAGCGCCTCGTCGATGTCCCGCAGGTGCGGCCCGCTGCTGTCGGTGGGCCAGGTGCGCAGGGTGCCGTCCGTGGCGACCGAGACCAGCATGTCGCCTACCCAGCGCAGCTCGGGCTTGGCGCTGTGTCCTTCCAGGATGGACCGGCCGAAGAGCCGGATGTCGGGCGGGAACCATGCGCCGATCATGTGTTCGTAGGCCCGCCGATCGACCTCGCTCAGATCGGTGTCCATCACCTCGATCTTTCCGTCTCGGCACGACATGGCGAGCTGGCTGCCGTCCTCCTTCCAGCGCAGGAAGGCGGGGTCCCTGCATCCCCGATACGGGGCCGCGTGCACCACCGGGGCGTTCGGGAAGCCGGTGATCAGCCCGCGCACCTGGCCGTTGGCGAAGGCGATGACTTGCTCGTCGTCGCTGAGCGCGACGACGGAGTCCTTGGGCAGCTCGACGGCAGGACTCAGGCGCTCTCCGGTCAGTGACCAGAAGCGGCGTTTGCAGTCGGGACCGGGGAGGAACATCGTGTGGCCCCCTGCCCAGCCGCCACCCACCGGGCAGTTCCAGTCCGGCCGCCACCGCTCTTCGAGGCTTCCCGCCTCGGTGAGCTCGTAGGCCATGAGCATCGGCCTGCCCTGGGGATTGCGGTTCTCGGCGACCAGGAAGCGGCCGTCCCGGCTCCAGTTCGCGCTCTCGAAGTCGTACGGCAGGGTCTCGCTGGACGCGATCACCTGGGCCTGCAGGTCCATGATCAGGATGCGGGCGTCGGAGCCACCCGCGTTGGAGACGCGCACGGAGATCAGGCGGCTGTCCGGCGAGAAGCGCGCCGACGAGGTCTCGTAGCGCTCGCTGGACGCCAGCAGGTCGCCGTCCGGCGACCAGATCTGCACACGGGCCTGGGAACCCGCGGTCACCAGGTAGGCGCCGTCGGGAGACCAGGCACCCTGGGTGACCCCACCCTGGTTGTCGATGGGTAGCTGGGCGACCTGGAGACCCTTGTCGTCGACCAGCTCAGCGGTGGGCTTGTAGCCGAAGAGGAAGACCCGATCGCCGCGGGGCGACAGCGGGGTGCGACCGTAGCCTTCGGGGATGGGCACCAGGGTGTGTTCGTTGTGATCCTCGAGCAGGCCGTACAGCGCCGAGCGTGCCGGCTCGCTGTCGCGGTTCTCCGCGACGGCATGGGCGGCCAGTCGGATGGCGAGGGGCTCCTTGCCGCGGGCGGCGAGGAGCTGGGCGTTCGCGATCAGGGCGCTCAGCTTCGACTGTCGGGCGCTCTCGGTGGCGGCGGTGGCGCTGTCCTCGGCGCGCTGCCACAGGGCCAGGGCGCCCACCGCCACGGAGGCGAGGAACAGGGCAGCGGCCGTCCAGCCGATGCGTCGGCTGCGCAGGCGCTGGCGCTCGGCGGCGATGCTGCCTTGCACGAAGGCGGTCTCCAGCGGGGACAGCGACTGCTGACTGCGGCCTCGCCACAGCCGTAGCTGGGTGACCTGGTCGCCGCGCCACAGGCGGTCGATGTCCCGGCCGGCCCGGTCCCAGTCCTTGGCCGCCCGATCGATGGCCCGCACCATGCGCTGGCCGTCACGGTCCTCGCCCATCCAGTCCTGGAGCTGCTGCCAGTGGGTGAGCAGGGCTTCGTGCACCAGCTCGACCACCGGCGTACCTGTCTCGGACTCGAACACCGCTAGGAGACGAGCCGCGATCAGTCGGTCGAGCACGTCGTTGGCCAGAGCGGCGTCAGCCGAGGACTGGGCGAGGACGCTGCGCTCCCTGGGTTCGCGGGTCAGTTCGACGGTGACCAGACGCAGCAGCTGCCGGCGGGCCTCTTCTCGGCCGGGCGCGGAGAGCTGCGCGATGACGGCGTCGGCGTGGGTGGCCAGGGCACCGCCGACCCCGCCGAGGGCGTCGTAGGCCTGGCGCGTGAGCATGCCGCCTGCGCGACGCTGCCAGAGCTGGTCGGCGCAGAACTGCAGCATGGGCAGGGCGGCGGGGTCGTGGGCCACGGCCTCGATCATCTCGTCGACCAGGCCCTCGTCGAAGCGGTGGCCGAACAGGGCGGCGGGCAGGTGCAGGGTGCGCCGGAGCTGGTCGATGTCGGGGCGGGTGAGCACGACGACGCTGCGGTTGTAGCGGCCCTTCAGGGAGCCCACCTCAGCGAGGCGGGCGAAGAAGTCCTCGCGCACGACCAGGGCGACCAGCGTGTGGGGCAGGCTGGCCAGGGCGACGGTGGCGTGGCCGAGGGCGTCCCGCTTGGGGCCTTCGCGCGTGAGCGTCAGCGCTTCTTCGGCCTGATCGATGACGACGAGGAGGGGGCGGGCGCTCGCGGACAGGACCTTCCCGGCGCCATCGAGGGAGGCGTGCTCGTCGCCTAGCGCCGCTAGAACGGGTCCGACCCGCTCGGGGGAGATCTGGCGGAGGCCGGTGATGAGGTGCTCGGCCGGGTCGCTGCCGGGGCGTACGACGATGACATCGTGGTGGGGCAGGTGCTTGCTCAGGCCGGCCCGCAGCAGCGAGGTCTTGCCCGAGCCGCTGGGTCCGGTGACGGTGACCAGCTGGTGGTCGAGGAGCTGGCGGGCCAGGTCTGCCGCTTCGTCCTCCCGGCCGAAGAAGAGGTGCTGGTCGGCGGCGGTGAAGCTGGCCAGACCCCGGAAGGGCCGCAGCTCGGTGGCCCCGGCGTTGCGGGCGGCGTGCTCCAGGTCACGGGGGCTGCCGCCCAGGATGTCGACCAGGGCGGGGTCGGGTTCGCCGGAGCTCCAGCGGGCCTGGAGCAGGGCGAGGGCGTCGGCGCTCGGGAGAGGGGAGAGACGCAGCGCGCGCTCGCCGGGAAGGCCGAGGGGGCGGCGCCGTGTGACCAGCAGGGTGGGACCGGAGAGGCCGGCGAAGGCCTCGGGCGAGATCAGGTCGGCGTTGTCCAGGACGAGGAGCCCGGCCGCGGGCAGCGCGGGCAAGGAGCGCTGGCCCGAGAGATCGAGCCGGAAGACTCCCTCGGGCCAGTCCCCGGCCCACACCCGGCCGTACCGAGCGGCCAGGCGGCTCTTGCCGACGCCGGGCGGCCCGGCCACCGTGACCAGGCGCGGCCCCTCTTCGAAGACCCTGGCCAAGGCCAGAAGCTCGTCCCGGCGACCGACGAAGGCATCCGGCGGAGCCCCCAGGTTGCCTGGCAGCTCGCGTGCGGGCACCCAGGCGCCTTCTCGCTGCACCACCCGGTAGACCTTGGCCCCGTCTGGCGGGGGCGACAGCGGTGCGCCCGGGTGCGGGGCCTCGAACAGGGCGATCGGCTCGCTCACCCCCTTCATGCGCCAGTGCCCGTGGGCGACCAGGCCGTCGGCAAGATCATCCGGAAGCGCTTGCCGCGCGTCCTCGGACAGCAGCGTCTGGGCCGCCCCCGCTACCGACATCACCCGGGCCGCCAGCGGCTTGGCCAGACCCTCGACCTCCAGGGGCTTCGCACCGCGGGCGACCTGGTCCGGCGGGTTCTCCCGCAGCACCACCTCGCCCACGTGCAGGCCCGCACGCGCTGCGAGCGCCACCCCGAGCTCACGGGACAGCGCCTGCAGGGCGGCGTGGTAGGCCGCCGCGTAGGAGACGCCGTCGGCCGCCTGCTGAAACAGCAGCAGGAAGCCGTCGGTCTTGTCGATCTCCAGGCCGTCGTGCGCCGGCAGCAGCTCACGCGCGACCTGGTCGTGCCGCGCCCACACCTGCGCCGCCCGCACGTCTCCCAGCGCCTCGACCAGCCTGGTGCTGTCGACGACGTCGGTCAGGAGGAGGGTGCGGGTGACGGGTGGCATGCGACGGCCGGATGGATTGGTCTACGCCCCGCCGCCTGCACCGGTACCCGATCGGGCGTCCGTGCAGCCCCCCTCGCCACCGCCGCCTTCGGTGGCCGTGCTGTCGCGGCCCCCCTTCACGTCGGCGCCCTCGGCATCGAGGTCGTTGACCTGCAGCTTGCGGCGCTTGCGGTCGGGGGTCTCGGCGGTGGGGTTCTCGCGGTCGTGGTCCGACATGGTGACTCCGGGGAGTTGGGGTTCTGCAGAGAGGTACCGGCGGCGAGCCTGGAGTGTCACGCCCGCATGGCACACAGATCCGAAGACCGCCGTCGCGCCTACTCTCTCGGGCGAGCGAGTCCTGCTCAGCCCACGTCGGGTCCTGCCGCCTCCCGCAGGATCGCGTCCAGTCGGCGGATGTCGCTCACGAGCTGCCGCGCGCACCAGTCGACGAAGGCCAGGCCGGCGTCGTTCCGGGCGTCGTAGAGCTGGCGGAAGCTGGCGGAGGTCATGCTCGCCAAGGTGGCGTCGGTGGTCGCCCGGCAGGTCGCACTTCGCGGCTGCCCGTCGATCAGCCCGAGGAGGCCCAGCAGCTGCCCGCCGCCGACCCGCTTGACGACCGCGAAGCCACCGTCGGGCACCTCGGCCATTACCTCGACCTCGCCGTCGAGCACCAGGTACAGCCACCCGGCGCGGGCCACCCCCTCGCGGATGAGCGCGGCGCCGGCCGGCAGCTTCAGGAGCTGGAAGTGGGTGCTGACGGCCGCCGCGTGCGCCCCGAGCTCGCGGGCCAGCAGCGCGTCCAGCGCGCTCACGCCGCGCCCCGCGCCAGACCCGCCATCAGGTCGGCGACCGAGAGGTCGGAGCGGCGGACGCGCAAGTGCCCGTCTTCGTCCTGGGTGATGACCCCCGCGCTGCAGCGCCGGATGCGGGCCGCGAGATCATGCAGGAGCATGCGGAGCAGGTCGGAGGCGATGGCGGGATCGTCGGCGCAGATGCGATCCAGCGTGTCGTGGGCGAGGCGCATCAGCAAGCTGGGCGCCGTGGCCGTGATCGTGGCCGAGGCGTCCCCGCCGTCGAGCAGGTTGACCTCGCCGAGCCACTCGCCGGGTTCCACCGCACCCAGCACCAGCTCGTCGCCGTTCAGGGGGAGGCGGGCCCGCAGCTCGCCGGCGCACAGGAGGTACAGCGAGTCGGCGGGCTGGCCATAGGTGAGCAGCGCTTCCCCCGGGGCCAGGCGCACCGGCTCCAGCCAGGCCGCCAGGTACCAGGCGGCTTCGCCGGGCAGGCGGCGCTCGAGCGACCGGCGGGCGAAGGCCTGGGGATCGACCAGCTCGACGACGGCGCGCTCCAGGTCGGGCAGGCCGGGGGTGTCGCCCTCGATTGGTCGCAGGGCCTGAAGGTCGTCGAAGGGGTGGTTCATCGGTGGTTCCCCTACCCATACCGGCGAGCCGTCGGGAGTGTCACGGCTCAAGGTTTCGCCGGCGAGTCACTCGTCCGCGCGGATGCGGGCTCGGGCCCGGCTGATGCGCATGCGCACCGCACCGTGGCCCAGGCCTTCCATCTCAGCGATCTCCTTGGCGGTGAAGCCCTCGCCCACAAGCAGCAGCAGGCGCCGGTCGCCGGGGGACAGCCCGTGCAGGGCCGACAGCAGCTCGTCCCGACCTCTGTGGGGGTCCCGCGGGCCGCCGCGCTCGAACGCCAGCTCGAACTCGTCGGGGCGTGGCTTGCGTGCGTCGCAGCCAGCATGGGCCGCCACGGTGTAGAGCCAGGGGCGGAACGGCCGGTCCGGGTTGTAGCGGGACCGCCACTGCCAGACGCGGAGCCAGGTGTTCTGGAAGGCCTCTTCCGCAGCATGACGAGAGCCGGTGCGGCGCATCAGGAAGGCGAAGATGGGCGCACGCCACCGCTCGAAGAGCTGCTCGAAGGCGGCATGCTCTCCGTCCAGGGCGCGCCGCATGAGCGCTTCGTCGCCTCGCCCGTCGGGACTCGTCTGCACGCCGCGCAGTGTACCAGGGGGTCAGCCGCGCGGCCGCCAGGCCAGCCAGCGAACCCGCTCGCCCAGGGCGGCGCCGAATGCCCCACGTCGGACCTGGTCCTCCAGTAATGCCCGCACCCGGGGCATCGCCAGGCTGGGCAGTGTCTTGCGCTGCATGCGGACCACCTGGTGGACCTCGCCCACCGTGAAGGGCCCCAGCACTTCGCCGGGAACAGCGGCCAGCAATTCGCGCTGCACGACCCGCGGCAGGTCCTGCGCGAAGGGGCGCCGGTGCTGCACTGGCAGGCCAGCCAGGCTTGCGGCCGCGTCGACGTCCATGCCGTCGGTGCGCAGGCACTGGACCAGCTCGCGGGCGATGTCGGCGTCCGGGGCATCGAGCACCTGCAGCTCGAATGCCACCAGGTCCAGCTTGCTGGACTCCAGCATTCGGCCCAGGCGGTGCTCGGTAAGCAGGGCCCCTTCCTTGTGGGCGTAGACGGCCTCGGCCTCGGCAAGCAGGGCGAGCGCCGGCGCGTCCAGACCCAGGCCTGCGACGAAGGGGTCGACGGGAAGCTCCAGGGCCGAGGGAGCGGGATCCTGGCGCCCGCCCTCGCCCCACTGCGCGTGCACCGCCAGGCGCCGTCCCAGGGCCAGCATCCACCGATCCAGACTGCCGCTGCAGACCAGCTCGACGTAGAGCGCCTCGGCGGCGTCGGCCGCAGCCTGGCCGGGCGCACAGATTCCCCGCTCGAGGTGGTCGGCCACATCGTCCAGGGACAGGGACCGGGCGGCCAGCCAGGCCCTGAAGTCGTCGGCGGCGGTCAGGCCCCGGTCCTTGCGGAAGTCGTTCAGGGCGTCCTGCAGCTGCTGGTCGCTCACCTGCTCCACAGCGGCCTGGCGGCGGCAGAGCTCGGCCCACACCGGCGCCAGGTCACCGCGCAGGGCGGCCCCGCCGACCACGTGGGCCGCCGTGAACCGGCGGTCGCCGAGGGCGAGCAGCGGAGTCTCGGGAAGCAGCATGGTCTGGTCCCTATGGGTCCGTGCCGCATGATGCATCCGTGACACTCTCGGCCCTCCGCCAGTACATCTCCAGACCGCCATGACCCAGCTCCACCTCGACCTGGACTCCGTGCCATCGCTCGCCTTGCTGCCGGCGGACCTGCGCCGGCTGCTCGGCGCGGCGCTGAAGCGCCGGGAGCTGCGCTTCGGCCAGGTCGTGGTGCGGCAGGGCGACCCCGCCGACGCCTGGTACCTGGTCGCCCAGGGCCGGGCGCGGGTGGTGCTGGACGGTGACGACGGTGAGGAGATCGCCCTGGGCGAGATGGGGCCGGGCGACGGCTTCGGGGAGATCTCGCTGCTGTCCGGCGGCACGCGCTCGGCCACGGTGCGGGCGGCCTCTGCACTGGTCGTCTATTCCCTGGACAGGGGCGTCTTCGACGCCCTGGTGCGCGACCGCCCCGAGCTGCGCCATCAGATGGAGCTGGTCGTCCGCCGCCGCCAGCTCAACGACTTCCTCAAGGGCTCGGCCACCTTCCGCGAGCTGGCCGGAGACGCCCTCCACCTGCTGTTGGAGAGCGTCCGGGACCACCCGCTGCGGGCAGGCCAGGCCCTGATCTCCGAAGGCGACCCCGCCGGAGCCATGTACATCGTGCGCAGTGGACGCCTGCGGGTGCACCGGGTCAGCGGCGGCGCGGACCAGGACCTGGCCTTCATCCGCGCCGGCGACGTCGTCGGCGAGCGGGCAGCGCTGTCCGACACTGTGCGCACTGCCTCCGTGCAGGCCGTCTCTGACTGCGAGCTGCTCGAAGTGCCCGCCGAGGTCGTGCGCACCCTGCTGGACCGCTCGGCGCCCTTCCGCCGCGAGGTGGACCGCCGCGAGAAGCTCTACCAGCGCCGCGATCAGGCCACGGTGCCCCTGGACTTCGCAGACGAGATCCTGCCCGCCCAGGCGGCGACCGCCCAGGTGTCCTCGGCCCAGCTCGACGACGAAGCATCCCACGAGCAGTCGCTGGGCCCCTTCGCGTCGCCGGAGGGCCACTTCGTCAAGGGCGACCTGCGCATCAAGAAGTTCCCCTGGATCCGCCAGCTCGACGCCATGGACTGTGGTGCGGCCAGCCTGGGCATGGTCTGCCGCCACTTCGGTCGCCGGGTCAGCCTGACCCGCGTCCGCGAGCTGGTGGGCACTGGCTACGACGGGACCAGCCTGGCCGGCATCTGTGACGGGGCCCGGGCCCTGGGCCTGGCGGCTCGGGCCGTCAAGGTCTCGCGCTCGCGCCTCGACCTGCTGCCTCTGCCCGCCATCGTGCACGTCGACGCCAACCACTGGGTGGTGCTCTACGATGTGGGTCCGGACGAGGTTCGCCTGGCCGATCCAGCCAAGGGCCTGGCCGTGCTGCCTCGCGACGAGTTCTGCGAGCGCTGGTCGGGCTACGCCGCGCTCTTCGACTACACGGAAGCCTTCGAGGACGCTCCGGTCTCCCGGCCGTCCATCCGCTGGCTGTGGACCTTCGTGCGCCCCCACCGCACCACACTGGCCCACGCAGCCGGCCTGGCGCTGGTGGTCAGCGGCCTGCAGATGCTCCTGCCGGTCTTCACACAGGTCATCGTCGACCGGGTCCTGGTCGAGCGCGACGTGGCCTTGCTGCACGGCCTGGTGGCTGCCATGTTCGCCGTCATGGTCATCATGACCGTGGCGGGCGTGCTGCAGCGCTACCTGCTCAGCTTCACGACGGTCCGCATCGACGCGGCGACCTTCGACTTCCTGACCCGGCGCCTGCTGGACCTGCCCATGTCCTGGTTCTCCAGCCGGCGGGTGGGGGACATCCAGCGGCGCCTGGCTGGCGCCCGGCAGATCCGCTCCTTCCTGGTGGAGAACGGCGTCACCATGCTGCGGGCGGTCTGCCAGCTCGGCGCCGCCCTGCTCTTCATGGCGCTGTACAGCCTGCCGCTGACCGCGGTCTTCGTCGTGCTCAGCCCGCTCTACGCGCTGCTGATGCGCTGGTCGAGGACCCGCATGCGGCCGCTGTTCAACGACCTGGAGGAAGCCTACGGCAAGTACACCAGCCACCAGATCGACGGCATCAAGGGCATCGAGACGGTCAAGACCATGGGGGCGGAAGCCCGGCTGCGGGAGCGCCTGCTGGATGAGTTCACCGGCATGGCAAGCAAGCAGTTCGACGCCGACTTCACTCGCATGACCTACGGCGCCGCTGTCGAGACCGTGGGCTTCCTGGCCAGGGTGCTCTTCTTGCTGCTGGCCGCCCACCAGGTCATCGACGGCAAGATGAGCATCGGTGGCCTGGTGGCCTTCACCAGCCTGGCCGCCATGGCCAACGGGCCCCTGCTCACGCTGGTCGGCCTGTACGACCGCCTGCAGCTGATCAGCGTGCTGGTCGACCGCTTGACCGACATCTTCGAGTCCGAACCCGAGCAGGGCCACGACCACAGCCAGCTCAAGCCGGTGCCTACGCTGGAAGGTCGGCTCACCCTGAAGAACCTGGGCTTTCGCTACGGCGGCCCCGACGCTCCCCTGATCCTCCATGGGGTCAGCATCGACATCCCACCGGGCACCAAGGTGGCCCTGGTCGGTCGCAGTGGCTCTGGCAAGACCACGCTCATCAAGGTGCTCACGGGCCTGCTGGAGCCCACCGAGGGCAGCGTGCACTACGACACCGTCGACCTGGCCAGCCTGGACTACCGCGCACTGCGCCGCCGGGTCGGCTTCGTGCTCCAGGAGAGCTATCTGTTCAGCGACAGCATCGAGCGCAACATCGCCTACGGTGACCCGGAGCCCGACCGGGACAAGGTCGTCGCCGCCGCCCGGGCCGCTGCCGCCCACGGCTTCATCGAGCGCCTGCCCATGGGCTACCAGACCCGCATCGGCGAGTCCGGGCTGCGCCTGTCCGGCGGCCAGTCGCAGCGCATCAACATCGCCAGGGCGCTGTACGGTGCGCCCCCGGTGCTCGTCTTCGACGAGGCCACCAGCGCGCTCGACGCCGAGTCCGAGCGGGCGGTCAAGGAGAACATGGACCGCTTCCTGGAGGGCCGCACCTCCATCGTCATCGCCCACCGCCTGTCGACCATCCGCGACGCCGATCTGATCCTGGTGCTGGAGCAGGGCCGCCTGGTCGAGCAGGGCAGCCACGACGAGCTGCTGGAGCGCCAGGGTCTGTACCACTACCTGATCAGCCAGCAGCTGGGTCTGTGAGGAGGGTGACGTGAGGGAGAGCAGCTTGCTGGCGCCGGACCCGCCTCCCGGCGTGGCCCGCGGTCTGTCGACGGTGATCCTGGCCAGCTTCGCCCTGGCCCTGGTGCTGGCCGTCACCGTCAAGCTGCCCGAGACTGTCCAGTCATCCTTCGCGGTGGTGACCGAGCATGGGGGGGACCCGGTACGGTCGCCGGACTCGGGCCGGGTCGTCTCCGTCGAGGTCTCCGAGGGCGCGCGGGTCGCGGCGGGAGCCCCACTGATGCGGGTGCTGTCCGACCGGGCTCGCGCCCAGGCCGCGGAGCTGCGCGACGCCCGCCGCGGCCTGGCCAGCAGCGGGACCCGGGCCGGGCTGACCCTGGCTCGCCAGGCCGAGGAAGCCGAGGCCGCCCAGGCCGAGATCGACGGCCTGGAGCGCACCATCGCCGCGCTGGAGCGCATGATCCCCGTCGCGGGGCGCCGGCAGGCTGGGGTGCTGCTCCGCTTGGAGGATACGGTTGCTCTGCACGCCGCCGGGGCCGTCTCCGAGGCCGACCTGGAGACTGCCCGCCTGGCCGTCGACCAGTCCACCCTCGAGGTCGAGGGTCTTCGCCGGGACCTCGCCGGCAGCCGCGCCGCCCTCACCGCCGCCACCCACCGCCTCGATGTGGCCCAGGCTGCGGCCGAGGCTGAGCAGCACGAGCTGGAGGAAGACGCTGCCCGGGCCGGCGCACGCCTCACCCTGCTCCAGGCGGAGGGCGCCGACGAGACGGGCGTGCAGACCATCACCGCCCCTTGCGATGGCGTGGTGGCCGATCTGACCGTGCGCGGCTCGGGGGCGTGGGTGGGTATGGGCGAGGTCGTGGCCCAGGTGGCTTGCATGGACCAGCCCCTGCTGGTCGAGATCGCGCTGCCCGCCGCCAACTCGGGCCGTGTCACCGCCGGCCAGCCGGTGCGCCTGCGCTTCGACGCCTTCCCCTACCTGCGCTACGGTATCCGGAGCGGCGAGGTCCGCTGGGTGGCCCCCGCCGCGGTCGAGGGCCAGTTCACCGTGCAGGTCGACTTCGAGGCCACTCCCTTCGAGACCGCGGGCGGAACCTGGCCCCTGCGACCGGGCATGAGCGGCAGTGCCGAGATCGTGCTGGCCCGCAAGCCAGCGGCCGCCTGGGCGTTCGAGCCGCTGGCGCGACTGTTCGAGGGTTGATCCGGGGAGCGAGGCTGCCGCGGGGCGATGGCAGCGGCCGTCCGCCGGGCCCATACCGAGCCCGGATCGCAGCCCGAACCCACGTGGTAGCGTCGCGCTCCGCTGACCGCTTCCCTCGCCCTTTCCGTCCTTGGAGCTTCGTCGATGCGCCGGGGCTTCACCCTCATCGAGCTGTGCTTCGTCATCGCCATCATGGGCTTGCTGGTCGCGATCGTGGTGCCCACCTACGAGGTGCTGCTGCGGCGGGCCCAGGCCGAAGAAGCCCCCGCGATGCTCCAGGCCATCGCCCACGCCGAGCTCCAGCACTTCCGGGACCAGGGCCGCTACCTGGCCTGCCCGGCCACCGGCGAGATCCCCCGGGGCCCGGCGCCGTTTCCAAACGGTCAGCAATGCTGGCAGGACCTGGGGATCCAGGTCGGGGGCGAGGTGCGCTATCGCTACGGCGTGACCATGGACGGCGGCGACTTCCTGGTCACGGCCGAGGGCGACCTCGACCGCGACGGGGCTCCTTCCCGCTACACCTTGCGCGGCAGGGACCGGTCCGTCGAGATCGAGGACGGGCTGGAGTGAGCCCCCTCGAGCAGGAGAGCCTGCTGCTGCGGCAGGTCGTGGCCCTGCGCCGCAGGGGGCTGGCCCACCACGCGGCCCTGGCCCTGGCGGCCGAGGGCCTGCCGCCGGGGGCCCTGTCCGACCGGGTGCGGCAGGCCCGGCGCACCCTCGAGGTGGGCGGGTCGCCGGCGGGCCGCGGAGTCCTGGCCCTGCTGTCTCGCGGGGGCCCTGTCGAAGCGATCGAGCGGGCGGCGCAGGCCAACGACGCCCGCCTGGCCGCGGCTGCCGCCCTTTCGACCACTCGCCTCTACCTGGCCGTGGGCCTGGCCGGGCCGCTGCTGCTCGGGTGCGCCCTGGCCTGGCTGCTGCCGGCGGATGTCCTGCTGGGCGACGCGGTCCGGCCCGTGTCCGGCCAGCCGGGCGGTGTGCTGGAGCTCGCAATCTCGCTGGCCAGTTGGCTGGTGTGGGGGCTGCGCATCACCGGACTTCCGCTGGCGGTCGGTGTGCTCGTAGGGTTGCGGCGGCTGGCGGCCCGGCTGGCCCCCGGTGCCGAGCGCCTGCAGGTGGCCAGCGCGCTCCTCGATGCCGCGGCGCTGGGCGAGGAGCCCCCGGGCCAGCCCATCGGCGAGGGCGAGGAGCGCTACTACGGCATCCGTCGCCGCCAGGTGGGGCCTGGACAGGCCGCCGCCGAGCTGGCCGCCGAGCTGGCCTCCACCGCCGACCGGGAGCTGCGCATCTTCCGCCATGTCGCCCCGGTGGTCGGTGCCGCGGTCGGCTTCCTTGTGCTGCTGATGGTGCTCGCCTTGTTCTTCACCTGCATGTTCGCGCTGGGGATGTGATGCGCGACCTCCACATCGCCCGCCTCCTGGCAGGCCACGCCCTGGCCGAGGAGCGACCGCTGGGGCCCTTGCTGAGAGCGCTCCCCTCGCCGAGGGCTCGCCGGGCAGCAGCAAGGGCCGAGGCCGGTGACCTGGCTGACGCCCTCGACGTGCTGGACCTTCCCGCGGACCTCGTGGCGCTCGCCACCGCCTGGCCTGGCGCCCTCCGCCCGGCCCAGCGGCGCCTGGCCGCCATCCCCTCGACGCGCCTCCTGCAGCTTCCCCTGGTCGAGACCCTGCTCTACGTGGGCGGGCTGGCCGGTTTGCAGTGGATGGTCTTCCTCCTGGTGGAGTTGAAGATCGAGCCGACTCTCCACGAGATGGGCGTCGAGATGGGCCACGACCTCGGTGTCGGTCAACTCATGCAGTTCGGGCTGATTCCGTTGGGCGTGCTCGCCGCTGTCGTCCTGGTGCTGCTCGGCATCCTGGTCGGCGTGCCCGATCCGGCGCGGCTGCCGGGCTGGGGCGCCCACCTCCGGCGGGCGCGCGAGGCCGCGCTGGCGGCGGCCCTGGCCGAGGCCGGGGCCCCCCTGGAGATCCGCACCGCCCTCGCCGCCGACTTCCGCCGGCTGCGGATGTTCGACGGCAGCGCCGCCGAGCTGGATCTGGTGGCCACGCAGGCCCTGTCCGACACCAGCGCCGCCCACCAGCGCCTGGTCGCTGCCGTCCGCGTAGTGGGCTTCTCGGTGCTCGCCCTGGTGGCCGTCCTGATCACGGCTGGGATCTATGGCGCCATCGCCCTTCTGCCGGCTCTGCCATGAGCGTCACCCTCGACGAGCTGCGGGGCACCCTGGTCCGTCTGCACGCCGGCCGGCTGCAGGGGGGGCTGTCGCCCGCCGCCGCCGATGCCCTGGTGGCTGCCCTGGCCGAGGGCCGGCCGGTGGGCGAAGCCGCGGCGCGGGCAGGCCTGGACCCGGACCTGGCCGGGGCCGTGGAGGACGCGGGAGTCCAGGACCTGCCGGCGGTGCTCGCGGGGCTGGCCCGCTGCACCGCCGAGGTCGAGGCCCACGCCCGCCAGCTCCGATCGGCGGGCAGCTACCCCCTGGTCCTCGCGGTCGGCGTGCTGGTCGCCGGCCTGGTCATCGGGCCGGTCGCGAGCCCGGCCCTGGCCGCCCTGCCGGGGGCCGACACACAGCCACAGGTGCCCATGCTGGCCGCGGTGATCGTCGCCGCCGCGCTGCTCGTGCTCCAGTCCCTGCTGGTGCTGGGCCGGGTGCGGTCGGGGCCCCTGGGACGAGGCTGGCGGCTGCTCGAGTCCTTCGCCTTCGTCGAGCAGCTCCGGCTCTACACCCTCGCCGGTGCCGCGGCTCCGCGGGCGGTGCGCGCCGCGGCGGGCTCGGGCAGTGCCGCCTCGCGCAGTGCCGCCTCGCGCAGTGCCGCCTCGCGCAGTGCCGCCTCGCGCAGTGCCGC
>CAZRFD010000106.1:0-25192 GCA_964599085.1 uncultured Enterobacterales bacterium | reverse complement strand
ATGCTCGACCTGTGTGCCGGCACGCTGGACTTCACCGCGGCACTCGTCGACCGGGGCGCCCGGACCGTGCACGCCGTCGACTTCTCCCAGGAGATGCTCGACGCAGGCCGCAGCAAGCTGCCGCCGGGGGCCCCGGTGACCATCTCGGCGGCAGACGCCCGCGAGCTGCCGCTGCTCGATCAGAGCGTCGACGGCATCGTGTGCGGCTTCGGGCTGCGCAACGTGCCAGAACTGCACCGTGCCGTCGCCGAGTGCGCACGCGTGCTGCGCCCGGGTGGGCGGCTGGTCGTCCTGGACTTCTTCCAGCCCGATGGTGCCATCGGGCGGCTGCTCCAGGACTCCTACAACCGCCTGGTCGTGCCCACGGTCGGGGGCATGGTGACGGGCTTCCGCGACGCCTACGCCTACCTGACCGACTCCATCGACGCCTTCAGCACGCGCGCGGAGTTCGAGGAGCTGCTGGCCCGGTTCGGCTTCGTCGCGCGTGGGCGGGACATGGTCCCGCCGGTGGCCAGCCTCGTCGTCGGGATCCGCCAGGAGGCGACCATCGTTCACGTCGACGCCTCCGAGGACGAGCCGTGAAGCGGGTCGTCGTCGCAGTGAGCGGCGCCTCGGGCGCGCCCTATGCGGCGCGGCTGCTGCAGTTCTGTGCGGGTGCCGGGCGTGACCGCATCGAGCCGCACCTCGTGTTCACGCGGGTCGGGCGGATGTGCTGGGCCGACGAGGTCGGGACCGACCCCGCCTCCACGGGCTTCCCCGTCTACGGCAACCAGGATCTCGCCGCGGCCTTCGCCAGCGGCAGCGCACGCTTCGACGGCATGGTGGTGATCCCCTGCTCGGCCGGGCAGCTCGGCCGAATCGCCCACGGGATCAGCGCCGACCTCGTCGGCCGGGCCGCCGACGTGATGCTCAAGGAGCGCCGGCCCCTGGTGCTCGTGCTCCGCGAGAGCCCCTACTCGCTGGTCCACGTCCGCAACATGGCGGCGGTGATCGAGGCGGGTGCGGTCGTCATGCCGGCCTCGCCCTCCTTCTACAGCCGGCCCGACGGCGTGGACGCCCTCCTCGACACCGTGGTCGCCCGCGTGCTCGACCAGCTCGGGGTCGACAACGACCTGATGGAGCGATGGGCCGGCCGCGCTGCCGCTGCCCGCTCCGCCATGACGCGCGCAGCCACCGCTTCCGGCGCTGTTGCGCCCGCGCCCCTCCCAACCGTCCCGGACCCGGAAGGCCCCTGATGCCCGCCGCCGTCGACCCCCGCAGCCCCACCCCTCGCCCGCTCTCCGACGCGGTCCGCACCGTCGTCGTCCGCGCCGGGCTGTCCGACATCCTCGCCCGAGTCGAAGCCGGCGAGCGCCTGGACGCCGCCGACGGCCGGCGGCTCTTCGACGCCCCGCTGGATGCCGTCGGCCTGCTCGCCAACCGGGTCCGCGAGCGCCTCCACGGCGACACCTGCTTCTACAACCGCAACCTCCACATCAACGCGACCAATGTCTGCGAGGCGAGCTGTGTCTTCTGCAGCTTTGCGCGGCTGAAGACCGGCGATCCGCAGGCGTGGACGATGTCCCGGCAGCAGGCGGTCGACCGCCTGCATGCGCTAACCGACGCGATGGTGACCGAGGTCCACATCGTCAACGGGCTCAACCCCGACCTGCCCTTCGACTACTACACCGACCTGATGCGGGCCCTGCACGACGAGCGGCCCGACGTGCACCTCAAGGGTTTCACCGCCGTCGAGATCCACTACTACGCCGAGAAGTACGGGCTGAGCTACGAAGATGTGCTCGACGCCTTCGTGGCCGCGGGGCTCGGCAGCATGCCCGGCGGCGGGGCCGAGATCTTCGCGCCGCGGGCCCGCCACAAGCTGTGCGACGACAAGGTCGACGCCGACGGCTGGCTCCACGTCCATCGCGTGGCCCACCGCAAGGGGATCCGGACCAACTGCACGATGCTGTTCGGCAGCATCGAGACCATCGACGAGCGCATCGACCACCTGCTGCGGCTCCGGGCGCTGCAGGACGAGAGCCTCGCCGCGCGGGCTGCTCAGCCCGACGCCGACCTCGGCGCCCTGCAGACCTTCATCGCGCTGCGCTTCCACAACGAGAACAACCGCCTGGAGCGGCTCCGCGCCCCGACGCACCTCGACAGCCTGCGCACGCTGGCGGTCAGCCGCCTGCTCCTCGACAACATCCCGCACATCAAGGCCTACTGGCCGATGCTTGGCGAAGACGTCGCCCAGCTCGCCCTGGCCATGGGGGCCGACGACCTCGACGGCACCGTGCGCGAGGAGCACATCTACCACATGGCCGGCGCCAGCACGCCCCAGGGCCTGGCGCGGACCGACCTGCTGCGGCTCATCGAGGACGCCGGGCGACGGCCGGTCGAACGGGACACGCTGTACCGCGTCGTCTCCGGCTCCGACTGGCGGCTCGACACCCCCGCCCCCGACGCCGTCGCCCGCATCGGGGCTGTGGGCTACCGCAACGCCTGGCCGCTGACCCGTTTCCTCGGTGGCGATCCGGCGGTGGATCTGCGCGAGGGGCACCCCGCCGAGGTCGCCCGGTGGCTGGCGGCTGGCGAGGTGGACCTCGCGCTGCTGCCCGTCGGGGCGCTGCTCACCGACGCCTCCCTGCGCATCGTCCCCGACCTGGCCATCGGTTGCGACGGCCCCGTGGAGAGCGTGCTGCTCGTCGCAGAGGAGCCTCCGGAGCGGTGGCGGCGCGTGTTGCTCGACGGCGTGAGCCGGAGCAGCGTGCTCCTCGCCCGGCTGCTCCTGACGGAGGGGCCGCTCGCCACGCGGGTGCGCGCGGATGTCGAGATCGTCGACGCCGCCCCCGGCACCGCGCTGGAGTCGGCGCGCGGAGACGTCGCCGCGGTCGTCATCGGCGATGTCGCCCGCGAGCTGCCCGACCGGCTGACCGAACGCCTCGACCTCGGCGCGCTGTGGAAGGAGTGGACCGGCCTGCCCTTCGTCTTCGCCGTGTGGGCGGGGCGCGAAGATCTGCACCCGACCGTCGTCGAGCACGTGCGCCAGGCGGGCCTGCGGGGCCTCGCCGCGCTGGGAGAGGACGACGCGGACGCGTCGGGCCTGCCCGCCGAAGACCTCCGCTACCTGCGGCAGGCCATCCGCTACCCCCTCGATGACGCCGCCATCATGGGCCTGCGCCGGTTCGCAGCCCTCGCGTGTCGCGCCGGCCTCGTGCCCCACGACACGGTGTCCCTGTATGCGCCGGCGGCCGACCTGCCGCGGGCCCGGCAGACAGAGGTCGCGGTCCTGCTCGGACGAGCGGCCGCGGGTGAGGTGCTCGACGCCGAGGCGCTGGGGCTGCTGGCGACCCACGCCACGCTTCCTGCGCTGGTCGCCAGTGCGGCGCTGCGGACGCCCGCCGGGCCGGTCTCCTACCGGATCGCCGGCGAGGGGGGCGACGACGCGGCCGGCGGCGTGCTCGTCGAGCGGCGCGCCGGCGAGAGTGCGGCCGCATGGCTGCGACGCGTCTGCCTGGCGCGGCTCGGCTCCCCGGAGACGGTGGCGCTCGTCGCGGATCTCCATGCGGCGGGGCTCGCGGCCACCTCGGTCTCCCTGCTGTGCGGGGCCACGGCGCTGGCGCCCATCGACCCCGAGCGTCTCCACATCGAGGGCTGCGACACCCTCGACGAAGCCCTGATCGAGGTCGAGCGGGCCATCGAGGATGCCGGGCGCGTGCCCCTGCGGGTGGACGACGCCGGCTCGACGCCGCGCGCGGCGCTGAGCGGGGCGAGGAAGTATCGTCCCTTCCGTGGTGCGCCGACCGAGCAGTACCCCTCTTCCTGACCATCGACGCCCGTCGAGGACCACCATGCGACGCTACCGTGCCGACTGGACCTGGCTGCCGGACGGCCCCATCCGTGGCGGCGAGGTCACCGTCGATGACGAGGGCCGCATCGCGCGCGTGCGCTCCGCCCACACCACGGGTGCCGATGCCGTCGAGCTGCCTGGCCTGCTGCTGCCGGGCTTCGTCAACGCCCACTGCCACCTGGAGCTGTCCGATCTGCGGGGGAAGATCCCCGGCGGGCGCGGGCTGTCGACCTGGGCGCAGGCGCTCATCGCCCGGCGCCGGCAGCCAGACGACGAGGCGATGCGTGCCGCCATCGACGAGGCCCGCGAGTCCGGCACGGCGGCCATCATCGACACCACCAACAGCGGCGCGACCATGCCGCTGCTGGTCGACGGTGGAGTACACGGCCTCGCCGAGATCGAGCTGATCGGCATCGAGCCCGAGCGCTGCGAGGCGGCGCTCGCCCACGCCGCCCGGCTGCAGCTCGCCCCCGGGCTGCCCACCCGCGTGACCTGTCACGCCGTCGTGTCCTGCTCCGAAGAGTTGCTCGCCACGGTGCTCGCCCCTCCCGTCGAGCCTGCGCCGGCGGCGACCTTCCACATCGACGAGGATCCGGCCGAGTTGGACCTGCTCCAGGCGCAGGAGGGCCCCTGGGCCGACTTCCTGGACCGCCTGGGGCGCGACTGGCGCGGGCGCATGGGCCGCGCCGAGACCCCGGTCCGCTTGCTGGAGCGCCTCGGCGTGCTGGGGCCACACCTCGCCCTGGTCCACTGCGTCCACACGGTGGGCGACGATCTCGATCGCATCGCGGCCGCGGGGGCGGCGGTCGTGCTCTGCCCGCGCTCGAACCTGCACATCGGAGGCGCGCTGCCAGACGTGCCGGGGATGGTGCGGCGGGGGATCCCGCTGGCCATCGGCACCGACTCCCTGGCCAGCGCACCCGACCTCTACCTGCTCGCGGAAGCGCGGGCCCTCGCCCAGGCCTTCCCCGATGTGCCGCCCGACGTCTTCGTGACCGCGCTCACCCTCGGCGGCGCGCGCCTGTTCGACGCGGTCGATGCCGACGGGGCACGGGGGGACGGCGCGGCCAGGGGCGGGCTCGTCGCTGGCGCTCGCCACGGGCTCCTCCACGTGGCGCTGCCCCAGACCAACGACCCCGCCTTCACCCTGCTGCACGGCGGTCCCTTCCCGACCCGGTGGCTCCAGTGTCCTCTCCCGGCATGAGCGTGGCCGGCCCGCTGGCCTCGGCCGGGGCCTTCGCCCGCGACATCAAGCTCGCCCACAGCGTCTTCGCCTTGCCCTTCGCGCTGGCGGCGGGCTGGCTGGTCAGCCGTGGGGTCGAGGTGGGCTGGCAGCAGTGGCTGTGGATCGTCGTGGCGATGGTCGGGGCGCGGTCCTCGGCCATGGGCTTCAACCGCATCGTCGACCGCCGCATCGACGCGCAGAACCCGCGCACGCGCGACCGGGAGATCCCCGGCGGGCGGCTGTCGGTGCCGGCGGCCTGGGCCTGGACCCTGGCGTTCACGGCGGTGTTCGTCGGGGCCGCGGCGATGCTGCACCCGCTCTGCTTGAAGCTGAGTCCCGTCGCGCTGGCGGTGATCTGGGGCTACTCGCTGACCAAGCGCTGGACGGCCCTGTGCCACCTGGTCCTCGGCGTGGGGCTGGGGCTGGCGCCGGTGGCGGTGTGGATCGCGCTCACCGGCAGCGTCCAGCTCCCAGCACTGCTGCTCGGGGGGGCCGTGGCGAGCTGGGTGGCGGGCTTCGACGTGCTCTACAGCCTGCAGGACCGCGACTTCGACGCCGAGCGGGGCCTGCACTCCATCCCGGTGGCGCTGGGCGAGCGTGGCGCGCTGGTGGCCAGCGGGCTGCTGCACCTCGTCACCGCCGGCCTGCTGGCGGCGCTGCCCCTGACCGTGCCGCTGTCATGGCCCTACTTCATCGGCTGGGCGCTGATCACCGGGGTGCTCATCTACGAGCACGCCATCGTGCGGCCGGGGGATCTCTCCAGGCTGGACAAGGCCTTCTTCGCGGCCAACGGCTGGATCAGCATGGGCTTCCTCGTCGCGGTGGTCGCTGCTTCCTTTTCTTGACACCATCGTCACCGAGGGGGAACAGGTCCCAGCTACGATGTGCGCGCTGGCGGCGGTGGGCCTGGAGACTGCCCGGCGTCAGCCTGTCGAATCGCCTGGGAGCCCCCCCGTCGAAGGGCCTGCCCCCGCACCTCGGAGCCTCGATGCTGTCGATGATCGCGACCACGCTTCTCCTGGCCAACCCGGTCCTCGCCCAGGACCTGACGCCGCCGCCAATGGTGAATGGGACCACGACCTCGGACTACCCGGCGGTCGGCGCACTGCTGGCCTGCGAGACGCGCGGCTGCTTCCAGTTCTGCTCGGGCACCCTCATCCACAAGAAGTGGGTGCTGACGGCAGGCCACTGCGATGACTCCGAGCTCGCCGGCTACGACATCGTCTTCATGACGGGCAAGGACGTCTACAACATCGACGACTACGCCTACGTCTCGCAGATGATCCAGCACCCGGACTTCAACCTGTCGCAGCTCAAGAACGACATCGCGCTCTTCGAGCTGTCCAGCAGCATCACCAGCGTCGACCCGATGCCGCTGAACTTCGACACGGTGAACAGCTCCTGGATCGGCGAAGAGCTCACCTTCGTCGGCTACGGCATCACCGAAGATGACGCCTACGACAACGGCTACAAGCGCACCGCCGACATGCCGATCTTCGACTACGACAGCCAGTTCATCTACTCCTATGACGGCGCCGACCAGCAGAACCTCTGCAGCGGCGACTCCGGCGGCGCGGCGCTCGAACACGACGGCAGCGAGCTGCAGCTCGCTGGCGTCAACTCCTGGGTGGCCGGCTACGATGTGCCCGGCAAGAGCTGTGTCGGCGGCTACAACGGTGTGACCCGCGTCGACCAGTACACCGACTGGATCCAGACCTACGTCGACCTGTCCGACACCTCGGGCGGTGGCGGTGGAAGTGGCGACGGCGGCTCGTCGGGCGGCGGCAGCGGCGACGGCGGCGGCTCGTCGGGCGGCGGCAGCGGCGACGGCGGTTCGTCGGGCGGCGGCGGTGGCGGCGGTGGTGTCGATACCGGCGGCGACACGGGCTGGGGCGACCTCTGGCCCGGTGGCAGCGGTGGGGGCGGCGGCAGCAGTGACAGCAGCGGCGGCACCACCCTGGCCGAGCTGTTGGGCTGCAGCAGCGTGCCGGCACCGGCCGGTGGGGTGTTCGCCTTGTCGATGCTCGCCCTGGCCGGGCGGCGTCGACGCCGGGACGGCTCCGACCAGTGATCCCGCTGCTGTTGGCCGTCGGCCTGGCGCGCGCCCAGGCCACGCCACCGCCGGTCGTCAACGGCAGTGAGACCGCAAGCTGGCCGGCCATCGGGCTGCTGGCCGCCGTGGATCTGGACGCCAACCAGGGCGCCCCCTTCTGTTCGGCCACCCTGGTGGGCAACCAGGCCGTCGTCACGGCGGCACACTGCGCGGAAGCCGCGCAGCTCTACGCCGAGAAGTACGACGTCGCCTTCATCGTCGGCGACAGCATGAGCACCGCCGACCAGCTCGTGCTGGTCGACGACTGGACGATCCACCCCGACTTCGTGTTCAGCGGGGACGAGGTGGCCGCGGACGTCGCCGTGGGCTTCCTGGCCACGCGGCCGCCGGGGGTCGCCCCGATGCCGGTGCTCGGAGAACCACTGGGCGAGACCTGGTACGACCGGGATCTGACGCTCGTCGGCTACGGCATCACCGGCGATGACCTGCTGGACGCGGGGGTCAAACGGACCGCCGACCTCCCGGTGTGGTACCTCGACAGCGACTTCGTGTACGGCCTCGACGAGAACGATCCCGACACGCCCAACGCCTGCTCCGGGGACAGCGGCGGGGCGGCGCTCATCGAGGGCGACGGCGGTGGGATGATCCTCGGGGGAGTCATCAGCTTCGTCTTTCCCTGGCAGGACGCGTCGACCTCCTGCATCGGCGGTGGCGTCGGCGCGACGCGGATGGACGTGTTCGGCGAGTGGGTGGCCGAACAGGTCGACGCCGGTTTCTCCACGGGCACGGCCGGGTCGACGGCGAACACCGGATCCGGCTCGATGCCGATCGACGAGACGGGTGGCTGCGCCGCGGTGCCGGTGAGCGCCGGCCCGCTCGGTGCGCTGCTGATCGGCCTTTCGGCGGTGCTGCGCCGACGCCGCTGACGTCGACGCCAGCAGGCCCTGCGACCGACAATCGGCGTCGACGTGCCCGGTGGGTGTGGGATCGGATGTGTCAAGCTCCGTCTCCGGGTCGCTCCCTGCGCGGCGCTGTGCTAGAATGCACTCGTAGCGGCTGCGGCCTGGTTGGCCGCATCACTCCTCCCCTTCCCGGCCTGAAGCGCTTGCACGAGCCCTGCACGGCCGGGGGTGCTGCCCGTTCGTGGCGGTGCCTCTGCGGATCGTCGCCCAGCGACCAGGCGCGCTCCGCTCCTCCCTCCTCTCCGGTCGTGATCCCCCACCCCTCATCCTTGAAGCGACACGCCATGGCTGAACTCGAACAAGGCTCTGTGTACCACACCATCCTGCTCTACTGTGTGAGCGAACCGGGCGAGTGGACCGCGGAAGACATCGTCGACGACCTGCCGGATCTCGACTTGCGCACCGTGGGTGCCGCCCTCCGCCAGCTCGTGGACGCGGGCCTGCTGCACATCAACAGCACGGACAGTCACCTCTGGCCGACCCGAGCGGGCAAGGACCTCTTCCGCAAGGCTGTGTGACCGAGCGACCCACGGCTGCGGTCACCGCGTCGCCTCGAGCGGCTCGCGGCCACGTCGTGGCGGCTGTGGCGGCACCGGATAGTCCACAGCCCGTGGAGGCCTCGTGGACTGCGTGCTCGTGTTCATCACCGCCCCGGACATGGCGACCGCCGCTTCGCTCGCCCGCCACCTGGTCGAGGAACGGCTGGCGGCCGGAGTGAACCTCGTCCCCGGGGTCCGGTCCATCTACCGCTGGCAGGGGGAGGTCCACGACGAGCCCGAGGTGCAGCTCCTGCTGCAGACCCGGGCCGACCGGGTCGACGAGCTGGCGCGCCGGGTGTCGGATCTACACCCCTACGACGTGCCGGAGGTGATGGCGCTGCCCATCACGGCTGGCCACGGGCCCTACCTGGACTGGATCCGCGCCGAGGTGGACGGACCCTCAGCGTGAGCAGAGCGCCTGCCGCTCTTCGTCCGTGAGACCCGCGAGGAGGGCGTCGGGGACGGGGGGCAGGGGGAGGCCATCGGCCCGGGCTTCCATGCGTGCCTGCTCGAAGGCGACCAGGCCGCCGCGGGCCGCTTGGGGGATGCAGGCCAGGGCTGCCACCATCGCGACGCGGTCTCGCCGGCAGAGCGCGCCGTGGGCCAGCTCGAGGCAGGTGCGCGCGGCGTCGGCCGGGGGCTGCTGAGGGATGCGGGAGAGCGCCCGGTCGGCGATGAGGTTGGACGAGCGCGTGTCGCCGAGGCAGGCGGCGGCGCGGGACCAGGTGGCGAGCAGCAGCGGTGTGATCGGATCGCCAGCGGGGCCGGGGCGCCGTCCAAGGGGCTCCAGCCGGTCGATGGCGGCGGCTGCGACGGCTCGGCTGTCGGGGCGGCGGTCGTGGATGCCATCGAGGGCGGCGCGTGCCCGGAGCACGTGCGCCCGCCGGCGCAGCTCGCTGCGCTGGCTGGCCTTGGCCAGCGCGCTGGCGTTGGCGAGGGTGCGCGTGGCCTGCTGGTGGAGGCCGACGTCGAGCAGCACCTGGCCGAGCGCGATGCGTGCGGCGGCTTCCGCGACCCGGTCCCCTTCTGCCTGGGTGGTCGCCAGGGTGCGCCGGGCCAGCGCCAGGGCGTCGGCGAGCCTCCCACTGAGTGCGAGCTCTTCGGGGCTGTCGGCGCCGTTGTCCCGGGGAGCCGCGGGCGGTACTCGTGCGATCTGACCTGCGCGACGCGCGACGACGTCCGGGTCGGGGAGCCGCGCCGCGGCCGCCACGCGGAACATGGACGCGGCGACCGTCCAGCGCCCGTCGACCTCACGCAGGATGCCGCGAACGGTCAGCTCGGCGAGGGGCCCCTCGGGTGGGAGCAGCGCGACGCGCTCGATCTCGTCGACGGTGGCGGGGCGGGGGAGCGCACCCACAGCGGCGAGCACCTCGATCTCGTCCAGCTCCAGACCGTCGAGAAAGCCGTCGGCTTCGGGTAGCAGGGGGCAGGTGTCGGGCAGCCGCAGGGCAGCGCCGTCTGTGTACTGTCGCAGCAACGGCAGGAGGAGGGCCGGCAGGCCGCCGCTGTAGCGGTGCAGGCGTTCCGCGCAGGCCGACGGGTGGGGGGTCAGCGGTGCGGCGGCGACGACCGTGCGCCGGACGTCGGCGACATCGAGGGGTCGCAACACGACCTCGGCGACGTCGATGTCGTCGGGGACCTGTAGCGGCCTGGTGGTGAAGACGACCATCGGGGCGGCCGTGCGGGCGCGCTCCAGGGCGACCCGTCCGGCTTCTCCGGGGGCGGGCTCCACGACGACGAGGCCGCGGCGGCGCGCGGCGCTTCGGACGACGCTGGCCAGCCAGCCCAGGCCGGAGCCGATCGGCCCGCTGCCGACGATGACCACGGACCGTCGCGTCTCCTCCACCCCGTCCAGCAAGGTGGCGACGCGGGACACGAGCTTGCCGCGCCCGGCGAGGGCCGGATCGTGCGTGTCGGTCGGACCGGCAAAGGCGGCTACCGCTTCCGCGGCGTCCGGGTAGCGATCCCCCATCGCCGGGGCCATGAGCTTGAGGACGACCGCTTCGAGGTCCGGCGGGATCTCGGGGTCGTAGCGTGAGGGGGCGACCAGCTCCCCGCGGGGCCGGCCGCGCTTGCCGACGAAGGGGCGTCGGCCGGTCAGGACGAAGTAGAGGGTGGCGCCGACTCCGTACAGGTCGGTGCGACCGTCCACGTCACGCGCTTCGAGCTGTTCGGGGGCGGCATAGGCGATGGTGCCGACGACGAGCCCGGCGACGGTGTGCTCGACGCCGGCCAGATCCTTGACCACGCCGAGGTCGGTCAGGATGGCGCGGCCGTTGGCGTCGATGAGCACGTTGCTGGGCTTGACGTCGCGGTGCACCAGCCCGGCGGCGTGAAGCGCCCCGACCGCTTCGCACAGGGTCTGGCCGATGGTGCGGCAGCGGGCGTAGCGTTCGGTGGCGGGGCGCTCGGCGAGCTTCTTCGTGTAGAGCCGGAGGTCACCCCCCTCGACGAAGTCCATCACCAGGAAGGGGCGGTCGTGCCAGGTGCCGTGGTCGCGGTAGCGGATCACGCCGGGATGGTCGACCCTTAGCAGGGCGCGGACCTCGTTTTCGTAGCGACGCAGGAGGGGCGGGGTCAGCGCCGAGTCGTCGTCTCCGCCGCCGGGCACGCAGAGGTCCAGCCACTTCACGGCGACCGCTTCCCCCTGCGGGTCCCGGCACAGGTACACCGCAGCCATCGCCCCCCGACCGAGCAGGCGCTCGGTCACGTAGGGCCCGATGTGGGCGGGGAACTCGGATGGGTCGATCAGGGCCGCTCCTGTCTCATACGCGCGGTAACGCCCGTTGCAGGCGTTGACATCTGCGGACCGGACAAGTACCAGGGATCACGATAGCGGCGGCCGATGCCTCGCCCCCTCCGCCTCGCCAGCCTGTTCATCGTGGCCTTCGGCCTGACCACGGCAATCCTCGCTGCGGGGAGTCGCCACCCGGCGGATGCCCACGTCGGGGTGCCGGCGGCGGGTGAGGGGCAGCTGGCCGGGGGAGCGGTCGACAGCGCGGAAGCGCCCCCCGTCTGGGTCCCGCCGGCCTGGGTGCCGGGCGCGGACGCCTGGGCGCTGCCCGGCCTGGACCAGCGGGGGCCGACGACCGGCCCACGGGTGCGCTCGGCGGCGGCCATCGTCTATGACGTCGACCGCGAGCAGGTGCTCTTCGAGCGACGGGCCGACGATCTGCGGCCGGTGGCCTCGTTGACCAAGACGGTGGCATCGCTGGCCTACGCGTCGTTCTCGCCGGACCTCGACGACCGGGCCTGCATCGGGATCGAGCAGTGGCCGACCCGCAGTGGGGCCCGCTCCCGCCTGTCCACCGGCGACTGTGGATCGGGCTGGGACTTCCTCGGGGCGGCGCTGGTCGCCTCCGACAACCGCGCGGCCTACGCGCTGGCACCGGCGGCGGGTGTGGGGGTCGACGACCTCGTCGACCGGATGAACGAGGTCAGTGCCCAGCTCGGGATGACCTCCTCGCAGTGGACGGACCCGTCGGGCCTCGAAGACGAAGACCTCTCGACCGCCCGCGACATCGCCAGGGCAACGCTCGCCCTGTCGTCGGTGCCGGCCCTGTCCCTGGCTGCCTCGTCGCCCTCGTGGCTGCTGGAGCGGGACCCCCACCCGCCACGCCGGCTGGGCTCGACCAACAAGCTCATCCACGGCACCCGCGTCGAGGTCGAGGTGGGTAAGACCGGCTACACGGACACCGCCCGCTACTGCCTGACGACCCTGGTCCAGACCCGCACCGGCCAGCGCCTGCTCATCACCCTGCTGGGTGCACGCAGCGACGCCACGCGCTGGGCGGACGCCCGTCGCGTCATCCGCTGGGCAGAGCAGCAGGACGGGGGCTGACCGGACCGGACCGGTGGGGACGGTCCGCTGCTACAGCAGCGGCATGCCCAGCAGGCGGACCACCGCCGGTTGGCGGCGGAAGAGGTTGGCCCGGTCCGGTGACAGCGTGGCCAGGATGCCCCGGGCGATGGCGGCCCCGGTGTCGCGGGCGCGGTCTGCTTCCGGTCCCTCGGCGTGCTGGGCGATCAGCGACCAGGCCAGCAGCGCCCAGGTGCGGAAGTTGAAGGTGGACGCGGTGCGGGCGGCGTCCCGGATCATGGCGAGGGCGGCGTCGGTCTCTCCGAGGGCGAGGTGGGCGTGCCCCAGCAGCAGGGAAAGCTCGGTTCGACGGGGGGCGTGCAGCCGCTCACGCTCGGCCTGGGCGCCCTCCAGCACCCGTCGCGCGGCGTCTTCGTGGCCCTGGCGCGCCAGGGCTTTGGACAGCAGCGCTTCGATCGCCGGTGAGAAGCTCTCGGGGTCACTGTGCATGGCCGCGGCACGGGCCGCGGTCAGGTGTTCCTCGGCCTTGTCGGCGCGACCGTCCAGGATCGCCACGCGCGCGAGGTGGAAGCGGATGGGCACGATCTCTTCGTTGATGCCCAGCTCCTTGGCGATGCTCAGCCCCTGGGTCAGGTCGATGCAGGCCCCCGGCTTGTCGCCGATGGCGATGAGCGCGATGGCGCGCGCTCGCAGCGCGCTGCTCTCGACGATGCGGTAGACGAGATCGCGTGACAGCGACAGGGCTTCCTCGGCGCGGGCGAAGGCGGCGGCGAGGTCCCCCTTCCAGGTCAGCATCTCGGAGAGGTTCACCAGCACGTTGGCCCGCGTGCGCTTGTCGCGGAGGCCGCGGAGCAGCTCCTCGGCTTCGGCGAGGCCGGCGATGGCGGCGGCAAGCTGCCCCTTGCTGGCCTGGACTGTGGTGAGTGCCAGGAGGATCCCCGCCCGCCCCTCTGCGAGGTCGGGGTCGGCGCTGCCGATCAAGCCCTGGCTGGCGAGGGTCTCGCAGGCGTCGAGGTCACCGCGCCCCCAGGCGATGCCCGCCAGCGCCTGCAGGGCGGTCAGCTCCAGGTCGCGTTCGTGGCGCTTGCGGGCCCCGACCAGGATCTTGCGGATCTCGGCTTCGCCCTCGCCGGATCGGCCCAGGCGGCGCAGGGTCGTGCCGTGCTTGATGGCCGCCCGCGCGGCCATCGCGTGCTGGCCGAAGGCGTTGGCGCGGCGCCGGAGGTTGTCCAGCGCTCGGCCTGCGGCGTCCCAGTCGCCGCGGTTGAACAGCAGCTCGGCTTCGACCTCGTCCAGCTCCAGCGACTGGAGCTGGAAGGCGCGCTCCTCGTCGGGGCCACCGGGCGCGGGGTCGCCGGATCGTCGGGGGACCGCGGCGCGCGCGAGATCCTGGATGGCCCGGGCACGGGCCAGCATCTCGCTGGCTTCGGCCATCAGCGAGCGTTCCAGCAGGCCGACTGTCGCGCGGACCAGGTAGGTCCAGGCGCGGCCGGCGTCGCCGGCGCGGCGGTAGTGTTCGCCGATGTCCTCGGCCGCGATGGGGCTGTCGGCGAAGCGCACCTCCAGCGCGGCCGCGAGGCGGCGGTGCAGGTCGGACATCGCCCGCTCGGGAAGGTCATCGGTGACCACCTCGCCGACCTGACGCTGGGTGAGGGCCACGGTCGTGCTGAGCCCCTCGCGCCGCTCCTCGACCAGGCCCTCGGCGATGAGCTGGTCGAGGGCGTCCATCCACCGATCCTCGATGGCGCTGCTGCCGGTGTGATCTTCGAGCACCTCTCCCGCGGTCGGGGCGACCTCTGTCGGGAGGTCTTCGGTCGGCAGGTCCCCCTCGACCAGGTCACCGGGGTGCAGGGAGATGTCGTCGGCTTCGTCGACGATCACCACCCTCTGTTCGCTGTCGACCAGCTCGACCACGTCCAGGACGACGTCCAGATCCACCTCTCGACCGGCCACGGCGATGACCTCGAGCATCGCGCGGCTGTCGTCGGGGAGGACGCCGAGGCGCTCGCGGATGGCCTGGCGCAGCCCCGGGGGCAGGCCCAGGCGTTCGGGCGTCAGCTCGGTCGGGCTGATGGTCAGGACCCAGTGTTGGCCCTCTCGCTCGACGATGACACCCCGCTGCATCAGGCTGCGGATGAACTCGACCACGAACAGTGGATCACCGCCGGTCGCATCGAGCAGCCGGCGGGCGAGGGCGGACGCCGCTTGTCCGGGCCCCAGAAGGCTGACCGCGATGGCTTCGATGTGGACGATGCGGAGTGGGTGCAGCGCGAGGATCTCGGGGATCAGTCCGAGGTCCTTCCCGGTGCGGAAGGCGACGTAGTCGTTGCCGGTCTGGCGCGGGTCGTCCCGCAGGGCGTCGGCGCGGCCGGTCTCTGCGCGCACAGCGGCGACCACCAGCAGCGCCTGGCCGTCCCGGCTGACCAGGGAGCGGACGAGGTAGCCGAGCAGGTCGATGAGCGGCCGGGGGGCTGCGTGCAGGTCGTCGAGGGCGAGCACCTGCGGGCCGCGCTCCAGCAGCTTGGACAGCGCGCTGCGGACGCCGTCGAAGAGCTGGTAGCGGGCGTCGCCGGGCAGGCGCCCGCGCCCCTCGGCGAAGCGGGCGATGGCCCGAGCCAGCTCCGGAGGAGCGTCCGATCCCAGCTCCCGGCCGATGTCGCGTGCCAGGCGCAGCAGGCCGGCGAAGGCCGCTTCCCCGGTGTTGAAGCGCAAGCTGTAGACGGGAAGACCGCGGGCGCGTGCCTCCTGGGCGACCGCTTCGAGTGCCCGGCTGCGGCCCGAACCCTCGGCACCCTCCAGCAGGAGCACGCCGCCCGCGCTGCGGGTGAGCCGGGCCAGCGCTTCCCGGGCCCCGCCCAGGACGGCGTCGCGTCCGACGAAGGGAGGGGTCCACACCGGCAGGCCCAGGCCGGCGTCGGCGTCGGTGTCCGGTTCGTCCGCGAGCAGCTCTTCGAGGACCTCGCTGGCGGACTGGAAGCGATCCCGGGGGGACTTTGCCAGCAGGCGCAGGCAGATCTCCTCGAGGTGCAGAGGCACGTCGGGTGTCAGTTCGTGCGGCGGCAGCGGCGTCTGTGTGCGGTGCTGCGCCAGGTAGCCCTTCATGTTCTCGGCGGCGAAGGGGCGCCGCCCCGTGAGCATCGCGTAGAGGATGATCCCGAGGCTGTACAGATCGCTGCGGTGGTCGATCTGTTCGCCGGCGATCTGTTCGGGGCTGGCGTAGGCCCAGGTGCCCACCAGCGTCGACGACACGAAGGGGTCGCGGCTGGGGTCGAGGTCCTTCACGATGCCGAAGTCGGTGAGCTTGCAGACCCCGTCTCGGGTGATCAGCACGTTGCTGGGCTTGAGGTCGCGGTGCACCAGGCCGCGCCGCGACAGGTGCCCCAGCGCCCGGCAGAGCTGGATGAGGACGTCTTCGACCCACGGCCAGCGCACCGCCCCCGGCCGTCGGTTCATCTTGCGGATGGCGGTGTGCAGGTCGGTGCCGTCGATGAACTCCATGGCCAGGTAGGGGTGGCCGTGGATGTCGCCCCAGCTCTCGACCCGGATGATGTTGTCGTGGTCGAGGCGGGAGAGCGCGCGGAACTCGCGGCGGAAGCGGGCCAGTCCGGTGCGCATGCGGCTGGCCTTCAGGACCTTGAGTGCGACCGCCTGCCCGCTGGGATCGTGCGCCTTGAGCACCCAGGCCATGCCGCCCTTGCCGGCGGGGCGTTCGTAGCGGTAGCTGTCGACGGCGTCGCCGGGACGCAGGACGATCCCGCCCATCTCGATCTCGGCGGGCGGCGCGTTGGAAGCAGGTCCGGGCGGTGGCGTGGTCACGGCCGCAAGCCTATCGCCATGGAGGGCGAGGAGGGCTGGTCAGGCGGTCCAGCGCGCCGAGAAACGACCGGCCGCTCCCAGGGCGCGGTCGAGGGTGTCGGCGAGCGCCGCAGCCTGTCCAGCGGCGTCCTCGTCGCCGTTCCGTGTCGCCAGCACGAGGCTCTCGAGCTGCCACAGGCGCAGGCCGGCGCCGTTCGCGCGGCCGCGGGCGATGGCGATGACCTCGGCGGCTTCCGGGTCGTGGGCCCGGGTCACGGCGTGCGCGCAGTCCAGGCCGATGCGCGCGGTGGCGGTGCGCAGCAGCGGGGCCGGGCGGGCGAGGGCCCGGGCGACGAGGACCGAGGCGCGGGCGGGCTCACGCCACGAGCAGCGCCGGGCCTGGAGCGCGAGGAGCTGGCCCTGGACGTCGTCGAGACCCGGGGCTGAGCGCGGGAGGCTGTCGGGGAGGAGCCCCTCGGTCTCGTCCGGCAGGTCGAGGTCGAGCAGCGCGCGGACGACCGGCAGCAGCGAGAGCGTCAGGCGCGGCGAGTCCACGGTCGCGCGGCTGCGCGCCAACTCGACGGCTTCACGCGCAACCTGGCGGGCCTCCACGTCGATGCCCAGGGCACACAGCGCCGAGGCCGTCAGGCCGAGCGCATGGATCCGCGCGATGGCGTGCCCGGGGCCGCGCGTGGCGCGCTCGGCCTCCAGCGAGCGCTCGCGCGCTTCGTAGAGCGCACCGTCTGCCAGCAGCACCTCTGCCAGGCGCAGCAGCACGGGGACGAGGGCGGCGTCGTCTTCGAGCACCCGCAGGCGCGCGGCAGCCCGGGCCAGCGCTTCGCGGGCGCGGTCCAGCGGCTGCTGGGCGAGGGCGACGACGGCGAGGCCCGCCTTGCCCTGTGCTTCCGCCCGCTCGCTGCCGGTGTCGAGGGCGACGGCGATCAGCTCGTGCCACAGGGACTCGGCGTCATCGACCAGGCCCTGGTCGAGGCGCGTACGGGCCAGCGCCCGAGCGACGGCGGGCCACATGGGATCGCCCCGCGGCAGGCGCCCGTACGCGGTCTGGAGCTTGCGGGCAGCGGGTTCGCTGTCGCCACGCCGCGCGTGGGCCAGGCCGATCCCCGCCAGCGCGCGCGCCTCGAGCAGGCGGTCGCCGTCGGCCCGGGCCTCGGCCAGCGCCTGCTGCCAGGCGTCGATCGCCCCGGTCAGATCGCCGGTGCGCTCCCGGACCTCGCCGAGGAGTGCCGCGAGGGTCTTGCGATGGCGCGCCGCGTCGGGGGGCGGCAGGGCGGGTTCCGCGCGACGCTGGGCGCCCGTGGCCCGGCGCAGCAGGCTGGCCGCGTCGTCGACGCGATCGGCTGCCAGGCGGCGGCGCGCGGTCTGCAGCAGCAAGGGGTAGGCGCGCACATCGTCCCCCCCCGCGAGGAGGTGGCGGAGGATCAGGTCGGTGAGGGCGTCGCTCCGGCGGCGGGTACGTGCGATGAGCAGGTGGGCGGCGGCGCGGTGCAGCTCCTCGCGGCGCGCCGGGTCCAGCTCTCCGGTGACGACATCGCGGAGGCGGTCGGAGCCGATGGCGAGCAACTCGTCGGCGCCCTTTGGGCGGCGGCGGACGAGGCCGGCTTCCGCCAGCACATCGGCGGCCCCGGACGCGGTGCCGCGCGCGATGCCGGCGACGGCCGCCACGAGGCTCAGCGGCGCTTCTGCGCCGAGGATCGCGACGGCGTCGAGGAGCGCGCGGGCTTCGGCTGGCAGGCGGCCGAGGCGCTCGGCTTCGCGCGATCGCACCCGGGCCGAGACCGGCAGCGGCTCCTCCCGCAGGGCTTCGAGCGACCGGGTCACGCGCAGCTCGCCGCGGCGGTGCTCGAACCAGCCGTCGCGCTCCATGGCCTCGAGCTGTTCGATGACGGCGCCGACGACACCCTCGGACTCCTGGGCCAGCCGGCGGCCGAGGACGGCTGCGGCCGCGCCCGCGAGCCCCCGCTCACGGACGATGGCGACGATGTCCCGGCCCTCCAGCGGCCCCACCTCGACCAGGTCCGGCGTCAGTCCGGTGGCCGCGCCGGAGACGAGGTCGGCCGCTCGACCGCGGCCGTCGCGGACCGCGCCGACCAGCAGCAGCGGTTCGCCCAGGATGGCGACGCGGTCGCGGAGCAGCCGCGTGAGGCTGTCGAGCTCGGCGGGCGAGAGCTGGTCGAGGTTGTCGACGATGAGGGTCCACGGCGTGCCGGCCGTGCGCTCGGCGATGTCGGCGCTGGGGTCGGTGAGGTCTTCGCCGGCCGGGTCGCCGCCGGGGACCTGGCTGCGCAGCGCCTGCATGGGCAGGGCACCGGCACCATCGGCGGCGGCGACGTGGTGACCGGCCTGGCGGGCCCGATCGCGCAGCTCGTCGAGGAGCATGGTCTTGCCGACGCCCTCGGGGCCCGTGATCGCCAGCACGCCGCCGGCCCCCTGGGCGACCTGGTCGACCCGCGCCATGAGCGTGGCCAGCTCGGCGTCGCGCCCATGCAGGGTGGGGCGCGCATCGGGGGCGTCGCTGTCCAGCGCCGCCAGCACCTGGCGCGCCGACGCGAAGCGCTGGCCGGGGTCCTTGGCCAGCAGCCGCAGGCAGATGGTCTCCAGTCGCGAGGGGACCGCGGGGTCCAGCTCTCCCGGCGGGCGGGGGGCGTGGGTGAGGTGCCGCGACAGGTAGCCGGCGATGGTCTCGGCCTGGATGGGCTTGTCCCCTGTCAACATCATGTAGAGCACCGCCCCCAGGCTGTAGAGGTCGGCGCGTGAGTCCACCGTCTCGCCGGTGATCTGCTCGGGGGCCATGAAGGCGATGGTGCCCACCAGGCGGCCGGCCATCGTCAGCTGGGTGGTGAACACACCCGGCGCCTTGACGACCCCGAAGTCGGTCAGCTTGGCGACACCCTGGTCGGTGACCAGCACGTTGCTCGGCTTGAGGTCGCGGTGGATCAGGCCGCGTCCGTGGACGTGGGCGAGGGCGGCGCAGAGCCCCCGCAGCATCTGCTCGACCTGTTCGAAGCGGTCGCGGGGGGGATCGTCCCGCCAGCGCTCGATGAGGCTGCCCAGATCGGTTCCGTGGACGTACTCCATGGCGATCCAGGGGTAGTCGCCGGCCACGCCGGCTTCGTAGACCTCGACGATGTTGTCGTGGCGCAGCCCCGCCAGCGTGAGGAACTCGCGGCGGAAGCGGCGCGCGTCGTCGGTGTCGGCCTTGCCGGGGTGGAGGATCTTGACGGCGACCTGCCGGCCGTCCGGCGCCGTCGCCAGGTACACGGTGGCCATGCCGCCGACCCCGAGCACCGCCCCCAGGCGGTAGGAGCCGACCTCGTCACCGGGCAGGGGCGGGGTCTCGACCGACATCGGCGGCAGTGTACTCGGGCGGTGGCGCACCGACTGTGGACCTGTGCGTGGTCAGCTCGCGGGCTGCTCCAGGCGCGGCTGCCGGGCCATGAAGCTGGCGGCGTCGTCCCGGGGCAGGTTCGCGGCGAGCGAGCGGGCGAGCGCGTCGGCGACCCGCTGGTGCCGGGCGCGGGTGGCTTCGTCGGCCACGGTGCGGGCGGCGACCTGCCGGGCCCGCATGGCGTAGAGCCGGTAGCCGCTGGCGTCGGCGAGGCGCAGCGCTTCGTCGGCGAGGTCGGCGGCGCGGTCGGCTTCACCGAGCACTTCGTGGGCCCGGCCGACGTTGAGCAGGACGCGGATGCGCTGGTGCGGCCACCGGCGGCCGGGGGCGGCTTCGGCGCGGGCGACGGCGGCGCGGGCCAGCTCGGGCTGGCCGCGGGCGGCCAGGATGCGCGCCCGCCAGGCGTGGACGACGGGACCGAAGCCCTCGGTGTCGTGGTCGGCGAGGAGGGGCTCGATGGCGTCCAGCGCCGCGTCGGCGGCGTCGAGATCGGCCCGGTACAGCGCCACCCGGGCCGACATGACGCGGGCGGAGAGCAGCTCTTCGGGGTTGCCCAGGGCCTCCTGCATGGTCGCGGCGGTCTGGGCGTTCTCGGCGGCGTCGGCGAAGCGGCCGAGGTCGGCGAGCACCAGCGCCCGGTAGCGCAGGCCGAGCGCGATGCCGTAGGCGATGCCCACCTCGCGCGCTTCCGCCACCGTGCGATCGGCCAGCTCGGTGCCCTTGCGGAGGTTGCCGGTCATGTGGTGCAGCTCGATGAGGTTGATGCGGGAGACGACCAGCCGCTCGGCCATGCCGTGGCGCTTGCTCACCTCGATGGCCCGCTCGAAGTGGCGGCGTGCTTCGGCGGCCTCTCCCCGGCACAGCGCCAGCACGCCCAGGCCGTTGGCGGCGATGGCCTGGCTCTTCTCGTCCTGGAGCGCTTCGGCGGCGGACACGGTCTCGACCCAGAAGCGGCGGGCTTCGTCGAGGTCGCCGCGCGCCCAGTGCACGGCGCCCAGCTCGTAGAGCGGGATCACCCGGGCCTGGCGCAGGGCGATGGCGCCGCCAGCGTCGGCGTGGGCGAGGGCCCGGGTCAGCCAGATCTCGGCCTGGTCGAGGTCGTGGCGGCGCCGGTGCAGGGCGCCGACCTCTGTCGCAGCCCGAGCGACGGCGAGGTCTTCCCCCAGCGCTTCCGCCACCTCGAGCGCGCGCGTCGCTTCCGTCGCCGCTTCCTCCCAGCGGCCGAGGTGGACCAGCGAGGTGGTGCGGAGGCGGAGCCCCTCGGCCAGGCGCCGGTCGGCTTCTGCGAGGGGGGTGTAGGCACGGGCGCGCGGTTCCATGTCCAGCCCGCGCTCGACGAGGCGCAGGGCGTCGCCGATCTCACCGCGGTCCTGTTGGAGGTTGGCGGCCATCAGCAGGTAGGGCCAGGCCACGGCCGGGCGTCCGGCGGCGGCGAAGTGCTCGGCGAGGGCGGCGACGGCGCGCTGCGGTTCGGTGCGGTGGTGGCGCTCCAGCGCCCGGGCCAGGCGGGCGTGCAGCTCGCGGGCGTGCAGGTCGTTCATGCCCTCGACCAGGACATCGGCGAGGCGATGGCGGGCGAGCGCCACGCGGGCGGCACCGGCTTCACCCAGGGTGAGCAGCCCGGCCTCGACCAGGCCGACCACTTCTACGTCGAGGCCCTCGTCCCCTGTCCGGTCGGAGGCCAGGGCCAGGACGGGCATCAGCAGGGGTTCTCGGGCGACGGCCAGCAGCTCCAGCAGGTGCAGCGACGACGCCTGCAGGCGGGCGAGGCGGGACTGGAGCGCCTGCCGGATCGTGGCGGGCACCGGCAGGGTGGCCCGGGCCAGCTCGTCGGCGGTGAGCAGCACGCGCCCGCGGCGGGTGGCGTCGCCGCGGGCGATCACGCCCTCCTCTACGAGTCCTCGGAGCATCTGCATGACGAAGAAGGGGTTGCCCTCGCCGTCCCGGGCGAGGCGGGCTGCGAGCGCCCGCGCGGCGGGGCCGTCGACGACGAGGTGCAGCAGCAGTTCTTCGACGGCGGCCACCGACAGCGGCGACAGGTGCAGCCGGGTCGGCTGGACGTCGCCGAGGTCCCGCGAGCAGAATTCGTCGAGGCTGCCGCCGGGGACGGTGGAGTCGCTGGTCAGCAGCACCAGCAGCGGGAAGCGGTCGCCCTGGACGAGGTTGCGGACGAGGTAGGCGAGCAGGTCGAGGCTGGCCCGGTCGACGCGGTGGGCGTCCTCCACGATGATGACGCGCGGGCCGAAGGCGGCGACCAGATCGCGGGCCGCCGCGGCGACCGCCCAGCGGTCACGCCCCCGCTGCTGCGCCAGCGCCTGGTCGACGGCGGCCGGGAGGGTGAAGCCCGGCAGCTCGCGCAGGCCCTCGATCACCTTGCGGAAGCCCGACCAGGGCCGCGTGTCGCCGGTGCCGCGGACGCGGGTCACGGAGACGTCGACCTGGGCGGCCATGGCGCGCAGCTCGGTGGCGAGCCGGCTGGTGCCCATGCCGTCGCTCCCCTCCAGGATGAGCACCCCGCCGGGGGGGCGCGGCGGGGCGCGGCCCTCGTCTGTGGGGCCGGTCATCTCCTCGGCGCGGAAGCCGCCCAGCGGCTCGATGAGCCGGGTGACCGCGTCGCGCATGGCGGCCAGCTCGTGGGAGCGCCCCGTCACGGGCAGCGTGCTGATGTCGATGCTGGCGGTGGCGAGCCCCGGCAGGAGCGGCTCGTCCTGCAGGGCGAGCAGGAGGTGGCGGGCCGAGGCGAAGCGGTCGTCGGGGTCCTTGGCGAGGAGGCGCAGGCAGATCTCGTCGAGGCGGGCCGGCAGGGTGGGGGCGAGCTCGTGTGGCGGGCGCGGCGGGCGGTTGAGGTGCTTGTCGAGGTAGCCGGCGAGGTTGCGCGCGTTGAACGGGCGCCGCCCGGTCAGCATCTTGTAGAGGACGGCGCCGAGGGCGTAGAGGTCGGTACGGGCGTCGATGACGCCCCCGGTGATCTGTTCTGGGGCGATGTAGGCGACGGTGCCGACGACTTCGCCGGCCTGGGTCAGCTCGGCACCCGGTTCCTTGACGACGCCGAAGTCCATCAGGCGGACGCTGCCGTCCCGCAGCAGCATGATGTTGCCGGGGGTGACGTCGCGATGCACCAGGCCCTGGTCGTGGATGTAGGCCAGGGCGCCGGCCACTTCGACCAGGACGTGCTGGGCCCGCCGGTAGCGTTCCGCCGGCGGCACGCTGCGCCAGCCCTCGACCGCGTCGCGGAGATCCTGTCCGACCAGCTTCTCGGTCACGAACCAGGGCCGGCCCTGGTACAGGCCGGCGTCGAAGACCCGCAGGACGGCGGGGTGGTCGAGGCGTGACAGGGTGACGAATTCGCGCTCCATGCGGCGCGCCGCCTCACCTGAGCGGCTGGTCGGCAGCATCAGCTTGAGCGCGCGGTGCTCGCCGCCGTCGCGATGGACGACCTCCAGCACCGACGCCATGCCGCCGCGGCCGAGCTCGCCGACGACCAGGTAGGGGCCGATGTCTGCCCCGGGGCCTGGGATGGTGTGTGCCGCGGTGTCGTGCATGAGTGAAGCTGGCGCCTGGCGCGCTGTTGCGCATGGTAGCGCCTTGCGCACGCCGGCGGCGCGCGGAAGTTATGCCATGCTACCCGCACCAGAAGGTCGAGCGTGCCGGTGAAGGCATGCTGGAACTTGGGGGAGGACGGCATGCGGACCACGCGACTTGAAGCCCAGGCACGCACGGACCCTGGTCCGGTGCGCGAACACAACGAAGACTCGTTCCTCGTGGAGCTGGACTCCGGTCTCTTCGTGGTTGCAGATGGCATGGGCGGGCACGCCTCGGGAGAGGTGGCCTCGGCGCTGGCCGTGGAAGCGCTCCGTGACGTGCTCCTCGGCGAACACGACCCCGACGAGACCCGGCTGGACCGGGCCGCACCGGACAGCGAAGAGCAGATCCGCGAGCGGCTGCGCTACGCCATGAACCAGGCCAGCCTGCGCATCCGCCGGGCGGCCCAGGAAGCGCCGCAGCACACCGGCATGGGCACGACGGTCTGCGTGCTGCTCGTCGAAGACGGCATGGCCCACATCGGCCACGTCGGCGACAGCCGCATCTACCTCGCCCGGGACGGCCGCCTGCAGCGGCTGACCCGCGACCACACCGTGGTCCAGCAGGAGATCGACGCCGGGCGCCTCACCCCCAAGCTCGCCCGCATCGTCCCGCACAAGAACATCCTCACCCAGTCTGTCGGCTACCACGGCCCCGTGGAACCGGACACCAGTACCCGTCCCGTGCGGCACGGCGACGTCTTCCTGCTGTGCAGCGACGGCCTGACCGACCCCCTCGACGACGACCGCATCGCGCAGATCGTCGACGACACCCGCCTCGACGACCTCGCCGAGACCCTGGTGCAGCAGGCGCTGGACGCCGGCGGCGACGACAACATCACCGTCGTGGTGGTCGGGGTCTTCGACGACTGACGGCGATGCTGCGCGCGCCTAGCGCTCGACCAGCGCCCCGACATCTTCGGCCAGGGCGCGGGCGGTGGCCTTGATCACCTTGAGCGTGCCGCGGGTGTGCTCGCTGCGGGCGAACCAGGCGCCCTCGTCGCCATCCTGGAGGACCTCGACCGTCTCGGGCTTGCCCTCGGCCGGGGTCAGCGTCATCGAGAAGCGGACCACGAGATCCTTCGGGGCGTCGTCGTCGTCGGGGTCGACGTAGCTGGTGCCCTTGAGCTTGAGCGCCTTGTCCAGCCAGGTGGTGATCTGCTCGGCCGGTTCCTGGTCGTCGGCGTACACCCAGGTCGCGGCCTTGGGATCGTCGGGGTTCTTCTGCTCGACCTTGATGGCCTTTCCGTCGGTGGCGATCTCGATGGTGGCGACGTCGGGCTTGTCCATGGACCACAGGCTGCGGTCGACCAGGCGCGTGCGGGCGTACTGCAGCGACTTCAGGAGCTGGTCGTCGACGAGGTAGATGTCGCCGGTGTCGACCACGCGGACGTAGCGATCCTTGGTGCCGTAGGCTTCTCCGCCGATCTCGATGACGACGTCCTTGCCGCCCCTGGTGATGACGACCTTCTCTTCGGGGCTGTCCAGGCCGATGACCTCCAGCTTCTCGGCGTCGACCTGTTCGAGCTTGCGGATGGCGTGCAAAGGGGCGAGCTTGCCCAGCAGCTCGTCGCCCTTGTCGCTGGCCTTGAAGATGGTCTTCTTCTCGACCCGCTCGGTTGGCGGCGTGGCAGCGTCGGCGGCGTCGGCGGCGTCGGCGGCGTCGGCGGCGTCGGTCGGCGCGAGCGGCGTGGGCCCCTCGACCGGCTTGTCCTGGACCTTGACGTAGTCGACCCACAGGTAGTCGCCGTGGGCGTCGCTCTTCCGGGTGAGCGTGACGCTGCTGTCCTTGCCCTCCCAGTACACGCGGTCGATGTCGTCGGGCTTGCCCTGGACGAGCACGACCTCGTCCCCGGCGTCGGCGCCGGGTTCGGCGGTGTACTGGTACCAGGCGCCGCCGAGAACCAGGGCGAGGAGCACTCCATAGATGATGACCTGGCGCATCAGCTCCTCCGGCTGCGGGTCTTGCGGTAGCGCAG
>CAZRFD010000105.1:0-25237 GCA_964599085.1 uncultured Enterobacterales bacterium | reverse complement strand
CAGCCGCTCGTCCTGCGGGACGGAGAGCTGTCGACGGTGCTAGGCTTCGAGACGGAAGCGGACGTCGCGCTGCTCGCGCCGCCCGCCGACCCCCTCCTCGGCACCTGGAGGCTGCGCGTGGAAGAGGGCGCCACCCTTCGCCTGCAGACCTGCGAATTGGACGAACCCGGCCTGCACCTGGACATCGCCCTGGAGGGCGTGGGCGCCCGGCTGGTCGTCGGCGCCGACTGTGCGCTGGCCGCGGGCTCGGTGGACATCCATGGCCCGGGCACCCTGGCCGAGGAGCGCTGCCTGCAAGCGCTGGTGGGCGCGGTGCGTCGGGGCCCGGACACCCGGGTGGAGGGCGGTTGCGGATGACGGCGCTGTCTATCGTCGGCCTGGGCCTCGCCCTGGTGGGGCCGGGGCTGCTGCTCGTCGCGGCCGCGCAGCAGGGCGTCGTGCCGGGGCGCGGCCTGCTGGTCGGGCTGGCGGCTGCGTTGCTGCTGCTGACGCTTGCGGGGACGTCGACCTCGGACCGCGCCGCGCGCGTCGTCGCGGGCTGGACGGTGCCCGGGCTGGCGGCGGTGGTGTCGGTCGGTGTGGGCTGGTGCTTCCTCGCCATCGCCCCGCTGGACTGGTGGCTGCCGTGAGCTCCGCCTTCCAGGCCGGACCCTTCCACACCTACGTCGGACAGCGCGGCAGCTACACAGCCGACGAGCTGGTCAGCCCCCTCGGCGACGGTGCCCAGGGCGAGGTCTGGCACTGTGCGGGCACCGGCGGCGACTTCGTCATCAAGGTCGCCAAGGGACTGTCCAGCTACCGGGAGCTGCGCCTGGAACTGCACGCCCTGCGCAAGCTCAACGACGCCCAGCGCGGCGGCGTGCCGGCCGTGGTCGAGGTCGTGGACGGTCCCGCGGACCCCAACGCGCCGCCCTTCATCGTCATGCAGCGCTACGACTGCGACCTGGAAGCCTGGATCGGGCGTCCCCGCCAGGAGCAGAGCCTGCGGTGGCGGCTGCAGGCCCTCGTCGCCTTTGCCCGCGCGGTCCAGCGGCTCCACGGCCTCTCGCCCGCGGCCCTCGGCAGCGTGCTCGTCCACCGCGACATCAAGCCGGCCAACGCGCTCGTGCGTGATCGCGGCGACCAGCCGCCGCTGGTGGTGCTGGCCGACCTGGGCAGCGCCCGGCTCACCCGGCGCGACTCGACCCACACGCGGCGGGGCACCCGCGGCTTCTTCCCGTGGGAGCAGATGGTCGAGTTCGTGGGGCCGGCGACGGTGCAGCAGGACGTGTACGGAGTCGGTGCCACGGTGTTCTGGTCCATCGTCGGTCGCACGCCGCGCAGCGTAGACCTCAACGACGACGGCATCCTGGAGATCCGCGTGCCCGGTGGGCACATGCGGCCCTTCCTGCGAGAAGAGGGACAGATGCTGAGCGACCGGGGCGTGCCATCGGACGTGCCGCCGGCCCGCCTGGCGCGCCTGGATCTGTTCGAGCAGATGCGACAGCAGGATCGTGACCACTTCGAGCGGCACTTCGACCGCCTCGCGCGGGCCGAGGGGCTGGGCTGGCAGTACAGCCGCTCGGCCCGCAAGCTGCTGGTCCAGCACCTGTTCGCGGCGCTCGAACCCGACTACCTCGCCCGCACCGACAGCGTGGAGCCCCTGGTCGACGCCCTGGACCAGGCGCTGCTGCTGTTGCACAAGGCCGCCGACGAGCCGGGTGAGCCCTGGCCGGAGAAGCGGCCGGATCCGCCCCCGGTTCAGCAGCCGTCACCCGTCGTCGCTCCCCCGCCCTCCATGGCCGCAGATGTGTGGCTGTCGCTGGCGGTGGCCCTGCTCTCGGTGGGGCTCAGCTCGGTGGTGGTGCTGGTCCTTTCGCCGGCCGACGTGCTCGTCGGTGCCCTGGCCGTGGGCGGCCTCGGGGGCGTCGGCGCGCGGCTTGCCCGGGCGCGTGGAGATCAACCCCTCGCCCGCTTGTCGGCGGGGCTGACCGTGGCTGCGGCGGCCGCCTGCGTGATGGCGGGTCTGTACCTGACCGGTGGGGTGGAACCGTTCTCGGTCGTGGCGGCTGCGCCGTAGGGCGGCGGTGGGGACCGCTCGGCGCTTCCGCGGGGCATGAGGGCTGCACGTACCCAGAGAGGAGGGTCCGATGCGCGCTTCGTCCCGAACACCTCTGCTGTCGCTGGAGCTGTTGACGGTCCTCGGCTTCGTGGTCGCCACGTGGATGGGGGCCCAGGCGGCGGTGGACCAGGTGCTCGACCAGGTCGCGGGCCTGGCCCGCGTCGCGGTGCGCACCCCGGAGGATGTGCGGGCCGCCGCCGTCTCCTCGCTGTGGCTGTGGACGGGAGCGGTCGGCCTCTTGGTGGCCGCCCGGCTGTGGTCGCTGCGCCGCTCCGGGCTGCACCTGCCGGCGCCCGTGGTGCTGCCCGCCGTGGTGGGCCTCACCGGCCTCGGCTTGACCCTGCAGCTCGGCTACGGCGACCCGCTGCGCCCCGAGGTGTGGACCGCGCCGCGCTTCGCCACCGGCATCGCCATCGGCGCGGCGCTCGTGGCCCTCGCCCTGCTGCCCCGCTGGCCCGTCGATCGCCTCCTCGCCGACCGCCGCCTGCGGGTCGGTGCCGGCGTCGCCGCGGTGCTGGTGGTGCTCGCCCTGCGCTTCGGGCCCATGGTCGACCACGAGATGGTCCGCAAGACCCGCCAGTACGTGAACCTCAAGCTCACCGCGTCCAAGGCGGTGCAGCCGCTGGAGCTGGTCAAGCTGGTCTTCGCTGTCCTCGTCGCGCTGTCCCTGGCGGGGCAGGCCCGCAAGCTGCAGACCCACCGCCTCCGGCTGGGGCCGGTGGCGATCCCGCGGCTCACCCTGCTGGTCGGGGCCGTGGGGCTGCTGCTGCTGCTGCTCGGTGGGATCTTCTTCCTCGGTGACCTCGGCATGAGCGTCGTCGTCGCCCTGCTGTGGGTCGGGCTGCTGCACGCCGCCATCGGCGATCGCCGCTGGGCCCTGGCCGGGCTGGGCGTCATCGCGGCCGCCGTCGCGGCGGTCTGTGTACGCCCGGAGCTGGTGGGCGGCTTCGCGTCGGAGCGGGTCCGCATGTGGCTCGATCCCTGGACCAACGGGCTGGCCCGCGGCATGCAGACGGCCCAGGCCCTGTGGGCCATCGCGCTGGGCGGCCTGTGGGGGCGAGGGCTGGGCCACGCAGATCCCGGCGCGCTACCCGAGGGGCACACCGACCTCGTCCTCGCCCACCTCGCCGAGGAGCTGGGCCTCGTCGGTGGCGTCGCCTACCTGCTGCTGCTCGGCGGGCTGGCGCTCCAGGCGCTGTGGATCGGCGCCCGCGCCCGCACGCTGGAGCGCGGCATGGTGGCCGTCGCCAGCGGTGGGCTGCTGCTCGCCCAGCTCTTCGTCATCTTCGGTGGCACGGTTGGCTGGATCCCGCTGACCGGCATCGTCGTGCCCTTCCTGTCGCGTGGGATGAGCAGCGGGGCGGTCTTCGTGCTCGTCGCCTGCCTGCCGCTGGTGATGGCCGAAGACGGCGCCCCCCGCGGCCGGCGGGATCGCGGCCTGCTTGGCCTGCAGCGGAGCGCGACCGACCTGGCGGTCGTGGCCGGTGGCGTGCTGGTGGCGGCGGCGGCGCAGCTCGGCTGGACCGGCGTCGCGCAGGGCGAGGAGATCCTCGGCCGGCCGGTGGTCGTGACCGTGGGCTCGGGCGAGGACGCCGTGGTCGTGCTGCGGCACGCCCGGGCCCTGGAGCGGCTCGCCGACGAGCTGGACCGTGGTGCGGTGCTCGCCCGGGAGGGCGAGGTGATCCGCGGCGTGGACGATGGCGCGCCGACCTGGCCGCTGGGGCCGATCCTGGGCACACGCCTGGGGCTGCCCTCGGACATGGACGGTCGCATCGTCCGGCCCTGGTGGCAGCTCGAGCGGCAGTACGAGGATCGCCTGAGCGGGCTGCCGGCGCTGCCGGCCTGGAACGCCCTGCTCGACGAGGACGGTGATGTGCTGGCTGTCGCCCGGACAGAGACGGAGCTGGCCGCGGCCCGCGCCGCCTTCGGCGAGGACCGGGAGGAGGTGCCACTGACGCATCGCGATCTGTCTGCCCTGGTGCCCATCGCCCGCATTCGGCCGGCCGCTCGCGCCGCCGCCGTCGCGGCCTGGAACGCCGACACCACTCGGACCGTCCACACCAGCATCCACGCGGGCCTGCAGTCCGCCGCCCACGACGCCTGCGCGTCGGTGGAGCGCGGGACGGGCTGCGCTGTCGCGGTCATCGACGTGGACAGTGGTCAGATCCTGGCCCTGGCCCAGGGGCCGGACATCGACCCGGCCGAGGTCATGGCGGGTGGCCCGGCCGCGGTCGTCGCCCTCGATGCGGCCGCGGCCACCGACCGCACCAGCCCGTGGCTGGACAAGGCCGGGTCCCGGGCCGGCGTGGTGGCGCTCGGCTCGCCGGGCAAGCTGTTCAGCGCCATCGCCTGGCTGCGCACCCACGATCCGGTGATCACCGGCACCGGCGCCGACCGCCGCGGCGGCGGCCCCTGGCAGTGCACCTGGGACGACGGCCGGCTGGCCTTTGGCCTCGACGACTGGCGGGCGCCCATCCACAGCTACGGTCACCACGGCCTCTCGACCGGCGACCTCGTGGCCATGCTCCGTGACAGCAGCAACTGCATGGCCGCCCAGGTCGGCATCGACGCCGGTCGGCAGGCGCTGCGCGACCTGGCCTGCGCCGGCGTGGGCATCGGCCACGTCGACGACTGCGAGGAATTCGACCCCGGCCCCGAGGCCAGCCGGCGCCTCGGCCTGACCGCCATCGGCCAGGGGGCCATGGAGATGGACGTGCTCCAGGCGGCCCGGCTCGTGGCGGCGGTGAGCGACGGTCGCTACCGCGACTGCCCCGACGTCGTCGGTCCGGCCGATGGTGGACCGCCCTGCACCGAGCAGGCGCTCCTCGACGACCCCGACGAGGTCGGCCTGCTGCTGACCGGTCTGTACCAGGTCGGCGCCCGCGGCACCGCCCGCAAGGCGCTGAAGCGCCACCCCCTGCCGGGCGTGCGCGTCTATGCGAAGACCGGCACCGCCGATGCGCCGGCCGCCGCCGACGAGGGCGAGGTCCCCACCTGCGGCCACGGCCCCTGCCCGCACTCCTGGTTCACCCTGCTGGCCGAGCCCGAGGGCGCACCCATCGCCGAGCCGGGCACCCCCGGTCGACTCGCCGTCGCCGCGGTCGTCTTCCGCGGCGGCCTCGGCTCGGGCGCCGCCGCCGACGTCGCCCTGGACGTGACCGCCGCCGCCGCCGACCTCGGCCTGCTGGCGCCGCGGACGGTCGGGGTGCGGTGACGGCTGCCCTCCTTCCGCCCTACCCCTCGACCGGAAAGCGCCGCGCGATCATGTCGACCACCCGGTCCGGCAGCTTGACGAGCTGCTGGTCGCGGTCGACGCAGCACAGGTCGACCTCGCCCTGGACCAGCGCGCGGCTGCCGCCGGGCCGCCACACCTGCTGGTCGAAGATGGCGCGGTAGTCGCTGGCCTTGCGCACGGTGGTCCGGATCTCGAGGCTGTCGCCGAAGCGGGCGCCCTCGCGGAACTTGAGCTTGCACTGGTAGACGACGAAGCCGATGCCCTCGTCCCGCCACAGGGACACCAGCTCGTCGACGCCGAGCAGGTGTTCCCGGGCCCGCTCGAAGTACTTGAGGTAGTTGGCGTGGTACACGACGCCGCTGTGGTCGGTGTCTTCGTAGTAGACCTGGACCGGGTGGACGTGGGGCTGCATGGGCGTGGGTTCCGGTGGGCGGGGCCGTCAGGCGGTGGCGTGCAGGAAGGCGTCGTGCAGGGCGGGGGTGGCCCGCGCGAGGACGGCGCGCAGCGCCTGGTTGTGGCTGAGGCGGGCGAGGTGGCTGTGGGCGAGGGAGAGGCGGTCGAGGCCGCCCTTGCCCGGCTGGGTGCCGGCGGCGTGGGTCGCGACGGTGGCCAGGGCCAGGAAGCGGCCGAGGCCGGCGGCGACGTCGCCGCTGCGGGAGAGCTGCTGGCCGAGCAGGAGATCGGCGAGCTGCCGGGAGAGGTAGGCGTCGGCACCCTCCGGCGGCGCCGCGCGCTGCCCGCTGGCGAGGGCGGCGGCGGCCGCCTGGATGGCGGCGTGCTGGTCGGAGACGAAGGTGGCTTCTGCGTCCGACGGGGCCCCGCCGGCGGCGATGACCTGCTGCAAGGTCAGGTCGAGGGCGGCGAGGACGGCCCGCAGGGCGAGGATGCCGCGCGCCGGGTCGGGTGTGGGCAGCTCGACACCGGCCCAGGCGGCGAGCCGGTCGCGGACCCCGGCGACAAGTCCGCTGGCGACGAGCCCGGCGGCGCCACCGCCAGTGGACAGATCCTCGACGAGGCGGTCCGTCCACTTCCGCCAGGTCGCGGCGGGCACCGTCCAGCCGGGGAGCACCTGCACGTCGGCGGCCGTGGCGCGATGGACCACCCCGCCGGCGCGCGCCAGCGCCACCGCGGCGGCGGCCTGGTCGGCGACGGGTTGGCCGTGGTCCTGTGTGGCGAGCCGGCCCGCACAGCTCTCCCGCACAGTGACCGAGACGCCGCCGGGGTCGTCGACCACGTGGAAGGGGAACAGCCGGCAGAAGCCCGGGCGGGCGTCGCCGCCGAGGTGGGTGTAGATGCCGCAGCGCTGGTCGTCGCCGAGGAACACACAGTGCCCGTCAACCCGCGCCAGCTCGGTCACCATGCCCCGCGGCCCCATGGTGGTCCGGTTCCAGGGCCCGGCGGCGGCCGGCGGCCACCAGGACGGTGGGTCGCTGTCGATGAGGGCCTGCAGGCGGTCGGCTTCGACCGGGCCGAGCTGGTGGAAGCGGCAGCAGAAGCCGGTCCGCTGGCAGGTGAAGCGGGCGCCGGGGACGGTGCGGATGCCGCCGGGCTGGGAGGGGCTGCTCACGGGATCTCGTAGCGGTGCAGTTCCGCGCCCTTGCCCTCGCTGACGGTCCAGTAGCCGTGGGCGTCGGCGGCGACGGACTCTCCCTGCGGCTCGGCCATGACCGCCAGCACGAAGGGGTCCTGGTCGAAGGCCGACTCCAGCGGTTCCGCCGGGTCGCGGGGGTAGCCGAGCAGGTGGGTGTAGGTGCGCACGTAGACGCAGCGCCCGTCGGGGCTGATGTCGGCGCCGGTGACCAGGGTCAGGATCCCCTTGGCCGCTCCACTGAGATCGACGGTGTCGACGTGGCGCAGGTCCTTGATCGGTGAGAACGGTTGGGTCGCGAAGACCAAGGCCGGGGCGCCGGTCTCCTTGGTGATGATGTAGAGGTCGCCGCTGATGGGGTCGACCAGCATGGCTTCGGCGTCGTGAGGGCCGTCGGGGTACGGCAGGTCCAGTTCCTGGGCGGCGACACTGCCGGCGCCGGGGGCGGGTTCGGCGAGCATGGCGATGCGGACGGTCCCGTCTGAGACGCCGTTGTCACCGATGTCGCCGATGAACAACCAGTCCCCCTTGCCGTCGGGGCCGGGGCCGATGGCGATGTCCTCCCAGTCGTCGGCCGAGACGTCCGTGACCTCGACCGCCCCCAGCGTGTCTCCCGCGGGCGACACGGCGTAGATCACCGCCGCGCTGCCGGAGTCGTTGTGCATCCACAGCCGCTGGGGATCGGCGCGGCTGACGACGACGCCGGAGGTCTCGACGAGGGCCGGATCCTGGAGGTTTCCGGCAGCGCTGCCGACGGCATCGACGGGGCAGGGCGGTGGCGTGCCGTCGCCGGAGTCGCCGGTCCCGCTGTCCGACGCGGCGCCGCCGGAGTCGGTCGCCGCCCCGGTGCAGGCCAGCAGCATCAGTGAGATCAACATCGGCACCGCCATCTCGCCCGCTACCACCGGCCGTCGACGCGGGCGATGAAGCTGTAGGGGTAGGGCAGCTCGGTGGCGCTGGCGTCGTCGAGGAGCTTCACCTGCTCTGCGGACAGCGACAGCTCTGCGGCGGTCAGGTTGTCTTCGAGCTGGGAGACCGTGCGGGCGCCGAAGATCACCGAGGTGACGCCGGGCTTGTGCAGCAGCCACGCCAGCGAGACGGCGGCGGGGCTGGCGCCGGTCTGTTCGCAGACCTGGTCCAGCGCAGCGAGGATCGCCCGGTGGCGGGGCGTGTCGTAGCGGGTCAGCCGGTCGGCCCACTTCGCGAGGCGACCGTCGTCGGGCGGGGGGGCGCCCGGGCGGTACTTGCCGGTGAGGAAGCCGCCGCCCAGCGGCGACCACGGGATGATGCCCAGGCCGTGCTCGACCGCCAGCGGCACGTGCTCCAGCTCGAGCTGCCGTTCCACGAGGCTGTACTGCATCTGCAGCGAGGTGTACCGGGCCAGGCCCTGGCTGCGGCTTGTCCACACGCTGTCGGCGAGGCGGTAGGCGGCGTAGTTGCTGGCCCCGATGTAGCGCACCTTTCCCTGGTGGACGAGGTCGTCGAGGGCGCGCAGGGTCTCTTCTTCGGGGGTGTCGATGTCCTGCATGTGGATCTGGTAGAGGTCGATCCAGTCGGTCTTCAGCCGACGCAGGGACTCTTCGCAGGCGCGCATGATGTGGCGGCGGCTGGCCCCGCGCCCGTACGGCATGGTGAACCGGCACTTGGTGGCCAGCACGACGTCTTCCCGCCGGCCGGTCAGCTCGAACCAGGTGCCCAGCACCCGTTCGGAGAGGCCGTCCTGCCCGTAGATGTCGGCGGTGTCCCAGAAGTCCACGCCGGCGTCGAGGGCCCGGCTCATGATGTCGTGCGACGTCTTCTCGTCACAGGTCACGCCGTGCATGAAGCTGCTCTCGTCGGCGTCGCCGAAGGTCATCGTGCCCAGGCAGAGGCGGGAGACCTTGAGGCCGGACCGGCCGAGCGTGCGTGTCTGCATGAGTGCTCCGGTGAGAGGGGGCTACTGGAAGCGGGCCATGAGCGCGCGGGCTTCGGCGCCGATGGGGCCCTCGGGGTCGAGGCGCACGGCGTTGACCAGGTGCTGCCAGGCGTTGACGGGGTAACCCTGATCGAGCCACATGCGAGCCGCCTCCAGCTCGGAGGCGGCCCGGGCCTGGCGACGGTTCTGCACGTCCCTTCGCCCGTCTTCGATGTCGATGACCCTGGCCTTGCGCCGCTGTTGCCGGCTGGCGCCGCCGCGTCCCAGGACGGCGGCCAGCGCGAGCCCCGCTGCGAAGCCGCCGAGGTGTGCGCCGTAGGCGACGCCCCCGCCCGCGCCCACCACCAGGGGCAGCAGGTTGTCGAGGATGACGAAGATCCCGAGCACGATGCGCGCCGGCACCATCACGACGTTGAAGAAGAAGGGGAAGAGGGCGACGAAGACCTTGACCCTGTTGCGCGGGAACCACAGGAAGTACATCCCGAGCACGCCGGAGATGGCACCGCTGGCACCGACCAGCGGCGTCATGGAGTCGCCGGCCAGCACCGCGAAGGCCAGCGTCGCGGCCACGCCGCTGCCCAGGTAGGCCAGCAGGAAGGGCAGGCGGCCCATGCGGTGCTCGACGTTGTCGCCATAGATCCAGAGGAACAGCATGTTCCCGGCGAGGTGCAGCAAGCCGGCGTGCAGGAACAGGCTGAACAGCAGGTCGTCGACGGCGGGCGCGGCCGGCTTGTAGCCGTGGGTGAAGGTGAACAGGTCGTAGGCTGTCGCCTGGGCGGCCAGCAGGCGGGGGTCGATGCCGGCCGGTGCCACGGCCTGCAGCCAGTCCAGCAGGGCCGGATCGGTGGGGTCGACCGTCGACATCGACAGCGGCAGGCTGATCAGCAGGTAGACCAGCACGTTCGCGGCGATGAGCCCCCAGGTCACCCAGGGCAGGAAGCCCTTGGGGTTGGGGTGGTCGGCGAAGGGGAAGAACATTGCCCGGTGGCTATCCGGTGCGGCGGTCGGAGCAGGCGGCGGGGTTAGGGCCGGGCCTCTCCCACCGGAGGTCGACCGTGCTGCACTGGCTGCGCCGCCACTTCAACAAGGCGGAGTGGGATCTCTCGTCCCTCTCCCTGCCGTGGGACGCTGATCGCCCCGCCATCGCCGCCTTCCTGGGAGAGCACCTGCAGGCCGACGGCACGGCCCTCGTCGACTCCGAGCTGCCGCTGCCGGACGAAGACCGCGTCAGCGGCCCCACGGGCCTGCGCTACGCCCCCGGCGCGCGCGACGGCATCGCCCTGTTCCACACGACCGGCGTGTCCGAACCCGACGTCACGGCCGAAGTGCTCGGCCTGCTGTGGGTGGTCCTTGCCGACGACGGCCTCCAGCGCCTGCCCGACCTGTACGCCGCGCTGGTCGGGCACCGCGCCCTGTCCTGGGTCGACGAACTGGGCGCCGGCATCGTCGAGAAGTCGCCGGATCCGGCCCGCGTCTACGCCCTGGCGCTGCTCCTGGCGAACCTCTCGCCCGACCGCGAGGCGGTGAAGGCCGGCATCGCCCTGCTCGGCATGCTCTCCCTCGACGAGGGGGATCTGTCGCTGCTGCGCCTCCTCGGCAGCCACGACGAGTTCACGCTGTACGTCGCCGTGGCCATCGGCTCGCAGGTCGAGGACGCCGAGCGGGAGCTGTTTGCCCTCGCTGGGCGGACGGTCGGCTGGGGGCGGATCCACGCGGTGCTCCGGATCGCCGACAGCGAGGACCCGCAGATCCGCGGCTGGTTGCTGCGCGAGGGCTACCACAACAGCGTGATGGACCGCTACCTGGCGCTGCCCTGTGCGCGGGGGGCGCGCCTCGACGAAGCGCTGGCGGACGTGCGCATCGACGAGTGGCTGCTCGCCGGCGGGGGGCGCATCCTGGCGGCCCTGGTCGAGGAAGACGGGCCGACCCCGGGCATGGAGGCCTGGGACGAGGGGGCCGCGGCGACCCTGCGGTGGCTCCACCACGTCCAGCCAGAGACGGCGCCCATCGCCACGCTCCCGACCCTGGCCGCCCTGGTCGAGGCCGCCGGTCGGGGCGATCCGCCCTGGGGCCGGGACGCGGCCGCGGCGATCGGCCTGCAGGCCCATGCGCTGCTCGCCGACGAGGCTTGGCCCGACCGGGTGGGCACGGCGCTGCAGTCGGCCGGCGAACCGGGCGATGCCTTCGAGATCGCCGTCGCCGCCGCGCATGCCCTGGGGCAGGATCTGACCTCGTTCTGGCGCGCTCGGCTCTCCGCGAACGACGCTCGTCCCTGGCAGGAGCTGCTCGATGGGGCCGACGCCGACACGCTCGACCTCGTGCTGGCCGAGGCCGCACGGCTGTTCCCCGCCGAGCTTGGCGCCGACGAGTCCGGCCGCCCCGTGCCCTCGACCGTCGGCGGACGGGTGCTCTCGGCCCTGCTCGCGGCGCTGGCCGGGGCTCCGGGGCGTGGTGGTCCCTTCGTCATCGCGGGCCTGGAAAGCCCGCTGGCACAGCACCGCAACCTCGCCCTGCGCGCGCTGGCAGCCTGGTCGCAGGACCGGTGGCCCGAGGGCGCCCACGAACGCGTCGCTCGCCTCGCGACGGAGGACCCGGAGCCATCGGTGCGTGAGCGAGCGGCTGCGGCCTGGGGCCAGACGGCCGAGGCCTGAGACCGCGCCAGTCCGTCGCTCAGCGCTGTTGCTGGAGGAGCTGCCGCAGCTCTTCCTTGAGCTGCATGCCCTGGTCGTCGGACAGGTCTGGCTGGCTGTCGATCACGGCGACGAGCTGCAGGAAGCTGAAGCTGCCGTGGGCGGCCATGTCGACCAGCTCGGCGCGCAGCTCGGCGAGGTCGACCTCGTCCAGCTCTGCGGTGGCCCCCCATGTCGCCGATAGCCCCCGCGCCTGCGGAGCACCCAGGTCCCCGGAACCCTGGCGGGCCGCCAGGGCTTCGTTGGCCGCCTGGTTGCCGCGGCGCTGCAGCAGCGCGAACACGCCGTTGTCCATGGGCGGGCGCACGGGCCCCCGGCGCGCCGGGTCGGCGGCGAGCGAGGTCTGGCGTGGGCGACGCTGCTTGTCGGACATGAGGAGGAAGACGCGGATCTGCCGCCCGGGCAGTCTACAGGGATCCGACGCCGCTGGCTGCCATCGCGTCGCGGATCAGTACTGCGCGTCGGAGATCCGGACCCGGATCCCCCGCAAGAAGGAAGGGTCGAGGCGGAGGTTGTTCAGGATGGCGTCCAGCTCTCCCTTGTCCAGCCACACCCCGTGCTCCCGGCACCAGTCCATCTCGACCTCGTGGTACAGCTCGCGCAAGGTGGGCTTGTCGCACACGGGGCACTGCAGCTTGCGACGTTCGTGCCGGGGGGGGCGCAGCTCGTCGCGGAACAGGTCGGCCCACTCGAAGCCGGCGTGCTGCTGCCGCTGCGCTTCGGTGATGCCGACCAGCTCGCCCTTGTCCAGCCACACGCCGTGGGACGGGCAGATGCTGGCTTCGAAGCCATCGATCATCTGGGGCTGCAGGTCGACCTTGCAGATGGGGCAGGTGGTCATGGGGTACCTCTGGGACACGGCCGGGCGGTAACACGGCGCCGGGCTCGCCGGTGCTTGCGCGCGGGCGGCGAGCCCCCTGGCGCAGCGGGCGACGCTCTGGCACAGTGCCCGGCATGTCGAGCCTCATCGCCAGCTTGTGGATCGCCTGCGGACCGCGGGCGAGCGCTCCGGAGCACGCGGCGGATCCAGCCGGGTGGGCTGAGCGCTTCGATGCCGATGAAGACAGCGTCATCGCCGAGGTCGCGGGCCTCGACCCGCTGCCGCAGGAGCTGGCCGTGGTCGACCTGCGGGCGGCCCGGCCGGCGGCCAGCGCGGCCCTGTGTGCGGCGCTGGAGCCCGGGCGGATCCGCGCCCGCTGCGAGCGCCTCGATCCCGACGCGCCGCCCCCGAGCTTCGCGGCCAGCGCCTGGCTGGAGCTGCCGGCCGAGCTGCAGCCACCCCCGGGCGACGCGACCTCCGCCTGTGCGCCCGCCGACGTGGGCTGCCTGGTCGACGCGGCGCGGTCCGCCGCCATGGACGGGGACAGCGCGGGGGCTGCCGACGCCTGCCGCGCCCTGCCTGACCCGCTCCTCGTCGATGACTGCGCGATCAGCGCCGCCGAGCGCCTGCCGCCGGGCGAGGGCCAGCTCGCGACCGCGCTGCGTCTGTGCGCCGCCGCTGGTCGCTTCGCCGCGCGCTGCCACGCCGACCGGGTCGCGGCCCTGGTGCCGAGCCCCTCGCGGCCCGTCACGAGCGAGCGCCTGCTCGATGGCGCCGAGGCGGTCCGCCAGGCGTGGGGCGCCCTCGACCCGACCCGGGCGCCGCGGGCGCTGGACCTCTACTGGGCGATGGTCGCCGGCGACCTCCTCGCCCGCCTCCCCGAGCTGCCGGCGGAACTGATCGCCGGGCTTCCCCACCCGGTCGGGCCCCACCTCCGCAGCGCCCGGGCCTTGCGCGCGTTGACCTCGGATGATCCCATGGCCGCGGCGCTCTCCGACGGGCCCCTGCCGCCCGCTCCCCCCTCCGCGCTACGGGCGGGCTGGCAGCGGTCCCCGCCCGTCGCCCCGCCCCTGCGGCGCGTGCCCTTCGACGGCCTGCGCGGCGGTGTCCGGCCCATCTCGCCCGACCCGGTTCTGGACCAGGGCCTCGCCGTGCTCACCGCGGCGGCCCTGGCCGAGCCGCCACGCCTCGAGCTGCTCGACGCGGTCGTCCGCGGGGATGGCCATCGCGTGCTGCGCTGGGCAGCGGCCTGCCTGCTGGCGGAGGTCGCCCCGGGACACCCGGCGCTGGCCATCGCTGCCTTAGACCCCGAGCCCCTGGTGCGGGGGGCGGTGGTCCCCATCCGGAGCACCCCCTGATCGGCCTGGCAGGCGACCCGCCGTCAACCCCGCGGCGCGCGCACGGCCCAGGTGTAGGTCACACGCGCGGTCTCGACATCTCCGCAGGTCATCACGACATCGACGTCGAAGTCGAGCTTGCCGGTCTCGTCGTAGGAGGCGCGCAGCTCCGCGGCGTCGCCAGCGACGGCCGCGGTCGCCACCACATCGCCGGGGGCGGCCTTGGTGTGGGCGACCCGGGCGGCCTTCAGCGCGACGAAGCCGCCCTTGGGGATCTGGTCGGCGAACAGGCTGAGCACGACGCCACCCGACGCCGACTCGCCCAGGGTGTAGACCGCGCCGGCGTGTGCGGTCCCCATGTGGTTGCCGACCTCGGGCCGGTACGGGAGCGTGGCGCGGGCTTGCCCGTGACCGACGTGGTCGATGGTGAGGCCGACCGTGCCGACGAAGGGCACCATGTTCATGAGCATCTGGGCGAGGTCCACGGGGGCTCCGGGAGTCGGGTCGGGCGCGCAGCTCGACGGGGGAGAGGGGGGCGCAGTGCAGGCGTATAGCCTCTCGTCCCGTCTCCGCGCGGGGATAGGGAGCGCGCCGTGACCGCACTCCTTGCACTTCTGCTGGCCTGTACAGGCGCGCCCGGCGACACCGCGGCCCCTGCCGGGGCCGACACCGCCGGTGACTCGGGCGCTGTCGCCGTTGCGCCCCTGCGGGTCGTGACCTTCAACAGCGGCACCACCGCGGGGGTGCTGGAGGATGGCGTCGACAACGACGGCTACGGGCCCGAGCAGGCTGCGATCTCGGACACCTGGTACGGCGACGGCCTGGCCTGGACGCCGGCCATCGACGCGGCGGCGGCGTGGTTTGCCAAGGTCCAGCCCGACGTCGTCGTCTTCCAGGAGATCTTCTGGACCGGCGACTGCGCCGCCATCCCGGAGGAAGCCCGGGCGGGCTTCGTCTGCGAGGGCTGGCAGGAGGGGGATCCCACGGTGGTGCAGCGCGTGCTCGGCGACGGCTACCAGATCGCCTGCCACCCCGGCAAGCCCGACAAGTGTGCCGCGATCCGGAGCGATGTGGGGCAGGTATCCGGCTGTGATGCGGACTTCTGCCTCGAAGGGCTGGTCGGGACGGCGGTCGAGGGCTGCGGCAGCGGCGCCCGGGTGGCCCGCGGCGAGGTCACGGCGACCAGCGGCGTGGACTTCACCCTGGTCAGCTTCCACGGCAGCTCGGGGGTCGACGACGAGTCCGAGGCCTGCCGGGTGGCCCAGGTCGGCCAGGTCTTCGACGATCTCGGCGACGGCGCGCCGGGCGCCAGCGGTGCGCGGAACCTCGTCATGGGCGACCTGAATACGGACCCCTACCGCTTCGCCAGCTTCGACGACAGCGCCGCACTCTGGCTGGAGCACACCGCCGACGGCCAGCCGTTCTCGTTCATCACCGAGGTCGGCCCGGACGCGCCCGGCTCCTACCAGGGCGTCGCCGACATCGACCACGTCGTCAGCGATGCCTGGCAGGGAAGCTGCTGGTACGCCGGCCTCAGCGAGGGACACCCGGCGGTCTACGCCGCGCGCTACTTCGACCACCAGCCGGTGGTCTGCGACGTCTCGCTGCGCTGAGCGTCAGGTGTGCGCAAAGGGGCAGGGGGCTTCGAGCTCGAGCGGGGCGTCCGAGTAGGGGTGTGGGAGCCGCAGGCGCCAGGCGTGCAGCATCAGGCGGGGCACTCTGGCCTGGACGTCGGGGGGCGCGTAGAGGCGGTCGCCGAGGATGGGGTGGCCCAGCGCCTGCATGTGCACGCGGAGCTGGTGGCTGCGACCGGTGCGCGGATGCAGCTCGACCATGGCCGAGTCGGCGTCGCGCTGCAGCACCCGGAAGTCGGTGACCGCAGGGCGGCCCGCCGGATCGACGACGTTTCGGGGCGGCAGGCCACCCTGGCGGGTCAGCGGCAGCTCGACCCGGCCGCTGTCCGGAGGATGTCCCCACACCCGGGCCAGGTAGCGCTTGTCCACCCGGCGCAGGCGGAAGGCTTCCTTCAGCGCTCGTTCCGCCTTGCGCCGCAGCGCGAAGACCAGCAGCCCCGACGTGTCCATGTCGAGCCTGTGTACGGCGTAGCTGTGGGCGTGGTCGGCCGCGACTCGTGTCGCGGCGCTGTCCTGCCAGCCCGGTTGCCGCCCGGGCACGCTGAGCAGGCCGGTGGGCTTGTCGATGACCAGCAGGTCACGATCCTGGTGGACCACGACCAGCCAGGGCGAGGTGGGCGGCGCGTACTGCACCTGTGACCGATAGCCGGTGTGACATCCAGAAACAAGAACAGGCGGCCCGCGCGGACCGCCTGACTGTTCTTGTCATATTCGTGCTGGTCTGGTCGGACTCCCAGGTGCGAAGCACCCTCGGACAAGCTGCTACCAGGACCATTGACCGCTTCGGCGGTGGTGGCCGATCAGTGGCGCAAGTGCGCGTGATCTCGACCCTGTTTCAGTCCCGCTGTCCGGATGGGGCGTCCGGGTGGAAGAAGCCGGGAGGACTTTCTGCCACTGGCACCTCCTTGCTCGTGTTCGGGTTCGGAGAGGGTGTGATTCCTTCGGACACGAGTAGTGTAGGGCTCTGTCCCTGGGGGGGCAAGACCCTTGAGCGATTTTTTTTTCGAATTGGCGATCACACCCGCGGCGTCGATGTTTTCGGCTTGCACACGGCCGTGGCTTCCGGGCCGCGCCCTCAGCCGGGTCCTGCGGTTGGATCTTGACGTGTGAAGGCCGCGATCCGGGGACCGCCGCCCACGGGGCCGGCCATGCGCAGGAAGTCGTCGCCCGACAGGATGACCGAGCGGTCGCGCCGGCCCGGGGTGAAGGCGACGACGGGCTGCCGCGCGAGCGAGGCATCGAGCAACAGGTCGAGGGGGAGCACCGGCCGCCCCAGTGGCGGCACGCTGCCGGGGACGAGGCCGGTGAGGTCCAGCAGCTCTGCCACCGTGGCCAAGCGGAGCTTCGATACGCCCAGCGCCTTGCGCAGGGCGCGGCTGTCGAGGCGGCGGGCGGCGCTGAAGGCCACGAGCCGCATCACCGAGCCGGCCTTCACCAGCAAGGCCTTGCCGCCAGCGGACAGGGGGAGGCCCCGGAGCACGGCGGCGTGCGCAGCGCTGTCGATGGGCGCGTGTTCGAGCCAGCGCGCGTCGACGCCCCGGGCACGGAGCAGCGCGTCGATGGCGGCGCAGACCGCCGCATCCCCGATGCCCGGCAGGGGGCGCCGCTCGCCCTGCTTCACCGGGCCCCCGCGAGCGCCTGCAGCCGGCGCCGCAGCACCACGCGCCAGTTGCTGTCGGGGTCTTCGGCGCGGACCTGCAGGAGATGGTCGATTCCGGCGGCCACCGATGCTTCGACCTGACGCCGGAACTCCCAGGCGGCATCGTCATCGTCGCGGCCCTCGAAGGGGGCGGTCGGTACCGGCGGCATGAACTCGAAGTACTGGCGCCGGACGCCCGGCAGGCCGAGGGGGCCCTGGCCCTTCAGCAGCGGCGGCACGATGTCCGGGCGCACGCCCAGCGCTCGGATCGCGTCGCCCAGGGGGCTGGCCATGATCCGGTCGCGATCGGCGATGACGTCCCAGACGTCTTCGGCGCCGACGGCGGCGAAGGGCTGGATCACCGCGCCGTGCCGCAGGGCGAGGCGGGCGAAGCCGACGCGGTCGCCCCACAGCAGCTTGTAACGCTGGGCGTCGGTCTTGAAGGCTTCCCGTGCGCCGCCGGGGAAGACCAGCACGCAGGCTCCGGCCTGCAGCAGGGCGGCGGCGTTGTCGCGGTTGCCGTCGACCGCGCCGAAGCGTTCGAGCAGGCGGCGCCAGCCGGGGATGTGCCAGTGTGCCTTCTCGCCGAGGCTGCGCAGGAAGATGCCGTGCCGACGGTAGAGGTGGAAGAAGAGCTGGGGGACGTCGACCACCCCGCCCAGGGTGTGGTTGCCGACGAAGAGCAGCGGGCGGTCGGTGGCGATGTGCTCGTCGCCGATGAAGACGGGGCGGGTCAGGGCGCGCAGCCACAGCAGGGACAGCTCGGCGGCGGCCATCTGCTCGGCGTTGGCGGTGGGCGGGAGGTCGAGCGGCATGGCGGCGCTCTATCGTCCAGAGCGCGCGCCCGGCGTCGCCAGCCCGCGCGGCCTGTGGCTACGGGACCGCAGGCGAGAAGCCGTAGCGATGTGCCGGCTGCCGGCCGGACCACTCCGTGATCGGTCCAACCTCCTGCTCGAGCCGGTGCAGCGCGTCGGCGAGGACGGGGGCGTTGCGAAGGTAGAGGTCGTGGTTGTCCTCTCCCACCATGTTGCCGTCGCAGAAGACCAGTACCCTGAGGTTCAGCGCGAGGTAGAGACCGTCGTGGTGGAGGGTCAGGTCGAGATCGCCGGCGTTGCGGATCCAGCCGCGCTGGAAAGGCCCACCGGCTTCGAGCTGGACCCAGGCGTTCAGATCCAGGTCGGCGGAGAAGGAAGCGATGTCAAAGGGGGCGGTCTCCAGCGCATGGAGCGCCCGTGCCTCGAAGGCGTCTGCCGGTTCGTCGGGACCCCGCTGGAGGTGAGGGAGAGACTGGCTGCGGCCGTCCATCTCGGCGGTTCGTAGGCGCGGGAAGTCCCGGCAGGCCTCGATGCTGCGCCGCAGGAGGTCTGCGATGAGGGCGTTGTCCGGCGTGCCCCGAACGACGATGCGGTCGGTTGTACAGAACCACGTGCCGTCTCCCCCCCTGACGCGTCGCGCGTTCGGTCTGATGCCCGAGGGCGGCGCTATACTCGGCCGAATGCCCCCCATCCTGGCCCTCCTCACGCCCCTCCTCGTCGGCTGCTCGTCCGCGACGCAGGAGACCGGCGACTCGGCCTCGGCCGCGCGGGACTCGGCGGCACCGGTGCAGGATGCTGGGGCGGAGGACGCAGCGGAGGCGCCGTTTCAGGCTCGCCGACTGCTGGTCGTCGCGCTCGACTTCGGATTGGACGACGGCGGTGGACTCACCGAGGTCTCGTGGCAGGCGGGCCAGGAGGCCACGCCCCCCGCGCTGTCGCTGGCCTTGCTCGACGACCGCTGGTTCCGCGTCGGGGATGGACGCTGGCGCTGTGACCTCACGGCGGCTGTGCAGGATCTCGGCCCGACCCAGCCCGCTCGCGCGGAGAGCTGGCTGGCCCGTCGGGTCCAGCTCGATCTGGCGTCATCGGACTGCGACGCGGCCGACGATGCCGTCACCGCGGACCTCCTCGACCCCATCGATGGACTGGAGGCGACGCTGGAGCTGGGTCCCACCGGCGATCGCGGCCTGCTGCTGCCGATGCTGTACCAGGACGCCACGCCGGCCTGGACCGAGCTGGAGGGGGCGATCGTCGGTCTGTGGCTGACCGTCGGCGATGGGACGACAGAGCTGGCCTACGCCCTCGCCTACGCCGCCGACCAGGACCGGGTCGTGCTGCGCCAGCCGGATCCGGTCCTGATGACGGTCGGGGGATCGCCGCCGGCCGGTGTCTACCGGGGGACCGGCTACGCGGCAGAACCCATCGCGGATGTGCTGCCATGAAGGGGCGCGGCCTGGGCACCCCGGCGATCGTCCTGGCCCTGCTGGCGGGCTGTGGCGGCGCTGACCTGGACACGGCGGGGACCGGGGACAGCGGGGCGGGCGCCGCTGTCGACGAGATCGCGTTTGATGCCGCCGTGCTGGACCCGCCCTTCTCCCACGCCAACGCGATCTGGGCGGGCGTCGCGCTGCTGGACTTCGACGGCGACGGCTGGACGGACATCTTCTTCACGAACGGGGCGCCGCACCCGGACGCGCTGTACCGGAACAACGGTGACGGCAGCTTCACGGACGTCGCCGCCGATGCCGGGGTCGCCTCCGTCGGGCAGAGCGGTGCGGTGGTCGCGGGCGACCTGGACAACGACGGCGACCCCGACCTCGTGGTGAGCGAGGAGTGCTCGACGGGGAGCCGTGCCGAGGACGGCGACGCCCTCCTCGACGGCGCCAAGCACGTGTGGCTGAACCAGGGCGATGGGCGCTTCGTCGAGCGCAGCCTCGCCCCCCTCGACCCGCCGGCGGGTAGCTCGACCGAGGTGGACCCAAAGCAGCGCTGCACGGCCTCCATGACCCTCGCCGACGTCGATTCCGACGGGATCCTCGACCTCATCCTCTCCAACAACGTCGACCCGGACCTCGCCCCTCCGTGGAGCTTCGACAAGTTCCACAGTGGCGTCGAGGACATCGTCCTGTACGGAGACGGCACGGGCGACTTCACCCGGACGAGCCACGACCTCGGGCTGTGGGGGAGCTTCGTGTCGATCGCCCGGGATCTGGACGGTGACGGGCGGGTCGACCTGCTGGTCGGCACGGCCGGTCGCGATCTGGCCGTGTGGCTGCAGGCTGCCGACGGCTCCTTCGTGCAGGACACCGACGCCGGTCGCGTCGGGCGTGGGCTGTGGATGGGGCTCGCGCTGGCCGACTTCGACGGCGACCTGGACCTCGACCTGTACGGAACCAACCAGGGCCCCAGCGTCTACATGCAGGGCTACGACAACACCGCCCCCTGGGACCCGGGCGAGGTGCAGCCGCGCCTGGACCCCCTGGCACCTGAAGCCTCCGCCACCCTGGAGCGGACCGGGGTCAACCCCTTCCACAGCCTGATGCGGGCGGACGGCGGGTCCTGGCGGGTCGACGAGACGTGGACGGTCGACCAGGACGCGCTGCTCGCCGGCGACCTCTTCGGTGGCATGGCGGACGGTGCGCACGCCGACCTGGTGCCGCTCCACGACCTGCAGCGCTACGCCTGGGGCTGGGGTGCGGCCGCCCTCGACGCCGACGCGGACGGTTGGACGGATGTCGCCTGGACGGGCAACAACTGCTCGGCCCCCATGGACATCATCTGGACAGAAGACGCCGGCGCCGGGCCGGGGGCGCTGCTGCGCAACCGGGACGGCCAGGGCTTCGAAGACTGGACCGCACCCGCCGGTGTCGCCAACCTCGACGCACAGGGACGCTACGCCGACGGACGTGGCATCGCCGTGGGCGACCTCAACAACGACGGCTACGCCGACCTCGTCATCGCCAATCGCACCTACAACCCATCGCAGACCAGCGCGCTGGCACAGGAGCCGGGTGTGCCCCGGGTCTGGCTCAGCCGGCCGCGGGCGGGCCACTGGCTCGGGGTGCGGTTGGTGGGTGGCCGCAGCAACCGGGACGCCGTCGGCGCGACCGTCCAGGTGACCGCCGGGGGGCGCACCACCGTCCACGCCTACGGGGCCGGGGGGACCACCAGCTCCAGCAGCGCGCGCGAGCTGCTGGTCGGCCTCTCAGACGCCCCCAGCGCCGAGCTGGAGGTCGTCTTCCCGGCCGGCACGACCCTCGACGTGGGGACCGTCGACGCCGACCAGTGGGTCACGGTGGAGGAGCCGTGAGCGTGGTCCTGCTGCTGCTGCTGTCGTGCACCGAGGCTGCGCTGGACACGGCGCTCTCGGGTGCCCTCGACCCTGCCCTCGACACCGCTGCCGCCGACACTGCTGGCGACGACACAGCCGCCATGTCCACAGACGCCTTCGAGTCGGCGGCCCGCTGCGGCGAGTGTCACCCCGTCCAGTACGGCGAGTGGCGCCAGTCGATGCACGCCTACGCAGCGCGAAGCCCCGTCTTCGACCGCATGGCCCGCAAGGCCTGGCGCGACACCGCGGGTGGGCTCGGCGGCTTCTGTACGGGCTGTCACTCTCCCTTCGGCGAGGCGCAGGGCCTGACCGGTGCGACCGTGGCAGACGACCGGGACGAGATGGCCCTGGAGGGCGTGAGCTGCGAGGCCTGTCACACGGCCACCGGTCCCGGCGACTTCATCGGCAACAACCAGGTGGTCCGCGAGCCGGGCATGGTCGAGCAGGGGCCCTTCGGCGACACCGTCCAGGCCGGGCACATGAGCACCCGTGGTGACTTCATGACCAGCCCCGAGCTGTGCGGGAGCTGCCACGATGTGTTCATGTTCCCGGGCCTGCACATCGAGCAGGCCTACACGGAGTATCTCGACAGCCCGGCCGCTGCCGAGGGCACGCGCTGCCAGGACTGTCACATGTCCCCCACGCCGGGCGTGGCCGCGGCCCGCCCCGAGCAGCCCATCGCCGAAGACCCGATGGGTGACACGACCTACGATGCGCGCCCCCACGCCTCGCACCGCTTCATCGGCCCCGACTACTCCCTGCTCGACGACTTCCCCTACCCCGACGACCTCGACGCCTCGGCGGCGGCCCAGGTCGAGCAGCTCCAACAGATCCAGTCCCTGCTGGAGGCCGCCGTCCACATCGCGTCGCTGGACGCTCGGGTCTCCGAGATTGCCCGGGCCAATGGTATCCCCTTTTATATTGATGCCTGCAGGTTCGCCGAAAATGCCTACTTCATTAAATTGCGAGAAGAGGGTTATGCCCGGAAATCCGTTAGATCCATTGTGAAAGAGATTTTCAGTTATGCGGATGGCTGCACCATGAGCGCCAAGAAAGATGGCATCGCCAACATAGGCGGTTTCATCTGCTCTAACGATGTCCAGCTGGCCAACCAGGAAAAGGACCTGCTCATTTTAACCGAGGGTTTCCCTACTTACGGCGGCCTGGCCGGCAGGGATCTCGAAGCCATTGCCATCGGTCTCAACGAAGCGGTAGAAGAGGATTATCTGAGATACCGCATCCGCTCAACGCAGTACCTGGGGGATAATATCTCTGCAGCCGGTGTGCCCATCATGCAGCCTCCCGGAGGACATGCCATCTATATTGACGCCCGAGCCTTCCTTCCGCAAATTCCGCCAAATGAATACCCGGGCTGGGCTCTGACCTGTGAATTGTATCTCGAAGCGGGAATCCGGTCTGTGGAAATAGGGGCCGTTATGTTTGGTGTGCACGATGAGAAGCGCGGTAAGGATACGTCCCTGCCCGAGCTGGATCTCGTGCGCCTGGCAATCCCGAGAAGAACTTATACTCAGAGTCACATCGACTATGTTATTGAAGCCATCATCAATGTTTATAAACGGCGGCACAAAATCAAAGGGCTGAAAATGACCTATCAGACAAAATTTCTGCGGCATTTTACGGCACATTTTAAAAGACTGTAATGGAAACTCTTGAAATCAGAACCCTCCAGCGTGTGGCTTTTGTATCCATCACAGGAGACGTCCAGTCAGTGGTCACCGAACAAGATTGGCAGGATGGCATTCTCACTCTGTATGTCCCCCATACCACCGCCGGCATTACCATCAACGAAAACGCCGACCCGGATGTGGTGCGTGACATCACCTTTGAAATCAATAAACTGGTTCCCTTTGAGGATGGCTATCATCACATGGAGGGGAATTCAGCCGCTCATATCAAATCGTCGCTCTTCGGTGCATCAGCCACGCTGATCGTAGAAAACGGCCGGCTGATCATCGGAACCTGGCAGGGGATTTTCCTGACTGAATTCGATGGCCCCCGCTCCCGCAAAGTTTTCCTGAAATTTATACCCTCGCCCTGACTACCGCCCTATCTCGCTGAACATAGCGGGTGAGGAGGTTCGTTTAAAATCCCCCTGAAACCGGTTACCCTACAATCCACGAAACCATCAGTACGAGATCGAGAATATCGAGGACCCCATCGTCGTTCACATCCCCAATCCACTTTTCGAGCACTGTCGTGTTGTCGGGATTGAGAATTTGATCCACGGTTGAAACCACATCGAGAATATCCAGAACTCCATCCTGATTCAGATCACCGGCCAGGATCTCGCCATTGTACTGCATACTGCCCGGGTAGGCCTCTTTCAGGATCCAATCATCCGGGTCAAGCAGCAGATAATCCGGAGTTCCCTCAACCGCAAAATAAAATTCCTGGGTATCCTCGGTGTTGTTGGCAACGAAAGTAGAAGAATTTCCATCTGTCGTGACGATTTTCACATCGATGGGCATCCAGAAAGGCGGACTCCCCTGGGCCTGGGAAATAACCACCCGCACCAGAAAAGAACCGTTGGTGGAGGAATAATACGAAGGAGCAGACTGATAAATCGGATAGTATTCGCCATAGATCCAGCGCTGAAAATAGTGTTCAAGATCCAGTCCCGTCACATCCTCCATGGCCTGTTTGAAATCATCCGTCAGCACCGTGGAAAAAGCAAATCGCGAGCGGTACTCCTGGAGCCCGGCAAAGAACAGGGAATCCCCGGCCATGTGCCTCAACATGTGCAGCACCCAGGAGGCCTTATTATAGGATAAATTGCCGTTGAAGATAATGCCCACATCCGTAGTGTCACTCACATAGATGGTGCCGGGACCCAGATAACGCTTCCCCCACATCTCGTCGTGCAGGGACTGAATATCACCATCTTTGATCTCCTCCCACATGGCCTGCCCATAGGTTGCGAAGCCTTCATTCAGCCAAATGTGATGAAAATTTGCACAGGTAATCATATCACCGAACCAGGAATGAGCCAGCTCGTGCGAGATCAGAAATTGTGAATAGCCTCCGAGACTGGTAATGGTTTGATGTTCCATGCCGCCGCCCCAGACGAATTCAGCATGACCGTACTTTTCATTAATAAAGGGAAAGAGTCCGAAGCGTTCGGAGAATCCTGCAATCATATTTTTGGTCTGGCCGTAATTGTTCTGCACCAGATTGTAGTGATTAGGATAGACATAATAATCGAGGCGCATGGAATCGTTCTCGCCATAGGTGAACCAATCGTAAAACACCGTATAGGGATAGGCTGCGATGGAAATGAGGTAGGTCGCGATGGGATAGTGTTCCTGCCAGTTGTAGGTTGTCCAGCCGCCCTGGTGATCTGTGCCAGCCAGCAGACCGTTGGAAGCCACGGTGAGGTAACTGGGAACTTTCACCGAGATGTCAACCGAATCCGCTTTGTCAAAGGGAGTATCTTTGCAGGGCCACCAGTCCCGTGCGCCGTAGGGTTCGCTGAGGCTCCAGATCATGTCCTGACCGTTATAGCTGTCGAAACCGAATGAGCCAAAGCCGGTGGCGGCAGGTGCACCATTGTAAACGATGTCCGCTTCGAAGGTATCTCCGCTATTGATGGCTGCCGGCAGAGAAATGATGAGCTGACTCTCATTATTATGGTCGAAGGTCAGGGGATTTCCCGAGGCATCCGTCACGGAATCCACAATCATTCCGGAGGCAAAATCCAGTGTGATCTCATCGAGTCCGTCCACCAGTGCTTCCACCAGAACTCCGGTGGTTCCGTCAACGGTTTCATTTTCAGGGTACAGTTGTAACCAGAGATCGTAATATTTCACATCAAAGTCAGCCTGATTGCGGCTGAGGGCTTTTGGATGTTCCAGAAATTCACGGGCCGCCTTCATGTGAGAGCAGGTGGGAAATTCCTGATCGGCAGCCAAAGACAAAGCCAGTGAAATTGATAAGATTATCAGTACAAAGCGCATATTTTTACCTCCATAATTGAAGCTAAACTTAAAAATAAAAAGTCTGTGATTACGAAGCCATTATGTAAAAAGATGAAAGATGAAAGATAAAAGATGAAAGATGAAAGATTAAAGATTAAAGATTAAAGATTAAAGATTAAAGATTAAAGATTAAAGAT
>CAZRFD010000104.1:0-25285 GCA_964599085.1 uncultured Enterobacterales bacterium | reverse complement strand
CCGCGGCGGACCCAGAGGTGCCGGAAGATCCAGCCGAGCAGCAGCACTGTGCCGAGCTCGACACCGTCGCGGTGGACGAGGCCAAGGGGGGTGTCGACCTCGAGGCCGCCGATGCGGGCGATGGGGCCGTAGGCGATCCAGGTGATGACGAGCAGGCTGCCGATCAGCATCCGGGCGCGGCGGCCGCGGTCGGCGTCGGCGTCGTCGGCGAGGCGTTCGAGCCAGACCATGCGGGCGCGGCGGCGGGCGTCCTGTGCCTGGGCGGCGGCGAGGCGTTCCTGCAGGTCGGCGGGCGGGCGGTCGAGCTCGGCGAGGGCGACGGCGGCGAGCTGGACCCGGTCGTGGTCCAGTGCCCAGTCGAAGACGCCCTGGACGATGCGGGTCAGGCCGCTGCGCGCGGTGCGGTTGCCCCGCCAGGCGTCCAGCGCGGCCCGGTAGCCGAAGCGGCAGGCTCCGAAGCTCTGCCAGAGGGCGCGCTCGTCGACGGAGTCCGGGTCGCCTGCGATGAGGTCTTCGAGCCGCTGGGCGTGTCGGTCGGCATCACGCGTGAGCGCCAGCGAGGTGCGGTGGGCGAGGAAGGCTTCGAGGTCCTGCTGGAAGGCGCGGGCGCTGGCGGGGCGGAGGCGGGGGTTGCGGGCCAGGGTGCGCTGCAGCAGGGCGCGCAGCTCCGGCGGCGGGCCCTCGGGGATCACGACGACGGACTGGACGGCGTGGCGAATGGCGTCGGCGGACTCCCGGCCGGGGTGTGGCGGCTCGCCATAGAGGAGGTCGTAGAGGCAGGCGCCCAGCAGGTAGACGTCGGTGCGGACGTCGAGGACGGCGTCCTTGTCGGCCATCTCCGGCGCCATGTACGAGGGCGTGCCCGCCAGCTTGCGGTTGGTCTGGACGTCGGGCAGCCAGCCGCCCTCGACGGGCTGCAGGCTCAGCGCGAGCCCCCAGTCGACCAGCCAGGGTTCTCCGTAGCGGCCGATCATCACGTTCTCGGGCTTGATGTCTCGGTGGATGAAGCCGTGGTCGTGGGCGGCCTGGACAGCGCCGCAGACCTGGATGAGCACCCGGAGGTGCCAGGCCAGCGGGTCGCCCTCGCCGAAGCGCTCCTCGACGAGCTGGGGGTGACGCAGCAGGTGGCGCCAGCTCGTGCCCTCGATGCGCTTGAGCAGGATGAGGGGCCGGCCCTGGTCGTCGAAGAGCAGGTCGTGGACGGGCACGACGGCCGGGTGATCGATGGCGCTGGTGACCCAGGCTTCGCGCAGCAGGCGGAGGTCCTGGGTGGGGTCGCCCCGGGGGCGCAGCAGGCTCTTGACGGCGACCTGGCGGCGGAGGCTGACCTGGCGGGCGAGGTGGACGACGCCGACACCGCCCTTGCCCAGCTCTCCCTCGAAGACCAGGCGGCCTTCCAGCCCACGCGGAACGCCGCGGGGGTGCAGGCCGCTGAGGAGGTCGGCCGGATCGGTCAGCTCCGGGTCTTCCGGGCGCATGGTCTGGCCCGGCGCGCTTGTCTGCTCGGGGGCGCCTGCCTGGTCGAGCGCGCTTGCCTGGTCGGACGCCAGGTCCATGCGGGTCGGCGGGAAGGTGTCGGAGGACACGGGACAACCGGGAGGGATGCGCCACTCCCCTAGCCGCCTTGGCGGGCCGGGTCCAAGGTCCGATGGTCCCACCCGCATCCTGGCGACCGGGCCCTCGAACCCGCTCCATCCGGGCCGAGCTCGCCGCAGTGGTAGATTCGCCGGATGCTCCTCCTCATCCTCCTCGCTCTTGGCTGCCAGGCCGACTTCGACACTGGCAGTGCTCCCGACACCGGCACGGATGGCGGCACCGACGGTGGCTCCGGCTCCGATGGCGGCTCCGGCTCCGATGGCGGCTCCGGCTCCGACGGTGGCTCCGGCACCGATGGCGGCTCCGGCTCCGACGGCGGTACCGGCTCCGACGGCGGCTCCACGGGCGCAGCCGACCTGGTCTTCGAAGACCAGCAGCTCTGGTCGAACGCCGTCGACTGGGAGCCGATGGTCGCGGTCGACCGCAGCGGGGACAACGTCTACCAGATCACCGCTCGCTACGGCACACGGACCATCGCGGCCTTCCGGCACTCCTCCGATGGCGGTGAGACCTGGGACGCGGACACGCAGGCCAACCCCCAGGGCTCCGACGCCTACGACCCACAGGTGCAGGTCGCCCAGGACACCGGCTGCGTCTTCACCGCCTGGCTGACCAATTCGTGGGGCACCGAGGTGCGCTCATCCTGCGATGGAGGCGAGACCTGGTCGAGCAACGTCGCCGTCGTCAGCTCGGACTACTTCACCGATCACGGCTGGCTCGTGGTCTCACCGGACGGAAACGACGTCTACGTCGGCTTCGACGGCGCTGCCCCCGGCAGCTACGCGGACCGTGTGTTCGTGGTGGCCTCGCACGACGGTGGACAGACCTGGGAGACGCCCTGGGGCCCGGACGCAGAAGCCGGACACTTCTGGTTTGCGACCGGCGGTGGCGTGGCGCCGGACGGGACGCTGTACTACGCGGTCGCAGACTACTCGAACAACTACCACGGCACGACATCGCTGACGGTGTGGCGCTCGACGGACTGGGGGGCCAGCTTCGACATCTCGGTGGTAGACACCTCGGCGGGGGCGGCGGACTGCTCATGGTCGCCCGGCTGTACCCTCGGCTACCTCGCGCCGACCATCGGGCTGGCGGTCGACTCGGCGGGCGGTGTGCTCGTCGCCTACAACGCCGGGGACACGGACGGTGCGCACGAGGGCATGTGGACCTCGTACTCGCCCGGCGGCGACCACTGGACGGAGTGGACCACCCCGGTGCGCATCGACGACAACGACGGGGACAGCGCCTTCCCCTCGGTCTCCGCAGGCCCCGAGCCCGGGGACTTCCGCGTCGGCTGGCAGGCCAACACGGCGGACGGTCCGACCACCTGGAACACCTGGTTCCAGCAGAGCCGAGACAGTGGCAACACCTGGTTGTCGGCACCGGTGCGCGTCTCCCAGGGGGGCCCCGGCGCCTCGTACCAGACCGCCGAGGGCTACGCCTTTCCGTACGGCGACTACATGGGCATCGCCACCGACGGCGTCGGCCGGACGCACCTCATCTGGGGTGCGGGCGAGAGCTACAACGGCAACGGCGGCACCTGGTTCGCTCGCGGCGAGTAGGCCCCTCCCGGGCTGTTGTGGGCTCATCCACCGCGTGGTGGCCAGCGCGATAGCGTCCGGTCATGGCCACCGTCCTGATGCCCCTGCCCACCCACGACTTCGACCTGACCGAGGTCGTTGTCCCCTGGAAGCGCCTGACGGAGGCAGGCCATCAGGTCGTCTTCGCCTCGCCGGAGGGTGCGCGCTCGTCCTGCGACCCGTTGCTCATCACCGGCGTGATCTTCGGCAAGCTCGGGGCGAGACACGAGAACATCGCGCTCTACCGGGACCTCGAGGTTGACGCCGCCTTCTTGCGGCCCATCGCCTACGCCGACATCGAGCCCGCGGACTTCGACGCGCTGGTGCTGCCGGGCGGCCACGCGCCGGGCATGCGGAGCTACCTGGGGTCTGATCTGTTGCAGGCCAGGGTGGCGGCCCTGTGGAAGCGCGGGGTGCCCGTCGGGGCGATCTGCCACGGTCCTCTGGTCCTGGCCCGCGCGCTGGACCCTGACACGGGACGCTCGCTGGTCGACGGGCAGGAGATGACCTGCCTGCCACGGTGGATGGAGCTGTCGGCCTGGGCGCTGACGGCCTGGAAGCTGGGTCGCTACTACCGCACCTACCCGGACACCGTGCAGGACGAGGTCGAGGGGGCGGGCGCTCGTGTGCTCCCGGGGCCGCTGCACAACGACTACAGCCGGCCCTTCGTGGTCGAGCGTGAGCGGCTGGTCACCGGGCGCTGGCCCGGTGACGCCGACGCCTTCTCCCAGGCCTTCCTGCAGCGTCTGTAGGGCTGTCGGGCTGAGGCTGCCGGGCCCCCGCTCTGCCGCAGGAGCGGGGCGTTCCCGACCAGTGGTGGGCTCCAGCGTTGCTCGCTCATGGTGGGTCCTCTGCCCTGCGATAGTCGTCTGGCGATGACCCCCGCGATCCTGCTGGCCCTGCTGACCCTGCTGACCGCCTGTGCGCCCAAGGCATCTCCGCCGGCCCGCTCCCCCGACGTCGACGCCGAGACTCCCGCGATGCTGCCCACGCCCTACACCACGGCCCAGATGAAGGCCGGCTGGGTGCCCGGGACCGAGCTTCGCTTCGGCATGTCCAAGGTGGGGGCCGCCACGACCATCCAGCGCTGGCGGGTCCTGTCCCACCCCGACGACGACCACGTCGAGACGGAGTTCTCCGTGTTCGAGGAGGATGGCGAGACCCCCGTGGGACAGCCGAGGACAGACACCGCCAGCTTCGACGAGCTGCGCCGCCACGCCGAGTTCCCGGCTGCCCTGACCACCGCGGAACCGGCCACTCTCGAGACTCCGTTTGGCACCTTCGAGGGGGTCCGCTACACCGTGACCGATCCCGCGACGCCGGACATCGTGCGCGTCTTCGAGTTCGCCCGTGCGCTGCCCGGCCCGCCCGTGTCCATGCGCGTCAGATCGGGGGGTGTGATCATCGAGGAGATGGTCATGCTCTCCCGCACCGGTCCGGTGCCAGGTGGCGCGCCGTAGAGGGGTGGAGCACAGACGCGCTGGCGCCACTTTTTTTTCGCCGCGCTTGCACAGCTTGCCGGGTTGGGGCATGTTGTTGCTGGAGGTTCCGACCATGGCACGATTCTCGCTCGCTCGCTCGCTCGCTCGCTCGCTCGCTCGCTCGCTCGCTCGCTCGCTCGCCTCGCGTAGCGTGGCCTGACGGCCATGGTGGGGGTTCACCGCCGGCTTCGGTTGGTACCCTGCTCCTGTTGGGAGCGCTCGGCGTGCCACGGGTCGCCTGGAGCGCCGACACCGGTGCCGCTGACACCGCGGGTGCGCTGGCGACGGCGGCCAGTGGGGGAGAGGTGATCTACCGTCAGCAGCTCCGGGTCGCGGCGGATGGGGCGGCGTCGGTGACGTCGTCGGGCAGCAACGTGGTCACCCTGCGCGATGGCACGCCGTTCACCGTGACGTTTGGGGCGCTCACTGATCCGGACGGGGGCCGTTACGAGATCATCGGGTCCACCTCGCAGGCGGAAGAGGGTGCCGACGTGGTGTCCGACCTGCAGGTGGTGCGCATCGATCCCGTGGTCCTGTCCGAAGACGAGCTGCTCGCCGCCTGGCTCGACGTGCACCCGGACGCCACCGTGGCCGAACAGGACGCGTTCGTGGCCCGCCGGTCCGCGGCCGCGACGCTGCCCGCGGCGACGACCTTCGTCGACGACGCGGTGACCGACTGGCTGTCCACCGCCCGGGCGACCGACACCATGGACATCCGCGTCATGCTGGCGGATCAGCCGGCTCTGGGCCTGCCGGACATCGGGCCGGGGCTGATGGACACGGACCCCGCCTTCGTCCTGGACCGTCTGGAAGCACGCACCCTGGCGATCGAAGCGCGCAAGACGGTCATCGACGCGTCCCAGGCCGACCTCGTGGCCCGGGCCGAAGCCGCCGGTGCCCGCGTCCTCAGCCGTACCTGGCTGGTCAACGCCATCGACCTGTCGGCCCCGCCGGCGGTGGTCGAAGCGCTGGCCGCCAGCACCGATGTCGCCCGCATCGAACAGCTCACCACGCCGCTGTACCTCGCGGACAACCGGGGCGAAGAGATCCGAGACGCCTCGCAGATCACGCAGTACCTGGACAACGGCCTGGACGGTGAACAGGGCAGCGGCCGCAGCACGGTCGACGACATCTTCGTCGGGGTCATCGACAGCAAGGTCGACGTGGACCACCCGGCGTGGAAGGACTGCGGCCCGCCGCTGTCGTGCGGCGGACGGCGCCTGACCGACCAGTGGGTGTGGGATGGTTCGGCGTGGGTGAGCGACCCGGTGGGCACCACGACGACCGCCAAGCAGCACGGCAATTGGGTCGCCGGTCAGCTCATCGCCGACCTCACCGACCTGCAGGACAGCAGCGTGACCACCCCGACGGAACGGAAGGCCCGGACCGGCATGACGACAGAATCGTCGTTTGCGGCCATCGACTCGGGCAGCGGGGGCATCGATGCGGCCATGGACTACGCCGTCGACCTGAACGTCGACATCGTCAACCTGTCGGCGGGGTGTGGTTTGTGTATTCGGTGCGCACCGGTGCACACGCGGAATATCCTGGCGAACGATCTGTACCACGCCGGGATCTTCTTCGTCCACGCGGCGGGCAACGAGGGGCATTCCGGGTCGACCGGCACCGTGTGGCCGCCGTCGCCGGCGGCGGGGACCTTCTCGGTGGGGGGGTATGACCACACGGCGTCGAACCTCAACACTGGGAGCATCTGGGGCAACTCGTCGCGCGGAGGCGGCGTGGATGACAACGCAATCATCGACCTGACTGCGGCGGGTGGCCGCTCTGCCGGCCTGGTTGAGTACAACGACAGTTACGCGGGTTCAGGACACACGGGCACCAGCTTCGCGGCCCCCGTCGTCGCTGGCGCCGCCGCCAACCTCAAGCACCACCTCATCGACCGCTACGGGGCCGCGGTGGCCAACGACGTCGGGCTGATCCACGCCTTCATGCTGCTCATGGGCGACGGCCAGCTCGAGTCCGGCGCCAAGGGCTACGGCGCGCCCGTCGACACCCTGTGGGGTGCGGGCCGCATCCGCATGCGCATGTTCAACGCCGCGGGCATGGACGCCCCGTGGCGGGTGGACTGGCGGGCCTGGACCGTCGCCGACGGTGAGACCTGGACCGCGCCGCTCAACCCGGACACGGCGGGTGCAAACCAGGACATCCCCCTTGCCGTCGACCTGTTCAAGGCCGCGGTGTGGTGGTACGAACCGAACCTCAACTACTCGGGGGCCTCGGTGTCGGAGATGCGCACCCGGATCTGCCAGGACGGCGGTCTGTGCACCAACCACGCGTCCACCGCCCCCGACGCCCACCGGCTGCAGCTCGACACCGGCGACCTGCTGCCCGGCAACAAGTGGCACATCGACGTCACCGGGCTCGACATCCCCAGCAACGCCGACCCCAGCGACCACTACGGTGAGCAGAAGCGCGACGTCTTCGTCGCCTTCTACTGGGAAGACCGCGACCGCGATGACGCCGACGGCCCCGACACCGGCATCCAGTGAAGGAGACGACCATGCACATCTTCAACCTGATCATGATCTCGGCTGCGCTCGGCGTGGCCTGCGGCGAACCCGACGATGGTGCGGACACGGGTGCGGTGGGCGACGGCGGGGGCGACGCGGGCACGACGGATGGCGGCGGCGCGGGTGACACCGGTGGTGATGGGATTCCGTTTGCCGAGGTGGCGGCCGGTTCGGTGTCGCCCGACATGCGGTGTGGGTTGAAAGACGGCAATGGCCCGATGATGTGCGACGAGGCATCCCTGGTAGTGGTGTCCACTTCATCAGCATCGGAGTTCACTGAGACCTTCACTGAGATCTTCGGCAAGGAGGTGCCGGACGTCGATCTCACCGACCGGGTGGCGTTGATCTCGTACCTGCCCATGTGTCCCAGCGTACACGACTGGCTGGCGATGGATCACATCGACCTGGATGGTTCCACCCTTCGGGTCGACGAGACCTATGTCAGCTCCGGTGGAGGGCAGGCGGTAGCATGTCTTTACAACGTGGTCACCATCGCGGCTGTCGACTTCGACAGCATCGAAGCGACGCTGGGCTCCGGCTTCCCGACGGAGTAGCGCCATGAGAGTTCCTTTCGCTCCGCTGCCATGGATCGCCACCACCGGCCTCCTCGTCGGCGCCGCCCTCGTGTGGCGCGGCGCTTCCTCCGACGCGTCGGCCCCGCCGCAGTCGGCTGATCCCAGCGCTCCCATCACCGCGACCTCGAACTCCGACCACGCCCGCCGCGCCTTCCAGCTCGCCGCCCTCGCCCCGGACCTCGCGCCGGATGCCGTGGACGCGTCGCTGGAACGCTCCGACGCCTGGGTGGCGCGCCTGCACGACGAGGGTGTCGACGACATCGGCGCCGAGCTCACGCAGCGCCTGGAGGCCGCGGGGCCGACGGACGCCCAGGCCCGGGCCTTCTACGACGCCCACCGCGATCTGTTCGGACAGCGCAGCTTTCACGCGTCTCGCCACGCCGTCGACCAGCTCTACCGGATCCAGTCGGTCCGGTCGGCGCTGGACCAGGGCGCGGCCGGTCGCTGAACTCGGCCCGGTGTCTGGGCGGCTGCTCCATGCGGGCATGGCTGGCCTTCGGCACCGTCGAGGGGATTCGCGACACCGTGACCGAGTCCGCGATGCCGGGCATGGTGCGCGTCTTCGTGGCATGTTGTGGCTGAAGGCAGGGAGACGACCATGCACATCTTCAACCTGATCATGATCTCGGCTGCGCTCGGCGTGGCCTGCGGCGAACCCGACGATGGTGCGGACACGGGTGCGGTGACCGACGGTGGGGGCGATGCGGGCACGACGGATGGCGGCGGCGCGGGTGACACCGGTGGTGATGGGATCCCGTTCACCGAGGTGGCGACTGGATCCAACCCCAGCGTGATCTGCAAACCGCTGGCACCTGCAGGCACCGACGGCTGCTCCGAAGCGGGCATGGTGGTGTTGCCGGCGCGCACCACCAAGGAGTTTGTCGACCTGTTCGAGTCACATGTCTACCTGGACGCCCCGAAACTCGATCTGGATGGGGGTGCGGATGTCTCGCTGATCTCATATCTGCCACAGTGTGGTATCGTCCATGACTGGCTCCAGGTGGAACATGTAGACCTCGATGGCGCGACGTTGAGGGTCGACGAAGCACACATCCTCACGGACGGTGGTGCCGAGGTCGCCTGCCTCTACAACGTCGTCACCATCCCCGCGGTCGACTTCAAGACCATCGAAGCCACGCTCACCGAGCACGTGCCATGAACCGTCTGCAGGTGCTGATCTCGATGGCGGCCACCACCGGCCTCCTCGCCGGCGCCGCCCTCGTGTGGCGCGGCAGTTCCTCCGACGCGTCGGCCACGCCGCAGTCGGCTGAAGCCAGCGCTGCCATCACCGCGACCGCGAAGCCCGACCACGCCCGCCGCGCCTTCCAGCTCGCCGCTCTCGCCCCGGACCTCGCCCCGGATGCCGTGGACGCGTCGCTGGACCCGGACGCGTCGGGTCTGTGAGCCGGCCGGTGCGCTTGCACGGCGGCGGCAGCAGGGAGACCCGGGCGGGCCAGCGGGACAGTGGGCGCTGGTGGGCTCTGGTGGGCTCGAGACCACCATGGGCGGACAATGGGGTGTAGGACAGAAACTGTCCGAGACGATGTCGAAATTGTCGTTGAGTACCTTGTTGCGCGTTCCGTTTCATGATAGCTTGAATTCATGGTGGACAGCGAAGACCAGCTTGGCGGCAGGCAGAAGGTGCCAGTCGTGATGGGCCCCGCGGGGGCGCTGCCGGGTGTTGCCCCTTCGCGGGGACCTGGCGCGGCGGACCGTGGCATGACGGCCAGCCTGGGCGCCTCCTCCGTGCTGGCGCGGCTGGCCGTCGACACCATGGAAGCGTGGCTTCCCAGCGATCCCCGCATCGAACAGGTGCGGGCGCTGGCTGTCGGTCTCGCGCGGTCTTCGGCGGCCCTCGACCTGCGGCTGGCGCGGGTCTGCTGCGTCATCCAGCAGCACGATTTGCGCGCCCTGGGCTACGGTTCGTTCACCTCCTTCGTGTGCGAACGGATGTGCTGGCAACCGTCCTGGCAGCGGCAGCTCGCCCGCCTGCTGCGCAGCGACCTCGATCTGATCAAGAAAGCAGTACAGGTCGGCCTGGTGACGCTGACTGCGGCGGTTCAGACACCGGGGCGGGTGGCACCGATGGATCAAGCCGCGTGGATCCGGGCCGTGGTGGCGGGGCAGTCGGCGGACCTCGCCGCCGGCTACGCCCCCCACGGCGACATCGACGTGCTGGTCGGCGACGACGCCGCCACGGTACGGCGCGCCAGGCGACTCGCCCGGCTGCTGCTGGGGCGGGCCGTGCCCGATCACGCCGCAGACCAGCAGATCCTCGACTGGTTCCACAGCGGTGAAGCGCCCGCCCGGATCCTGGAAGACGCCCGGGCCCCTCGCCCCGCACCCGACCTGTCGCCTCCCTCCATGCCGGATGATCTCGGCGACCAGGCGACCCCGGTGGTCGGGCCGTGGGAAGAACCACGCGACCTCGACCACGCGCTGGAGCTCCTCGATCGCCTCATGGCGATCCGACAGCGCCGACGCGCGGTCCTCGGCCGCCTCCTCGACCAGATCAAGGACTGCTGGCTGTTCCTGGACTGGGGCCACGACAGCTTCAATGACTTCGTGCGGGCCGAACTCGACATGTCGGTGCGCACCGCCCAGCGCCTCCGCAGGGAAGGACGCACCCTGTTGTGGTACCCGCAGATCGCCGCCGCCGTGGACCGGGGGCTGGCGCTGGCGCGGGTGGAAGCGCTGGGCCGCCTGTTCGACAACGCCATCCAGGCGCGACAGTGGCTGGCGGTGGCCGACCGGGTCCCGCTGGGCGACCTGCGGCGCATGGCGGCCGACCCTTCGGACGCCCACCACAAGGTGGAGGCCCTGCGGCGGCTGGCCGACGACGCCCCCGACCTCGTGGAACGGGCCCTCCAGCAGCGCCAGGCGCGACTCGACGCCCTGGCCGCGACAGAAACTGGCGGCAGCCCGACGGGGCTCGCCGGCTGGACCCCGGACGCTCGCCGGCTCGGGCCCTCTGGGGTGGGGGACGGGCCACTGGATGCATCAGCCATCGGAATATCGCTCCGCCCCGACGACCCGCCGGAACCGACCGATGTCCCCGAACGCTGCATCATTGTGCCGACGGGGCTGCTCGCCGCCGCGCGCTGGCTGCTCGACCATGTACGACGCGCCCCTCCCCAGGGGATCGGCCGCACCCGTCAGCGCGCCGATCACACCTGCGAAAACCCCGAGTGCCGCCGACGCACGATCAAGATCCACGTCCACCACATCACGCCCCGCTCCCTGGGCGGAACGGACGATCCCGACAACCTCTGCTGCCTCTGTCCAAGCTGCCACCTGCGGCTGATCCACGGCGGCTTCATGGCCATCGAACGGCTCGACGACGCCGACGTGTTCCTGTACCCGGGGCGTGCGGTGGTGGTGCGGTGACTGGCCAGGGCATGCGCTACGTCCAGATCCAGACACAGAGCCGCTGCAACGCCGACTGCGTGTTCTGCCCCTACGCGGAAAGCTGGCACGCCGCGCACCCGGGGGTGATGGACGACGCCCTGTGGCACAAGATCCTGGCCGATCTGGCGCCGTTTCGCACCGACCTGTCCCGGGGGATGGTGGCGCCCTACCTCATGAACGAACCGCTCCTCGACCCGCGCATCTTTGATCGCATCGAGGACATCTACCGCGCCTTTCCGGACACGATGGTGGCGCTGTCCACCAACGGGGCGGCGCTGACCCCCCGCAACACCGACCGGCTGCTGTCGGCCCTTGGGGTGACGTCGGGGCACCCCCGCAAGGCGCAGCTCTGGATCAGCCACCACGGTGTGGACGCCGACACCGTCCACCAGATCATGCGCCTGGACCACGACCGCTGCCTCGCCAACATCGTGCACCTGCTACGTCGCGCCGACGGGCGCCTGCGCGTGCTCATCCGGGGCTCCGGCCAGCAGCGCGATGCCGCACCGCGCTGGTTCTCGGCCGATCGTACCCGCGCGTTCTGGGCCGACATCTTTGCGGCCCACGACATCGACACCCGTCGCGTGCACGTCGACCGCCTGGCGCCGCGTGACCGCCCGCGTCCGCGGGGAACACACCGACCCCGACGACTTCATCTGCGAGCGCTGCGTGTCCCCCGGGGGCTGATCACAGCGCCGCTTCGGCCGCGTGCAGCCCCGCCGCAGCGGTGATGCCGGCGGGATGGCAGCCGGCGGATCCCAGGAACAGCCCCTCGATGCCCGTTCGCTGCTGGGACAGCCGCCGCGTGGGCCGCAGGGCATGGAGCTGGTCGAGGGCCAGCTCGCCGTGGAAGAGGTGGCCGCCTTCCAGCCCGTACTCGGCTTCGAGGTCGGCGGGGGTGAGCACCGTGCGGCCGAGGATCTGCCCCGCCACGCCGGGCGCGACGGTCGCCAGCACGGCCACGACGGCATCACCGAGCGCATCCCGCGCAGCATCTGTCCACCCACCGGCGAGATCGTGGGCGCAGCCGGTCGCCAGGATGGAGACGACATCACAGCCGTGGGGCGCCAGCGTCGGGTCGGCGACGGTGGGCACGGCGACGTCCAGGGTCGGAGACCGTGGCAGGCGCCGGTGCCGGGCATCGTCGAAGGCCCGCTCCAGGTGCAGGGGGTGGCTCCCCACGCAGAAGCGCTCCACCCGCTCGCCGTCGTGGTGGGCCAGGCGCAGGGGGCCCTCCAGCGCGAGATCGACGCGGGCCACGATCCCCCGGGTGCGCACGGTGCGCACATCATCGGCCAGATCGGCCGGGACCTGCCGGGGATCGACCAGTTCGAGCAGGGTGCGCCGCGGACCGATGGCGGACACGACGATGTCGGCGTCGAGGGTATCGCCCCCGTCGAGCACCACGCCCCGCACCGCCCCGCGTTCGAGGCGGATCCGCTCGACCCGTGTGTGGGTCGCCACGGTCACACCGGAGCCCTCGGCGGCTTCCGCCAGCACCTTGACCAGCCCGGCAGGCCCGCCGACGACGGCGTCGCCCGCCATCGCTTCCCGCAGCAACAGGGCGGTCGCGCCGGTCGGTGAGCGCGGTCCCATCCAGGTGCCGAGCAGGGCGCCCGCGGCCATGCCCGCGCGCACGCGGGGATCCGTGAAGTGCTCGGCGAGCCAGTCTTCGACGCAGAGGGGACCGACGCGCAGCAGCTCCAGCATGGTCTTCTTGCCCAGACGCCGCACCGTCAGCGCAGGTGCCAGCAACGGCAGCAGGGGCGCGTGGGCGCTCAGCGCGGGCGGCGGTCCCTCCAGCAGCTTGCGCACCGCCGGAAGCAGGTCGTCGAGGAGGCGCCGGTAGCTGTCGCTGCCCTGGTTGTCGGGGCCGAGCACCACGCCCGGGCCGTCGGGTTCGGCCACGAGCACCGGCGGAGCCGGCCGGCGCTGCAGGCCGTGCCCGTAGAGGTTGAGCGCGTGCACCGCCGTGCCCGACAGCGTCTGTGCGTCCAGCACCACGCCGGTGCTGTGGTAGCCGGGGTGGAACTCGCGCCCGGCACACACGCCCCCCAGCGTGCCGCGCGCTTCGGCCAGCACGACGTCGTGGCCGGCCCGCGCCAGCCGGATGGCCGCCGCCAGCCCGTTGTGGCCGCCGCCGATGACGATCGCCGGGCTCACACCGCCCCCTGCTGCAGGATGGTCTTGGCGGCCCGCTCTCCCGGGGCTGCCATCACGCCACCGCCGGGGTGGGCCCCCGACCCGCACAGCCACAGGTCCCGGACCGGTGTCCGGTAGCGCGCCCACCCCGACACCGGCCGCGAGAACAGGAGCTGGTCGAGGCTCAGCTCACCGTGGAAGATGTTGCCCTCGGTCAGGCCGAACTCCTGTTCGAGGTCCCAGGGTGTGAGCACCTGGCGGTGCAGGATGCTGTCCTTCAGCGTCGGGCAGTACTCGGCCAGCGTGTCCACGACCGCATCCCCGAAGGCCTCGCGCCGCTGGGGCCAGTGTTCGGGCCCCTCCTTGATGTCGTAGGGGGCGTACTGCACGAAGATCGACGCCACGTGCTTGCCCGGCGGCGCCATCGATCGGTCGAGCAGCGAGGGGAACACGACGTTGAGGTAGGGCCGCGACGAGAAGTCGCCGTACTTGGCTTCGTCGTAGGCTCGCTCGAGGTAGTCCGTGCTCGGTGCGATGGCGACGTCGCCCCGCACGTGGGGGCCGTCACCCGGGCGGCAGGAGAACTCCGGGAAGCGGTCCAGCGCGAGGTTGACCTTGCCCGAGCTGCCCCGCAGCTTGTAGCGCCGCACCTGGGCGACGAAGTCGTCGGGGAGGTGCTCGTCTCCCACCAGGCCGAGGAAGGTCAGGCGCGGTTCGCAGCCGCTGACGACGATCTTGGCGCGAAGCTCGTCGCCGTTGTCGAGCACCACGCCCGTCGCCCGCCCGCCCTTGACCAGGATGCGGTCGACCGGCGCGCTCGTCCGGATCTCGGCGCCGAAGTGCCGCGCCGCGCTGGCGATGGCTTCGCTGACCGCGCCGGTGCCGCCCTTGGGGAAGCCCCAGGCCCGCGAGCTGCCGTCGATCTCGCCCATGTAGTGGTGCAGCAGCACGTAGGCCGTCGTCGGGGAGTTCACCCCGAGGAAGGTCCCGATGATGCCCGAGCAGGACATCGGCGCGATCAGCTCGTCGGACTCGAACCACTCGCGCAGGAAGTCGACGCCGCCCATGGTGGTCAGCTTGAACTGGAGTGCGGCGAGGTCGTCGCCAAGCTCCCGGAAGCGCTTGCCAAGCCCCAGGATCTGCGCGAGATCCCGCGGGTCGAGGCTGGTCGGATCCGGTGCGATGTCGTCGATGATCGGCCGCGCAAAGCGGGCGAGCTTGCCCATGGTCCGGCCGAACTCCGGGTAGACGTCGGCGTCGCGGGCAGAGAGCCTGGCGATCTCCTGGCGGGTCTTGTCGGGGTCGGGCCAGCGGCACAGGGACCGCCCGTCGAGCTGCGGCGTGAAGCTGCACTCCAGCGGCGTGACCTCGAGCCCGAAGCGCGCGAGCTGCAGCTCGCGGATGACGCTCGGCCGCAGCAGGCTGACGACGTAGGAGCAGACCGTGTAGCGGAAGCCCGGGTACAGCTCTTCGGAGACGGCGACGCCGCCGACCACGTGCCGCCTCTCCAGCACCAGCACGCGCCGGCCGGCCCGGGCGAGGTAGGCCGCGCAGGTCAGCCCGTTGTGCCCGCCGCCGACGATGATGGCGTCGTAGTGTCCGACCTTGTGCTCGGCCATCAGGCACCCGCCTGCGGTGTGGGGGAGGGCGCCGCGGGGCGACCCGTCTTCGGCGTGAAGCGCTTGCGCTCCGGGTCGAAGAAGGGGCGGTCGACCACGCGCGCGGGCACCTGTCGGCGCTCGAACTCGACTGTGTGCTCGACCATCAGGTCTGTCCCGACGGCGTCGAAGGGGCGGTGCACCTGGGCCAGGGCGAGGTAGCGCTTGAGCAGCGGAGACCAGGTCTGGCTGGTGACCTGGCCGACCTGGTGGCCGGCGAGGCTGTAGACCGGCACCGCCAGGCGGCTGGCGCAGGGGGCGAGGTGCGGCGGCAGCCCGTAGGAGTGGTAGAGCGCTTCCAGGGCCGGCCAGTCCAGCTCCAGGCCGACCAGCCCCCAGCGCGGGCCGCGGCGGCGTTCTGCCACGATGGCGTCCTGGCCGATGAAGGGCGCCCGGTCCAGGTCGACGGTCCAGCCGAGCCCCGCGTCGTCCGGCGTGGACCTGCGGCTGTCGATGAGGCAGCTGCGGGCGCAGACGTAGTCGATGCCCTGCAGGACGAAGCCCGCTTCGATGCGGCAGACGTCGAGAGCGTCCAGGCCGACCGGTTCCAGCCCGTACGGCGGTCCGGCGGCGACGATGGCGTCCCACACCGCCAGCGCGTGGTCGGGATCCATCCAGATCTCGTAGCCGAGGTCTCCGGTGTAGCCGGTGCGCGAGATCCACACCGGCACGCCGGCCAGCTTCGTGCGGCGGACGCGGAAGAAGCGCATCCGATCCATGTCGAATTCGACGATGTCGCGCAGGATGTCGCGGGCCAGCGGCCCCTGCAGGGCCAGGGCCGCGATGCGGTCGGTCGTGTCGTCGATCTGCACGTCGTAGCCGCGGCTGTGGCGCTGCAGCCAGAACAGCCAGGGCTCGCTGCTGGTGCAGCGGTAGTGGTCCGGTCCCAGGCGGGCGACCGTGCCGTCGTCGAGGCACCAGCCCTGCGCATCGCACATCGCCGAGTACACGACGCGGCCGACCCCGATCCGGCCGATGTCGCGTGTCCAGACGCGGGCGAGGAAGGCGCCGGCGTCGGGGCCCCGCACGTCGTACTTGTACAGCGGGCTGACGTCGAGCAGGCCCGCCGTCTGGCGGAAGGCGAAGTACTCCCGTTCGCTGTGGCGGTCGTAGGTGCAGACGGCGTGGTACCCGGCCCACTCCTTCCAGGCGTAGCTGTGGCACAGCGCCTGGGTGCGGGGGTGGAAGGGCGTGGGGCGGGACATGGCCGGGACTATCCACCAGGTCCCGGTGGGCGCGCAAGCCGCATCCTCGCGGCCGCCTGTCGCCCATCGCGCCGCGATAGTCGGGGGCGATGCTGACGCTCTGCCTCCTGCTGGCCTGCACCGACCCGCCGCCGCTGTCCTGCTCCGCCGAGCTGGCGGACGCCGCCCCCTCCGTCGCCACCGTGCGCTGGCACACCGACGTGCCCGCCGAGGGCTTCGTCCGCTACGGGATCGACGCGGCGCTCGATCAGCAGACCGCGGCGGTCCAGGCCACCGACCACAGCCACGAGCTGTGGGGGCTGCCGCCGGACGCCGACATCGCCTGGCAGGCCGTCGCGACCGTGGACGGCACTGAGCAGAGCTGCGAGGGCACGCTGCACACGCCGGCGCTCCCCGGCTTCGTCGCCGAGCTGACGGTGTCCGGTCAGCCCGTCGACGACGACGATGGCGTGTTCCTGGCGTCGGTGTGGGAGACCGGGACCTACGCGTCACAGATCCTGGCGTTCGACCACGACGGCGTCGTCCGCTGGTACCTGCAGGGCGACTACGAGCGCTTCATCATCGACGTCCAGCCGGCCCTCGACGGTGTCGGCCTCCTCCACGACCAGGTCGACAGCCACTTCACCGACAACGTCGGTGTGATCCGTCACCTCTCGTGGACGGGGGCGCTCCTCGACGAGGCGGCCATGGACATGGGCCACCACATGTTCGTCCAGCTCCCCGACGGCGGGCTGGCCTACCAGCAGCTCGACGTCCGCGACTGGACGGATCCGTCCACGGGGGAGACCGAACCCGTTGTCGGCGACGCCATCGTGGAGGTGGCCGTCGACGGCACACAGCGCACGCTCTTCTCGGTCTGGGACTGGATCGAGGTGCAGGACAACCAGTTCTCGACGCTCGGCAGCATCTACCCGCAGGGCCAGGACTGGACCCACGGCAACGCCCTCAAGTACGACGACGACACCGGCCGCTTCCTGCTGTCGCTCGGCAACGCCGGCATGGTGCTGTCCGTCGACCGCGACAGCGGCGAGCTCGTCGACGCCTGGGGGGCCGAGGGGATCCCCGTGGCCGAGGGCAGCCCCGAATTGGAGCACCAGCACGATCCCACCTGGCTCGACGCCGACCACCTGCTGGTGTTCGACAGCCACTTCAGCGACGTGCTGTCGGGTGCCTTCGAGTACGCGCTGGTCGACGGCGAGCTGCAGCTCGTGTGGTCCCACACCTCCCCCGACGATCTGTTCGCACTGATCCTCGGCCAGGCCACGCGCCTGCCCGGCGGCGGCACCCGGGTCAACTTCGGCAGCGCCGGTCGCATCGAGGAGGTCGACGCCGACGGGGCGGTCGCCTGGAGCGTGGACCTGCCCGAGGGCATGGCCTTCGGCCAGGTGCGCTGGCTGCCGGGCATGCCCCGGCCCTGAGCACCCCCACGTCGGGCTCCTCCGGACCTCGCCGCCCCCATCCGGCATGATGCCGTCGCATGCGCCGACTCCTCGACCATCCCCGGCTGCTCGTCGCCCTGCTCGCCCTGCTCGAGCTGCTCGGCTGCGTTGGCGACCTGCTGCTCGGCCCCTACGGCCGGGTCCACTGGGAGGAGCGCTTCAACGCCCGCGCCGGCGTGCAGATCGCCTGTGGCCACCTCGACCGCGCCTTCCAGCTCCAGTACGTGCCCTTCTGCGGCGGCTGCACCGGAGAGGCGCTGCTGTCGGCGCCCCTGTACCGGCTGCTGGGGCCGACGGTGCTCGTCTGGAAGCTCGTGCCCATCGGCTTCCACGCCCTGGTGCTCAGCTTCGGGGCCGTGCTGGCAAACCGGGCCGCCGGCTGGCGGGCGGCGCTGCTGTGGGTGCTGCTGCTGATGGGGGCCCCCGGCTACTACCGGGAGCTGGTGCTGACGGGCTGGGGCAACCACGTCGAGTCGGCGGCCTTCCCGCTGGGGGCTGCGCTCATCCTGCTCGCCGCCGCCGGCCTGCGACGGGCCCTGTGGCGACCGCCGCTGCTCGCCCTGGCGGGCCTCGTCACGGGCCTGGGGCTGTGGTTCTGCCACACGAGCGCCTGGGCCGTGCCCGCCCTGCTGCTGGGGGCGGCCCTGGTGTCGCGCTGGTCCTGGCCACTGTTCGTGGCCATGGTGCCGGTGGGCTTCCTGCCGTGGCGGCTGTACTTCGAGGAGCGCGCCGAGCAGGCCGAGCGCACCGTGGACTGGGCGGTGAACATCGTGCCGGCCCCGCCGGCCGCGCTCGTCGACTGGCTGTGGGGGCCGTACCTGCGCTGGGGGCTGTGGGATCCCACCGATCACGGTGAGGGGAGCTGGGTGCACAGCGCCTGGTGGTTCCTGTTCTGGGGGGTGGGGCTGGCGGGACTGCTGACCCTGCTCCGCCTCGCCCGCCGCACGCCTGCGGACGACCGGGGCGCGCTGCTGGCGCGCCTGTTCGCCCCCGTCTCCATCGCTGCCCTCATCGTGGCCTATGCCCTGCGCTACGACCTGTGGAAGCACCTGCCCGAGGTCCCCGCCCAGCCCACGCTGGGGCTCCGCTACCGCGCACCCCTCGTGCCGATCCTGTCGCTCGGCGTGGCCGCCGCTGTGGCCCGCGCCTGGGCCTCGCCTCGGTGGCGCTGGCCGGCGCTCGCGGCCGGGCTGTCGCTGTCCGGCTTCGGCGTCGGGCGCCGGGTGGCGCTGTGGCAGGAGCTGCGCACCGCCGTGCCCGGCCTCCACGTCTACGCCCACGAAGGCTGGTGGGACCGCAGCGTGCCGCCGGGCGAGCCCCCTCAGCGCAACGCCCGCCAGCAGGGGCGGCCCCAGGACGTCCAGGCAGCGCTGGACTTCCTCGAACAGCACGACGACACCTGGCCGGAGTGCCACCTCGACCACCTCTTCGAGGCCGGGCGACGGCTGGGCATCGCCGGGCGCCTGCGGGGGCCTGCCGGCATCGCCCCCTTCGTGGCGCGGGCTGAGACGGACACCGCTGCGGACGAGGCCGCGCTGTGGTTCCTGGCGTCGGGCATGGCCAAGGGGCTCGTCGGCAAGGACGGCACGGGCCTCGACCGGGCCGAGGAGCTGCGCGCCGGCCTGGCGGACTCGGCGCTGTCGACCGCGCTCGGGCTGGCCGCCGGGCGGCGCCTCGCCGAGGATCTGCGCCCGGGGGACGAGGGGCCGTTGCACCTGTCGGCCGCGGCCTTCGACGGCCTGTGTGAGGAGCGCGGCGCGACCCGGGCCGTCGTCCGCAGCCGGCTGGGCAGCCACCGCCCGGGGCCCGACATCGACCCGGCGGTCGACGAGGCCGCCGGGTCCTGTCTGGACTCCTCCCGCTACTGGTGGGGGGTGGGGCGCGTCTGGGCGCGGCAGGTGGGCTGCCGGTCTGCGGACCAGGCCCTGCTCGCCCGTGAGTCCGGCGCCTTCGCGTCTTCCGCGGCCCAGGGGCTGGCCTTCGGCTGTCGCGTCGAGCGGGCTGTGGAACTGGTGCTGCCACCGCCCCCGGGTGGTCCCGGTTAGGCCCGGCGGCGCTCCACCTCCTCGACGCCCATGCCCGATCTCCCCGCCAGGCCTGACGCCCGACAGCTCGCGGTGCTCACGCCGCTGGAGCGTGGCAGCTTCCGCCTGGCCGACCTCTTCGCCCGGCGGCTTCCGCTCGTGGCCGAGCTGTGGAACGCCACGGCCATGCGCCTGCTGACCGACCTGGCCTGCAGCCGCCGCATGCACGTCGCCGGGCTCCGCCACCTGGAGCGCTGGGGCTCCCAGGACCGCCTGATCATGGTGGCCAACCACCGCAGCTTCTTCGACTTCTTCCAGGTCATGAACGTGCTCGTCCGCCACAGCCCCCTGTGGCGGCGGATCTTCTTCCCGGTCCGCGGCACCTTCTTCTATGACCACCCGCTCGGTCCCCTCGTCAACATGGCGATGAGCGGCATGCGCATGTTCCCGCCGATCATGCGGCGGCGTCACGCCCATCCGTTCAACGAGTACGCGCTCGACCGCTGTGTCGCCGAGCTGGCCCGACCGGGGACGGTGCTCGGCATCCACCCCGAGGGCACCCGCAACAAGGGGCCGGACCCCTACACGATGCTGCGGGCGTCCCGCGGTGTGGGGCGGATCGCGCTGCAGGCGGACGGTGTGCAGATCCTGCCCATCTTCGTGCTCGGGGCGGAGAACAACCTGCTCGGCGAATTCGCCCGCAACCTGTTCAAGGCCGGTGACCACCCGCTCTACGTCGTGTTCGGCCCGCCGGTGAACATCGACGACCTGCGGGACCGTGGTGCTGACCCGGCAGCCTGGAAGGAGGCGGCCCGGCGCTGTGTGGACGCCATCGAGGCGCTCGGTCAGGTCCAGCAGGAGCTGGTCGAGGATGGGTGGCCGTCGGGGCGGTGAGCGTGCGGTGATGCGGTCTATCGACTCATTCTTGAAGTGAATTATAGAACTGGTCTTGACATCTGTTGGCAGGCTTGCGACAGTTGCCGAACCCCCCGCGCGCGCGCCTGCCCGGGCGTGCCCCGTGCCGCAGGGGTCACCGCTCCTTGCTCCCGCTCCCGCTCCTCCGCTCGTCTTCCTCGAGGTCGCCGTGATCCAGCCCCCCTACGGCAAGCCCTGGCTGCTCTATGTCCTGCTCGGCAGCTCCCTCGCCCTCAACGTCGTCATGGTGCTGGACCGCGGCCATGACGGTGACCACGTACCGGTCTCGTCGGCGGAGGGCGCCGACGGAGAGCTGGCGGCAAACATCGTGAACGAAGGCGGCGTGGCCGAGGATGCCGTGGCAGCCCCGGCGACGCCGGAAGCTGCGGCACCGGCGCCGGCGCCCGCGGCCCTGCAGGGTAGCGGCTGGCGGGTCACGACGGCCGACGTCGAGCACAGCCTGGCGCGGACCTTCCAGGGGGCGGCGGGTGAAGACGGCGACGCGCTGTCGGCGGCCTACGCCCGGCAGTTCGTGTGGGATCTCGACCTGCGGCGGGACCTGCAGAAGGGCGACCGGGTGGAGGTGCTCTGGCGGCCGGACGCCACCGAGGTCATCGAGGTGGCGGCGGCGCGGCTGCAGTCGGGCAAGCTGGGCAGGACGCTGGAGGCCTGGCGCTGGCAGCGCCCGGGGGATGCCTTCCCAAGCTACTGGGACGCCGACGGCGTCGAGGTGCCCTACCGGATCGTGGGTGGCCCCCTCGACGACTACGAGCAGGTCACGGCCCTGCTCAAGGACCGCCCCAAGCACAAGGGCATGGACTTCAAGACGCCTGTCGGCACGCCGGTCCACGCGCCCAAGGCCGCCACCGTGACCCGCGTCAACTGGAACTGGCAGAACAACGGCAACTGCCTGGAGCTGCGCTACGACGACGGCGTCGTGGCCAAGATGCTGCACCTCTCCGAGAACAAGGTGCAGGAAGGCCAGCGGGTCGCCGCTGGCCAGGTCATCGCGCTGTCCGGGAACACCGGACACTCGACGGCACCTCACCTCCACTACCAGATCCAGCAGGGGGAGAAGACCCTCGACCCGCTGGACTACCACCAGGTGCAGCGCCGCAAGCTGTCGGCCGACGAGCTGGCCGCCTTCCGAGCCGACCAGGCGCGGCTGGCTTCGACGCTGGACCAGGCGCTGGCGTCACTCTGAGGGCGGCGGGCCCGACGAGCGCCGGACCCGGTACAGGACCGCGCGATCACCGTCGAGCGCGGCTATCCGCTGCACCGTGACACCAGCGGTCTCGGCGGCCGCCTGGAGGCGGCGTTCACTCGGCCGAAGGTTGTAGCCCATGGGCTGGCTCGCCTCGACGACGAGCAGGTCGGCCCCCGGTTCTTCGGCGGCGTAGCCGAGCAGCTCGGGCAGGACGCGGGGGCCGCGGCGCGCGGTCAGCGGCCAGGCGTGGACCACGTCGATGTCCGGACGGAGCTGCTCGATGACGCCGTAGGTCTCGTAGTCGCTGACGACGAGGCGCGTGGTGCCGGCGCTGTCCAGCATCGCGGCGACGGCATCCTGGCCTGCGCGTGAGAACATCGGGCTGCGGATCTGCGCCACGACCGCGTCGGTTCGCGACAGCGACAGGACGCCGGCCAGCAGCAGGGGGCTCGCCAGGAGCAGGGCGGTGCGGGCCCGGGCGAGGCTGCGCGGCGGGGTGGCGACGGCGGCGAGGCGGTCCAGCGAGAGGCCGGCGACGATGGCGAGGGTGGGCGTGGCCTGGGCGAGGTGGTGCAGGTCGCGGGCCACGAGCCAGAGCAGGCCCACCTGTAGGAAGAGGGCGACGGAGCAGAAGCGGAGCAGGGCGGCGTGGGGGGTGTGGTGGTCGCGGTCCCGCCAGGCGAGCGCAGCTCCCGCGGCGACCAGGACGAGGCCCGCGATGCGCCAGGGCGACGGACCGGGCAGCGCTTCGACGCCGTAGGCCGGGCCGAAGAAGGCCACGGGCTCGGACAGCCAGGTCCAGAGGTTGGCGAGACCCTCGCGCGCGGGGTGGGGGCCGCCGGTCAGGGCGGCGGTCACCCGGCGGAGCTGCAGCGTCGGGAAGTCGTGGCTCGGGACGTGGGCGGAGAGCGCCACGCCGTGGTGCAGGGCCGTGATCCAGAGCGGGGAGGTCAGCAGGGCGATCGCGAGCAGGCCGCGGGCCACGCCTTGCAGGCGCGGTGGCTTCATGCGCGGTCGGTCCCAGCGCATCAGCAGTGCTGTCGCCAGCAGGGCGACCAGGGTCAGGCCGAAGGTGAGCTTGGCGCAAAGCCCCAGGCCGATCCCCACACCGAGCGCGAGCAGTCCATGCCGGTTGCCGCCCCAGCGGCGGCTCCAGAGGGCCCACAGGCACAGCAGCCCCGCCGCCTGGAGCAGCAACTCGGTGCCGCCGAGGACCTTGCGATAGAACAGGAAGCTCCAGTCGGTCGCCAGCACGAGGGCGGCGACGGCGGCGGCGACGTCGGTGCCGCGGTAGCGCAGGAAGCGGTGGACCAGCACGATGAGCAGGCTGCCGAGGACCACGTTCAGCGCGACCACGGCCCGGCGACTGCCGGTGATCAGCCAGGTGGCGCGGGCCGGCCAGTCCGCGATGCCGCCGGTGTAGGCGTTGACCGCCAGGGGCAGGTGCAGCGAGCCAAGGACGAGGCCCTCGACGGGGCGGACCTGGCTGGCGACCAGCGGCCCGGCCCGGGACCCGGCGGTGGGCGCTGCCTCTCCGTCGGCCCAGGTGGGCTCGGGGTCGAGCGCGACCAGGGCGACCGGCGGTCGGCCCCTGGACCAGGCCAGCTCCACCTCGCCGACGATGCCGACACCGCGCACGCTCACGATGGCGAGCGTCGCGTAGACGAGCAGGGCCAGCAGCAGGGCGGTGGGGAAGCGGCGGAGGCGGGAGATCCGGGGCTCCTCGGGACCTGGGGAGGCGGTGTTCCAGCGGCAGCGCGCTGGACCCTTCGTGGTGAGCCGTGACGAACCGGGATGCCGGGGACTCGCCAACGGCGATCCGGGGTCTATACTGTCAGAGGACTCGCGCGCTCCGCGGGCGGGCTCCAGACGCGCGCCGCAGCCAGCGCGCCCCCCCCGCCGGAGGAGCCACGTGACCAGCCGACCGCAGGAAGACCGCAAGGGCCTGCCCGAGCTTGCGGACCGGCTCCGTGAGTGGCTCGAAGAGCTGATCGGCCCACCGGCCCCAGAGTCCGTGCCGGTTCCGGTTCCGGTGCGGCGCCCGGCGCGCCCGGCCCCGACCCGCCGCCGCCGTCGCCGCTGACGCCCGGCACTACTGTAGCGGCCAGCGCTCCTCCCACAGCGTGTAGCGGGAGTCGATGCTGTTCTGCATGGCCTCTCGGATCATGGCTTCGCCCGTCGGGTAGTTCTCGGGCTTGCGCAGCTTGATCTCATAGAAGCGCCGATAGGCTTCGTCGGGCCAGACCTCGACCCGTGCGACGACAGCGACCGCGCCCGGCTGGCGCCGCACGGCGTAGGGCAGGGTGTACGACTCGCCGGGGAGCAGGCGCGTGTCCCAGAGCTCTTCCCGGAGGTTCGGCGTGATCCGCCGCCCCACGCTGCCCTCGCGATGGCTGCGCTCGAGCTCCTGCCCCTCGGCGTCGACCTGGACGAGGATGAGCTTGATCTCCGGGGTCGTGTAGGTCGGCAGGCGGTGGCCGGTGCGAGTGTTCGCCAGCGTCAGCGTGGCGCTGACCGGATCCAGCAGGCTGCCGGCGGCGGTCAGCTCTCCCGCGATGTCAACGCCGCTGGCCACCATGTCCTTGTCGTGGATGCCCTTCCACAGGTGCCGCTTGTCCGGCATGTGGCAGTCCTGGCAGGTGACGCCCTCGGCCGCAAAGGACGTGCGGCGCCACTCTTCCCCGGTCTCCTGCAGCAGCTTGCCCTCCAGCGCGAGCTGGGAAGGCTTGAAGTCGTGGCAGCGGGCGCAGAAGGCGGGTGACTGGTACTCGTCTCGCGGGAAGAAGCCGTCGTGGGGCCCCTCGGCGAGGGCGCGTCCGGTCTCGTCGGGCACGCGCCCCTCCTTGGGGGGCCCGGAGCGCTGGTGGCCACGGACGTGGCAGCCGGCACAGGTGAGCCCCTGAGCGCGCATCTGCGTGTCGAGGGCCGGGTTGTCGACGTAGCCCTCACCCTCCTTCAGGCGTGCGTGCTGTTCGATGAGGGGGGCGTGGCAGGTCTGGCACTGGTGGGCGGTGCGGTCGTCCTTGCCGTCCCAGTCGACGATCTGGCCGAGGACGCCGGGCCCCATGGCCAGGTGGTGCCAGCTCTCCTGCCAATCGGCGAGCTGCGCGGGGTGACAGGTCCCGCAGGCGTCGGGGTCGAGCCGCTGTTCGAGCGGCGTCCAGTCCGCGGGCGGATCGCCCTGGGCGGGGACCGGGAATTCCCAGTGGGCCTGGAGCCAGTCGCTGACCACCGGTGGGTCGGCGGTCGCGGGCAGCTCGGACAGGGCCGGTGCGTGGCCCCGGGGGATGTCGGGTTCGTCGATGCAGCCCAGCAGCAGGGATCCGGACAGCGTCAGCAGAGCGAGCAGCGAGCGGCGGGTCGCGGGGATCACGAGGTCACTTCCAGGAGGGGCGTACCCCAAAACGGCACGCGCCCCGGGGCCATAGCCCCAGGGCGCGTGGGAAGCTCTTGGGGGAGCTCAGCTGCCGCAGGCGTTGCAGGCGTTGCAGGCGTTGCAGGCGTTGCAGGCGTTGCAGGCGTTG
>CAZRFD010000103.1:0-25289 GCA_964599085.1 uncultured Enterobacterales bacterium | reverse complement strand
GCTTCGTCGTACAGGGGGATCACCACGGACAGGGCAGGCACCATGCCCGCCACGATAGCGCCGCGCCGGCGCGCGGGCCCCGGGCCAGCCCACGACGTTGACGCCAGCCCCGTCGTCGTGTACCCCTCGGTGGTCGAACGCGGAGCCGCCATGCACGTCTTCCTCTCCCTCGCCCTCAGCCTCGCAGCCTGCGACCACGAGGGCCCGCCGCCACCTCCCCAGGCGCTGCCGGGCACCGACCAGGGCGACCCCAACGCCCGCCCGCCCATCGACCCCAACCAGATGCTCGGCCAGGGCCAGCGCGACAGCAAGCAGCTCGCCGCCCAGGGTCCGACCGTGACCCTGACCGGCGAGGTCACGCTGTGGCAGCCCGACGAGTCCCGAGGAGAGACGAAGCAGGTCGACTACGTCGGCAACCTGCGCATCGAGCTGCTCAGCGACGAGGGCGGCCAGAACAACCAGATGCTGCACTCCGAGCAGCTCCAGGGCCCAGGCCCCTTCTCGCTCACCGTGCCCCAGGACCTCGGCAGGGTGCACCTCTTCGCGTACTACGACGCCCAGGGCGACGGCCCCAGCGAGGACGAACCCCGCGCCAGCAGCAAGCCCTTCAAGGTCAAGGACGAAGACGTCGCCGGCCTGAAGCTCGAGGTCGGGCCCAACCGCATCGACAACCAGGACGAGCCCTGATGTCGCCGACGTCGGAGCGCGCCGCCACGCGGTAGGCTCCGCCCGTGGCCGAATTCACCCTGCCGCCCGCACTTCGCCTCCTCAGCGGCCCCCTCGCGGGGCTCGCCTGCGGGCTGCTCGCCTGGGGGGTCGACCTGCCGACGGCGGCCATCTCCACCGCCGCCGTGACCGGCCTGACCGCGGCCTGGTGGGTGCTCGAGCCCATCCCCATCGCCGCCGCCTCGATGGTGCCCTTCGCAGCCTTCCCCCTGCTCGGGGTCCTCGACCACAAGGCCGTCGCGGCGTCGTACGGGCACACGCTCATCATGCTGCTGATGGGGGGCTTCATGCTGTCGACCGCGATGGCGGCCAGCGGCGCCCACAAGCGCGTGGCCGTCACCATGGTGCGGGCGCTCGGCGGCGGCCGGCGGCGGCTGGTGCTCGGCTTCATGCTGGCCACGGCCTTCTGCAGCATGTGGATCAGCAACACCGCGACCGTGCTGATGCTGCTGCCCGTCGCCCTGGCCGTCCTCGAACAGGACCAGCGACGCGCCGAGCTGGGCGTGCCGCTGCTGCTGGGCATCGCCTGGGCGTCGAGCATCGGTGGCCTGGGCACCCCCGTCGGCACGCCGCCCAACGTCATCTTCATCGGCGTCTACGAAGAGGTCACCGGGGTACAGATCGGGTTCTTGGACTGGATGCGCATCGGCATCCCGGCGGTCCTCGCCCTGCTCCCCCTTGCCTGGTGGCTCATGGTCCGCGCGCTGCCCCGAGGAGAGGCGCTCCACGTCGAAGCACTCGGGCCCATGCGCCGCCACGAGGCCCGCGTGCTGCTGCTGTTTGCGGCGACGGCCCTGGCCTGGATCACCCGCACCGCCCCGTGGGGCGGCTGGAGCCGCTGGCTGCACGCCGAGGGCGCCGGCGACGCCACCGTCGCCTTCGTCGCCCTCCTGCTGCTCTTCGTCCTGCCGAGCGGCGACCCGCTGCGCAAGGGCGAGGGGCGCGCCCTCCACAGCCGCCTGCTCACCTGGGAGGAGGCCCGCCAGATCCCCTGGGGCCTGCTGCTGCTGTTCGGCGGCGGCATCGCCATCGCCAAGGCCTTTGGCGCCTCGGGGCTGGGCGACGCCATCGGCCAGGCCCTGGCCGGGCTGACCGCCCTGCCCGTCTTCGCCCTGCTCCTGGTGCTCTGCCTCGGCGTGACCTTCCTCACGGAGGTCACCAGCAACACCGCCACGACCACGCTGCTCATGCCCGTGCTGGCGTCGGCCGCCGCCGTCGGCGGCCGGGAGCCGGCCCTGCTCATGGTTCCCGCGGCGCTGTCGGCGAGCTGCGCCTTCATGCTGCCCGTCGCCACCGCCCCCAACGCCATCGTCTTCGGCAGCGGCTGGGTGCCGATGCAGGAGATGGCCCGCCGCGGCTTCGTCCTCAACCTCATCGGCGCCGTCGTGCTCGCCGCCCTCTGCACGGTCCTGCTGCGGGGCGGGCTTGTCTGAGCGCAGCAGGGCGGCACTGACTGCGGCACTTGCCTGCCTGGCCGCCCTGCTGCTCACCGGCACCCCGCTGGCCGGCCCCATGGCCAGCTACGCCCAGAGCGCCCCGCTCCTCGCGGGCCTCGGGACCTGGCTGGCCCTGCGCGCCGCGCCCACCCGCCAGGCCCTCGCCGCCGGCATCGCAGGCCTCATCGGGCTCGCGCCCGCCGCGGGCTTCTACTTCACGCGGCTCGGCATCGACCGCTTCGAGGTCCCCTACGTTCCCGGCGACGCCGTGCTCTTCCGGCTGCTGTCCACCGCCACCGCCACTCCGCGGGGCACCGGCCCGCTGCTGGCGGCGAGCGCGGTGGCCCTGCTCGTCGTGTTCCGCCGCCCGGCCCTGCCCGTCGGCCTCGGCATGCTGGGAGGGGCGGCCGGAGCGGCGCTGGGGCGGCTGCTGCTCTACCGCGCCTCCCGCGCCTGGCTGGCCGGCGACTTCCGGGCCTGCGGCGACCTGGCCTTCGCGGCGGGCCTCACCGGCGCGCTGGCCCTGGTCGGCGCCCTGGTCGGCATCGCCCTCGGCCCTGGCGCCGTCGCTGACGGCGGTCGTCTTCGACGCGCCCCCGCGCTGCTCGTGGTCCTGGCCACCCTGCTCAGCGCGTGGTTCGGCACGCCGCCCATCGCCGCGCTGTCCCGCACCCTCCCCGTCCCCGTCGTCCCCGCCGACGTACCCCTGGCGCCCCCAGGCCGGGCCTACGCCGCCCCCGTCGTGGCCGTGAACGCCGACACCACCCCAGCCGAGCTGTCCGCCTGGCTCGACGACCGCGGCCTGCCCGTCGTCGACGAAGCCCGCTGGCCCTGCTCGGGCCTGCCCCCCTTCCAGGCCGTCAACCTGCCGCGGAACGTCGTCGGCCTCGCCGCCCCGCCCGCCGTCACCGTCGGTGAGCTGGCCCACCTGCAGCCCACCCTGCTCGCCCACGGCGTCCACGAGATCGCCTTCATCGCCCGCTCTCCGCCGCAGCACGGCAGCTACGGGGCCCGCGCCCGCTGGTCGGGCGCCGGCGCCTACCTCGACCGCCCCCCCGCCGGCAGCCGCATGATCCTCGCCGACGCCAACGGCTGGCAGGATCTCGCGCCGACGCCGTGGTTCCAGCCAGACCGCGCCGTCTGCGGGCTCCTCGTCGAGCCGGCGCTGAGGGTCGACGCGCTGCAGCGCCTCCTGCGGGAGCTGTCGGGCATCGGCGGCGAGGGTCCGTGCCAGGACACGCTCTTCCTGGTGCTGAAGCCCGATCTCCCCCCGATGGAGGGGGGCCCTGACGCGCCGCGCTGTGCGGCGCTGCCCGGAGTGACCGGCACCGGCTAAGCTCCACGCTCATCGCCGCCCACCGAGGACCCGATGCCCCTGACCTTCGACGAGTACGCCTGCCTCCAGGACTTCTCCGTGCTCTACAGCGGGGGCCTGGACTCGGCGGCGGTCGCCATCTACATGGGCCAGCACTGCCAGGGCAAGGCCCACCTGCTGACCTACATGCACCAGTACGGCGCCCTGTTCAACGAGTGGAGCCGGCGGCACAACCCCGATCTGGCGCGGATCCTCGGCGAAGATGGCTTCGAACACCACCTCATCGATCTCACCCGGGTCTGGAACGACGTCGGCTTCAAGTCCGTGCTGCGCGACGCGGCGGCCTACCGCGGGCACTGGGTGCTCTGCCTGGGCTGCCAGCAGTCCATGGCCGCCCACAGCATCATCTACAGCCTGGAACGCAACATCACCAACACCTTCATCTGCAGCAGCGTCGGCGGCGAGTACGCGGTGATGAGCATGGCGGTCACCCGCGAGAAGAACATCGAGAACTACGCGCGCTACGGCATCCGCTACAACGCGCCGCTGCTCGACCTCGGCATCAACAAGAACGAGGAACGCAAGATCCTGCGGGACCTCGGCGTGGAACCCGGCTGGGGCAAGCGCCGCAGCCACCAGGGCTACCAGCCCATCTGCCTGCTCGGCTTCCAGCACGCCCTCGACATCACCGTCGACTGGCACACGACCTACCCGCCGGACCGGGTCGGGCGCTACCTCGACGACAAGTTCGACATCATGGACCGCGTCATCCGCCGCGTGCTCACAGAGAAGGGGCACGATCCCGACGCGCTGATCGCCGCCAACCGGGCGAAGTACCAGGAGGAGGAAGCCGCCATCGCCGCCGTGCGGGCGAAGGCGGCGGGGTAGCCGGACGGCGGAGCAGGCGGACGGCGCGAACCCACGGTCCGGCAGGCAGCAGCACGCTGGTGCGGATCCTGTCGTCATCGCTGTCGACAGTGACCGGAGCCGGGCGGGATCACCGACAGCATGGCCGAATCACCAGCCGATGCGGTGAGGGAAGGGCGCGGGTCATGATGTCAACAGAACGTCAAAACCAACACGCAAATTTGACACCATAGCGTAGCGTAGCGTGCATGAGCGCACCTTCGCGTCTTGCGGGGGCAACAGCATGCTTGACGTGCACGAATTATGCGCTGCAACAACGGCGCACGGCAGTACGGCCCCATTCCCGTCTGGTCCAAGCGGGATGACACGACCTGGCTCTTCTTCCCAATCACCGAACCGATGGACTCGACGGACATCAAGATGGTTCGCGCTTCCTTCGCGCTGGACTCGTCGACGGGAAGTGTCGAGATCCGGCCCGCCCTCCGGATCTCCAACGACGGCATCACGTGGGATACGCCCACTGTGATCGGCAATCCGACACCGCGCAGCGCCGACGGAACCACGTGGGGCACCGCCTTCGTCAACGTGTCGTCGACCACGCAGACCAAGGCTCTGGTCCAGTTCGGAATCCAGGCCAAGAACACCACCGGCACGACCACGCAGGACAACGGAATGGCCAGCATGAAGCTGGATGTGACGGGGGCATGAGATGACCTTCGGATCCGCCTCATACTCACCAGGTCTGATCCCGTCCCGCGGGACGGCCCTCAGCAGCGCCGCTGCTCAAGCTCGTCCGTCCGGGGGATCTTCAACAACGACCCGGCGTGCCTCCCGTCCGCTCACTCCCGGCGACGTGCAGCGCAACGACCGACTGCTCCGCGCCGAGTGTGCCCGCACCTGCAACGAGCAGAAGGCGGAGTGCGTCGCCTCGGGCGGCCGGTGGCGGTCGCGCACCTACAACGAGGACACTGGCGTGTGTTCGTGGGAGTGTGACCACTGATGCTCACCTTCCCCCGCATCGCCGTCGCCGCGCTCCTCACGGGATGCGCCCCGAAGTGGCTGCCGCCCGCGTCGCTGCAACTTGAGGTTCCCGTGGACCTCGACGAGGACGCGGTCGCCAACGTCGGCAAGGCGCAGCCCGTGGGAAGGCAGGTGCTGGAGTCCTGGACCTGCGACGACGACCGCATCCAGGTGTCGATGTCAGGCACGATGCTTGCGTTCGAAGCGCCGCTGACCGCCGCCGATGTCGGCGCCACTGCGCACTGCCAGGTCGACCTCGACAAGTCCCCAGAGACGTCCGTCGCAATCTCGGTGGTGCAGGTGCCGTAGGGCCCGACCTCACCTCGCCAGCTCTCCGGCATAGGCCCGGCTCATGATCTGCACGCTGGCCTGCAGGCAGCCCGGACAGTCGTCGACCCGGCAACGGTGGGCCTGGATGTCCTCACCGAACCAGATCTCGTCGAAGCTCTGCCGGCGGAGGTTGCCCACCGGCCGGTGGTCGAGGCCGCAGCGGACGACGTCGCCGTTGGGCAGCAGGTACAGCAGGTCGCGCAGCTCGCGGCAGGTGAAGCTGTGGATGTCGCCCGACAGCTCGCGTTCGAAGGTCCGCTTCACGGTGAGGCGGAACAGCAGGTTGTCGAGGCCGTGGAGCTGCCCGTGGGCGCCGGCGCGGCTGTCCTCGATGGCGGCCAGGGCGGCGTCCTTGTCGTCGATGAACACCACGCGCGGCCGGGTGACCTCTGGTGGGCGGGTGCCGACGAGGAAGGGGTCGACGCAGACCCCCGGGATGAGGTCGGCGCCCAGGTCCGCGGCGAGGTCCAGCATGGCGTCCAGCTCATGGACGCTGTCGTCGGTGACGCTGAAGTTGATGCCGAAGTGGAAGCCATGGCGGGCCTTCAGGTCGGCGATGGCGCGCGCCGTCTTCATGACCTTGCGCCACGAGCCCTGGACCCCGCGCCCGCGATCGTGGGTCTGCTCCAGCCCGTCGATGCTGATGCGGAGCTGCAACCCCGGCCAGGCCACCTGCTCGACGGCCTGCACGACGCGCTTCGTGAGCATGCCGTTGGTGGTGAGCTGCATGACGTAGGGATCGACGATCTCGCGGACACCGGCGAGCAGCTCGACGATGTCGCTGCGCACGAAGGGCTCGCCGCCGAGGATCTTGACGACGTCCAGGCTGCGGAGCTGGCGCAGCGCCGCCAACCACTCGGCGGTGCTCAGGTCGTCGTGGTCGTCCACCTCCCAGGACCCGCAGCTCTCGCAGCGCAGGTTGCACCGGAAGGTCGTGATGAGGTGCGCGGCGTGCGGCCGCGGCACCCAGTCGGGGTCGACCCGGCGCATGGTGGCGCTGGTCGCGATGTTGCGCCAGAAGCGTGCCCGGCGGCGCAGCAATTGCGAGCGGCTGTCGGAGCGGGGGGAGACGGCGGCCATGGCGGTCCTCTGACGCTGCGTCCTCGAGGGGAGGCGCCTACATCGTGACGAGCGACCGGGGGTTGACCCAGCGCTTGATGAGCAGCGGGGTCATCTCTCCCCGCAGGGTCATCTCTCCAGCCACCCCGGCCATCTTTACGAGGTTGGCGGCCTGGGCGAAGGCGACGAGCGGGCGAGGATCGCGCTTGAAGCGGTCGCTGCCGTAGAGCTTCCAGATGAAGCGCTTGGACAGGAAGCGCTTGTTCATGAGCACGATGAGGGCCAGCCAGCGCTGGTCCTCCTTCGAGCGCGGGTACGACAGGTCGACGCGGAACTGCTCGAAGGCGTGGGTGTTGATGCCCTCGATGTCGGCTTCGGTGATCCTGCCCTCCCGCAGCAGCGTCCGGGCGAGGTGGGTGTTGGGGTAGACCGTCAGCCCGAAGAGGTACAGCTCGAAGGGCCGCTCCAGCTCCATGAGCATGTGGAAGAGCGCGTCCTTGTCCTGTTCGGTGCTGGCCGGGTCGTCCCAGATGAGCTGCAGGTTGGAGACCACCCCCACCCGCCGGAAGATGTGCTGGGCGTCGATGATCTGCTGGTTGGTGGTCTGGCGGTTGTAGAATTGCTGGTTGACCCGGTCGTTGGCCTGGATCCCCATGCACAGCGCCCGCATCCCGGCGTCCTTGAGCTGCTTGAGCGGTTCGTAGGAGACCATCCGGGGGTCGACGAGGATCTCGAAGGGCAGCCCCACCCGGGCGGGCCATTTCTCGGCGAACTCCTCGATCCAGGCGCTACGGATGGGGAAGACCTCGTCGTCGAAGCGGACGATCTTGATGTCGCGGCAGAGCTTCTTTGCGTACTCCAGCTCGGAGACGATGGACTCCACCGAGCGGATGCGGAACTGCTTGCCCTTGCCGTCGTACAGGGGCCGCGTCAGCGTGTTGCTGCAGAAGGTGCAGGTCCAGTAGGGGCAGCCGCGACTGGCCAGCAGGGTGTACTCGGGGTTGGTGATGAAAGGGTCGCCCACGGAGACGCGGCCGCCCTCGACGTGGAACTTGTCGTCGGCGGTGTGGAAGTCGCGGAAGGGCAGCACGTCGAGATCGACGAGAGAGGCGACGTCGTTGCGGTGCACCACGTCGCCTTCGCGGACCCAGAAGCCCGGGATGGCGCGGTGGTCGCGGCCCTCGTCGATGGCGGCGAAGAAGTCACAGACGGCGAGGTCGACTTCCCCCACGGCGATGGCATCGGCGATCTCGATGGCCTTGTCGGGGACGAAGGTCGGGTGCATGCCCCCCCACAGCACCGGCACCCGCAGCGCGTGGCGGACACGCTCGGTCAGGTACTTGGCCATGCGGTGGAAGGCGCTGGCGCGGACGCTGAAGCCGACCCACTGGATGTCGCGGTCGCGCAGCAGGCTGATGAGGTCCTGGACCTCCTGCTCGGTGGGCCACGGGAAGTTGTTGTTGACCCAGTCCTTGAAGTAGACCTCGGTCACCTGGAAGCCGGCCTGGCGCAGCGACGACGCCACGTGCCGCACGCCGTTGTTCTCCAGGGCGTACAGGCTGACGACGGCGATGCGCAGGCTTCGTTCCATCCCTGCCACGCTACCCCGCCGGGCCTCGGTGCGGCACCCAAGCTAAGCTGCGAGCGCCCGCGTGCGCCGGGGCCGGAGGATGCAGAGATGCTGGTGATCATCGGAGCCAACGGCCGGACCGGCGTCGAGGTGCTGAAGCAGGCGCTGGCCCGGGGGGTCGACGTTCGCCCCGTCTGCCGCGACGATCGCGACACGCGCGTGCTCGACGGCGTCGTCGACGTGCAGCGCGTCTGCTACGCCGACCCCGACCACCCGGCGTCGCTGGCCCCGGTGATGGAAGGGGCCGAACAGGTCATCATCTGCATCGATCCGCGGGTCGCCGGGCCCGGCGCGCCGATGTACGGCGACCGCGCGGGCGAGAACTGCATCGCCGCGGCGACAGAGGCCGGCGCGAGTGTCGCCCTCTACGTGTCGGTGGCCGGGGGCTATCGGTGGAGCCCCAGCAAGCTGAACCGCCGGGCCTTCCACCTCGATCGCTGGGTGCGGCGCAGCCAGGGCAACTGGTCCATGCTCCGGATCTCCTGCTTCCACGACGAGGTCATCGACGGCCACGTCCGGCCGCCCGACGGCGGGCGCCCCCACCGGATCTCGAAGAGCAGCCGCTACAGCCCCATCAGCCGCCGTGACGCCGCGAAGGTGATCATCGACAACCTCGACCGCCTGGTGGCCGGCCGGACGATCTACATCGGCGGGCCGCAGATGTTCCACAGCGACGAGCTGCAGGCCCTCATCGATCCGTGGGTCGTGCCCGGTCGGGGACCGCGCACCCGCATCCTGCCGCTACCGGTCGGCGACGTCGCCGTGCTGCCCGACGCGACCCGCGTCTCCGCGGGCTTCCTGCCGACCGACCGCCTCGCCGACGCGCTGCCGCCCCCCTCCCAGCGCCCCCCAGCGCAGGCGGCCGCCACTCCCTCGACCACGCGCAGCAGCCTCGCGGGCCGCCCGGACCCGGGCCCGCACCCGGCCGACGAGGGGCGCGACCTCAAGGTGCTCGCGCCGTGGGGCCCGGACCTCCGCCGCGTCGTCCACCAGCTCCTCGTGGACGACCTCGCCCGCCAGGGACTGCCGACCCAGGGCGTGGTCCTCCGCTTCCGCTACGCCCGAGCGCGCGGGGACCGCCGGGCGAGCTCCCACGATGGCGAGCTGTCAGCGCTCAGCGGCGTCCACGCCGTCGGCGCCGATGGCTCCGTGGTCCACAAGGGCTCGGTGGACTTCGTCCACGACGCACTGGCCCGCGAGCTGAAGATCTGGTGGGTGCGCCCCGACGGGCGGATGCCCCGCGCACTGTGGGAGCAGCTCGACCTCGGCGTGCAGCGGCGACTGCGCGCCGACCCGGCGCTGGCCTCGCTGATCGGCGAATAGCAGGTCGCACGGAATCGTCCCGCACACGGCCCCGGCGACGGGACACCGGTGCTATCGTTGCAGCAGCACAACGCCTGGTGTGGCAGCCGGGCACAGCATTGCAGGAGGGTCCGGTGGGTACCGTGCACGTACTGGTGGTGGGCGCAGGTCAGGGTGGGTTCAGCGAGGGTGGGGCAGGCTGCGCCACCGATCTCCGCGGGGCAGGTCCCGACGCACAGGGCTGGCTGCGGCGGCTCGACGCCATGGGCGTCCGGCGCGACGCGATCACGGCCCTGTGCAGCCTGCCGGGCGGCCGGGTGCCCGCATGGGCCGACGCCCCCGCGACCCTTGGCGCGCTGCGCCAGGCGCTGTCGGTGTGGGCGCGTCAGCTCGCCCAGGACCCCGACGCCCACGGCCTGCTGCTGGTGTCCGGGCACGGCCGGGCCGGCAGCCTGGTGCTCGCCGACGGCACCCTGCCGCTGTCCGAGGTCAGCCGGCTGCTCGACCGCCACGTCGACGACCGCGGGATCATCACGATCCTCGACCTGTGCTGGACCGACGGCGCCGCCCCGGGGCTGCGGCCGCAGGATCTCGTGATCCACAGCGCCGACGGCCGTCACCCGGCCGAAGAACACCGCGACGGCGACCGCTGGCAGGGGGCGTTCTCCTGGGCGGCCCAGCGGGTCATCGACCGCTGGCTGTCGGTCGGGCCCCACGGGGCGCTGGTGCCCATCTCACCGGCGGTCCTCGTGCAGCAGGCCACCAAGGTCCTCGACGGCCTGGGCTACGCGCAACGGCCGGTGGTCGCCGGCCCCGACGCCATCTGCCAGCGGGGGCTGCTCGGTGGACGCCGGGTCCAGCATGCGCCGCTTGCCGTCGCGGTCACCCGAGAATTCGACCCCGGCAACAACGATGGCTTCACGATCTACGACATCAAGAAGATGGACGGGACGCGCCTGGGGGTCCTGGTGGTGACCGGGCCGCAGTGGACACCGTCGCCCGGCTGGGCCGCCGGCCGCGAATACTGGTCGACCGCCATCCCGTCCAGCGACTTCAAGCTGGTCGTCGCCGCCAACCAGACCCTCCCCGGCAGCGTGCCTTCCCTGGCCTACCAGCACATCAGCTTCACGGGCGTCGCGACCAGCAGCTACACCGTGGCAACACCCGGCTGGGCGGTGAAGTCGGGGGGCAGCATCGTCGGCTACATGCACTGGCGGGCCAACGGGCTGGACTGGTACATGACCACCAACCCGATCACGGCCACCTACCCCTCGGGCACGCTGGTGCTCAGCCAGCTCGGCGCCAGCAAGAACATCACCAACGCCGCCCACGTCAACGCCGCCAAGATCTGACCGACGCGTCGCAGCCCCGGTCGGCCGCGCCCAGGGCCGGCCGGAGACGCGGTCAGACCGAGCGCGCCAGGCGGATGCCCACGGTGGCGTACATGCGATCCTCCTCCCCCGCGAAGCGCGCCGCAAGTCGCGCATTGAGCGTCTGGCTCATGAAGTTGCCGCCCCGCGCCATGCGATAGGGGGTCTCGGGCGCCGCGTCGACGATGTCCACACGATCGCCATCCTTGACCGGGACGCGGCGGTAGGTGTTGCTGCAGAAGCTCCGCATACAGCCCGCGGCATGGCGCATGCCGTAGACGCTGACGTCCCCGGGGAAGTCGTCGACGCGGCACGGGAGCGGGACGCCCTCGTGGCTGTCCCCGGTGCATGCCCGGCCGGGCACATACCGTGAGCCCCAGGGCCAGAGCCGTCCCTGCGGGCCGCGGGCGGCCTTCTCCCACTCGAGATCGTGGGGCAGGCGCCACGGCAGGCCGTCCCGTTCTGCACGCCAGGCAGCGTACGCCGTCGCCTGCAGCCAGGACACCTGGGCGATGGGCAGATCCAGCAGGTCCAGGCGCACGTTGAGCTGTCCGTCGGCGTCGAACACGACGCGCCCGTCGTCGGTCCGCTTCCACAGCGGCACCTGGCCCGAGCTCGACGTCGACCGCGGGCCTGCAGCAGCCACATCCTTCCAGCGACCACGGGCCGCGAGGTCGTTGAGGTAGGCGAGGTACTCGCCCACGCTGATGTGGAAGCGCGTCATCACGAAGCCGTCGATCCACACCCGCGTCGCCGGCAGCGCGTCCATCGCCAGCTCGTCCCCGCCGACCACGCACCAGCCCGCGGGTACGTAGACCTCGTCGCGACCGAGGCTCCCCTCGGGCAGCAGACGCAGCACCGCGGGTCGGTCCTCTCGCGGCGGCACGAAGTCCACGTGCTCGTCCCGCCGAACACGCAGCGGCAGGCGCGCCGGGTGGTGGCCCTCGAGCTCGACGACGAGCTGCACGCCTCCCCGGGGGATCTCCACGCCGTCGAGGGGAGTCCGCCCCAGGCTGTGGACCCGCACCGGCACCAGGCGCCGCTGCCGGTCCACCTCACGGTAGAGGATCACGTCGGCACCCGGCGGGTCCGTATACAGCGTCAGCCGCCCGCCGGCCCCGAGCCAGCGCAGGTGGCGGCCGTTGTCGTGGGCGCGGAGCAGGGTCTCCCAGCGCTGGCCGTCGGCTTCGTCCCCCATGGCCTCGGCGGCGATCAGTCGATTCCGGTAGAGATCGGCGAGCATGTCATGGGCGCCGTGGTGGCGCGGGGCCAGCGTGATCGCCGTGGACAGCCGGGCCTCGACCTCGGCAAGCGCCTGCCCGGCGCGCCGTGAGAGCCCCGAAGCTTCGTCCTCCAGATCCCACACAGCGGCCTGTTCCAGCTCGGAGGGCCGATTGGGCAGGGACTCGCGTTGTCGGTCCGCCTGTCGCCGGATGATGGCGGCGCGCTGCTGCAGCGCCGTCGCCTCGCGTCGCAGCTTGGTCGCGTCGGTCACCAGCGCCGCGGCTTCCTCGATGCGACGGGTGCCGTCCAGCCAGTCTTCGATGGCGCGGGCCAGCTCGCCGGCGTGGGCGTAGCGATCCCCCGGCTCGCGTGCCATGGCCTTCGCGCAGATGGCCGCCAGCTCGCCATCCGGCTGGGGCACCCGCCCCTTGGCCGCCCGGGCGACCGGCGGCGGCGGCCCGGCCTTGACCCGGTCGACGATGTCCCGCCCCGTGCGCCCGCGGTAGGGCGGACGACCGCTGAGGAGGTGGTAGAGGGTGGCCCCGAGCGCGTAGACGTCAGCCGGCGGGCCGACGCTGGCGATGTCGCCGCGGGCCTGTTCCGGTGACATATACGGAGGCGAGCCGAGCACGCCGCCGGCCCGCGTCGACGTGGCCGAGCCGTACTCGGCTTCAATCCCGCTCACACCGAAGTCCTCGACCATCGCTGTCACCAGCTTGCCGAGCCCCCAGTCCAGCAGGATGACCTCGCCAAACCGCCCGATCATCACGTTCTCGGGCTTGAGATCGCGGTGGATGTAGCCCTCGGCGTGGGCATAGGACATCGTCTGGCAGACGCGCAGCAGGGCGTCGACCATACGTCGGAAGGTGGGTGCGGGGCCGTGGGTGGGCCAGGCCGCGGTGGTCGCCGCGGCGTGGAGCTGAGCCATGGCTTCTTCCAGCGTCCGTCCGATGACCTCCTGCATGGTGAACCACCAGCGCCCGTCGGGGAGCTGCCCCATGTCGTGCACCGGGACGATCCCCGGGTGCTGGAGCTGACCGGTCGTCCGCGCCTCGCGCACGAAGCGCTCGACAGCGCGCTGGTGCGCAGCCTTGTCGTCGCGGATGATCTTCATGGCGGAGCTGCGGCCGAGTCGCTCGTCCCAGACCCGCACGATGTCGCCCATGCCGCCGCCGTCGATGTCTCCCATCAGGCGGTACCGGCCTGCGATCAGCTCGTCGTCATCCAGGGGAGCGGCCGTGCTGGCCGCGCTGCTCAGCTCGTCGATCCCCTCCCCCCAAGCGAAGGTGCCCCGTTCATCGCCCGTCGTCGTGGTCACCCGGCTGCCTCCGCGCTGTTGCGAACCTCCCTGACATGCTACGTCGACAACTGGCTGCTGTGCACATCTTCCACCGCTCGCCACCCGTCGACGCCATGGCCCGTATCCGCAGAGTCCAACCGGACGCCCCCCTGGAATTGCTGCTGCCGCACCAGACGGTGGGGCGGGGCGCCGGCTGCCGTCTACGCGACGACGATCGGCACGTGTCCTCGTCGCACGCCGAGATCCGCTGGGACGGCAGCCGCTGGGTGATCCAGGACCTCGGCAGCCGGAACGGCACCTGGGTCGGGGGGCGCCGCATCGGCGCCGGACGGACCATGGCCCTGTCCAAGGGGGCGATCATCGCCCTGGGGCGCCCGGACAACCGCTGGGAGCTGGTCGACGACGACGGGCCCGACGCCGTCGCCGTCGCCCCCGACGGCCGCATGCTCGAAGCGCTCGACGGCGTCCTGGCCCTTCCCGACGACGACGAACCGCTGGCCACCGTCTACCGTGACCACCAGGGGCGGTGGGTGCTCGACGACGAGACGGGCAGCCGCCGCATCCAGACGGGGTCGACGATCCACCTCGACGTGACGGCGTGGACACTGTTCCTCCCGGACGTCCACATCCAGACCATCACCCGCCTGGACCAGGCGCCGACGCCTTCAAACGTGCGGCTGCTCCTGCTGCTGTCGGGCGATGATCAGCTCCGAGACGTGCAGATCCTCCACGAACAGCGCGCCTTCCCGGTCCGCAGCCGCGCCAGCAGCGCGCTGCTGCTCCACCTCGCCCAGCAGCGCGTCGCCGACGCGGCCGACCCCTCGATCGAAGACGACGAGCACGGCTGGCGGGACCAGGCCGACCTCCAGGAGCGCCTCGATCTGCGCGGCAACTCCTTCAACGTCGCCGTGCACAGGCTGCGGGCAGCATTTGCCCGTTCCGGCCTCACCGAAGCCGCCGGCGTCATCGAGCGACGCCAGCGCCCCAACCAGGTCCGCATCGGCGTGCGCGACATCCTGATCGAGACCGCCTGAGCAGACCCGCGACAACTACCGAAGCTGCGGGCCCAGCCCCCCTGACAGGCTGGTCAGCTCGGCGACGGCCGCGGCGTGTTCGGCGCGCCAGGTGTCGAGCTGGTCCGTGGAGGCGGTGATCTCAGGGATCCGCCAGGCTGCGAGCCCCGGGCCCGTCAGCGCCGGCGGTCCACACATCTCGTCGAGGGTGCGCTGGACGACGGCGGGGATGGGCTCCAGGCCGGTGCGGTAGCTGACGACCAGCCAGCCGAAGCCGGCGTCGCGCAGCAGCGCCAGGTCCTTCTCCGGGGTGACCGGCGGCCGCGGCGTGTTGCTGTTGAAGGCTGGTTCCAGCGCCTGCACGAAGTCCAGCGCCTTCACGAACATCTGCCCCTCCCGCGCGAAGTACTCCACCCGCTCGACGGGGACGGCCTGCAGCGGCAGGCCGTGGGCCATCTGGGTGACCAGGGCGTTCCAGCGGGTCTCGGGGTCCGAGCGCCAGGCCATCGACAGGTCGACGACGGCGGCGTCTTCGACGGCCCGCATCGCGCCGAGCTGGCCGACCGGTCGCACCTCGAAGCGCTGCCACGGCCAGGGCGTGGCCGAGCTACGGGCGACCTGGACCAGGGCGATGGCCACGGCGACGGCGCCGACCATGGTGGCGACGAGGCCCCGCCGTCCCCGCAGCCCCGCCACCGACAGGGCCACCAGGCCCGACAGCGCGACCGCCGACATGGCCAGGAAGCGCACCGGGAAGTTCAGGGGCTCGGCGACGTAGGACAGCGCCCGGTTCAGCCAGAGCAGCGGCATCGCGACGGCGACGCCGTTGGCCATGGTGACCGCCTGCCCGCCCACGACGAGGTAGCTGCCGGTGGCCAGCGCGCCCCCGAGGACGGCGACCGCGGCCAGCGGCACCCCCTGGCGCGGGCGGCGCAGCATCCCCACGAGAGCCAGCACCAGTGGCAGCCAGCCGACGAAGCGCCCGCCGACGTAGCCCTCCTGCTGGCGATTGGTCGCGGCCGTCGCGGGCCGGACGAGCTGGTCGGGCTGCAGCCGCGCCGACACGGGGTCCGTGACCGGCTGCCCGTGCTGTCCCGTGACGTAGGACCACAGCCCGACCCGCACCGGCTCAGGGGTCTTGTAGCTGGCGGAGAACAGCTTGATCGCCGGCAGGGTGATGGCGACGGCGAGCGAGGCAGCGACGGCGTAGCGCAGCAGGAGGGCCGGCGTCCGGCGCCCGGCCCAGATCGTCAGCAGGGCGACGACGGCGACCGCCATGCCGAGGAAGAAGCCGTGGTAGAAGCAGGTCAGGGTGGCCCCGACGAGGCAGGCGGCCAGGGCCAGGAACCACCGCCACCGCATGGTGCGGCGCGCCCGCAGCAGCACGGACAGGCCCAGCGGGATCCACCACAGGTGCCACAGCTCGCCCACGCCGACGTGCACGAAGAAGGCCATGATCGACGAGCCGACCAACATCGTGCCCCCGAGCATGCCGCCGCGCCAGCCCCCGCCCAGCTCCCGTCCCAGCAGGGTCGCCGCCAGCCCGACGGCGACCATGTTGGCGACGATCATGGCGTTGCTGAGGACGACCACGTCGACGAAGGGCATCAGCGCCGAGACGGCGCCGTGCAGCGGCTCGATGGGGTAGAGCACCATGCCGTCGGGGTAGTTGACCAGCCGCGTGAAGCCCGGCAGGGCGTGCTCCTGCCAGGCGCTGGCCCGCATGTACCAGAGGGTCCACAGGTGCTTCATCCCGTCGGCCTGTTCGCTGCCCAGCGACGCCTTGCCCGGGTGCAGCGCCATGGGCCAGGTCAGGACCACCGACAGCAGCAGGTACCAACCCGCAGCCAGCGGCCAGGCGAGCCGGCGCTGCAGCGGGATGGGGGCGGGAGATTGCGAGGTCACGGGCCAACAGCTCCGGGCGAGCGCCCCGCAGCCTACCGTGTGGCCGCCGAGGGGGTGCCGCGCAACGAGCGCTTCCCGGTGGCATCCTCCCCCCGATGACGCCGCGCTCCGTCCTCCTCGTGCCCCTGCTGCTGCCCGCCTGCGGCCAGCGCATCGCCGGCGTGCACCCCGATCCTCTCGGCGCGGTCGTGGTCACCGAGCCTGGCGACGCTCTGCCCATCGACGCCCGCAGCGCCGCCGACTTCGCCGCCGGCCACATCCCGGGTGCCGCCCAGGTGAGCTGGACCGAGCTGACCGGCAGCGACGACCTCGGCTATTGGGGCGCGCTGCCGCCCGAAGACTCGGCCGCCCTCCTGGCCAGCCGCGGCGTCCCGACCGATCGGCCCGTCGTGGTCTACGGCAGCGGACTCGACGGCCGCGGCGACGACGGTGAAGTCTACTGGGCGCTGCGCTGGCTGGGGCACCCCGATGTACGCCTGCTCGACGGCGGCTGGCAGGCCTGGGTGGCGGGCGGCGGGGAGCTGTCGACCGCGCCCGGCCCCGCGCTCGCGCGCTTCGACCTGGACGTCCAGGACGCGCTGTTCGCCGACACCGACGACGTCACCACCTGGCCCGGCGTGCTCCTCGATGTCCGCAGCGCCGCCGAGTACGATGCCGGCCACATCCCCGGTGCCGTCTGGCTGGAGTGGAGCGACGCCCTGGCCGGCGACGAGACGCTGCAGGACGAAGCCACCCTCCGTGCGCAGCTCGCCAGCGTAGGGATCGACGCCGACAGCGAGGTCATCACCTACTGCCAGCGCGGGCTGCGCGCCGGTCACAGCTTCATGGTTCTCGACGCCCTGGGGATCGAGGCGCGCAACTACGTGGGTTCCTGGGCGCGGTGGACCGAGGAGGGCGGAACGGTGGAGTAGCGGGACCGGGAGCGAGCGTACCGCCCCACCCGCTGTGCCATGCTCCCCGCGATGAACTTCCTCGACCGCCTGGAGCCCGGAGAGCGCGGCCGCCTGCTGGACGCGGCCGAGACGATCCGCCTGGGGCGCGGCGAGACCTTGATCCACCGTGGCGAGCCGGGCGGCGACGTCTACCTGCTGGAGACCGGCACGCTGGAGGTGCTCGACACCCGCAGCGAGCCGGCCATCATCCTCGACAGCATCCCCGCTGGCAGTCTGGTGGGGGAGATGGCCTTCCTGTCGGAGTCGACGCGCACCGCCGACGTCCGCGCCGCCGAGGACTGCCTGTGCCGGAAGTGGCCGCGCCAGCAGCTCGAACAGCTCGTCGCAGCGGACCCCGCGTTGGGACGTAGCCTGTACCGCACGCTCGCCGAGCTGGTGGTCGAGCGCAGCCGCAACATCTCCCGCCTCGCGGCCCAGGGAGCGCTCGGCCGGACGCCGCCGCCGCGCGCCACCGCCGCGGCCGTGCAGCACCTCACCGACCCGCTCCGCGAGGTCCTGATGTCCGCCGAGCCCGACTTCCGGCGCGACGCGGTCGAGGCGGAGCGCCGTGTGCGGGGCGCCCTCGACCGGCTGCGCGGCGAGCTCTTCGAGGCCTGGCAGGCGCGCAACGCCCACGACCGCCGTGCGCTGGGGGGCAGCCTCGGCCGCGAGCTGCACCCCTACCTGATCCGCTCCCACCTCGCCGAGTACACGCTGGACCGGGCGTCGGGAGCGTCCGAAGACCCGCTGGCCATCGAGCACCTCCACCGGGACCAGGCCGGAGGCGACGGCGAGCTGGGCGAGCTCATCGACCGCTGGCTGCTCGACCTGCCGACCGCGATCGCCATGCGGCGTCGCAGCGACATCGTCGCGGCGACCTGCGCAGAGCTGGTCGCTCCCGGACAGCAGGTGCTCACGGTGAACGCGTCGCGCTGGCCACGGCTGCCCGAGTTGGCGGCGCTCGTGCAGGCTCACGACGGCACCCTGACCCTGATCGAGAGCGACCGGGCCTCGCTGCGCTCCGCCATGCGGCTCGTCGAGGCCCTGCCTGCCGACCGCGTGCGACCCGTCAGCCTGCCGGTGGCTGACGCGCTGATGCACCGGCGCTCGCCCGACATCGGCCACCAGGATGTCGTCGTGGTCTGGGGCCTGCTCGACTACCTCCCCGACCGGCTCGCCGCCCGCCTGCTGCGCGCCGTGGGTCGGGGCCTGGCCATCGGGGGCCACGCCGTCATCACCGGGCTGGCCCACTCCGACGACGCGCCGATCTTCGACCACCTGCTCGGCTGGCCGACGGTCCGTCGCTCCGCGCGCAACCTCTTGGACCTGGCGTCGCGGGCCGGGCTGGACTGCACGGTGGCACCGGAAGAGGGTGGCGTTGCGCTTGTCGCCCGCGGTCACCTGATCACACCGCCTCCGCCTCGACCCTGATGTTGCCGACGGAACCCGTAGCGAGCGGCCATAGGCGGTCTCCCCGGTGGGTTCTGCCGCAGGTCGACCGACGAAGGCGTAGTCGACCTACGGTGAGGAGGGCGAACAAGGCGGGGCCCGCCGAGGAACATGGATATGGCCGCGCAGTAGGGGGACGGCTGCAACATCAGGGTCAACCCAAGCAGCCCGGCGGCGGTTGAATTAGGCCAGCCGACCGCAGTAGCTTCGCCCTCCACCCGACGGCGCCCCGCGCTGTCCGTCTTCACCGGATCCCCGTCCCGGACCCGGCGCCATCTCAAGGACACGCCTCAAGGAGCCCCCATGCGGCCGCACCTCTTCTCCGTGTTGACCCTCGCGACCGTGCTCGCCGCCTGCGGCAGCACCGACACGCCCGACGCCAAGGCCGACCCGGCTCCCGCGGCTCCGACCGCCAAGGAAGCCGCCCCGACGCCGCCGGAACCGCCCGCGCTGGACAAGGCGGCCCTGGAAGCGCAGGCCAAGGACGTGATCCTGGTCCCCTCCCCCACCGAGATGCAGAACGCCCTGGCCCAGGCCGGCGTCGCCGAGGGGCTCAGCGGCCTGGTCGGCGACAAGGCGGTCAAGATGGACAGCGACAACAAGGACGTCATCGCCGTCCGCACCGGCACCGTGCTGGCCTACGCCCTGCTCACGGTCAAGGACGCCGACACCCCGACCCTCATCAAGCGCATGGACAACATCAAGTCCGGCATGACGGCGCTGGGGGCGGGCACCGACATCAACGCCACCATCGACGACATCGAGGGCCGCCTGAACAGCGACGCGCTGTCCCGCGACGACCTGCTCGCCGAGCTCGACGAGATCCACGGCGCGATCATCCCCGAGATCGAGTACGAAGCCGGCGAGAACGTCGTGCCGCTGATCAAGGCCGGGTCCTGGCTGGCGGGCGTCAATGTCGTCTCGGAAGCCATCGTCAAGGCGGACAACGCCTCGGCCGCGACCAAGCTGCTGCGCCAGCCCGAAGTCGCCGACTACTTCCTGCAGTACGTGCAGACCGAGGGCAGCGACAAGGCCCCGCCGGAAGTGATCAGCCGGCTGCAGGAGACGCTCACCCACCTCAAGCAGCTCGCCGCCAAGGCCGATCTGACGGTGGACGACGCCAAGGACGTCAAGGCCAAGACCGACAGCGTCCTGACCCTGCTCTGAGCCCCGTGAGGTCTCCATGCTGACCCTCGCCGCCCTGCTGCTGGTCGCGCCGGCCCACGCCGACGAAGACGAAGCCCGCACCTGCATCCAGGCCAAGATCCACGAAGCCTGGGGCGAGGGGCAGTCGGTTCGGACCAGCACGACGTCCACGCTGCAGGCCGGCGCCGTCGACGTCTACGGCATGACCCTGCAGGCCGGCAATGCCTACCGGCTCATCGCCTGCGGGGACAGCAGCCTTGCCGACGTCGGCCTGTACGTGTACGACGCCGAAGGGCAGGTGGTGGCCCAGGACCAGAGCGTCGATCGCGAACCGCGCACCGACTACACGCCGGCGGCCACGGGCAAGTACTACGTGGTCGTCCAGGCGGCGTCGATGGTCGGCGACGCCGTGAGCGGCGCGGTCTCGACCGCGGTGACCTACAAGTAGGTGGCTGCCGCCCGCGAACCGCTGGCCCGATCGCTCCGCGCACGGCTCGCGGCGCAGGGCACGCTGCCACCGCCGGAACGTCTCGACGACCTCGGGGAGCTGGCGCGCCACCTGCTGCACTGGGGGGTGGGCGACGCCACACCTGGTCCGCGGGATCGGGAGATCCTGACCGACGCGCTGCAACGGCTCAGCGGGATGCCGCGTTCCCAGGCCGCCGCAGCGATCGAGCTGGCCACGGAACCGGAACACCGCCCCGTCGCCAACCTGCACGAGCTGGACTGCTTCGCCGGGCGCTTCGGGCAGGCCGCCGCCCACCAGCTCCGCCAGGAAGCGACCCAGGGGCGCGAGCTGGTGGACTGGACCCACGCCCACAGCATCGACGACGCCGCCGCGCTGCTGGAAGCCCTGGTGGATGTCGCCTGCCGGCGCGGCCATCCAGAAGCCGCCGGCCTGCGGCGGCTGCTCGAAGCCACGGATGAGCTCGGGCTCGACGAGCTGCTCCTGTTCGACCTGCTGCGCGAGCGCTTCCCCGTGGACGCCACGCCCCTGGACCTGGAGGGGGACCGGGTGAGCGTCGGTCGGGACCCGAGCTGCGGGCTGTTCCTGGCCGACCCGCGGGTCGCCGCCCACCACTGCGACCTCGTGCGCACGACGGACGGCTGGCGCGTGGTCGACAAGGGCAGCGGCCGCCCCACCCTGGTGGACGGCGCGCCGGTCCAGGGGGCGCCGCTGTCGGTGGGGGCTGCGCTGGGGGTCGGGCCGTACACCCTGCGCCTCCAGCCCGATGGCGCGTCCGTGGCGATCACGGCGCCCGGTGCCCGACAGGTGCTGTCCTGCCAGAACCTCGAGCGGCGCATCGGAAAGGCCGTGCTGCTCGACGACGTCAGCTTCAGCGTCGTCTCCGGCGAGGTGATCGCCGTGGTCGGCCCGTCGGGCGCCGGCAAGACCACCCTGCTCAACGCCATCACCGGCATCGCCGCCGCCGACCGGGGCACGGTGCGGCTCGACGACCAGGACTTCCACGCCGTGCTGGAGCGGGACCGCTCCCGGGTGGGGACCGTGCCCCAGGACGACATCGTCCACCCCGAGCTGAAGGTCAGCGAGTCGCTGCGGTACAGCGCGCAGCTCCGCCTCGCGGCGGGTGCCAGCCGGGCCGAGCAGGAGGGGGCGGTCGACCGGGTCCTGGACGAGCTGGACATCGCCCACATCCGCGACTCGCGCATCGGTGACGCCGTGCGCCGGGGCATCTCCGGCGGCCAGCGAAAGCGGGTCAACCTGGGCCAGGAGCTGCTCACCCGCTCCACCTCGATCCTCTTCCTGGACGAGCCGACGTCGGGCCTGGACCCACGCTCCGCCCAGGAGATCGTCCGGCTGGTGCGCCAGCTCGCCGACCGGGGGCGCGTGGTCTTCCTGGTCACTCACGACCTGACGCCGCAGGTCATGGGCCTGGTCGACCACCTGATGGTGCTGGTCCCCGGCGGGCGGCTCGCCTGGTTCGGCCCTCCCCCTGACGCGGCCCGCTACTTCGGCGTGCCCACCCCCGACGCCATCTTCCACCGCCTCGAGGACCGCTCGCCCGAGGTCTGGGCCCAGGCCTGGCGGGACAGCCCCGAGTGCCGCCGGCGGGTGCAGTCCCGCGACCACTGCCTCGGCGCACGCGCGGCCGAAGATCCCCGCAGCGTGGCCTTCGCTCCCATCCGCCGCCGCGGAGTCCTCGGCCAGCTCGGCACCCTGGTGCGCCGCTACGGTCGGGTGAAGTCGCGGGACCGCACCGGCCTGTGGGTGCTGGGCGCCCAGCCCCCCTTCCTCGCCGCCGTCATGGCCATCGTCTTCCCGGCGCCCACGTCCGAGATGGTCTTCATGCTGACGCTGTCCTGCCTGTGGTTCGGCATGAGCGCCGCGGTCCGCGAGCTGATCGCCGACCGGGCCGTGTGGCGCCGCGAGCGCCGCGTCGGCGTCGGGGTGTTGTCCTACGTCGGCAGCAAGATCGCCGTCCTGGGGCTGCTCAGCGTCGTGCAGTGCGCCGCCCTGTCGCTTGCGACCTGGGCGTGGTTCGACATGGCCAGCTACGGCTTCGGTGCTGCCGAGCTGGCCGGCATCTCGGCCCTCATCGGCGTCTGCGGGATGGCGCTCGGGCTGCTGGTGTCGGCGGCCTTCTCGTCGAGCGAAGCCGCGGTCGGCAGCCTTCCACTGCTGCTGATCCCCCAGATCAGCTTCTCGGCGCTCCTCGTGAACCTGCGCGACATGAGCGCCCTGTCCCGCGCGCTGTCCTGGGCCGACCCGCTCCGCTACGCCTTCGAAGCCATGCTCAAGGTGGGCGACAAGATCGCCAAGCCCACCCACGTCCCCGGCAAGTGGGAGAGCCGCAGCTTCACCAGCTCGCTGTACGAGTACGGCTACAAGGGGTCCGGCGCCGACGATCTCGGGCTGGCCATGCCGGTGCTGCTCGGCGCGCTGGGCGGCTTCTCCGTGGTCTTCCTGGTCGCGACGCTGGCCATCGTGTGGCGGCGGCGGGAGAGCTGATCCGGGCGGGCAGCGCGGTGGTAGCGTGCTGCAGCATGCCAGACGCCCGGGACAGCGCCACCTCCAGGCTCGGCCTGGCTCTACTCGCCTTGGTGGCCAGTGCGGGGGTGCTCCTCGCGGCGTGGGCGCTCTGGCCAGACGGCGAAGCGACGCCCGCGCCGCCCCCATCGCAAGCACGGAGCGATCAGCCCGCTCCCCCTCCCCCCGAGAACCCGACCGGCCAACCGTCCCCCCGTACAGAGCGTCCGGGCACGCGGCTTCCGCATCCAACGACCGCGACCGCGAGCCGCCGTCGCGTGGTCCCCGCGTCCCGCGCCACCGAAGTGGTGGGGGACCGAGGCGCCAGTCCGCCAGGCGACGAGGACCGCGACGGCCCGGTCGACCGACGCAGCGACGCCCACGTGGCGAGCGAGCAGCTCCTCGACGACATCAAGACCGGCATCGACCTGGTCCGGGACGACATCGAGGCCTGCATCGAGGACTGGTCCGAGGTGGAGCCCGACATGGACGGTCAGGTCGTGGTCCGCTTCTCGCTGGACGCCGACGGCCTGCAGGAAGCCTGGATCGGAGACGTAGAGGACGTGCCGGCCGGCCCGCTGACCTGCTTCGCCGCTGCGGTGTGGGAGGTCGACTGGGCCGACATCAGCGACGACCCCATCGAGGTCTCCTTCCCCTTCGAGGTCACCACGGGCGACGACGACCCGCCCTGAGGGCTGCGCACAGCGCTGTCAGCCCAAGCTGACCGACAGCCACTCCCCCAGCTCGTCGACGCCATCGGCCACCTCCACGCCCGGCAGCAGCCGCGCGACGCGATCGCTGACGCCTCCGGTGCCCGCCACGACGACCACGGGGCGCCCGAGCTTGCGGGCCAGCGCCAGCTCGGACAGGGTGCCCGACTCTCCCCCGATGGCGACGACAACGTCGGCGCTGGCCACGACGACAGCGTTGCGGGCGTGCCCCAGCCCTGTCGGCAGGACGAGATCGACGAAGGCGTTGGCGTCGCTGCGGTCGTAGGTGGGCAGGACGCCCAGCACCGGCGGCAGCCGCGCCGCCCCGCGCGCCCGCACCGCACCGCGGCTGGCCGCCGCCATGACGCCGCCCCGCCCTCCCGTCAGCAGCGCCGCCCCGGCGTCGACCACCAGCGCACCCACGGCCTCGGCGACCGCTTCCACGTCTTCCGGGGCCCGCCCTCCACCGATGACCGCGACCACCGGCCAGCGGCGCACCGGCGCCGTCACTCGAAGACCGCTGCGTAGAGCACCGCCCCGTGCTCGCCGTAGCCGCCGACGAAGAGCCAGCTCGCCCCGAGGCCCGCCGCCGTGAGCAGCGCCACCTCGTAGGCGCGGCCCCAGTCGGCGACGAGCACGTCGTCGGAGAACAGCTTGCTGCTGCCCGGCCGCCGCGCCGTCTGCCAGGTGAAGCGCTGGCGGTGCTGCTGGAAGGTGGCGATGGGTTCGCAGCGGTAGCGGCGCTCGTCGGCCCAGGCATCTTCGCCGACCGGGTCGTAGTGCAGCGAGAGCCGGCCGTCGTCGACGGACCACAGGTCCCAGTCCGAGCGGATCTGGCCGGTGCGCGCCTGGACCGGCGCCATGCGGGCCTCCCAGGTGGCGATGAGGTCGGCGTACTCGGGCTGTTCGAGGGGGTGACCGCGGCCCGGAGGCACCGGGAGCTGGTCGATGGACACGCCGTCGGCGTCGTCGTCAAACAGGGGGAGCAGCTCGCGGGCGCCGCCGCTGTCGCGCAGGTAGCCGACGACGCCGCGGGACCAGGAGGGCCCGGTCCGCATGTTGGCGTGCAGGCGGGTCAGCGCCTGCTCCACCGCGACGATGCGCTCTCCGCTGGGGTCCGGCGGCGGCGGCCCTCCCCCGGCGGCTAGGCCCACGGCCTGCAGATCCTCGACCCGGACCCGGTGGCGCCCGCCCCCGACCGGGTGGGCCGCGAAGGCGATGAGGAAGCGGCGCAGGCCAAAGGGACCGGCGAGGGCGTCGAGCGCGCGGTCCACCCCCGCCGCACGCAGGTAGCGCGCGTGCTCGCGCAGCACCTCCGACTCGCTGCGACCCTGGACCTGCCGCTGCCACCAGCCGCTCATGCTCGACCTCCGAGGAGGTGGTCTACCACGGGTGGGGCCGCGAAGCCGAGGAGCCGTGACACGCGAGACGCAGGGGCGCGAGGCCGCGGAGGCGCGAGGCCGCGAGACGCGAGGCCGCGGAGGCGCGAGGCCGCGAGGCGCGGAGGCGCTAGGCCGCGGAGGCGCGGAGGCGCGAGACACGAGGCCGCGGAGGCGCGGAGGCGCG
>CAZRFD010000102.1:0-25309 GCA_964599085.1 uncultured Enterobacterales bacterium | reverse complement strand
CCCGACCAGGGGCTCTCCGACGCCAACGTGCAGGACGTGCGGGTCGACCCCGACAACCCGCTGCGGCTGGCGGCGGTCGTGGGGCACGAGGCCTGGGCATCGTCGGATGGGGGCGTGAGCTGGTTCGCCCTGAACCCACCGATGCAGTCGGTGCTGCTCGCCCGTCCCTACGCCCGGGGGGTGTGGGTGCTCGGCCAGGACGAAGCGGGAGAGGCGGCGCTGGCGTGGCTGGGCTGGCGCCGGCACAACTGGTGGACGCCCGACGCCGGCGCGCGCATCGGGCAGCTCAGCCAGGTCGTGCTCGCGCAGCGGCCCACCAAGTGCGTCAGCTCTCGCGATGACGGCACGCTGCAGTGCATGTCCCGCGACAAGGAGAGCTGGATCACCCTGCTGGACGAGGGGCCCGCGCGCATGACCGAGGTCGTGCAGCTCCCCGATGATCGCCTGCTCGTCGGCCACGGGCAGCGCCTCCTGGCCAGCGAGGACGGGGGGCGCTCCTGGCGAGAGGTCCTCGCCCTGCTTCACGACGAGGTGCTGCTGTTGACGGTAGCCATGGACGGCACCGCTGTCCTTGCCACCCGCACCGGCCGCTTCCTGGTCGCCGACGCTGAGGGGGAATCGTGGACCGATCTGGAGCTCCGGCTGCCGGCGGCGCCGACCGCCATCGCGCCGCGGCCGGACTTCGCGCAGCATCCGCAGCTCCTGGCGGCCACGGCCGCCGGTATGTTCGTCGTCGACACCGAGCAGCGCAGCCTCGACCGCTTCGCCGCCGTCCAGTGGATCGACGACCACTCGACCTACGTCTGCCCCACCTGCACGTCGCAGCCAGTGGATGGCGCCAGCTTCGGGCGGGTGCTGGTCTTCGACGAAGCCACCGTGCTGCGCACCCCGGTGCGCGGCACGGAGGTCGCGATCATCGGCAGCCTCCCGGGTGGGACCGCGCTGCACGCGCGCCTGCTGGACGCCGCCGGCGCAGAGGTCGAGGTGCGGGACGTCGACACGGCAGGGCCGGGGCTCGCCGAGCTGACCCGGTTCACGGGGCTGCCGGACGCCTGGTACGAGCTGGAGCTGACGGGCTCGCCCGGCGCCATGCTGGACGTCGTCGTGGCCACGGCTCCGTGGCAGGCCCTCGACACCCGCCCCCGGGTGACGGCGGGGGCTGCTGCGTGTGCATCGTCGGGCCAAAACCGCACGCCCTGGGCTGTGTTGCTGGTGCTGCTCGTCCTGCCGGGGGTCGGCTTGCGGCGGCGTGTGCGGGCCTAGCAACGTAAGGCTGTGCTCACGGCAGGCTCCGCACGAGCCGGAAGCTGGTCAGGGTGGAGCGGTTCGTGCGGACCATGCTCTGCCGGGTCGCAGCGCGGAGGTAGCCGGGGTTGCCGCCCCAGCTCGCGCCGCGCAGGACCACCACGGGGTGGTCGGGGGGTACGGCGGCGGGCCGGACGGCGTCACCATCGCGCCAGGCCAGCACCGGCGTCCAGGCCGTCGCGCACCAGTCGTGGAAGTTGCCGGCGAGGTGGCGCACACCGGTGACGCTGGTGTCTTCGGGGTGCTCGTGGGGGGCGGCGGGGAAGGGGTAGGCGCCCTGGCCGCGCTGGTTGCGGCAGAAGTCCCGGTCGAAGCGGTCACCCCAGGGGAAGGCGCGGCCGTCGACGCCGCGGGCGGCCTTCTCCCACTCCCACTCGTCGGGCAGCCGCCACGGCAGCCCGGTGCGGGCGGCGGTCCAGGCTGCGTACGCCTCGGCCGCGTCGTAGGAGATGGCGGCCACGGCCCAGTCGGGCTCCCACTCGTCGCCCTCTTCGTCGGGGCGCAGGTAGAAGCGGCCGTCCGGTCCTCGGCCCCACAGCGGGGGGTTGTCGGGGCCGGTGCGGGGGACGCAGGCCAGCGCCCTGGCGTCGTCTCCGCGGGCCACGAGGTCGTCGAGGAAGGCGAGGTACTCGACGTTGCTCACCGGCTGGCGCCGCATGACGAAGTCGTCCAGCCACAGGCGCATCCTCGGCGGGGAGTTCGGTGCCCGGGCGTCGCCGCCTGCGATGAACCAGCCCTGGGGGACGAGCGCCTCGTCCGGCGCCAGCGGCACCTCCGGCAGGGAGAGCACGCGGTCCTCGGCCTCTCCCGGCGCACGCCAGCGGGTCTCCTCGAGGCGGTCGACCACGAAGGGGATGGGCTGGCCGTCCAGCTTGAGCAGGTAGCTGCCGTGGGGTAGCTCGAGATCGAGGCTGGCGACCTCGCCGAGGTCGCGGACGGTGACCGGCCGCAGGACGCGGTCCCGCTCCTCGAAGCGGGCGACGACGGCGCGGCGGGGCTGGTCGAAGCTGGCGACGACCCGGCCCGTGCCGCGCAGCCAGGACCGGCAGCGGCGGCCTGCGGGGTGACCGTCGGGGACCGGTTCGAGGTGCCGCCGGACCAGGGCCTCCTCTCGCATGGCGTCGACCAGCCGGGACTCGCGCTCGGCCGCCTGCAGGCGGTCGAGGTGGTGCTCGGCGAGGGCTGCGTTGACGATGGGATCGTCGGGGGCGTGGGCGAGGGCGCCGCGGAGGCCCGCCTCCACCTCGACATCGACGAGGGCGGCCTGCCGCAGCAGCGCCTCTCCCTCGTCCTCCAATGCCCAGCGGCGGCGCTTCTCGGCCAGGGTGGTCCCCGGCGGGGTGGACCGCTCCTGTTCGGCGGCTGCGTCGAGCAGCGCCTGCCCCCGGGCCCGCAGCGCGTGGGCCTCGGGGATCCGGGCGCGGGCTGCGTCGGCCAGCTCCAGGGCCCGCTCGCGCTGGGCCGAGCCGGCGAGCCACTGGGCGATCTCTGTGGCCAGGGCGCCGGCGTCGGCCGGACGACGGTCCGGGTCGGCAGCCTTACAGCGTTCGACGAGGTCCCCGAGGTCGAGGGAAACCTGGGCCAGCATGCAGCCGAGCGCGTAGACGTCGCTGCGCGGTGAGGGCCGCTGTCCATCGAGCAGCTCCGGCGCAAGGAAGCCGGGGGTGCCCGGCACCTGCCCCATCCGCGTCAGGCGGTCGCCGGTGGCGGCCAGATCACCGCGCAGGGTGTCGACGTCGGCCTCGTCCTCGGACGCGATCCCCCAGTCGAGCACCAGCACCTCCCCGAAGCTGCCGAGCATGACGTTGGATGGCTTCAGGTCGCGGTGAACGACACCGCGGGCGTGGGCGGCGGCGACGGCCTCGCAGACCCGGTGCAGCACGTCGAGGTGTTGGCGTGGGGAGAGCTCGGCGGCGGCCTGGGACAGCGTGCGGCCGCGCACCTCCTTCATGGTGAACCACGGTCGGCCGTGCGCGTCCTCCCCCACCGCGTAGACCGGGACGATGCCGGGGTGGTCGAGCTGGGCGGTGAGCTGGGCTTCTGCGACGAAGCGGGCCCGCACCTCTGCGCGCCCTCGCAGCTCGGGGCGCAGCACCTTGAGCGCGACGTCGCGGCGCAGCGTCTCGTCGCGGATTCGCCAGACCTCGCCCATGCCGCCACGCCCCAGCAGGACTGCGTCGGGCCGCGGGGGGGCCTCGTCCTCGGCTGCCTGGCGCCAGGCCGGGCCCGCGTCCCAGGTCAGCGTGGCCTGGGCGGTCGGCGCTGCGCCATCGGCGGCCTCGGGACCGTCGCGTGCGGGATCATCGGGCACAGGCGCTACCTCTCGCGGGTGCACAGGATGGCCCGGGGCGGTCGGGTGGGCAAGCGCGGGGCTCGCCTCAGTCGCCGCCCACCACGGCCCGCAGCGCTCCCCGCGTCGAGCTGTGCAGGCGGGGGGCGTTGGCGGCGACCAGCTCGGCGGCGAGGTCGCGGTACACCTCGCCCTCGACCATGGCCTTGACCACCGGCCGCACCAGCTTGGTGCGCCCGATGTGGCCGAGGAAGTCGCGCAGCTCGCCCTCGATACCGGCCTGTCCGGCCCGGGCGGCGATGGTCAGCCAGGCTGAGCGCAGCTCGGCGTTGGAGGTCGGGCCGATGCTCAGGCGCTCTCGTAGCTCGGCGCTGCCGGCTCCGGACAGGCGCGGCAGGCGGGCCATGAAGTACAGGGCTTCGGTGGTGGTCCATGCCGCGGCGCCGTCGGGGCGCTGGCCGTCGAGCCAGGCCGCCGCGGCCTGGCCGAGGCTGTCGAGGCGATCGGAGCGGAAGCGCGGCGCGTCGGCGGGGACGCCCTCGCCGTGCAGCCAGGCGTCGAAGTCGACGTCCACGTCTGAGAGATCGCTGCGGACGAAGGCCACGAAGGTGTCGGAGTCGATGCTGGTGAAGGCGAAGTGCTCGATGTAGCGGCGGATGAAGGCGTCGAAGCGCTCGCGGCCGACGGCCTGCTCGATGGCGGTGACGAAGAGGAAGCCCTTCTCGTAGGGGAGCTTGCTGAACACGGCGTCGGGGTCGACCCCCCGCTGGTCCCAGGTCAGCGCCGTGGACACGCCCTCGGCCTGCAGCTCGGCGATGTCTTCGTCGAGGGCGACGCGGCCGAGCACGGCTTCCTGCGTGGCGGTCTCGGCGCCGTACAGGCGCTCCAGGATCCGGCGCTCGGCGTAGACCGTCCAGCCCTCGTTGAGCCAGAAGTGCTCGTTGTCGGCGTTGGTGACGAGGTTGCCGGTCCAGGAGTGGGCCAGCTCGTGGGCCAGCACGCTCACCAGCGAGCGATCCCCGGCGATGAGCGTGGGGGTGAGGAAGGTCATGCGCGGGTTCTCCATCCCGCCGAGGGGGAAGGAGGGGGGCAGCACGATGAAGTCGTAGCGCTCCCAGCGGTAGGGCCCAAACAGGGCTTCCCCTGCCGCCAGCATGTGCTCGACGTCGGCGAACTCCCAGGCGGCGGCGTCGACCACGCCGGGTTCTGCGTGGACGCGGGTGCGCGGGCCGAGGTCGCGGCTGTCCAGGTCGCCGACCGCCAGCGCGAGCAGGTAGGGCGGGATGGGCTGCGGCATGGAGAAGCGCCAGGTGGCGGTGTCGGGGCGGGGGCCCGGGCGGCGCTGACCGGGGGCCGCCGACATGACGGCGGAGAGCGCCGCGGGGATGGTCACGGCGGCGTTGTAGCGGACGCGGGCCCGGGGGCTGTCCTGCAGCGGCACGATGGAGCGGGCGTGGGTCGGCTGGCACTGGGTGAGCACGAAGGGGTGGACGCCGCCGTCGGTCTGGGAGGGGTCCAGCCACATGAGCGCCGACGCCGAGGGGGCCGTGGCGTAGCTGATGGTGATGGCCTGCACGGGGCGGTCTCGCAGGATCCGCAGCCGCTGGCCCGGGACGTCGCCGACCGCGGACTGCTCGAAGGAAAGCGGCGCGCCGTCGTCGCCGGTCACTCCATGGATCGTCAGCGCGGAGCTGTCCAGGTCCAGCGGTCCGGCGCTGTCTTCGGCGAGGTGCAGGGTCACGCGCCCCCGCAGGCTGCGGTGATCGAAGTCGACGTCGAGGGCGAGGTCGAGGGAGACGATGCGACCCTGGTCGAGGTCGGCGTGGCTGTGGGGATCGAGGCGCATCGGTGCTCCGGGGCGGCGTGGTGGAGCATGTACCGCCTCTGCGGTTTGACCGCCGCTGGCGGATCGGCGCAGCATGTGCCGCGGGACGGGTGGGCGCGATAGCGACAAACACGGCTTTCAGCGAAGGAGTCTCCATGTACGGCCTGCTCGGCTGGGTTGGCATGTTCGTCGGGAGCTGGGTCTTCTGGTGGCTCGGCTCCTTCATCTCCTTCCCCGTGGCCCTGCTGCTCAGCGTCGTCGGGGCGGGCGTTGGCATGGGAGCGGGGCGGCTGCTGGCCCGGCGCTTCTTCTGAACCAGCCGCCCGGACCGGGCGCGACCAGCCGTGACTTGCGATGTGGTGTTCTATTGGTGTAGAACAGTGGCATGTCCTCCTCCACCGTGATCCCGCTTCGGCCTCTCGCCCGCCCCGGCGAGTCCTCCTCCCTTCCGGGCGAGAGCTTCGAAGACCAGCCCGCTGCCTCGCAATTCCAGGGCTCGCAGAGCTGCCGCCCACAGGCCGGCGCCCTGTCTGCGACGCTGTCAGCGGCACAGCTCGCCCGGCTGACCGCCTGGCGGGAGCTGCACGTCCGGTGGCCGCTGCACCTGGTCATGGGCTTCGTGCTCGCCCTGACCTGGGTGCTGCCCGAACGCTACGAAGCCGGAGCCGGCTTCTTCGCGCTCATCGGCGTGGTGCTGTACGCGTTCGCCCTGGCGCTGGGCGGACGGTCGCGCGAGGACAGCTTCTGGGTGGGGCTCGGCGGGCCCCCGGCGGTGCGCGAGGCGACGACCACGCTGGTCCAGTTCGGCGTGGTGGGCCTGTCGCTGCTGCTGACGCGCGGCGCCGACGACTTCCAGGTGGTGGAAGCCGCCCGGATCTGCGCGGTCACCCTGGCGCTCGGCGGCTTCGCCCGGGCCTTTGCCCGGTCGTGGGCGGGGCGCCTCGGGGTGGCCACCAGCACATTGCTGCTGTCGGCCGCCACCCTGCTGCCCAGCTACTGGATCGCGAAGTGGCCGCTCATCATGGCTGCGCAGTGGCGGCTCGTCGTGATGGTGGTGGGGGCCGTGGCGCTGCGGCTGCTGTGGGCGCGGCGTCACCCGGCGACGGCGGCCTGGCGGGGGGCGCGTCGCTTCGAGTGGATGCTGCTGCCGCTGGCGTCGGGCCTGGTGTCGGTGGTCGAGCTGGCGTGGAACCAGCCGGTGGGGGACCACGAGTTCTCCAGGGTCGGAGGGGCCTCCTTTCATGCCCCGCAGAACCCGGACCCGGTGGGGGAGGCTCAACGGGTGTGGCGCAAGGATGGCGATGGCTGGACGGCCCTTCCCCTCCGGGGCGTGTTGGGCGAGGTGGTCACCCAGGAGTCGGGCGCCATGGCCTTTGAAGTCACCGAGCTGGACTGGAATTCGCGACAGGCCGGGCTGTTGACGCCCGACGGCGAGAAGCTCTCCTGCCCGGCATCGGCGTTTGTCCGTGACTGGTGGCTCGATGCCGGCGGGCGTGGGGGCACCGCGCTGTTGGCGGATGGCTCCCTGTTGGTGGTGGACCTGGACGAGGGGTGTGGAAGCGCCTTGGAGGTGCCCGAGGGCCTGCCCGACATCTACGTGCAGATCAACGAGCAGCGTGCCGCCGAGGGGCGTCCGCTCTACCGGGCCGGCGACGTCCCCGGCACCGTGATCTGTCCCCGGCGCGATGGCACGGAGCGGGTGCTCGACCTGGCGACGGGGCAGTACCTGTGACGCCGACCATCGGTGCCCGCGGGGCCGCCCTCGGTGGAGTGCTCCACGACCTGGACTTCGCCCTCCCGCACAGAAGCTGCACGGCGGTGCTCGGCGCCAACGGTGCCGGCAAGAGCACGCTGCTCGCCGGGCTCGCCGGGGCGCTGCCGCCCGCGGCCGGGCAGCTCTTCTGCCGCCGCCCCTCGGCCTGGCTGGCCGAGGGCGCCCCGCTGGATCCCTGGGTGCGGGTCGGCCGCTGGGTGCAGCTCGCCCGCGGCCTGCCCGGCTGGGAACCCGCGGTCGGCGACGCGCTGCTGGCCGCCCTGGAGCTGCCGCTGCGCCGGCAGGTCTCGCAGCTCTCCCAGGGGCAGCGGGTGCGGCTCGGGCTGGTGATGACGCTGGGCCGCCGTGCGCCGGTCTACCTCCTCGACGATCCCTTCCTCGGCCTGGACCCCATGGCCCGGGTCGTCGCCGAGCGCTTCATCGCCGAGCGCGCGGCCGACGCCACCGTCGTCATCGCCAACCAGGACGCCTCCGCCAGCGAGCGGCTGTGCAGCCACCTGCTGCTGCTCCGCGGCGGCACGGTGTCCTGGTACGCCCCGGTGGATGCCTGGCGGGCCCGCTTCCGCCGGTTGCGCGTCCGGGCGCCGGCCGCCGCCATCGACGCCCTCGGGCTCATCGTGCTGCAGGCCATCCCCCGTGGCACCTGGACCGAGCTGCTCATCGACGACCCGGCCGAGGTCGCCGAGGGCCGCCTCCTCGCCGCCGGTGCCCGCGTCGAGCCGGCCCCCCTGCCCCTCGACGAGCTGCTGCTGACCGTCGTGGCCGCCTGATCACCTCGCTGGAGACCGACCATGTCCCGAAGCCTGGACCCCAGCAGCGGCCTGCCGCTGTACCTGCAGGTGGCCCGCCTCCTGCAAGAGGAGATCGCCGCCGGCGGCCTCGCGCCAGGGGACGACGTGCCCTCGCTGCGCGCCATGTCGTCGCTGCACCGCGTCAACATCCACACCGTCGCCAAGGCCTACCAGCTCCTCGAACGCGACGGCGTGCTGACCCGTCGCCGGGGCGAGCCCTACCGGGTGGCCGACGGCGCCGCCGTGGCCCGGGAGCTGTTGCGCGAGGACGTCGAGACACTGGTGACCCGGGCGGAGTCGCTGGGTGTCGGAGGCGACGAGCTGTTCGGCCTGCTGCACGATGCGCTGGCCGCGCGCGGGGTTCGGAGTGCGTGAGGGGACCGACGCGCCGGGCAGGCCAGCGAACCTGCTGACTGTGCGGCAGCAAGGCGACCTCGGTGCCGGCGAGAGCTTCACCTGCTGGCCGGACGGAACCTGGGAGTAGCGACCGGTCGCTTGCGGTGGCCCTCCTCGACGACCACGTCGCTGACGCCATGTTGACCAGCGACCTGTGAGGTCTTCGTCTATCGTCGACCGGTCCGTGGCCGACGGTTGGCCAGGGCGCGTCCCCGCACTCCCGGAATGACCTGCATGTTCGTTCGCAGTCTCCCCTTGATCCTCGGTGCCTCCCTTCTGCTGGGCGCTTGCGCCAGCTCGCCCTCCAGCGACCAGCCCTCGGTCTTCGCGGCCGGCGGTGAGCAGGCCGCCCAGGCCCTCGCCAGCCAGTACCTCGCCGACGACGCGACCCTGCTGCCCGGCATCCGGGAACTTCGGCCGATGCGCGTCGTGTTGGACGCCGAGGGTGGCGCCCACGTCCGCTACCAGCAGACCATCAACGGCGTGCCGGTGTGGGGGGGGGAGGGCATCATCCACCTCGACCGCAGCGGCGCGCTGACCGGAATGACCGACGACATGGTCCGCAACCTCTCCGTGGACACCACGCCGGCCTGGACCGCAGACGAAGCCATCGACCTGGCGCTGGCGGCCCACGGCCCGCGGACCGACTTCTCCGAGGCCCCGACCGCTGACCTGTGGGTCTTCCGCGACAAGCGGGGGCCGGCCCTGGCGTGGCGGGTCCAGATCCGCGACATCGAAGACACGGACACGCCTTCGATGCCGGTCAGCTTCATCGACGCCCACGACGGCAGCGTGCTCTTCCAGTACGACAACCTGCAGACCTACTCGCTCAGCGACGCCGACAAGACGACCTACGATCTGAACAACCGCACCCGCTACAGCCGGGCCACCGTCGGCGACAGCTCGGACGCGGACCTGCTCACCACGCACGACTCGGTGGGCTCGGCGCTGGCCTTCCTGTCGTCGGCGGTTGGCCGCGACTCCTACGATGGGGCCGGCGCCCTGGTCCGGTCCTACGGCCACTACTCCCGCGACTACGTCAACGCCTTCTGGGACGGCAGCCGCCTGAACTTCGGCGACGGCGACGGCTATTACAGCAACTACCTCGGCGTGCTCGACGTCAGCGCCCACGAGCTGGGCCACGGCGTGATGCAGTACGAAGCCAACCTCAACTACGTCAACGAATCGGGGGCGCTGAACGAAGCGGCGTCGGACATGCTGGCCGCCTCGGTCGAAGCCTACGTCGACGGGGCGGTGAGCTCGGACACCTGGGACATCGGTGAGGACTGCTGGATCGAGCCGGGGACGACGGCGCTGCGCTACATGTCGCGGCCCAGCGACGATGGCGTGTCGCGCGACCACTACAGCGCCCGCTACACCGGCAGCGCCGACAGCGGCGGCGTGCACTACAACAGCGGAATCGCCAACCACTGGTTCTACCTGCTCTCAGAGGGTGGCCAGCACCACGACGCCGCCTACCGCAGCGGCTACACCGTCACCGGCCTGGGCATCGACGCCGCCTACCAGATCTGGTACACGGCCATGACCAGCTACATGACCTCGTCGACGGACTTCGTGGGGGCGCGCACCGCGACGGAGAGCGCCTGTGCGGCGCTGGGCTACAGCTCGACGCAGTGTGAGTCGGTGTCCTATGCCTGGTACGAGGTGGGCGTGGGCAGTGATCCGGGCGCGGGCACCGGCGGCGGTGGCGGCTCCGACACCGGCACCGGCACGGGTGACACCGGCGTGGGTGACACCGGCACCGGCGGCGGCGGTGGGTCGCTGCCCTGTTCGGGCACGCTGTACACGGGCAGCCTCACGGGATCCGGCGACTACGCTATCGAGCCCGGCGGGACCTACGACTACTTCACCGGTGGGCTCACCGCGACCCTGGCGGGCCCCTCGGGCACGGACTTCGATCTGTACCTGTACAAGTGGACGCGCCGCGGGTGGCGCGCAGCGGACTCCTCGACCGGCAGCACCTCGGACGAGTCGGTCAGCGCCACCAAGAGCAACTACTACTACGTCGAGGTCGACAGCTACACGGGCTCGGGCTCCTACGAGCTGTGCATCGAGTAGTGGGACCGCTCTGCGGAAGCGGACACAGAAGCGGGCGCCTCACCGGTGGGTGGGGCGCCCGTCCTGCGTTGAAGGGGACCGGGTGGGCGCTACCAGCGGCCCTTGAGCATGCCGTGCCAGTACAGTCGCGGCAGCACGTAGGCCTTGGTGGCCCAGGTGCTCCAGCGCTCCTGGTCCTGCTCGACAGGGAGGGTCTCATCGGGCACGCCGCCGTAGGTGAATTCCGCGAGGATCAGGCGACCGTAGCCGGTGACCAGGGGGCAGCTCGCGTAGCCGTTGTAGCGGGCGGTGAGCGGTGCTCCGGCCATGAAGGAGGCGACGTTGGCGGCGACCACTGGGGCCTGCTTGCGGACCGCCGCCGCAGTCTTGGAGTTGGGCAGACCGCTGCAGTCGCCGAGGCTGAACACGTTGTCGTAGCGGACGTGCTGGGCGGAGAACTGGTCGACATCGATCCAGCCCTCGGCGCTGGCCAGGGGGCTGTTGCGGATGAAGTCGGGGGCGGACTGCGGCGGCGTCACGTGGATCATGTCGAAGTCCAGCTCCAGCTCGGCGCCGGTGCCGGTGTGCCGGAACCAGGCCTTCTTGGCGGGGCCGTCGATGCGGACCAGCTCGTGGCTGAAGTGGGTGTGGATGTTGCGCTGCTCGACCAGCTTGGACAGGGCCTTGCCGTAGCGCTCGACCCCGAAGATCCCGGCGGTGGCGCTGGCGTAGGTGATGTGACACTTGTCGCGGATGCCCGTGCGATCGAAGTGGTGTTCGGCCAGCCACATGATCTTCTGGGGGGCGCCCGCGCACTTGATGGCCCCGACCGGGTAGGTGAACACGGCCTTGCCGCCGGCGAAGCCCCGGATGCACTCCCAGGTGTACTCCACCGTCTTGGGGCTGTAGTTGCTGCACACGCCGTTCTTGCCCAGCGTCTCCTTCAGCCCCTCGATCTGGCCGAAGTTGAGCTGGATGCCGGCAGCGACGATCAGCACGTCGTAGGTGAGCTGTTCGCCACTGGCCAGGGTGAGCTGGTTGGCGTCGGGTTGGAAGGTTGCGACCTTGTCCTGGATCCAGTTCACACCGGGAGGGATCACGTCGGCTTCGTCGCGCCGGCTGCTCTCCAGGGTGACGACGCCGCCGCCGACCAGGGTCCAGATGGGCTGGTAGTAGTGGCTGGACGCCGGGTCGATGACCGTCACCTCGGGTGGGTTGGCGCCCTTGCGCAGCAGGGCGGCGGTGGACAGACCAGCGGTGCCGCCGCCGACGATGAGGACCTGGTGGTGGTTGGACATGGGTTGCTCCGAGGTGTGCGCGGCGCTGCGCGAGGGACGTGGTTGGGATGTGTGTGGGGGAGGAGGCGGGGGCTTCGGGCCGCCGGGCTCAGCTCCGAGGCGCTGGCAGCGACTTTCCGTTGGGGCCCAGCAAGGCGCCGACGCGCCAGGCCAGGGCGAAGCTGAAGCCTGCGAAGCGCTGGAAGCGGCGGTCCCAGGTGCGGACGAAGGAACCCCAGGGTCCGATGAGTGGAGGCTCTTCGTTCAGCGTGGTCACCACGGCGGACGAGATCTGGGTGATCCGGTGGATGGTGTCGGGTTCGAGCAGGCCCGACTCGATGAGCTGCTGGCCCTCGCTGCTGGCCAGGAAGCGCCCCAGGGCGCGCAGCAGGGTGGCGCCATTGTCCAGGGCCTTGTCCACGTCGACGCCGTCGGCCTGCAGCTTGCGGATCTCCTCGTCCATGACGTCGATGGCGATGGCGGTGTAGGCGGGGGCTGTGGCGGCGAGCTCGGCACCCTCGGCTGCCAGCGGGGCGTGGGCGACGAGGGTCTCCAGGCTGTCGAGGACGGACGGGTCGGTGAGCTTCTCGACGAGGGCGCCGGCCCGCCGGAGCCGCTCGTCGACATCGACGCCCCGGTGCTGCAGCTTGCGGATCTCCTCGTCCATGACGTCGATGGCGATGGCGGTGTAGGCGGGAGCCGTGGCCGCCAGCTCGGCGCCCTCGGCCGCCAGGGGGGCGTGGGCGACGAGCTTCTCGATGCCGTCGAGGACGGCCGGCTCGGTGAGCTTCTCGACCAGCTCGCCCGCGCGGCGCAGCCGCTGATCGACGTCGACGCCGCGGTCCTGTGCCTTGCGGACCTCCTCGTCGAGCACATCGATGCCGATGGCGACGGCGGGCATGGCCTGGTCGAGCATGTCGGTGAGGCGCGACAGCTTCTCTTCGAGGCGCTCCATCCGCGCCTCGATACGGGCGAGGTCGGGGGGTGAGGATGCAGCTTCGGGCATGGAGATGCTCCAGCGAGGGGGGACCCGTCCCGTTGTCGCAAGCGCCGTGCCAACCCTCGATGTGCTGCGACACTTGGTCGCAGTCTCAATGCTGTCAATTCCGACTGCCAGTTCTGGCAGTCGGTGCTTGTCCTGTCAGCAGGTGTCGGGCATGATGCGGCTGTGACCTCCGCTTCTCCAGGCCGCATCGACGTCCCCGCATCCTGCCTCCGCCGACTCCACTCCGAGCGGCGTCCGGCCATCCTGCTGTCGACCGACTACCGCGTGCTCGCGGCGAACCGTCCGTACACGCAGCGCTTCGGCGACCGCATCGCCTTCGGCCGGGACCGCTGTCACGCCGTCAGCCACGGTTTCGACGTGCCCTGCGACCGCATGGGAGAGAGCTGCCCGCTGCTGCGGGCCGTCGACAGTGGCCAGCCCGCCCGGGTGCTGCACATCCACCACGGCCCCGACGCGCCCGAACACGTCGACGTCATGGCGATCCCGCTCAAGGACGACGAGGGGGTTGTGCAGTGCCTGCTCGAGGTGCTCGATCCGGTGGTCGATGTTGGTGCGGGGGCCGGGCTCGTGGGCCGCGCCCCGCCCTTCCTGCGAGCCGTGGAGCTGTCCCGCCGGGTGGCCGAGACCGACCTGCCGGTGCTGCTGCTGGGCGAGACCGGCGTCGGCAAGGAGGGCTTCGCGCGCGCCATCCACCGCATGAGCGGGCGGGCCGGGAGCTTCGTGGCGCTGGAGTGCTCGGGCATGCCCGAGAGCCTGTTCGAGAGCGAGCTGTTCGGCTACGAGCGCGGCGCCTTCACCGGTGCCCGCCACCGCAAGCCCGGCCTGGTCGAGGCCGCCGCCCGCGGCACGCTGTTCCTCGACGAGGTGGGCGAGCTGCCCCCCTCCCAGCAGGGCAAGCTGCTGCGCCTGCTGGAGAGCCGCACCTACCGCCCGGTGGGCGGGGTGGACCCCCAGCACGCCAGCTTCCGCCTCGTCTGCGCCACCCACCGCGACCTGCAGGCCATGGTGGCGACGGGTGCGTTCCGCCAGGACCTGTACTTCCGCATCGCCGCCTTCCCCGTGCCGGTGCCGCCGCTGCGGGAGCGCCGCGACGATCTCGCCCTGCTCGCCGAACACCTCCTGGAGCGCATCGCCCCCGACAAGTGTCTGGCACCGGCTTGCCTGCCGCTGCTGCGGGCCCACCCCTTCCCGGGCAACATCCGCGAGCTGCGCAACCTGCTGCAGCGGGCCGCGGTGCTCGCCGACGGCGTCGAGCTGCGCCCTCCGCACTTCGGCCTGCCGTCCGGCGTGCCGGCCGCGTCGCCCCGGGCCTCCGGTCCGGATCTCCGCACCCTGGACCGGGTCGAACGCGACCACCTCGCCCAGGCCCTGGCCGGGTTCTCCGGCAGCCGCGCCGCGCTGGCCCACCACCTCGGCCTCAGCGAGCGGACCCTGTACCGCAAGCTGCGGGCGCATGGGTTGGTAGGGGGGGGAGCGGGCGATGCGCGGGGTGGGAACCAGAGCCGCGCCTGACCGCTCAGAGCAGGGCGTACTCGTAGCGCTGGCTCATGGTGACCTTCGCCGTGTCCGGGACCGGGACGAAGCCGATCAGCTCGGTGCCGCCCACCGACACCGTGATGGTCACGGTGGTCCCGCTGGCTGCGGTGGTCACCCGGGTGTCGACGTCTGCGTCATCCGGGTCGATGCCGAAGCCGGTCAGCGCAGCGCTCGCTTCCGACGCCGCGATCGCCTGGACGGCCGCGGTGTCGATGTTGCCCTCGTCGTCAACCGGGGCCGTGGCCGCCAGCCGGAGGCCGTGTTCGGCGGCGCGGACGGTGGCGAAGTGCCGGTACATGTACCAGCTCCAGTCGACCATTCCGATGAGCAGCGTGAAGACGACGACGCTGGACAGCGCGAACTCCACCGCGGCGAGCCCTCGCCTGTGTCGTCGCTGGCCAGCAGCCGTCACGACTGGTCCTCCATCCGCATGGTGACGTCGGCGGACAGCTTCAGCGGCGTCGGCACGAGGCCGAAGATCAGGTCGTCGGGGACCTGGACGGATACCTCGATGGCGTCGTCGCCGTCGACATCGATGACGGTCGCGGTCACCGTGGCGGCGCCGGGGTCGAGGCCCTCTTCACCCAGTCGCTCGATGGCGCGCGCGACCGCCATGGACTCGGGACCGTCGGAGCGTGGGGTCAGCGCACCCGTGCGCGCGGCGTCGCGTGCGATGTGTTCGATCGTGCTGTTGCGTGGCAGGAGCAAGCCCCACTCCAGCACGCCGACCAGCATCACCGTCCAGAGCGGGAGCGTCAGCCCGAGCTCGACGGCGATGCCACCACGCCGGTCAAGTCCGTGGCTCTTCCCGTGTCGTTTCCAGTGCGCCATCACTGCACCAGTACCGAGGGGGTGTCGGCTTGCACGCCGTAGTCGGTGGTCGTCAGTCCAGGCCAGCTCCCGATGTCATAGAAGCTGTCGGTGTCGATGCGCATGCGGATCGTCTGCCCGGTCGAGCCGGAGCCCTTGGTCACGTCGTAGATGACGGCCCAGGTGAACCCCACCACGGGCCAGGTCTCGTTCCATGCGCCGCCCGTCGTGCAGTAGCTCGCCGGGCCGTCGAAGACGGGGATGGGGCCGACATAGGTGTAGCCGTAGTCGTGCGCGCTCACCGCGCTGTCCGGATCCTGGGCGGGCAGGCTTCCCCACAGGTCGGAGTCCCAGGGGACACCCTCGGTGCCGATGTGGTGCGCGATGTAGCTCTGGCCACTGGCGACCGTGCCGTTGTGGAGGTCCAAGGGGTCGCCGATGGCGACCTCGGCGCAGGTCTGGGTGACCTCGCCGGTGGACGCCCACTCCTGCATGCACGGGGAGATCGCGGCGAAGTGGTCGAACAGGAAGGCGGCGTTGGAGACGCCGTTCACCGTGCCCCACCCGGTGTTGTCGACACCGGCCGGACTGAGCACGAAGGTCATGGTCTGGAGCTGGCCGGGTGTGAAGCTGTCCCACAGGCAATCGGGGAGGCCAAAGGGGAGGTACCACGGGACCTTGGAGGCGCTGGCGGGCTGTCCGGCGACGGCGATGCTGTCGACCGCGACCCCGAGGGCTTGTCTACCGAAGGCGACGTGAGAGAAGAAGCTCTTGAGGTCGTCGCGGCGGGTGCGGGTCTGGACTGCGTTGACCAGCAGGGGGTCGACCGAGGCGCTGAAGGTGGTGCCGTCCCACACGCCGGTCACCACTTCGCCGTTCGCGTCGTTGGCGGGGTTCGGATCGAGGCCCAGCGGGCTGCCGTCGGCGGAGTGCTGTGCGGCGAAGGCGACCGCGCGACTGCGCGCCGCGTCGAGGGCCGCCGGGGAGCCGTCCAGGACGCGCGCACCGGCCAAGGCGCCGGCATCCGTGCCGGACTGGAGTCGGGCCTCGATGACGCCGACGTAGCCGAGATCGATGACCAGGGCCGCAAACGCGCAGAGCACGACGAAGGTGATGGCCGCGAGCACGAGGATGCTTCCCCGCTGCCCGAGGCGTCGACTCGATCGGGATGAACCCATCGCCGTTTCCCTACTGTGCGTCCGGTGGCCGCTCCGGGCGCTCACGTCTTCACTTGGGCCCGGCCGGCGTTCTGTGAAGTGGCGAGACGTCGCACTGCACGGGGCCCACGCGACGACGGCCAGCCACCGCGGGTGCGGGGCTGGCCGTCGGGAGCGTCACCGGCGGTGACGCGGAGGACCGGTCGCTGGCGCTACTTCTTGAGCGTGCGCAGGTAGGCGGCCACTTCCTTGATCTGGTCGTCGGTCATGCCGGCGCCCAGGGGGGCCATCATGGCGGAGCGGCCGACGGAGGCGCCGCCCTCCTTGAGGACCTTCGCGATGTAGTCGTCGCCCTTGACGCCCTCGAAGCCGGTCTCGTCGATGCGCGTCCACACCTCGGCGTCGGTGAAGTTCGCGGGCTTGGGGGTCAGGGCGGCAGCAGCGACGCCGTCACCGGCTCCGGCGGCGCCGTGGCAGCTCGCGCACATGGCGTCGTAGGTGGCCTTGCCGTCGGCCATGGCGGTGGCGGGCAGGGCGAGGAAGGACAGGGCGATGAGGGTGCGCTTCATGGAAGCCTCCAGTGGTGGACGCGCCCGGCTATCCGCTGTGCGCGGTCCGGCAACGCCTGGGGCGGTGTCTTCTCCGTGACGGAGGGCACCGGGGAGGCTCGCTGCCTCGCCCGCTACTCCGACGGATACCAGATCACCTCCGCCACCTCGGTGCTCGGGTCGCGCAGCTCGGTGACCACGATGCCGTAGCTGCTCAGGCTGTAGAGCCAGTCCTCGATGACCACGCTGCGCCGCAGCCAGGCGAAGTCGCCATAGTCGTAGCAGTCGTCCCAGGGGTCGTCGGGGCAGGTGCTGGCGGCGGCGAGGTCGCCGTGGTCGACCCGGCCCAGCTCGGTCAGCGCGCCGGCGTCGAGGTCGACATCCAGGACCAGCAGGCCGCTGAAGCTCTTGTCGGCGCCGGTGTCGTGATCGTAGTCGTAGGTGTAGATCGGCACCGACAGGGTGTCGGCGAAGTAGGTGAAGGCGTGGGGATCCCACAGCGCCTCCGACCAGGACCAGTCATCGCTCTCGACGAGGTAGCGGTCGGACAGGGTGGGGGCCGCCAGATCCGAGATGTCGAACAGGCTCACCTGGAAGCCCAGGATCTCGCCGGTCTCGGTGCCCTCCATGCCGACGGCCAGCAGGTGGTCCTCGCCGGCCGGGTGCAGGTAGGAGGAGTAGCCGCTGACCTCCAGCTCGCCGACGATGCGCGGGGCGGTCGGGTCGGAGAGGTCCAGGGTGAACAGCGGGTCCATCTGCTCGAAGGTGACGATGTAGCCGACGTCTCCCATGAAGCGGGCGCTGTAGATCTGCTCGCCCGGCGCGATGCCGGTCAGCTCGCCGACCTGCTGCAGCGCGCCGTCCTGCTCCTGCAGCACGAAGACGTTGTTGGCCGGGTCCGTGGTGTCGCTGCTGCCCGTCCACCAGTTGAAGTCGGTGGTGGCGATGCGGAGGTAGCCGTCCTGCTCGCCCATTGAGTACTGGTTGAGCACCCAGCCGTCGACCCTTCCGGATCCGAGGTAGCGGGTGTCGGCGCCGGCCAGCTCGAACTTGTGGACGTTGGTCTGCAGATCGAGGTCGTCGCCCCAGCCCCACCAGTCCCACCAGCTCGTCTGGGTGACGTAGAGGTTGTCGGCGCTGGCGTAGACCTCCCAGCCATCGGAGAGCAGGCCGGTGCCGGTGACGGCTGAGCCGGCGTCCCCCGCGTCGAGGTCGAGGTGGGTGACGGTCAGCACGCTGGGGCTGCTGATGCCGTCGGGGTGGTAGACGTCGGTGCACTCGGTGAGCAGCACCGGGTCGGCGCCTTCGCCAGGGACCTGGTCGCGCAGCTCGGGGAGCAGCTCGGCTTCCGACATCGACGCGGTGAATGCAAGCACGGCCGGCAGCAGCATGCTGCGCGCGGTGTCGGCGGCCGCATCCAGCGCCGCTTCGTCGCTCCAGTCGTCGATCTCGGGGAGCGGAAGCGACGACGCCAGCTCCCAGAGCCCGTCGGGCCACCACGACCAGGCGTTGGACACCACGTAGATGTCGCCGTCGATCATGCGGGCATCGGTGTACCAGCCCTCCAGGTCGATCTCGCGCAGCACCTCCGGGGCGCTGCGGTCGCTCAGGTCGACGATGCTGATGCGGGTGCTGTAGCCGTAGTACAGGTCGCTGTCGCCGGCCCAGTCGGGGACCTCGCCGCTGCCGTCGGTGTAGGCATCGTCCCCGCCCGGCTCGCTGCCGTCGGTGCTCCCGCCGCCGTCGTGGTACTCCCAGACCGTCGCCAGGACGGCGGCCCGGTCGCCGCGCAGGAACAGGGCGAAGGGGGTCCCCTCCAGGTCGACGGCGCCGATCTCCTCGGTCTCGTCGGCCGGCCAGCTCCTGACCACCGACAGCTCGCTGCCGTGGGCGACGTAGAGGTAGTCGCCGTCGGTCTTGACGAGGTCGGGCTCGTCGACACCGACCTCCTGGACGTTGGTCTCGGAGTACTCGGTCGGGCCGCCGCCGGAGCTGTCACCGCCATCTTCGGCACCGGCGTCCAGGGCGTAGCCATAGCCGTAGCCGTACAGCGACTGGACCAGGCTCTCGGTCCAGGCCTCGGCTACACGGGTCCGCAGCTCTCCGCAGTCGGCGAAGCGCGTCAGGCCGGGGTCGGTGGTGGCGGCCGGCTTCTGGTCGGCATCAGGGTTGCAGGCCGGCAGCAGCAGGGCCGCCAGGGGGATGAGGACGGAGGTGAGCATGGGTGCGCTCCTCGCGGGCGAGCCCGGCGTCGGTCGCCGGGACGTTCGTGCCCTTGTGGAGCAATTTGCACACCAGGGTTGCCGATCGCGTCGGTGAGCAGCTTCCTTGCGGCCCGCGGTCGCAGGGGCCGCGGGATCACGACAGCGGTGTCGCGGTGGGCCGCCCCGCACCGAGCCCGGCCCGGTCAGTCGTCGAGCAGGCCCAGCCGGCCGGCGCGGGCGCGGATCTCGTCGGCGGCGCCGTGGACGGTGGCGAGCACGGCCGAGCGCATCCACATGCCGTTGCGCACCTGGCGCCACACCACGAAGCCGGGGTGCTGGTCCCACTGCAGCGGCAGCTCGTTGACCCGGGGCAGGGGGTGCATGATCACGCAGTCGTCCCGGATGCGGTCGCGGTAGTCCCACTCCAGCACGAACTCGGGGCTGGTGCCCAGCTCGGCCTTGGTCTTGTCCCACTCCTGCTGGAGCCGGGTCATGTAGATGGCGTCGATGTCCTGGCCGACAGAGGCCAGGGCCGCGCCCAGGGCCGGGTGCACGACCACGTCGATGCCGTGGCCCTCCACATAGGGGATGAGGTCGTCGTCGGGCATGTGCTCGGTCGAGCAGACGATGTCCACGCGCGCGATCTCGTACTTGGTCAGCAGGTAGAGCAGCGACCGCGCCGCGCGGTTCCGGCCGATGTCGCCGACCAGCATGATGCGCTTGCCGTCGATGCCGCCGCGCTTGGAGAAGGAGTAGCGCAGCGTGTAGATGTCGAGCAGGGACTGGGTGACGTGCTGGTCCTTGCCGCTGCCGGCGCTGATGACGGGGATGGGGCGGTTGGACCGGGACAGGGCCCAGGCGGCGCGGGCGGCGAAGGTGCTGTCGTGGTGCCGGGCGACGATGGTGTCGAAGAAGCTGGACAGGGTGCGGACGCTGTCGTCCACCGTCTCGCCCTTGGCGAAGCTCGACGTGCGGATGTCGCTGACGACGCGGACCGTGGCGCCGAGCTTCTCGGCCGCGGCGGCGAAGGACTCCGCGGTGCGGGTGCTGGGCTGGGCGAACAGGTTCATGACCCGCTTGCCGGCGAGGAGCTGGCGCAGGAAGTCGCGCCCCTCGACGTGGCGGTCCAGGCGGCGGATCGAGGTCGCCGTGTCGCAGAGGGCGTTCAGCTCTGCCTTGTCGAACTGCTGCGAGATCAGGACGTGGAAGGGCCGGCCGTCGCGGAACAGCAGCCGGCGGCGCTTCGACCGGCTGTCCATGTGGGCGAGGAAGGTCTCGAAGTCGATGTCTGCAGCCACGTCTGCTCCGTCGGGTCGAGGGCGGGCCGGCGAGGCCGGGCGGGCGGGGCCGGGTCCCCGACCTGTGTAGCGCGTCGCTTGGCTGGTCGGCTGGCCGCGGGGCGAGATTCTGTGGGGGAGGGACCCACCCTCACTCCCCGACGTAGCCCAGCGCCTGCAGCACCTCGATCTGCTCGGCGCTGGCGCCGTCGTCCGCGTCGCCTGTGTGCCACGCGGCGAGGGCGGCGGCTTCGGTCTCCAGGGGGACGATGACGGTGCCCGGCTTCAGCACGATGTTGCCGTGGGCGACGGGCTGGCGGCCGGCCTGCAGGGGGCGGATGCTCTGTTCATCGACGAGCTGGACGTCGGCGTAGGCGGAGGGGCCCAGCAGGTAGACGGTTCCCGAGGGCTTCGGCCCGGGCGTGATGGTGACGCTGTGGTGGTCGTCGGAGAGGCTGACCTGGGCGACGTCGTCGGGCAGGGTGGCGGGCAGCTCGCCCCACTCGAGGTTGGCGCGGCGCTGGACGGCGGCTTCCGGGTCGATGACTCCCGCGCGGTCGATGGGCTCGCTGAAGTGCAGGGTGAAGGCTTCGCGGGGCTCGACCAGGGACACGCGCCAGCCCGCACCGACAGGCCAGCTCGTGGCCTGCCCCAGTGCCCGCCGCCACGGGTCGAGGAAGCCCTCGGCGGCCAGGTCCCTCTGTTCACGTGGGTCCGTGGAGAGGTCGTAGAGTTCCTCCTGGCCGCTGTCGGTGTGCAAGATGTACTTGTGCAGCGCCCGGTCCTCGTCCCGGGCCACGACCGACCAGCGCTCGTGCCCGAACATGATGTAGCCCTGGTGCAGGGGGCGGGCCTCCAGCGCGGCCAGCATCCGCGGCGCGGCGGCGAGCTGGTCGGGGTCGATGAGCGGCCACAGCGAGCGGCCGTCCATGTCGGGCCAGTCCTGCGCCGGGACGTCGAGGGCATCGAGCACGGTGGGCGCGATGTCGGCCAGCGAGACCGCGACCGCGGCGCGACGGCCGTGGGCTTCGGCGCTGCCCGGCAGGGCCACCCACAGCAGGGTGTGGGTCAGCTCTTCGTAGAGGCTGTGGTTGTGCTCGAAGCCGCCGTGGTCCCAGAACTCCTCGCCGTGATCGGTGTGCAGCAGGACCAGCGTCCGGCCGGGCAGGCTGTCGAGGTGGTCGAGGAAGCGGCCGAGCTGGTCGTCAACGAAGGCGACCTCGCCGTCGTAGCGCCCGCGCATGAAGCGCTTCTCGCCCTCGGTGAGCTGGCCCTGCGCTTCCCAGTCCTGCACCATCCAGCGGTTGTAGCGTTCGGGCAGGTCGCCGCGGTCGGCGGGGTCCGTGAAGCGGTCGCGGAAGGGTTCGGGCGCGAGGTAGAAGATGTGCGGGTCCATGATGTGCAGGAAGAGGAAGCTGTCTTCGTCGGCGTGGTCGTCGAGCCAGGCGATGCTGCCGTCGACCTGCTGCTGGGCGTTGGCGCCGTTGTCGTAGTGCCAGAGGTCGTAGCCCTCGGCGAAGCCCAGGCGGGGGGCGAGGTGGACGTTGGCGACGAAGCCGGCGGTCTGCAGGCCGGCGCGGGCCACGAGCGAGCCGAGCGTGGGGGCGCCCATCGCGCGCCGTGGCCACCGCCCGGTGGTGGCGGTGCGGAAGCTGGGGCGGGTCCGGGGGGCCGGCGCCCAGGCGTTGTCGAAGACGGTGGAGCGCGCGGCGAGGGCGTCGAGGTGGGGGCTGGTGTCGCGGGCGTAGCCGTTGACGCCCAGCTCGTCGGCCCGCAGCGTGTCGATGCCGATGACGACGACGCGGACGGGGTCGGGCTTGGCGGGCGGGGCCGCGCGCAGCTCGGGGTTGGCGACGCACAGGTAGTCGCGGGTCCGGCTGTCCAGCGGGTCGGACGACAGGCGCAGGGTCACCGAGCGGCCGGCGAAGCGCGACAGGTCCAGGGTGACGTCGGTCCAGGGCTCGCCGCTGCGCTGGCGGGTGGACTCCAGGCGCTCGCCGTCGACGGAGACGTCGAGGCGGGCGTCGGCGGCCGCGCCCTCCTCCCCCGCGCTGAGGAGGCCGACGGCGTAGCGCAGCTCGGCGCCCTCGGCGGGGAGCTGCAGGTCCAGCTCGGCCGATGACGGGGCCGGCAGGTACAGGCAGGGCCGGGTGACGGCGCCGATGGTGCCGCTGCGGGTGACGAAGTCGGGGAGGGCTTGCCCGCTGGTCGTACGGTTGTAGGCGGCCTCCCGCTCTGTCGCGGGTGCCATGACCACGCGGGGGGGATCGGGCCAGGTCGCGGGATCGACGGTCGAGGTGACGAAGACGCTGTCCTGGAACAGCAGCCAGCGGTCATCGAGGCCCGCCTCGCTGATGATGCGGGCGTCGAAGGTCAGCTCCTTGGCACCACTCCAGACACTGAGCCCGGGCGGTTGCCGGCTGTGGCGCTTCTGGGCGAGGTGGACGGGCGCGCTGTGCCACCAGGTGGAGCCCTGCCCCTGGCCGGAGCGCTGCCAGCCGGAGTCGAGCAGGTGGACGGCGGGCTGGTCGGCGCCGGCGGGCAGGTTGCCGCCGGCGATGTCCAGGCGGGCCTTGTCGACGAGGTTGAGCAGCCGCAGGACCGGGCGCCCGCGGCCGGGGTGGAGGTCGGGGTGCAGCGGGGCGGGCGGTTCTGCGTGGCAGCCGGCGGCGAGCAGGGCGACGAGGGGGAGGGCGGGGCGCATGAGCCTTGGGCGAGCGGGGCGTGGGGAGCGGCGCGGTGACACGGCTCAGTCCCCGCCCAGGTAGCCGAGGGACTGCAGCTCGGCCCGCAGGTCGGCGTCCAGGGCGGTGTCGGTGGGGCTGGTGCCGGTGGCTGTGGCGAAGCGGGCGGCCCGCTCCTCGGCCAGCGCGCGCATGCGGGCGACGCGGGACAGGTCGGTGGGGGAGAGCTGCTGGTCGAGGATGTCGTGGTGCTCGCCGGGATCGCGTGCCAGGTCGAACAGCGACCACCGCACCGGCCCGCCGTCGGCGGGGGCTTCGCGCAGCAGGGCCAGCTCCTGCCAGCGAACACGCACCGCCCGGCCATCGAGGGTGCCGAGGCTGCTGGCGTCGGTGCCGTGGCGCTTCGCGCTGTTGTCGTAGTCGCTGAGCACCTGCAGCGGGCGGAGCTGCTCGCTGACGACGGGTTCGCCGGTCACGCCGGGCCGGCCGCCGTGGGGCAGGGGGGCGGCGGTGGGCAACACGCCGCCCAGCTCCAGCAGGGTCGGCGCGAGGCGGCGCAGTGCGACGGGCGCGGCCACTTCCGCCGGGGGCTCGCCGGGGACGCGGATCACGAGGGGCACGTGCAGGGTCTCGCCGTGCAGGCCGATCATGTGGCCGAAGAAGCCGTGCTCGCCCATGGCTTCCCCGTGGTCGGCGGTGGCGACGAGCACGGTGCGGGGCCATCGTCCGGCACCCTCGAGGCCCGATCGCAGGGCGGCGAGCTGGTCATCGGCGGCGCGGACCGAGGCGGCGTACAACCGGCGGACCTCGTCGAGCTCGCCCTCCTCGGGGTAGCCGGGCACGGCGGCGGGGCCGCCCTCCTGCACCTCGTGGGTGCGGGTGCCGGTGCGGATCGGGTCGGCGACGCCGAAGCGATCGGCGTCGGGCACCTCGTGGAAGGGGGAGTGGGCTTCGAGGATGTTGACGAAGGCGAAGGAGGGCCGTCCATCGCCGGCTGCGAGCCAGTCCAGGGCGGCCCGGGCGACGCCGGGGCCGCCCTTGCCCGGCAGCGCGGGGACCAGGCCCAGCAGGGTGAAGGCGCGCGCGGCGCGGGCGTGCTCCCACCAGGCTTCCTCGTGCTGGAAGCCGCGGGTGAGCCCGTTGAAGCGGCCCACCCAGGGGTTGCCGCTGAAGGCGCCCGTGCGGTAGCCGGCGGCGGCGAGCTGCTCGGCGAGGGTGGGCGGGCCGGCGGGGAGGTGGGGGTGTTCGTGGTGGCAGCCGCTGTCCTGGGGCAGCAGGCCGGTGAACATGGCGGCGTGGCTGGGGACGGTCCAGGGGGCGGCGCTGACCGCCTGGCGGTACCAGGTGCCCTCGGCGGCCAGCGCTTCCAGTGCCGGTGAGGTGGGCAGCTCGGCTCCGTGCAGGCTGGTGGCCGCGGCCGACACGGTGTCGAGCACGACGAGGACGATGTCCGGACGGGGATCGGTCGGGGCCACCGTGGGCTGACCGCCCCGCAGCGCCAGCCCGCCAGCGGCGAGGCCGAGCAGGGGCAGCACGCCGACGGCGGGGCGCCGCCAGGCCAGCTCGGCGAGGAGCGCGGCGACGCCGACGAGCGCGAGCTGGACCAGCCGGTCCTCGCCCGTCGCCAGGACCAGCACCGCGAGCGCTGCGGTTGCGAGATGGCGGTGAATGGCGCCGAGCAGCAGGCCGAAGGGGAGGCCAAGCAGCAGGGCGGCACCGGGCAGCAGGGGGTCGGCTGCCAGGTCGGTGTTGCGCAGCGCCGCCGGCCAGCGGACCAGGGCGTCGAGCAGCACGAGGCTCGCCACCAGGGTGGCGCCGCTCAGCGCGCTGGCCAGCCGGCCGCGGGGGGAGGCTTCGGACACGCCGGCAGCCTATACGGCCGCCGCCGGGGCTGCGGTGGCCTCGTGGAGTCACGGACTCGCGGTTCGTGCCTCGCGCCCTCGTGGCTCGCGGCTCGCGCCCTCGTGGCTCGTGGCTCGCGGTTCGCGGACTCGTGGCCTCGCGCTCTTCGGGTGCAGGAAGCCACACCATCGCGGTCCTCGACCGACGATCCGCGTTCCTCAGTCGTCGCCGGCGCGTGGTCATGAGACCCGGGCGCTGGCCGTCGCACGGCCTCCTGGTGTGCCAACCGCCGCTACGGTCGTCGGAGAGGTTGAGGTGGCGCGCCCGGCTGCGGTCCTGCGGCCGCCGAAGGCTTCGGCCCGCTCATCAGTGCCCATGGGTCGGGGACCTACCCCACGTTGTGAGCGCCGCAGCGGGGGAGGAGACGCGCGGGCGCCCGTGGCGCCACTTCGGTGGGGTGATGGCCTGTCACCTCCCGTTCGTGGCGCCGTTCGCGCCACTGTTTCGGGGTGATCCCGGTATCACCGGC
>CAZRFD010000101.1:0-25319 GCA_964599085.1 uncultured Enterobacterales bacterium | reverse complement strand
GTGACGCCCGGCCAGCCCCGTGTAGAAGCTGGTCATGGTGTGTTCGTTGTTGCCGGCGGCGATGACGACGGCGTCGGCGTGCAGGTCGATGGCGGCCTGCACCAGCGGGACGAGGCGGCTGGCGTAGGTCCCGCAGCGGCCGAGGTTGAGGACCTCGGCGTCGACGCCCTGGTCGGCGAGGTGGGCCTGCAGGCGGGCGGGGAAGGCCTGGTCGGTGGGCAGGCCCAGGCCGTAGACGAAGCTCTCGCCGATGGCGACGACGCGGGGGCGGTCGGGGGCTGCGGCGAAGACGAGGGGGCGGACGCGCTCGTAGTCGGGGCCCCGGTCGGGGCAGAGCTTGAGCAGGTCGCCGAACGAACAGAGGACGTCGTAGTCTTCGTGGGCGGGCAGCGGATCGACGCGCCAGTCGCGGCCGGTGACCAGGCAGAGCCCCCGCAGCAGCAGCTCGGCGCCCCCGAGCACGATCAGCGTGGTGAGCAGCGCAAACAGCAGCTTGCGGCCGCGGGTCACCGGTGGCCCCCCGCGACGAGCAGCGCGCGTGCTTCCGCGGCGGTGGCGCAGCAGCGGCTGCCGAACTGGGGCAGGGCCTTGGCGGCGTCGGCGGCGGCGGTGGCGCGGCACTGGTTGAGGCCGGCCGAGATGTTCCAGCCCCCGCCGTGGAGCACGCCCTGGCCGTGCTCATCGACCGTCCATTCCCACAGGTTGCCGCTCATGTCCATGACCCCCTCGGGGGTGGCGCAGGCGGTCTTGGTGCCGGAGGGAGCGGCCGTGCCGCCCTCGCCCGGCCCCTCGTCCGCGCTGTCCTGGCAGCGCTCGGCGACGTACTCGTTGCCATAGGGCCAGCGGCGCCCGGCGGCGCCGGCGCAGGCGGCCATCCACTCGGCTTCGGTGCACAGGTGGCGGCCCCGGTCCGTACACAGGGTGCGGGCCTGGTCCAGGGTGAGGTTGGTGGAGGGCATCGCACCCTCCCGGTCGGGCTCCTCGAAGCGGTCCACGCAGAGGTCGGGCGTGTCGCCGCTGCCGGCGACGGCGACCATGTCGTCGGGGCAGGACAGGGCGCCGGGCCGGGCCTGGACGGGGTCTTCGGCGGGTGCGCCGCGGCAGCAGCGGAAGCCGAGGTCGGGGAAGGCGGCGTCGGCCGGGGCCACCGGGTATCCGTCGAAGGGGCGGCACACCCCCTTGACCGGGTCGGTGCGCCAGGAACCGCCGCGGATCTCGTGGAGCACCTCGCCGCGGGCCGTGCCCAGGGCGCGCGCCTGCAGGCGGCTGCTCGTCCACTCCCAGGCGCTGCCCACCAGGTCCTGGACGCCGGTGGCCGAGACACAGGCGTAGGCCTGCCCCGAGCGGGGGCGTGCGTCTGCACTGATGGCGCAGGCACCCTCGACGTAGCGGTCGCCGTAGGGCATGGACAGTCCGGCGGGACCGGCACAGGCGTGCTCCCACTCGTACGCCGAGCACAGGCGCTTGCCGGCGGCATCGCACAGGTCCTGCGCCTCGGTCCAGGTCACGGCGGTGCGGGGGATCTCGCCGGACCGGTTGGGGTACTCGAAGACGTCCATGAACAGACCGGGGGCCACCTCGACCTCGTCGGACGGATCGTAGGCGGCCGTCGACGACCCGGCCCGCGCCTGCTGCAGCCGGGCGTCGGCGTCGGCGCTGATCTGTTCGGCGGTGAGCGCGTCGGCGGTCGGGGCCGCGGCCGACCAGCAGCAGCGGAAGCCGGCGCTGAACACGGCGCGGTCGGGGTCCAGCCGGTAGTCGGGCTCGCGCGAGTAGGCCCCGCTGCAGTCGGCGTAGCCGACCCAGGTGTACCAGGCCCCGCCCTCCAGCATGCCGTCGATGCCGCGCCAGTCGGCCAGCACCCACTCCTCGGCGTTGCCGACCAGGTCGAAGACGCCCTCGGGGGTCTGGCAGTCGGGGTACCCACCCGAGGCCGCCACCAGCTCGGTCGGGTCCATCATGCTGGTGTGGCCCGACGCCAGCCGGTCTTCCGTGTGGCAGCGGCCACGGACGTAGGTCTCGCCGTAGCCGTAGCGCGCATCACCGCCCGCCCCCAGGCAGGCCCGCCGCCACTCGGCGGCCGTGCAGAGGCGCTTGCCGGCGCTGGCGCAGCGCTCGGCGGCGGTGTCGAGGTCGACGTAGACGTCGGGCCTGACGCCGGCCTGGTTGGGGAACTCGTAGCGGTCGATGTAGTAGCCCTGGTCCGAGGCCGCGCCGGTGACCGGGTCGGCGCCGATGTGCACCATGTCGGCCGTCGGACCCGGTGGCGTGGCCGGGTCTGCTGCACAGCACAGCAGGAGCAGGGCGGGGATCACGGCGCCACCGTAGCGCCGGGATCGGCCGCTGGCGCCTCGACGGACCAGACGATGGCGCGGTCGTCGTCGGCGATCCGTTGGAAGTTGGCGTCCATCCATGCTTGCAGGCTGGGCAACAGCTCGGGGCCGGCCAGGCTCTCCCGGATCAGGACGAGGTAGCGCAGCCCGTGCGCGCGCAGGTCGGCGCGGGCCCGGCTGCCCTCGCCGGGCTCCAGGATGCGCCGGGGGCGGTCGGTGCCGGCCAGCCAGGCCGCCCGGTTCAGCAGCGCGTTGTCCTCGGGCCAGCTCACGAGGCCGCCGCCCCGGGTCTGGCCGTGGGGGGGCTCGTTGACCATGGGGAGGTGGGCCTGCAGCGCCGGCAGGTACTCGGCCTCGGGGGTGGGGCTGGTCACGGGGAGGAACAGCGCCGGTCCGGGGGGCAGGCCCAGCAGCGCCGGTCCGGCGGGGAAGCGGGTCGCCACCGGTAGCGGGAGAGCGAGGTCGAGGTACTGGCGGTGCAGCCAGCGGCGGGTGTCGAGGCTGAGGAAGCCCGGGGGATCGTCGTCGCCGCGCAGGGTGAGGGTGCCGAGGAGCAGCGCGGCGAGGCCGACGAGCAGCCCGGCGAGCAGCCGGCGGGGCGGAGCGGTGCCGCCGCCGGGGCGGAGCAGGCGCAGGCGCTGCAGCAGGGCGTCGAGGCCCAGCGCCAGCGGCACGGACGAGATGCTGGCGGCGAGCAGGGCGAAGCGGTCGGGGTGCTTGAGCTGGTCCATGCCCGGCACGGCGAGGAAGGCGGCGTAGTAGGGCAGCACGCTGCCGACGCTGCCGTCGCGGTAGCGCAGCAGCGGGCCCAGGGCGAAGACGAGCAGGATGAGGGTGTCGAGCAGCAGCCGGGCGGCTGGCCCCCGGCGGCGCCGGGGCAGGACGAGGAGGGCCGCCAGCGCCAGGAGCCAGTAGCCGCCGCGCCCGGCGAGGGTGGCGGTGGGGATGAGCAGCTCGGTGCCGCTGATCGAGTTGGTGACGGCGACCAGCAGGCGGTCCCGCGGTGTGTCCGTGGGGCGGTCCAGGTTGTCCCCGCCGCGGCGGTCGTGGGCGGCGATGAAGCGCTCGACGTCGGCGTCGGCGACCGGGTGCAGCAGGTCGCTCCCGTCGGCGGCGAGCTGGGCCGAGAGCGTGGCGGGACCCTCGGCGTAGACGGTGTCGGCGGTGCCCTGGCGCAGGGCCCACACGCCGGGGGCGAGGGCGGCGAGGGCGACGGCGGCGATGAGGAAGAGGCGGCCCAGGCGGCGGGTCGGGGCGGGGCCGACCAGGCGGCTCAGCACGAGCAGCGGGCAGGCGAGGGCGAGGTAGACGCCGTAGTAGACCTGCCCGTAGAAGACGGCGGCCAGGGACAGCCCCGCGGCCAGGGACCAGCGGCGGTCCTCGTCACCGGCGGCGCGCTCCAGCAGCAGCAGGAAGAGCGGGACGGTGAACAGGGTGACGCGGTCCAGCGACAGGGCGGACAGCTCCCCCCACAGGCACGGGGCCAGCACGGCGCCGAAGCCGGCGAGGAGGGCGGGCAGCGGAGCCACGCCGACCTGGCGGGCCAGCCCCCAGGCGGCCAGGAAGAGCAGGACGACGCCCAGGAACACGCCGAAGTCGTGGCCGGCGATGCCGTTGACCGTCCAGGTGACGGGGAGGGCGGGGAGGTAGCCGAGCCAGCTCGGGCCCACGACCAGCCAGGAGTGGCCCTCGGGGTACTGGAAGGCGGCGCTGACGTCCGAGAGCCGCGGCAGGCTGTCGGTGAGGGCCTGGAGCAGCGCGGCGGAGTTGGGCGGGTCGGTGTAGTGCGGCCCGGCCATGAGCAGGCTGTCGGTGGGGTGGGGGAGGACCCCGGACAGGGCGAGGGTCGCGAGGGCGAGGGCGGCGAGCGTGGCGGCGCCGAGGCCGCGGGCACGCCGCGCTCGCCAGGCGCCGAGGGCGGCGCCACCGAGGATGAGCAGGGTGACGGGGACGAGGCCCAGGGCGACGACGAGGCCGTGGCGGGGGCGGGGTGGCCGTGCGCGCGGGGCGGTCGCGGGTCGGAAGCTCGCCTCCGTCGCGGTGGGCGGCAGCTCGACCAGGGCGGTCGCGTCCCCGGGGGGACCGGTGACGGTGGCCGTCCAGCGGCCAGCCCCGAGGGGCAGCGTCGCGACGCCTTTGACGGCGGGGGCGAAGGCGAAGCCGTCGTGGCCCTCGCCCTCGGTGAAGCGCAGGGCCCGCACGCCGGTGGCGCCGGCCGGCACCGTCAGGCGGACCTGCCGCGGGGCCTCGCTGGCGGCAGGGAGGGCCCGCTCCTCGACCCGGTCGCCGGTGGTGATGGTGGCGGTGCAGCCCTCGCCGCCCAGCCACAGCGCGGGGACCTCGACCCGGACGAAGCCCGGCCGGGGATCGGCGTCGGGGCGCCAGCCGGCGGTGCTGCGGCGTTCGCCGTCGCGGGACAGGAAGCGCGCGGCCAGCTCGGGCTGGTCGGGTCGCACGATGGAGGGGCAGCGCAGCTCGACGAGGACGAGGTGGCCGGCGTCGATGGCACCGCTGTCTCCCTCCTCCGGCCAGGTCCAGGGCTGCGCGAAGCCCAGGGCGATGCAGCACAGCCAGGTCAGCAAGAGCGACACGTATCGCTCCCTAGCGGTGTTCGGTCGAGGTTGGCGCGAGCGACCAGGCGGCGAAGACGCCGTCGTCGGCGACGCGGGACAGGTGGCGGTCGAGGAGGGCCTCGGTCTCGGTCGCCAGCAGCGGATCGGCCAGGCGGGCGCGGTCGAGGATCAGGTAGCGCAGGCCGGCGGCGGCGAGATCGGCCCGGGAGCGCTCGGCTGTGGCGGCGTCCAGCTCGAGCCAGACGCCGGCGCGATCGCTGCCCGCGGTCCAGGCGGCGCGGTTGAGCAGGGGATCGTCCTCGACCCACTGGGGCAGGTCGGTGGGGTCGCCGGAGTCGAAGGGGGGTGGGTTGGCGAGGGAGAAGCCGCGGGCGGTGGCGGTGCGGATGGCCCTCGGCGGCGTGGGATGCGACAGCGGCAGGAGGAAGGCCGGCCCTGGCGCGATCTCGTCGAGGGCGGCGGCCGGGGGCAGGGCGATGGCCTGGGGCCAGCGCAGGTCGACGGCCCACGGGCGGTCGTCGGCGACGGGGCCGAGGTCGGGTTCGATGGCCGGCAGGCGCAGGGCGGCGAGGGCGAGGCCGGCGGCGGCGGCCACGGGCAGGGAGAGGAGGGGCAGCGCGCGGTGGGCGCCGACGCGGGCCGGCAGGCGGTGCAGCAGGCCGTCGAAGCCGAGGGCGAGGGGCACGGGGGCGATGGCGGCGGCCATCATGCCGAAGCGGTAGCTGTTCTTGAGCTGGTCGAAGCCGGGGATGAGGGCCATGTCCAGGGCGAAGGGCAGGGGAGGGCCCAGCGTGGTCGGCGTGGCGCGCAGCGCGGGGCCCATGGCGTGGAGCAGCAGGATGGCGACGTCGGCGACGACGAGGGCGGCGGCCCGCCGGCGGTGGGCGAGGGCGACGGAGAGCAGGACCAGCGGCCAGAACAGGGCCCGCCCCGCCAGCAGGTCGGCGGGACGGAGCACCTCGGGCAGCGACAGGCCCAGCGCCGCGGCGGACAGGCGGCGCTCGGCGGGTGTGTCCATGGGCAGGCTGCGGTCCAGCGTGGTGCCGCCGAGGCTGGGATCGTGGGCGACGAGGAAGGCGGCGACGTCGGCGTCGGACCAGGCGGGCTGCGCGGCCTGCGCCTGGGCGGTCGGGGCGTAGGGCGAGGCGGCGGTGCCGGCCCGGAGGATGGCGAGGCCGGGCAGGAGCAGGGCCAGCGCCACGGCGCCGGCGGCCAGCAGGCGCAGCAGGCGGGCCCGGGGCGCCGGCCCCAAGAGGCGCGGCAGGGCCAGCCAGGGGCAGGCGGCCGCGAGGTAGAGGCCGTAGTAGACCTGCCCGTAGAAGACGGCGGCGATGGCGGCCCCGGCGAGCAGCGGCCAGCGCCAGCCGGGGCGCTCGGCAGCGCGGTTCAGGGCCAGCAGCGCCAGGGGCACCAGCCACAGGGTGCTGCGGTCGAGGGAGGCGGCGTCCAGCTCGTCGAGGATGGCGGGGCCCAGCGCTGTGGCGACCCCGGCGAGGGCGGCGGCGGCGGGGCGGGCGCCGAGGTCGCGGGCCAGGGCCTGGCTGGTCAGCGCCAGCAGGAACAGGCCGAGCGCCATGCCGAGGTTGTGGCCGGCGACGGGGCCGGCCACGGCGGCGACGAGGCTGGCCGGCAGGAAGCCGAGCCAGGCCGGGCCCGGCACCAGCCAGGAGCAGCCCTCGGGGAAGGCGTAGGCCGTGCCGAGGTCGGTGAGGCGGGCGAGCCCGGCGCTGACGGTGGCCAGCAGGCCGGTGGAGGCCGCCGGGTCGTCGATGGGGGGACCGGCATCCAGCGCGCGGCCGACCGGGTCGGCGAGGACGGGATGCAGCGCGGCGGCGGTGACGAGGAGGGCGACCACGAGGGCGAGGAGGTGGCCGCCACGGGGGACCTTGGTGCCGCGGTCGCCTCGGAGGCCCACGAACAGCGCGGCCCCGAGCAGCAGGGTGACGGGCAGCAGGCCGAGACGCACCGCCCAGGGGTGGCCGGCGCGCACCCGGGGGGTGGGGGCCGGGCGGGCGCGGAAGCGGGGCATGGCGGTGGGGCTGCCGCCGCGGACCTCGACGTCTTCGGGGGACCAGCCGCCGACACCGGCGGGCGTCAGCCGCCAGCGGCCGTCGGCGAGGGGGAGCCCGGCCTGTCCCTGCGCGTCGGGCGCCCAGGCGAAGCCGTCGTTGCCATCGGCGGCCTGGCGCCAGGCCAACACGCCGGTGGCGCCGGCGGGCAGCGGGCCGGAGACCGTCGCGGCGGCCGCGGCCACCCCGAGCCCACGCCGCCGCTGGCCGTCGGCGTCGGTCTCCTGGACGACGTAGAAGCCGGCGGGCAGGCCCAGCTCGATGCTGCCGCCCACGCGGTCGGGGGCGGGGTCCTCGTCCGGCCGCCAGCCCATGCGGCTGCGGCGGTCGCCGTCGGCGCAGAGCACCCGCAGCAGGCGGTCCTCGCCGCCGTCATCCGTGGGGCGGAGCACCTCGACCACGCCGACGTGGCCCGGCGCCACGCGCAGGGACCAGCGGAGCGCGTCGGCGTGGGCCCGTCCACCGGCTGCGACGAGGGGCAGCAGCCACAGCGCGCCGATCACGGGCCCGCGCCGGGGGTGGTGGGCGTGCTGGGGCCGGGTGAGGCGTCGCCGGGCAAGGCACTCTCCGGCGAGGCGCCGCTCGTCCCCGCCCAGGGCTCGGCCTGGACCTGGACGAGCACCCCCGGCGCCGGCCAGCTCTCTCCCCGCCAGTGCACGGTGGTGCGCAGCCGCTGCACGCGGCGCCCGACCCAGCCGCCGGTCGCCGCCAGGATGCGCTGCTCGATGCCGAGGAGGTGCTCGTAGGGCAGGCGCAGGCCTCGGACCCGCCGCTGGCGCCGCAGCTCCACCTCGAGCCCGTTGGCGAAGCGCAGGCGCCCGGCCTTGTGCGGAGGCAGCACCAGCTCGGCGCCGGCGGTGTCGAGCTGCTCTCCCTCGACCCAGGCCCAGCTCAGCGCGCCCTGGCCCTGGTGGTCGAGGCCGATGCTGGCCCGCTGACCCGACACGACGAGGGTGGTCCGCGGCAGCGCCGGCTGCCCGTCTCCACCGCGGTGGAGCACGACGCCGTAGCCCTGGATCTGGCCGCCGCGGTCACCGGCGGTCAGGAAGCCCTCGACCCGGCCGCGGACGACGGGCGCGTCCAGCGTCCACTGGCCGCCCCCCTCCTGCCACGCCACCGGGGTCGGCCGCAGGCTGTCGTCGGGGGCGAGCCGCAGGAAGGCTTCGGCCTCGTCGTTGCGGCTGATGAAGGTCCAGGCGCTGTCGCCGGGGTCGTCGGCGCCGACCACGAGCCCGTCGTTGCCCAGGCGCACGCCGCCCCGCTGGCGGTCGATGCGGACTTCCGCGGGGTGGGCGTCGCGGGCGAAGATGATCGGCGCTTCGTCGGCGGTCCAACGCTCGAAGCGCAGGTGCCCCTGGCCTCGCAGCAGGCCGGTGTTGCTGACGACGATGCGCGCGTCCACCAGGGAGCCGTCGCGGGCGGGCACCAGCACCTCCCAGCTCTCGCGCCAGGACAGCGCGGCGGTCTGCGGACCCTTGCAGGCCAGCAGCGGCAGCAGCAGCAGACAGGACAGGCGTGTCACGGGCACAGGTCGGTGGCCATGCGGCGGGCGAGGATGGCGTCGAGGTCGGGATCGGGACGGTAGCGGAGGCGAGGCGGGAGCGGGCCGCCGTCGCAGGGCAGGCCGGTCGTGTCGCGGGCGTGGTTGAGCATGTCTTCGAACAGGGCGAGCGCGGTGTGCCGGCAGGCCTCGGCGCGATCGGGGTCGGTGACGGCATCGCAGCGGCCGCGGTCCAGCGGCAGCTCGCGCGCCAGCAGGTAGCGGAAGGCGGCGGACCACGGGCGCATGTCGTCGGGCGCGAAGCCGTAGTCGCGCAGGTGGGGGGCGAGGGTGGCCTCCGCTGTGGCGAGATCGGTGGCGGATGCGGGGAGCAGGTTCCGGAGATCGGCGCTGAGGCGGTGGAGGCGGCAGTCGTCGGCGAAGTCGCCGGCGTCGGCGCAGCGACGCACGTCGGCGGAGCGCTCGGCGACCTGGAAGTGGCACTCGTCCCGCCCGCTGCCGGCGGGGAGGCCGGCGCAGAGGCCGGCGGCGGCGGCGGCGTCGGTGGCAGCGAGGGCTTCAGCGGCGGCGCTGGTGCAGTCGGCGCGCAGGGCTGGGCGGACGATGTCGGCGCAGGCAGTGGCGCCCGCCACGGGCTCGGCAGCGATGGCGGCCAGGGCCGCGGCGTAGGTCGCGGCGTCGTCGGCGGCCGGTGGCTGTGGCTGGAGCAGGGGGCCACAGGACAGCAGCAGCGCGAGCGCACCTCCGCGCCGCAGCTTCGGCGTGCGCAGGGGGGAGGGGAGGGGAGGAGGGGGAAGCACGGCTGGGGCACGATAGCGCCCAGGTGCCGCCTGCCGCTGTGGCACACCGGAGCCCTCGTGCCGGACCCCTCGACCGCTCCCGACTGCGACCCGGCCCCGGGAAGTGCTGTGCGCCGGGGGCGCCTCCAGCGTGCTCTCGGCCTGCTGCTGCGCCTGGCCCTGACCGCCCTCGCCGTCGCCTGGGTGCTGCACCAGGTCCCCCTGTCCGAGGCCGGGGCGACCCTGGCCCGCGCCCCGTGGTGGGTGTTCGTCCTGCCTGCCCTGCTGCTTGTCGTCAACAGCTTCCTGCACGCCCTGCGCCTGCTGGTGCTGCTGCCCGGTCCGGTCTCCTTCCGCCCCATCTCCCTGCGCCGTGCGCCGCGCCTGTTCGCCGCGCTGCTGCAGGGTTCCTTCCTCGGCGCCGTGCTCCCCACCGGCGGCGCGGAGCTGGCCAAGGTCGGTTTCCTCGCGCCGGTCGTGGGCTCGGCCGAGCTGGCCCTGGCGGCCGTGGTCGTGGCCCGCCTGCTGGAGCTGCTGCCCTGGACGCTGCTGCTGCTGTGGGGGCTGGCCTGGGGCATGTGGTGGCGCGATCCGCCCCTGGCGCTCGCCGCGGTGCTGTTCGCCGTGGCCTTCTCCTGCGCCATGGCCGCCGCCCTGCTCCTCGCCCGCCTGGGGACGGCCTGGCTGCAGCGGCTGCCGCCGGGACTGCAGCGGCTGTCGTCCCGCGCTCCGGCGCGCCTGCGCCGCGTCGCCGACCGCCTGGCCACCGCCTTTGCCCTCGTCGGCCGCGACCCGCGCCGCCTGCTCGCCTCGCTCCTCCTCACCCTGCCGTTTTCGCTGATCAACTGCCTGGCCGTCTGGGTGGTGATGGTCGGCCACGGGCTGTCGCTGTCCTACGCCGACGCCCTGGCGCTCGTGCCCACCGTGGACACGGTCCTCGCCCTGCCGATCACCATCGGCGGCCTCGGGCTGCGCGAGGGGCTCTTCGTCCACGCCCTGGGCCCCTTCGGTGCCACGCAGGCCGCCGCTGTCTCCATCGGGCTGACGCGGTGGATCGGCGAGCTGCTGCGGGCGGCGGTCGGGGGCGTCGTCTTCCTGGCCCGGGGGCCCTCGACCAGCCCCTGATCCCCGCCGCTTGCTATCGTGCGGCGGCGGGTCGATGGCCCGTGCCCTCGGCTGGCCGCCCAGGTCCGGCCCCCGCCGGTCCTCCGCCGCCGAGAACCCCCGTTCCCCACAGTCAGAGGGTGCCGTGTCGGTCAGGGTGCTGGTAGTCGAAGACGAGGACGACATCCGCGATCTCGTGGAGATGAACCTCCGCCGCGCGGGCTTCGAGGTGCTGCCGGCCGCGGACGGCGCCACGGCGCTGGACCTCGCGCGCGTGCACCAGCCGCCCATCGTGCTCCTCGACCTGATGCTGCCCGACATGTCGGGCAAGGACATCTGCCGCCGGCTGCGGGCCGACCCGCAGATGGAAGACGCCTACGTCATCATGTTGACCGCCCGGACAGAGGAAGAAGATCGGGTCGGCGGCTTCGAGGTGGGCGCCGACGACTACGTGACCAAGCCCTTCAGCGTCAAGGAGCTGACCCTGCGCGTGGAAGCGGCCGCGAAGCGGGTGGCGCCCCGCGCCGACGAGACCATCGTGTTCGGAGAGCTGCGCATCGACACCGTCGCGCACCGCGCCCACAAGGGCGACCGTGAGCTGGTCCTGACGGCGACCGAGTACCGCCTGCTGCACTACCTCGCCGAACACCCCGGAGAGCTCTGCAGCCGGGGCACGCTGCTCGTCGATGTCTGGGACCTGCCCGCCAACCTCAACACGCGCACCGTCGACACCCACATCAAGCGCCTCCGCCAGAAGCTTGGCGACCACTCGAGACTCATCGAGACCGTGCGGGGGGCAGGCTACCGGTTCAACGGGCGGGCGGTGAAGTGAGCGGCGCGCTGGACGCGCCGTCCGGACCCGGGGGCCCCGGCCTCGCCGACGTGCTCATCGAGGTCAGCCCCAACGGCGTGTTGGTGACCGGCTCGGATGGCTGCCTGCTGCGGGTCAACCCGGCGTCGCTCCGGCTGCTGCCGATGGTCGGCGACCCGCTGGGGCGCCCGGTGGACGACGCCGTGCTCGTGCCGGCCGTGGCCCAGGCGCTGGACCCTGGTCGCGACGACCGGCTGGAGTTCGCCATCAGCGTGGGCAACCGCGAGCTGTTCGTGCGGGTGCAGGCGCTCGGTCCGGGAGAGGTGCCGGGCGGCCGGGGTCGCCTGGCGATCATCGAGGACATCACGGTGCTGCGCCGCGCCGAGCGGACGCGCAGCGAGTTCGTCGCCAACGTCTCGCACGAGCTGCGGACGCCGGCGACCTCCATCGCCGGCTACGCCGAGACGCTGCTGGACGACAGCGACCGGCTGCCCGGCGATGTGCGCCACATGGTCGAGGTGATCCACCGCAACGCCCAGCGGCTGACGGCCTTGTTCGACGACCTGCTGTACCTGTCGCGGGTGGACGCGCGGGAGGGCCCGCTGCCGGTGGCGGCGGTGGCCCTGGGGCCGGTCGTGGCCGAGACGCTGGACAAGGTGGCGGGCACGGCGGCGGGGCGGGACATCACGCTGCAGACCTTTGGACTGGCGGGGGTGCGGGTGCTCGCCAACCGGGAAGCCCTCGGGCACATCGTCCAGAACCTGGTCGAGAACGCCATCAAGTACAGCCACGACGGGGGCGTCGTCACGGTCGGCGCCCGCCGCCGCAACGACGGCTGGCGGCTCGAGGTCATCGACGTCGGCATCGGCATCGATCCGGCGCTGCACGACCGGATCTTCGAGCGCTTCTACCGGGTCGACAAGGGGCGCAGCCGGGCCGCCGGCGGCACGGGGCTCGGTCTGGCCATCGTCAAGCGGCTCTGCGACAAGATGGGGGCGGCGGTCAGCGTGCGCAGCCAGCTCGGCAGCGGCACGGTCTTCCACGTCTGGATGGCGGACCCGGACAACGTCGCGGCGGAGGGGGACCCCGAGGGCGGCTCGGACGGCTGAGCGCGGCGCGCTACTCCGGCAGGGCCCGTAGCCGCTGGTGCTGGCGCTCCCACAGGTAGAGCCCCTCCCACACGGCGGCGTGGGGCATGTCGCTGCTGCGCAGGCTGCGGCGCATGGCGGCGCCGTCGTAGTCGCTGCGGAAGCCCTGCACGTCGATGCGGTCGGGGCCGATGTCGACGAGGGCCCACTCCGCCCAGGGCAGGATGCTCGGCGCGCTGTCGCCGTTGGGGCGCAGGAAGGGCTGGCCGGTGCTGCCGACGTTGACCACGCGGGTGCCGTCGAGGCGCCGGTCCATGGCGATGTGGGTGTGACCGCAGAGCACCAGGGCGGGCGCTGCGTCGCCCAGCATGGCCCGCAGATCATCGTCGGGTGTGGCCGGCAGCATGTTCTCGTCGATGCTGCGCGGCGAGCCGTGCACGAGGAGGACCCGGTCTTCGGCCCCGGCGAGCGGGACTCGGTGGGGCTGAGCGGCGAGGAAGGCGAGCTGGTCGGTCGTCAAGCGGCTGCGGGTCCAGGCCTGGACGTCGGCGAGCAGCGGCAGCGGGGTGGGTTCATCGAGGGTGTCGTGGTTGCCGCGCACCCAGACGGCGTCGTGTTCGCGCAGCAGGTCGACGCAGGCGCCGGGTTCCGGCCCGAGGTCGACGGCGTCGCCCAGGCAGACCAGGCGGTCGTAGCCGCGCGCCGCGGCGTCGCGGAGGGCGGCGCGCAAGGGCACGAGGCAGCCGTGGACGTCGCTGACGACGGCGATCCGCACGTGGGGGCTCCCGGGGAGTGGAAGGCTACCACCCGGCCGGGCCCGGGGCAGCGGGGCCCGGACGCCGGGCGTCAGTCGTCCGATGCCAGGGCGTCGGTGTCGGTGTCACGCGCGGTGTAGGGCAGCAGCGTGCCGGCGCCGGGCGGGACGGTCGGCACCCACTGGCGCCCGAGCGCGCGCCGGATGCCGGCGGTGCTGTACAGCCACAGCGAGCCCGGGCGGCTGCGGCCGGAGAGGGCTTCACGCTCGGCTTCCTGCTCGGTGAGGCTGCGGTGGTCGGCGACCACGGCGGGGCGCACGGCGTCGAGGACGGCCTGCCGGGCTTCCATCTGGGCGTAGACGTCGCCGTAGGGCATGGGCAGGGCTTCGCAGGGCTCGCCCCAGGCGCGGAGCATCTTGCAGCCGCCGCGGGCCTGCATGCGGTCGCTGGCCACGGCGAGGCGCCAGCCCTGCGAGCGGGCGACGAGCATGGCGTTGTAGACGTTCTCGTCGGTGTGCAGGGCGTAGGGCTCGAGCCAGATCCGGTCGGCGGGGACGCCGAGCGCCACCAGCGCGTCGCCGAGGGCTTCGGCTTCGACGTAGGGGGTGTAGACGTCGGCTCCGCTGGTGATGAAGCCGTCGACCTGCCCGGCGTCGTGGAGCATCGCGGCCCAGGTGGCCCGGCGCTGCAGGCAGGTGGAGAGCTGGCCGTCTTCCTGCACCGGGCAGCCCGGCACGACGGCGATGAGGGGGGCGGCGTCGGCTGAGGCGGCGTCGGCTGAGGCGGCGTCGGCTGAGGCGGCGCTGGCGACCACCGGAGGCGTGGCGTGTGCAAGGGAGAGCGGCAGGAGAAGCATCGGGAGCATGACCGATGCTATCGGCCTGACCCCGGGGCGCAGCCCCGCAGCCTCACAGCCGCGGTCAGGCGACGGTCTTGCGGAAGCGGACGCTGGCGGCGACGACGATGGCGACGCCGAACAGTGTCAGCATGCCGAGCTGGAAGCTGACGTCCTGGAGCTGGGCCCCCTCCAGCAGCACCGCCCGCACGCCCTCCAGGAAGTAGCGCAGCGGGTTGAGCAGGGTCAGCGGCTGCAGCCAGGCGGGCATGGCGTGGATGGGGGTCAGGGTCCCCGACAGCAGCAGCCCCGGCAGGATGAGCAGGAAGGCGCCGATGAAGGCCTGCTGCTGGGTCTGGCTGATGGTCGAGACGAACAGCCCCATGCCGACTGTGTTCAGCAGGAAGGCGGCCGTGAGCGCGTAGAACAGCGTCATGCTGCCGCGCAGGGGCACGTCGAAGATCCAGGCGCCGGCGGTGATGGCCAGCGTGACGTCGATCAGGCCGACGATGATGAAGGGGCTGACCTTGCCGACCATCAGCACCGGGGTCGGCAGCGGCGTGACCCGCACCTGCTCCAGCGTGCCGACCTCCTGTTCGCGCGCCAGCCCCATGGCGGTGATGAGGGTGGTGATGATGAGCAGGAGCATGCCGGCGATGCCGGGTACCATGTAGATGGCGCTGGAGAGCGAGGGGTTGAACAGCAGGCGGGGGCGGATCTCGACGGAGGGCAGCGTCAGCCGTCCACCGGTGGCCTGGGCGAGGCGCTCCTCGGCCAGGGCCAGGCCGCGCTCGCCGAGGTAGCGGCTGACGGCGCCGCTGGCGACGCCGGAGCGGGTCGGGTCGGTGCCGTCGAGCAGGACCTGGATCTCGGTGGCGTCGCCGCGGGCGAGGTCGCGGGCGAAGCCCGGGGGGATGACGACGGCGACGGCGGCGTCGCCGTGCTCCAGCATCGCGTCGGCTTCCTGCACCGACGACGCCGGCGTGGTGGCGGTGAGGGTCCCGTCGGCCAGCATCGCCTGCAGGGTGGCGCGGCCCTCGGCCGAGCCGTCCAGGTCGACGACGGCGGTGGGCACCCGGTCCACGTCGAGGTTGATCGCGAAGCCGAAGACCAGGAGCTGGATGAAGGGGGCCACCGTCAGCAGGAAGACGATGCGCCGGTCCTGGGCCGTCTGGCGGACCTCCTTGAGGAAGACGGCCCGGAGCTGGACCAGCAGGACGCGCAGCTCGTCGCGGTAGCCGTGTGGGTCGCGAGGGGGGCTCATGCCAGCTTCCTCTTGAAGCGCGCCGTGGACACGGCGATCATGAACACGGCGAAGGCGGCGAGCAGCAGCAGCTCCGAGTAGAGATCCTCGACGCCGTTGCCCTTGAGCAGCACCCCCCGCAGGACGGCGATGTAGTACCGGGCCGGCACGACGTGCGAGACGAGCTGCAGGATGCCGGGCATGTTCTCGATGGGGAACATGAAGCCGCTGAGCAGCATGCTGGGCAGCATGGCCGACAGCATGGAGGCCTGGGTGGCGACCATCTGGTTGCGGGCGATGACGCTGATGAGCAGCCCCTGACCGAGCATGCCGAGCATGAAGAGCACGCTGGCCAGCGACAGCACCCACAGGCTGCCGCGGAAGGGCAGGCCGAAGACCCAGGCGCCCGCGGTCATCACCAGGAGCACCTGGACGATGCCCATGGCCAGGTAGGGCAGGAGCTTGCCGACCACGATCTCCAGGCGTCCGACGGGGGTGGCGAAGAGCTGCTCCATGGAGCCGCGTTCCCACTCGCGGGCCACGGCCAGCGAGGTGAGCAGCACGGCGACCAGGGCCAGCACGTAGGCGGTCACGCCTGGCACGAGGTACAGCGCCGAGCGCCCCGCGGGGTTGAAGCGGGTCCAGGTCTTCGCCGACAGCGGCAGCCCGCTGCCGCCGCCCGGCAGCAGGCCCGAGGCGCTGGCGACCCGGGCGGTGGCGACCTGGGCCATGACGTCGGCCCGGGCCAGCGCCTGCTGGGCGGTGTTGGGGTCGGATGCGTCGAGCAGGAAGCCCACGGTGGCGGTCTCGCCGCGGGCCAGCGCTTCGGCGTAGCCCTGCGGGATGGTGAGCACCGCCGACGCCCTGTCGGCGGCCATGACGCGCGTGGCCTGGTCGGGATCGGAGAGCGCGCCCTTCAGCTCGAACTCGTGGGCGGCGACGAAGTCCTGGAGCAGCGCCCGGCTCTCGGCTGTCTGGTCCTGGTCGGCGACGGCGAGCGGGATGTGGTCGATGTCGAAGCTGACCCCGAAGCCGAACAGCAGCAGCATGATGAGGGGCAGGAAGAGCCCGAGGTAGAGCGTCCGCGGATCGCGGCGGATGTGCAGGGCCTCCTTGCTGGCGAGGGCCCCGACCCGGGTGAGGAAGCGCAGCAGGCGTTGCTTCACGGCGCCTCTCCCGAGAAGGCGGCGGCGGTGCCCTGGCGCTGGGCGTCGGCGTCGACGACGGCGAGGAAGACGTCTTCGAGGTTGGCTTCGTCGGGCTCGACCTCGACCTCGTGCTCGAGGAGTGGGGCCAGCGTCGCGGCGATCACGGCGTCGTCCACCGGCGCGTCGTCGGCCACGCGCAGCCGGAGGCCGGCACCCATGGTCTGCACCTCGATGGCGCCGGGCAGCGCCGCCAGCCGCGCGGCGGCGTCGGTGGCCCCCAGGCGGGCGCCCCGGATGGCCCACAGCCGACCCGGGACGTGGCGGGCCTTCAGCCCCGAGGGAGTGTCCAGCGCCGGCAGGCGGCCGGCGACCATCAGGCCGACCCGGTTGCAGTACTCGGCTTCGTCCATGTAGTGGGTGGTGACGAAGATGGTCGTGCCGGCGGTCGACAGCGTGCGGATCAGGCTCCAGAAGTTGCGGCGGGCGACGGGGTCGACGCCAGCGGTGGGTTCGTCGAGGAAGACGATGCCCGGCTCGTGGAGGATGGCCCCGGCCAGGGCGACGCGCTGGCGCATGCCGCCGGGCAGGGAGGCCGTGATGTCGCCGCCATGCCCCGCCAGGTCGACCAGCGCCAGCACCTCGTCGATGCGCCGGCGCAGGCGGCCCCCCCACAGCCCGTAAGCGCCGCCGAAGAACTCCAGGTTCTCGCGCACCCGCAGCTCCGGGTACAGCGAGAAGCGCTGCGACATGTAGCCGATGCTGCGCTTGACCCGCTCGGGCCGCTGGGAGATGCGGTGGCCGGCGACGACCGCGTCGCCCTCCGTCGGGGCGAGGAGCCCGCAGAGCATGCGGATGGTGGTGCTCTTGCCGGCGCCGTTGGCGCCCAGGTAGCCGAAGATCTCGCCGCGGCCGACCTCGAATTCGACGTGGTCCACCGCCGTGAAGCTGCCGAAGCGCCGGGTGAGCCCGGACACCTCGATGGCCGGCGCCGTCCCAGGCGCCGCTGCGCTACCGGTGGCGGCGGCGCTCACGCCGCGCTCCGGGCGGCGAGGCGGGCGAGGAACAGGTCCTCGAAGTCGGCCCGGGTCGGCGCGAGCACGGCGCCGAGGGGGGCGAGGCGGGCGGTGAGCGTGTCGGTGCCGCCGGGGACGACGACGATCTTGAGCCGGGCACCGGCCGGCGACGCGGCCTGGACCTCGGGGGCCCGCTCGACGACGGCCTGGACGGCGTCTCGGTCCCCACCCTCGACCACGTAGACCGGGCTGTCCAGGTCTCGCACGAGGCGGGCGGGCTCGCCCTCGGCGATGAGCTGGCCCTCGTGGAGCAGGCCGACGCGGTGGCAGCGCTCGGCTTCGTCCATGTAGGGGGTGCTCACGAGCACGGCCATGCCCTGGCCGACGAATTCGCCGAGCAGCGCCCACAGCTCGCGGCGGCTGACCGGGTCGACGCCGTTGGTGGGTTCGTCGAGCAGCAGGACCCGGGGTTCGTGCAGCAGGGCGCAGGCCAGGGCCAGCTTCTTGTACATGCCGCCGGACAGGTCGTCGGCGCGGCGGTCTACGAAGGGCGCCAGGCGGGTCAGGTCGAGGAGGCGGGCGATGCGGCCCTCGGCCTGGGCGCGGGGCAGGCAGAAGAGCCGCCGGAAGAAGCGGAGGTTCTCGCCGACCGACAGGTCGCCGTAGAGGCTGTACTGCTGGGGCATGAGCCCGACGGACTCGCGCACCCGCGGGTCGTCGGGCGCCAGGCCGAGCACCCGCACGGAGCCCTGGTCCGGATCCAGCAGGCCGGCGATGGCACGGATGGTGGTGGTCTTGCCGGCGCCGTCGGGGCCGACCAGCCCGTAGATCTCTCCGGCGCGCACGTCGAGATCGACGCCCGCGACCGCGCGGATCTCGCCGAAGTGCCGGACGAGGCCGCGGACCTGGACCGGCGCGCCGTCGGTGGCGGTGCCGCCAGGAGCGGGGCGGGCGGCCGGCTCGGTCACTTGCCCGTGCCCGGAAGGCTGACGACGACGGGCATGCCCGGGCGCAGGCGCCCGTCGGCGTTGTCGACGTCGACCTCGACCTTGTAGACCAGCCGGTCGCGGTCGGTGCGGGTCTGGATGTTGCGCGGCGTGAACTCGGGTTCCGTGGCGACGGTCGCGACGGTGCCGGTGAACACGTCGTCGGGCCAGGCGTCGGCCCGGACCTCGGCGGGGGCGCCGGCGACGGCGGCGGCGAGGTCGGCATTGGGGATGTAGAAGGTGGCCTTGGCGGTGGCGAGGTCGACGACGGTCGCCAGTGTGGCGCCCATGGGGACCAGCTCGCCCACCTCGAAGGGCAGGAGCTGGACGACGCCGTCCCGCGGCGCGGTGAGGCTGCACTCGGCGACGGCGAGCTTCGCGCGCTCCAGCACGGCTTCCCCGGCGGCCACGCCCTTGGCGGCGGCTTCGGCCTGGGCTTCGGCGGCCGTGGCCTGGCGCTCCGCGGCCTGGGCCTGGGCACTGCCGGCCGAGCGCTGGGCGCTTGCGGCTTCGGCCTGGGCCTTGGCGGCGTCGGCGGCGGCCTGGGCCTGGTCGCGCTGGGCGTCGCTGATGTCGTCGACGACCGCGGCGAGGCGACCGGCCTGGCGCCCCGCGGCGGACTCCTGGGTCTGGACGGCCCGGGCCTGGGCTTCGGCGGCCCGGGCGGTGGCGCCGGCCGCCCCGGCGGCGGCCCGCGCGGCTTCCGCTGCGCGCTCGGCGGCGTCGGCCTGGTCACGCGCTGCGGCGACACGGGCTTCGGCTTCAGCCAGGGCGGCGCGAGGCTCCACGCAGTCCAGGCGCACGATCAGGTCGCCCGCTTTCACCGCCTGCCCCTCCCGGACCGGGATCTCCTCGATCCGGCCGCCGACACGGGAGGACATCCGCATGGTCGTGCCCTCGATGACGCCCGAGCCGCCGGCGGGCGCGTCGAGCGCCGCCCGCTGCTGGCGGATCCGCCAGGCCAACAGGGCGACGATCACGCTGAGCAGCACGATGACGCCGATCACCCTTCGCTTCATGCTTCCTCCGGAGCCGGGTCGGACCCGGGCGCGCTGCGGCGGCCCGACGGGGTCCGGGGCGGGGACGTCCCGCGTAGTCGTCCCGGCGGTGCAGCAGGAACCGTGCCACCCGGGCACCCCTCCGATATGACGCCGGGCGGCCGCACGCCGCTCCCGGTGGTGTTCGGTTTGTCGAACACCTCGCTGTCGAGGGTCCGTACAGCTCGGCAGGGGGTGGCCCCGTGGTGCAGCCCTCCGGCGCTCTCTCGTCGCTGGCACCGGTCTTGCTTCACCGCGTTCGTCCTGGCCCGCTCGTCCAAGCGGTGGCCATGCCAGCCTCGGCCGTCCAAAGCCTCGGAGTCCCGATGCCGCGCCCCCAAGTCGAGCCTTGTATCGAGGGGGGATCCCCTGCATTGATTCCAGACGCAGTGCGTCTGGCCTCCCACCGCCGCCGCGTGCCCGCGCTGGCCGCGTGCCGACGCATCGGCTGCGGCCTCGCACTCGCACTGCTGCTGGCCGTCGCGCCGGCCCGGGCGGCGGACGACCTGCCAGAGCCCACCCCCACGGTGGCCACCATGGGCCTCGACGACGCGCTGGCGCGCTTCCGCGCCGAGTCACCGACCGCCGAACAGCTTGCCGGTCGGGTCATGGAGGCCCGCGCCCAGGTGCGCCTCGCCGCCAGCCAGCTCCAGCCCATCCTCGCCGCTCGCGGCAGCTACACGCGCAACCGCGACGACGCCATCTTCTCGCTGTCCGACATGCTCGGCCAGCTCATCGACCTGCTGCCGAACAACGTCGAGATCGACCCGAGCATCATCCCCGACGACTTCATCATCCAGCCGCAGGAACAGTGGACGGGCGCCGGCTCCCTGCAGGTGCCGCTGGTCGACGCGCGGGCCTGGGCGGACTGGTCGGCGGCGAAGAAGGCGGCGGAAGCGACGGAAGCCGGCGTGGAGGCGGCGCGGCTGCAGGTCGAGGGTGGGGTGGTCAAGGCGGCGTGGCTGGCATCGGCGGCCGCCGAGTCGGTGGAAGCCAACCGCAAGGGTGTGGAAGCGGCCCGCAGCCACCGCGACAGCGCCCAGCGGCGCATGGACGCCGGTATCGGCACCGAGCTGGACGTGCTCCAGGCCGACACCGAGCTGGTGCGGCGGCAGAGCGACTACGTGCAGGCCGTCGCGGATCTGGACAAGGCCCGGCGCGGCCTGGGTGCGCTGCTCGGGCTGGACGGGCCGGTGGAGGTGACGGTCCCCGCGCTCGACATGGTGCAGCCTGCAGCGGGTGACGAGGATCTCTCGCGCCACCCCACCATGATCTCGGCGGAGGCCGCGACCCTGGCCGCCAGCCGCCAGGTCACGAGCGCCCTGCTGCGGCAGCTGCCGACGCTGTCGGGCAGCGCGCGCTACTTCCTCTCGGATGTCGAGTACGTCACCGGCGAGAAGGACGGCTGGCAGCTCGGGCTGGAGCTGACCTGGGTGCTCTACGACGGGGGTGCCCGCTACGGCCTGCTCGATCGGGCCCGCGGCCAGCGGCAGCAGGCCGACGCCCGGGCTCGGCAGGCGGCCCTGGATCTGGCCCGCGACGTGGCCGAGGCGGACCACGCCGTCGACGTCGCGCGGCAGCGGCTCCGCCTCGCCGACACCGCCGTGGCCACGGCCACCGAAGCCGACGCGACGGCGACCCGCCTGTACGAAGCCGGCCTCGTCAGCAGCCTCGACGTGCTCGACGCCCAGCAGCGGCTCACCGACCTGGAGCTGGCGCACGCGGGCGCCCGCGCCCAGCTCGCAGCGGCCCTCGCCGACCAGGTCGCGGCCCGCGGCCGGAGCTGGGACGACCGGTGAGCACGCCGCGCGCAGCACCCCGCCGTCCGGTGCCGATGGTGGCCGCGTGATCTCCCGGCCCGCCCTGGACAGCGCCAGGCATCGCGGTGTCGCCGTACCGGAGATCGCGGTGCGAGACATCGTCGACCAGGAGCTGGCACGGCTGTTTCGGCAGGCCGTGGGCCTGCGCTTGCTGCTCGCCCCCCTGCTGGCCCTGCTCGCGCTCCTCGTCGCCTGGGTCGACCCGGCACCCTGGCGGCGGGCGCTGATGCTGGCGCTGGGGTCCATGGCCGTGGTGGCCTCGGCCGTGACCGAGCGCCAGGCGCGCTCACAGGGCGTGGCGCTGTCGTCGGTGCCCCGCAACCTGCTGGTGATGGCGCTCTTCCAGGTCGCGATGGTCGCCGGCACCGGCGGCGTGCTCAGCCCCTTGCTGCCCATCATGGTGCCGCTGGCCGTGGTGACCGCGATCTCGCTGGGGCGCCGCCGGGCCACGGTGGGGGTGCTGGGCACGCAGGTGGCTGCGCTCTGTGCCATGGCCACGGGGCAGGTGCTGGGCTGGCTGCCCGATCTGCCGCTGCAGCGGCTGCTCGCCGGGGCCCAGCCCACCGACGCTGACATGCTGGCCGCCGCCGCCGTGATGGTCGGCCTCGTCGTCGCCAGTGGCATGCTGGGGACCATGCTGCGCGCCCGCTTCGAGAAGATGGTGGGGGCGGCCCTCGCCGCCCACGACGACCAGCTCCGGACCTGGGTCGCCTGGTCCCGCGACATCGAGCTGCTCGGCGGCGAGATCGCCCACGAGCTGAAGAACCCCCTGGCCAGCATCAAGGGGCTCAGCGCCCTGGTCGGTCGCGACCTGCCCGGGGGCAAGGCCGCCGAGCGGATGGCGGTGCTGCAGGGAGAGGTGGCCCGGATGCAGGGCATCCTCGACGAGTTCCTGACCTTCTCCCGGCCGCTGTCGCCGCTGTCGCTGGAGCTGGTGGAGGTCGTCTCCCTGTGTCAGCGCGTGGCGGCGCTGCACGAGGGTGTGGCGCGCGGGGCGGGCGTGGTTGTCGTCGTCGAAGGGAACGCCGTCGCGGTCCGGGTGGACGCTCGCAAGCTGCAACAGGTGCTGATCAACCTCGTGCAGAACGCCCTGGCCGCAGCGCCGCGGGGGTCGACGGTGCGCCTGGCGGTGCGCGATGCCGCCGACGCCGTGGAGATCGCGGTTCAGGACGAGGGTCCGGGCCTGGACCCGGCGCTGCGCGACCGGGTCTTCGAGGCCGGCGTCAGCGGCCGCGAGGGGGGCGGCGGCCTCGGGCTGACCATCGCCCTGGGGATCGTGCGCCAGCACGGCGGCGAGCTGACCCTGGACAGCGCTCCAGGCGGCGGTACCCTGGCCTGCGTGCGCCTGCCGCGGGTCATGCCGCAGGAGCCGGCGGCATGACCCCGCGCGTGCTGGTGGTGGACGACGACGACGCGGTGCGCTTCACCGTGCGCAGCGTGCTGGAGGACGCCGGACTCGACGTCGTGGAGGCCCGCGACGGGTCCGAGGCCCTGGCGGCCGTCGACGCCGCGGCGCCCGTCCACGTCGTCGTCAGCGATCTGCGCATGCCGGTCATGGACGGCATGGCCCTGCTGGCCGCGCTCCAGCGGCGCCCGGAAGCCCCCCGGATGATCCTGGTGACCGCCTACGGCGACGAGCGGGCAGCGGTCGCGGCCATGAAGGCCGGGGCCTGGGACTACTTCCGCAAGCCCTTCGAGATCGACGAGCTCCTCGCGGTGGTGGAGCGGGCCTGCGCCGCGGTGCGGCTGCAGGGGGACAACGAGCGCCTGCGCAGCGAGCTGAACCTCGCGCGCTCCATGGTGTTCTCCTCGCCGGCGCTGTCCCGCCTCGCCCTGCTGGTGCAGCGCCTGGGCCCCCGCGACGTCACCGTCCTGGTCACCGGGGAGAGCGGCACCGGCAAGGAGCGGGTGGCCGAGGCGGTGGTGCGCGCCAGCGCCCGCGCCGACCGCCCCTTCGTGCGCTTCAACTGCGCCTCGGTCAGCGGTGAGCTGGCGGAAGCCGAGCTGTTCGGCCACGCCCGCGGCGCCTTCACCGGCGCGGTCCGGGCGCGCGCCGGCCTGTTTCGGGAAGCCGACGGCGGCACGCTGCTCCTCGACGAGGTCGCCGAGCTGGACCCCGGGGTGCAGGCCCGCCTGCTGCGGGTCCTGCAGTCGGGCGAGGTCCGCCCGGTGGGCGAGGACCGCCCGGTGAAGGTCGACGTGCGCATCATCGCCGCCACCCACCGTGATCTCGCAGCGATGGTGGCCGAGGGCGGCTTCCGCGAGGATCTGTTCTACCGGCTCAAGGTGGTCCACCTCCACGTGCCACCCCTGCGCGAGCGCCCCGAGGATATCCCGCTGCTGGCCCGCCACTTCCTCGACCGCTACGCCGATCGCTTCGGGCTGCCGGCGCCGCGCCTGTCGGATGCGGCCCTCGCCCGCCTCCTCGCCCGACCCTGGCCCGGCAACGTCCGTGAGCTGGAGAACAGCATCGAGATGCTGGTCGCGCTGTCGGCCGACGGCGAGCTGGACCTCGGCCTGCTCGACAGCGCCGGAGCCGCACCGCCGACGGCCGACGAGCACAGCGGAAGCTTGCGGCAGCGGGTGGCGGCCTTCGAGCGGCGGGTGATCCTCGAGGCCATCGCCGCAGCCGGCGGGAACAAGGCCGAGGCGGCGCGAGCGCTGGGGATCGGGCGGGTCACCCTCTACGACAAGCTGCAGCGGTTGGGCATCAAGGAGGGCTGACGGCGGTGGGCGGCGGGGCAGGGGTGCCGCTGGTCGTGTCGGCGAGGTCGGGTCGCGCGGTCGCGTCTGCGCAGCGCTCCTTGAGGCGGAAGGGGTCGGAGCGGGGCGGGGCCTTGTCCGTGACGTAGGGGCGGGGCTCGGTGAGGGCCTGGACGAGGTGGGCATCGAAGTCGGGGCCGAGAGTGTCGGCGATGGCGCAGAGCGCGGGCGCGGGGTCGGCGAGGCGGCGCAGCAGCGCCTTGCGGGCGCCCTCGGTGTAGGTGTTGGGGTTCTGCAGCTCGTCGTACTCCCAGTCGACCCAGCGCTCCCACCGGAAAGGGGAGACGAGCTCGACGCAGCCGTCCTCGTCCCGCTGCAGGGGGCTGTCGGGGCCCAGCAGGCCGGCGTAGAAGCGGTAGCCGTCGTAGTTGGCGCGCAGGTCGGCGAAGGAGAAGGCCGAGCTGGTGGCCTTGCCGTAGAAGGTGCGCTCGGTCTCGGTGCCCCACGCGACGGCCCGGTCCGGGCGGCGCCCCTTGTGGCTGTGGCGGTAGTAGTCGTAGCCGACGTCGACGAAGTGCGAGGGCTTGTCGGTGCCCATGCGGACGCCGGCGAGCTGCACCGTGCTGCACGGACCGACCACGGCGAGGATGGGGGCCTCGGTGGGCTTCGCCAGGGCGTAGATGTCGTCGCGGTCGTGGAAGCTGCGGCGCTCGACGGTGGGGTTCTCTTCGAGGAAAGCCATGATCTGGTCGTATCCGAGCCCGCGGACCAGGCCGTGCTCGTCGAGGTGGACCTTGGAGGCGAGGCGCTCGTGGATGGCGCGGGCCAGGCGCGCCTGCATGCGGGCGTCGCTGCCCTCGCAGCGGGTCGCGGCGTTGACGTCGGCGGCGATGTCGACCAGCTTGCGCGTGGTCCAGGCGTCCAGCGCCGGGGCGGCGTCGGCCAGCGGCTGGTCGCGGTCGGTGAGCTGGTCGGTCTCGTAGGCGGCCGCGGCACGAGCCAGGGGCAAGCTACAGATGACGGCGATCGCAGGCTTGTGCATCGACAAGGTGGCGTCTACCCTCGCTGAGTGTTCTCGTTCATCCTTGGCACCCTGCTCTGCATGTCGAGCCCTGCCGCCCACGCGGCCGGATCATCTGCCGCCGCATCGTCGCCCCTGGTGGGTGTCGACCTGCTGACCTTCAACACCTGGGGCCTGCCCGCGCCCATCGCCCGGTCCCGCAGCGCCCGCTTCCCGCGCATCCAGCGCTTCCTGGAGCGGGCACAGGACGACGTCATCGGCCTGCAGGAGGTCTGGCGGGGGGCGCGGCGGCTGCTTTCCCTGCGGGGGCTGCGCTTCCCGGGGGGAGACGGTGACAGCGGGCTCGCGGTGCTCAGCCGGCTGCCGGTGGAGGCGACGCGCTCCCTGACCTACCGGGCCGCCAGCGGCATCGACCGTCTCAAGGACAAGGGGGCGCTGCTGGCCACCGTCGATCACCCCGACGCCGGCCGCCTCCACGTCGTGACCACCCACCTCCAGGC
>CAZRFD010000100.1:0-25483 GCA_964599085.1 uncultured Enterobacterales bacterium | reverse complement strand
CACTCTCGTCGTAGGCGGAGCCCTTTCCCGGCGCCGCAGGCGCCCGCCGCCCATCAGGCGGCGGGGAGGGGGGAGCGCGCGTGTCGCGCGCGATGCGGGGGGAGGGTTGGCCCTCCACCCGCCAGCAAGAGCGCACCGTCATTGTCGGAGACAATGACCGGTGCCGCCATCAGGCTCCGAAACAGGTGCTGCACCATCCGCACCTGGTACCACTGCTCGTGGTTCGAAAAGCCCACGATGTCTGTGATCATGATGAGCGCGTCCCAAGAGGTTCCCATCACACCGGGCTGCTGCTCCGCACCACCCATGCCCCACTCCAAGTCGGCCCCATGCTACCAGACCCCGCGACCCCGTCGGTTCGACCGCGCCACCCGGAGCTCACCATGTCCTCAGCGACCGCTGTCATCCTCGCCCTCCTCGCCTGCACCACCGAGCCCCCCCCGTCAGCACCGGCGCCAGCGGAAGCACCGCCGGCGGCCCCGGCCGCCGCGGCCGCGGCACCCGCCGCTGGCGACGCCCACGTCGAGAACAGCTCGGACATGGACCGGCTCGCCTTCACCTGCTGCAAGACGCCGTCGGCCACCGCGGTCGTCGACGCCTTCACCGGCCTGACGGAAGCGATGGCATCCGACGACGAAGCCGCGGCCGGCAAGGCCGTCACGGCGCTCATCGACGCCGCCACCGCTGCAGGCAAGGACCAGGCCCTCACCGAAGACTCTCGCCGGCAGGCCGACGGCATCGCCCAGGGCATGCAGCCACTGACGGGCCGGTCGATCGAGGATCTACGGGCCGTCCTCGCCAGCGTCAGCGTCGAGGTGATCGGCTTCGCCCGCGACAACCAGGGCGGCGACAAGAAGGTCGTCAGCGCCTGGTGCCCGATGGCCCCCGGCCACTGGCTGCAGACCGGCGCCGACATCCGCAACCCCTTCTACGGCGCCGAGATGCTGGGCTGCGGTACCCTCGAAGCCCTCAACGACGTGGAGTAGGGCACCGGTCATTGTCGTCGACAATGCCCGTGCGCTGTCTCGGGCGGGGGGAGGGCCAACCGTCTTCCCAACAGGGGAGGGACCCTCCCTCCCCGGCACCCCTCCCTCCCCCCCCCATCGCGCGCGACACGCGCGCTCCGGAACGCCGGACCGCCCCCTCCCCGCCGCCTGATGGGCGGCGGGCGCCTTCGGCGCCTTGCAGGCGCTTGGTGCGTCACGAGAGTGTCCGTCAAGACCCGCGATTCTGATCGGTACCTGAAGTAGGCTCTCGGGGGTTCGCCGTCGCGACCCGCGCTCCCCCGGCCTCCAGGGAGCGCCTCCCTCCTCTGCCCGGTGACCGTGCGATGACCGAGGTGCTCATCCTCGACGCCCTCCGCGCGGCGGCCCCGCTCGACGGCCTGGCGCCGACGTCGCTGGACGGGGTCGGCGCGCTCGTCCGGCGGTTGGTCGAGCGGCGCGGGCTGCACGGTGTCGAGGAGTTGATCCTCGGACGGTCCCAGCGGGCTGGTCCCGCCGGGCTCCAGGACCCCGCGCGCGCCGTGGCGCTGGCCGCGGGGCTGCCGCTGTCGGTCGGTGGCTTCACGGTGGACCGCGGCGGCTGTGCAGGGCTGCAGGCGCTGGCCTGCGGCACCCGGGCCATCGCCAGCGGCGACCGGGATGTGGTCGTGGTGGCCGCCGCGAGCTGGGGCGCCGCCGCGCCAGCGGCACCCTGCGACGCGGTGGCCTGGCGAAGCTCGAGGCTGGTCGAGGAAGAGGCGGTCTCGCTGCTGCGCGAGCGCTTCGGCCTGTCCCCCGACGACGAGCTGCGCTGGGCCGAGGGCAGCGTCGAGCGAGCCTCAGCCAGCGCGCACCTGCACGCCCGGGACCTCCTCGGCCCATCCTTGGCCGTGCCGGCCGACGGTCACGGCATGACGACCGCGCCGAAGGCAGAGGGCGCGGTGGCGCTGGTCCTCGGCACCACGCACGCCGCCGAGCGCCTGGGAGTCGAGCCCCGCGCCCGGATCGTCACGGTGGCCGACGCCGCGCTGGATCCCGGCTGGCGAGGGCTCGCCGCCGGGCAGGCCGCGCTGCGGGCGCTGGAGCGCGCCTCGCTGCGCGCCGCCGACCTCGACCTGGTCGAGCTGGACGAAGGGCACGCCGCCTGGAGCCTCGCCAGCGCCACACACGCCGGGCTGCCGCTGCGCCGCTGCCAGCTCCACGGCGGGGCGCTCGCCCTGGGACACCTCGGCCCAGCCGAGGGGCTGCGCCAGGCGCTGACCCTGCTCGGCGGGCTCGAGGAGAGCGAGGCGCGCATGGGCCTGTGCGCGCGCGGAGGTGCGGACGGGCAAGCCCTGGCGGTCGTCGTGGATCGCGCGCGCTACGCCTGAGCCCCACCCGCAGCCCCAGCGGAGCCGAGCCGCACAGGGATCGCCCCGATACACTGCCCGTCCGCACACGGCCCGCCCGCACACGGACCGCCAGCACCCCAGCGCCAGGACACCGCCCGTCATGCCACTGCCCGCGCTGCTCATCGGAGACCCGGACCGACTGTCCTTCCAGGGGCACCTGCGGCTGTCGCTGGACCGGGGGGCAGCAGGCATCTCGGTGGCCGCGCGGGTCGGCGTCAGCGACGATCCCGTGCCCGCGTGGTGGGCGGCCCGGGCCCTGCAGACGCGCCTGAGCACCGCGCTCGGGGAAGCAGATCCCGACCGCCACTCCCTGCTGCACGCCCTGTGGCGCGCCGTCGCCGACATGCCCGCCGACGCGCTGGGCCCGGCCGCCGGCGGCGACCTCAGCCTGCTGGCGACGAGCTGGGACCCCGACGCCATCGCCATCGCCGGCGTCGGCCTCGCCTCCGTCTGGGCCTGGCGTCGCGCCGGCCTCGTCCCCCTCGTCGAAGCCGGCCACCCGCTGCTGGCCGGACCCGGCCGCCCCGCGCGCACGCCTGGCGTCCTCACCCTCGACATCGGCGTCGTCCCGGACGCCATCGTCGGCTGCCCCAGCCACCTCGACCCGACGCCACCGCCCCCGGTCGAGCTGCCGCGCCGCTGCGGCCTACGCGACCAGAGCAGGAGTGCCCGGTGAAGGTGGAGGACCGCCGCCAGCGCCTGGAACGGCTCCGCGCCGAGCTCGCCGCCGAGATCGCCGCCGGCCGACGACCCGACGCTCTGCTCGCACGCCTCGCAGACGGGGACGGGGTCGCGCTCGCCGAGCTGGTGGTCGGCCCCAAGGCCCCGGCGTCTCCGCTGCTGGTGAACGCCGCCCTGACGGTGTTGCCGGCGCTCGAAGCCGCCATCGCGCCGAAGGCGCTGTACCAGCGTCTCGTAGGTCTCTCCCGCGACACGGCGACCGACGTGCTGGAGCACGCCGCCGCCCGCCACCCCCTCGCACGGTGGATGGTCAAGCTGAGCGAGACGGTCGAGGGGCCCGCCGCGGGGCGGATCCACCTGACCTCGCTCCACGATCACCCGGCGCTGGCCTGGGCCTGCCAGGCCCACGCCGAGGCGCGCCACGACCGCGGCCTCGTCGCCGCCGCGTCGGTCCTCGGCCTGCCCGAGCCCGCCGCCGCCCTGGCCGCCGAGGGTCGGGCCGATGCCGCCGCGGAGGCGCTGGTGCGCACAATCGAGCGCCGCCCCGACAGCCCGGTCGTGGCCTGGGTGGCCGCCTCCTGGGGGCCCGACCTCGAGAGCTTGCTGGCCGGAACGGTGCGCTTCCTGCGCGACCGGCCGACCGCCGACGCGCTCATGCCGTGGCTGGCGGCGGTGCCACGGGCCGGGGCCGCGCTCGCCGCCGTCCGCCCGGCGCTGCCGGTGGTTCGCCCGGACCATCCCGCGGGCTAAGCTGCCGGCCGATGACGCCTGCCCGATCCGCCACGGCTCCCTCCGACACCGCAGTCAACGACACAGCAATGCACCACGTGACCTGCCGCCTCTGCGAGGGCCGCTGCGGCCTCCTCGCCCGTGTCGACGCCGGACGACTGGCCGGCTTCGAGGGCGACCAAGACGACGCCGTCTCCCACGGCTTCATCTGCGACACCGCCAGGCGCAGCCTCGGAAGCCTCGCCCACCCCGCCCGGGTCACCCAGCCCCGCAAGCGCCAGGCCGACGGCAGCTTCGTCGACGCGACCTGGGACGAAGCCATCGCCGACATCGGCGCCCGCCTCCGCGCCATCCGCAAGCGGCAGGGCGCATCCGGGCTCGGCCTCTACCTGGGCGAGCCGGTCCAGCGGCAGTCACGCGTGCTGGCCCGCAGCCTCGCCGTCGGTGTCGGACTCGGCACGCCCAACATCCTCAGCACGCTGGCGCTAGGGGCCGGGCCGCGCCTGCAGGTCACCGAGTGGATGCTCGGCCAGGCCACGCCCCTGCTGCCCGACCTCGGACGAACGCACGCCGCCATCCTGCTCGGGGGCGATCCCACGATCAGCGACTGGGGGCCCATGCAGGGCGGGATGCGCCACGACGCGGCGCTGGCCTTCTCGCGGCGGACCAAGAACGCCAAGGTCACCGTCGCCGGCCCCCGCCGCCACGCCCTCGCCCGCGCCTTCGACCAGCACATCTCGCTGCCGCCAGGCCGCGAGGGCTGGTTGCTGCTCGGCATGCTGGTGGCCATCGTCCAGGGCGGCTGGCAGGACGATCAGTACCTCCGCGACTACACCGTCGGCTTCGATCGGCTCGCCGAGCTGCTGCGCGGGGTGTCGCTGGACCGCTGCGCACAGGCCTGCGGGATGGATGCCGCACAGCTCTCGGGCCTCTCGCTGAAGTTCTCCCGCGCCGCCATGGGCGTCGTCCACGCCGGCCACGGCAGCTTCACCAACGCGATGCCGACCGTGTCGGCCTGGGCGTGGCTGGCGCTGCACGCCGTCACCGCCAACGTGCTCCGCCCCGGCGGGCTCTACGCCCACCCCGGCGTCGTCGACCTCCAGCCCGCGCTCGAAGCCATCCCCTCGGCCACCGCCCCGCGCACGCGGGTCGGCCGCCACCCGCTGCTGCTGCTCCAGGCCCCCGGTCCCGTCCTCGCCGACGAGGTGCTCACCCCCGGCCCCGGCGCGCTGCGCGCCCTCATCGCCGTCGACGGCGACCCCCTCCTCGACCTCCCAGGAAACACCCGCACCGCCGCCGCCCTCGACGAGCTGGAGCTCTACGTGCAGCTCTGTCGCGCACCCGGCCCGGCCAGCCGGCACGCCCACTGGGTCCTGCCGCTGACCCACCCCTGGGAGCAGGACGAGCTGAACCTGCTCGACCACATCCTGCTGCCCGTCGACCAGGTCGCCCTGTCACCGGCCGTGGTCGCCCCACCGGAGGGCGCCCGCACCGCCGACGAGATCCTGCGCGCCCTGCTGACCGCCGCCCGGCCGGGACTGCGGGGGGGCGCCTTCGGTGCCCACCTCTCCCTCGGCGCCCGGTTGCTCGGTCGCGCGGAGCTGGGCCACTGGGAGGAGCGCCTGCTGGACTGGCTCGGCGGCGTCGACCAGCAGGCCCTGGAGCAGGAACCACACCGCAGCTTCCACGGCGAGACCAACCGCGCCGAGTGGCGGGTCTCCCACGATGACGGGCGGCTCCACCTGGTCCCCGACGCGCTGGAGGGACTGCTCGCCCGGCTCGAGGATCCGCGCCCCGACCCCGAGCTGCCCGCCCTGCTGCGCACCTCCGCCCGCCGTGATCGCGCCCCCGATGCCCTGCACCGGGCCGACGAACGCCCCCTCGTCTACCTCCATCCCGACCACGGCGTCAGCGACGGCGCCACCGTCCACGTCGAGACCCGCCACGGCCGCATCGACGCCATCGCCTGCCTCGACGATACCCTGCGCAGCGACACCGTCGACGTGCCGCGCGGCGGCCCCGCCGACGCCATGGCGCTCCTCGCCACCGATCGGCGCGACCCGATCACCGGCACGCCAGAGCTGGACGGCGTCGCCTGCCGCGTCGTCGTCGCCTGACCCGGACCCAACCATGAAGACCCTCCGTGTTCCCGGCGATCTTCCGGGGCTGGCCGAGGCGCTCGCCAGCGATGCCGACGAGATCCTCATCGACGGCACGGTCGCCGCCACCGACCTCGTCATCGACCGGCCCGTCCACCTGCGTGCGGCGGCCGAGGGCGCCACGCTGCAGGGCGCTGGCACCCGGGTCGCGAGGCTCCGCGCCGATGTCCGCATCACCGGGCTGCGCATCGTCAACGACGAGGGGCACGGCCTGCGCATCGAGGCCGGCGCGCCCCAGCTCTCCGACTGCACCATGCAGGTGCACCAGACCGCGATCGGCGTGCACGGCGTCAGCCGCCCGGTCCTACGCTCCGTCCAGGTGGAGCGCTGCGGCACCGGCATGTTCGTGACCGACACCGCCGCACCCGACGTCGACACCCTGGTGGTGATCGCCACCGGCGGGGGCATGGTGTTCAAGGACGACGCCACCGGGAAGATCCGCCAGTGCGCCATCGTCTCGGGCAGCTTCGCCGCGGTCGAGGTCCGCGGCCAGGCCGCCCCCCGGTTCGAGGGGCTGGCCGTGCCCTCGGCCGGCACCGGCGCCCTCTTCGTCCACGAAGACGCCGCCCCGCACTTCGATGAGCTGCTCGTCCAGCGCTCCGGCATCGCCACCGTCGAGCTGACCGGCCGCAGTCGCGCCGAGTTGCGCTCCGCTCGCCTCGAACACGCAGGCGGCAGCGGCCTGTTCATCCACGGTGACGCCGTCCCCACCCTCGCCGGCGTGGAGATCGCGCACAGCAAGCTGGCGGGTGTCGAGGTCGCCGAGAACGCCCGCCCCTCGGCCGAGGGCATCACCGTCGAGCACGCCGGCGGCAGCGGCCTGTTCATGCGGGGCACCGCCGGCGGGAGCTGGCGCCAGGTCCACCTCCAGGACCTCGCCGGCGCAGGCATCGAGGCCGCCGAGCAGGCCGATCCCACCCTGGACGGCGTCACCATCCAGAACCCGCGCGGCAGCGGGCTGTTCCTGCACGACCGCGCGGCCGGCACCTGGCTCGGCGTCCAGGTGCGCGGCGCCACCATCGCCAGCATCGAGGTGTCCGGCTACGCCCACCCCGAGATGGAGGGCGTCGCCCTGTTCGGCGGCGCGCAGACCGGCATCTGGGTGCACGAAGACGCCCGCGCCGAGGTGCTGGAAGCCAGGATCAGCCACCACCTCCACGCTGCCGCCGAGGTCGGCGAGCGCGGTCAGCTCCACCTCGAGGACAGCGCCGTGGCCGACAGCCGCGGTGGTGGGCTGCGCGTGACCGGTCAGGCGCAGGCGACCCTCGTCCAGGTGACGATGGCGGACTGCGGTGGGAACGCAGCGATGGTTGCCGACCAGGCTCGGCTGCGCTGGGAGGGCGGCACCGCTGATGCGCCGCTCAAGGCCGTCGACGAAGCCGTCGTGGACCTGATCGGCGTCGCGCTTCCCCAGGCGAGCGCCACCCCCGGGGCGTCGCTGACCCAGGCGTGAGCGGTCCGCCGCCGCGGCGTCGGCATCTACTCGGCGGCCAGCTCCAGCGCGTTGCTCACGTCGACGAGATCGTCGTCTTCGGTCTCTTCGTCCAGTTCCACCGTTGTGTCCGTGGGACCCGGCTCCCAATTGACGCCGGGCAGCCGCTGGATGCTGTCGAAGGGGCGCGCTTCGACGAGCTGAGAGCGCGCGTGGGTCACGAACTGCAGGACTTCGAGCCCGCCCGCCACACCGTTGCTGGACTTGCCGACGCCGACGCTGGGCAGCCGCAGCGAGGCGCCGATCGTGCTGCGGTTGAGGTTGAGGGCACCGGTCCGGAGGCGATCCCGAAGCTCGCCGAGCAGCGGGTTGTCCAGGGCGGTGAACACGCTGGTGGCCAGCCGGAAGGCGGCCTGGTTGTGCAGCGCGGCGGCCTGTTCCCAGTTGGCTACCTTGTAGACCAGCAGCAGCGGACCGGGCGGCTCCTGTTCCAGCATCGGGTCGCCGTTGTCCCAGTGCACCCGGTAGACCGCCGGGCGCGCGTAGAAGCCCCGCCGGCCGGGGCTGTCGTGGGCGGCTTCGCACAGCGGCTGGTGTCCCTTGCTGACGAGGCGACGTGAGAAGCGGCGGTACCGGGTCCGCAGGTTCTCGCTGATGACGGGGCCCATGAACACGTCGGGTTCGAAGGCGTAGCCGACTTCCAGTCGGACCGTGTGGCGGACGAGGCTGTCGACGAAGCGCTGGTAGACGCCCTCGGTCACGAGCACCCGGGCGGTGCTGTTGTGGCGCTGCCCGGCCGTCAGGAAGGCCCCCACCATGGTCTCGTAGACCGCACGATCGACATCGGCGTCGTCGAGCACCAGCGAGATGCCCCCGCCACCGGTCTGAAGCAGGACCGGCAGCTCCGGCCGGTCGGCGGTGGCCTGTCGGATCGCGCTGCCCGTGGCGAAGCTGCCCGTGAACAGCAGGGCGTCGAGGCCGGGGTTGGCCACCAGCCGCTGGCCGATGACGCTGCCGGGTCCCTGCACCATGTTGAACACGCCGCGGGGCAGGCGGCAGCGGTCCCAGAGCTCGGCGTGGGCCTGGCCGACGCCGGGGGTGAACTTGCTCGGCTTGAGGACGACGGCGTTGCCCGCCAGGATCGAGGCGGCGACGTGGACGCCGGGGACGAGCAGCGGGAAGTTGTACGGCGCGAGCACGCCGACGACGCCGCGAGCGATGCGGTCGCTGCGGGCGCCGATCTCTTCGATGACGCGTGGGGCGAGGCTGTCGACGCCATCTTCAAGGAACAGGTCCAGCGCACGGATCGTCGCCAGCACCTCCTGCCTGGCTTCCCAGATGGGCTTGCCGACCTCGCGGCTGATGAGGCGCGCGGTCTGTTCCTGGAAGCGGGCGAGCTGGTCACGGAAGCGCTTGACCGCTGCGGTCCGGTCACCCAGCGGCACGCGACGCCAGAGCTTGCCCCCGAGCTGGGCGAAGTCCACGGCGTCGTCGACGGACGACTCCGAGAAGGGGAAGCGGCCGAGCACATCGGTGCGATCGCCCGGGTTCACCCCGTTGATGAAGCCGTCCACGACCTCCGGCTTGAGGAAGGAGCCGTGGACGTAGTCCCCTCTACGCAGGAGCCGTTCTCGGGTCTCGTCCACTTCCAGGGCCTCCCGTGGCCCCCGGTGCAGGGCCTTCGAGCTGAGACGGCGAGTATAGCCCGCGCCCGGGATGCGGGGGATGCGCTCCTGCGTGGCCGAGGAGGGAGCGCGGGGCTATGGCAGCCGCCCTCCGCAAGAACTCCTCCGGGCAGACCTCGCCAGTGCGTGCCCGGTGTCGCCGCTCACTCCCCCTGGGAGGCCCTCGTGCACAAGGTCTACGACTCCATCCTCGACGCCGTCGGAGAGACGCCGCTCATCAAGCTCAACAGCGTCACCGCCGGCCTGAAGTGCACGGTCTACGCCAAGGCGGAGTTCCTCAATCCCGGTGGGTCCATCAAGGACCGCATCGCGATGCACATCATCGACCAGGCCGAGAAGCGCGGCGAGCTGAAGCCTGGCGGCACGATCATCGAGGGCACCAGCGGCAACACCGGGGCCGGCCTGGCCATGGTCGCCGCTCTGCGCGGCTACAAGACCATCTTCGTCCTCCCCGACAAGCAGTCCGAAGAGAAGCGTGCCGCCCTGCGCGCCTGGGGCGCCCGCGTCGTGGTCACGCCGACCAACGTCGAGCCCGAAGACCCGCGCAGCTACTACAGCGTCGCTGCGCGCCTGGTCCGCGAGACCCCCAACTCCTTCTACGCCAACCAGTACCACAACCCCGACAACCCCGACGCCCACGTGCACAGCACGGCTCCCGAGCTGTTCGAGCAGCTCGACGGCAAGCTCGACGTGCTCGTCGCCGGCATCGGGACCGGCGGCACGATCTCGGGCATGGGCCGCTACCTCAAGGACCACAAGCCCGACGTCCAGGTGGTCGGCGTGGACCCGGTCGGCAGCCTCTACTACGACTACTTCCACACCGGGCAGCTCACCCAGCCCCACACCTACGTGGTCGAAGGGATCGGCGAAGACTTCCTGCCCTCGACCATGGACTTCCAGTTCGTCGACGACGTCGTGCGGGTCAACGACAAGGAGTGCTTCCTGATGACCCGGCGCCTGGTGCGCGAGGAGGGGCTGTTCTGCGGGGCCAGCAGCGGCGCGGCCGTGGCAGGCGCGCTCAAGTACCTGCGCCGTCACGACCGCGAGGGCATGGTCGCCGTCATCGTCCTGCCCGACGGCGGCAGCCGCTACCTCTCCAAGGTCTTCAACGACAAGTGGATGGAGGAGGGTAGCTACCTCGAACCCGAACTCAAGCTCGGCACCGTGGCCGACCTCCGCGCGCCGCGGGGAGACCGCGAGCTGATCTCGGTGCCCCCCAGCGCAAAGGTCAGCGAGGTCATCGGCCTGATGAAGCTGCACGGCATCAGCCAGGTGCCGGTCATCGCCGACGGCAGGCTGCTCGGCATGTTGCAGGACAAGCGGCTGCTGGAGAAGGCGCTGGAAGGCGCCCGCGGAGACGTCCCGGTGGGAGAGCTGGCCGACACGCAGTACTGCACCGTCGACGATGACACCGAGATCACCGTCCTCACCGAGCTGTTCAAGCGCTTCAAGGTCGCGCTGGTGCTCGACGAGGGCAAGCCCGTCGACATCATCACCCGCATCGACCTCATCGACACCATCAGCCGCATGACGGCCAGCTTGCAGACCCGGGGCCAGCAGTGAGCAGCAACGACCTCCAGCGGGGGATCTCCACCCGCGCCATCCACGCCGGCCAGCCCGCCGAACAGGTCACCGGTGCGGTCATGACGCCGGTCTTCCAGACCTCGACCTACGCCCAGCCCCACCCCGGCGACTGGCCCTGGGAGTACAGCCGGACCCACAACCCCACCCGCACGGCCTTGCAGGACTGCATCGCGTCGCTGGAGGGAGGGCGCCACGGCCTGTGCTTCAGCAGCGGCATGGCCGCCATCGACACCATGCTGCGAACCCTGCGTCCCGGCGACCGCGTGCTGTGCGGAGACGACGTCTACGGCGGGACCTACCGGCTGTTCACCAAGGTCTGTGCCGAGTTCGGCATCCACTTCGACTTCGCCGATCTCTCCAGCCCCGATGTCGTCGTGCCGGAGGGCACGACCCTCGTCTGGACCGAGTCACCGACCAATCCGCTGCTCAAGACCACCGACCTGGCGGCCCTGTGCAGCAAGGCGGCCGCCGTCGGTGCGATGGTCGTCGTGGACAACACCTTCGCCACGCCGGTGTACCAGCAGCCGCTCTCGCTGGGCGCCACCGCCGTCGTCCACAGCACCACCAAGTACCTCAACGGCCACAGCGACGTCGTCGGCGGCGTCATCGTCACCAGCGACGACGACCTCGCCGAACGCCTGGCCTTCCTGCAGAACTCCATCGGCGCCGTCCCCGGTCCCTGGGACTGCTTCCTGACCCTGCGCGGACTCAAGACGCTCAAGGTCCGCATGGATCGCCACACCGACAACGCCCGGGCGCTGGCCGCCTGGCTCGACGCCCGCGACGATGTCGCCACCGTCCGCTACCCGGGCTTCTCGGGCATGGTGAGCTTCGACCTGGTCGGCGACCTCGCCGCCGCCACCCGCTTCGTGAAGGCCACCGGCGTCTTCACCCTCGCCGAGAGCCTTGGCGGGGTGGAGAGCCTCATCGAGCTGCCGGCGATCATGACCCACGCCAGCGTGCCCCCGGAGATCCGCGCCGAGATCGGCATCGCCGACGGCCTCATCCGGCTCAGCGTGGGCATCGAGGACCTCGAGGACCTGAAGGCCGACCTGGAAGCGGCCTTCGCCGCCGCCCGGGGCTGACCCTCCCGCACGCCGCCCGACGGACGGCCCCTCCCTCTGGTATGATCGACCGAGGCCGCCTCGGTCCGGGCCGGCCACCATCGGAGGGTCCCCAAGCACGACATTGGTCCGATGCTGCTCGCGTGCAGCGTGCTCGCAGTCCTGTGCCCCACCTCGGTGGCGCGCGCCGCAGCACCCGTCGACGACGACGGTGACGGCTTCACAGCCGACGTCGACTGCGACGACGGTGACGCCAACACCTTCCCCGGGGCGCCGGAACTGTGCGACGGGGTCCAGAACGACTGCGACGACTCGACGTGGGTCAGCGACGCCGGTCTGGCCACCTTCTTCTCGGCGGCCGACGGCACGGCCACCGACTACACGACACTGCTGGGCGCGGGCACGCGCGACGTCCCGGTCACCGAGACCCTGTCCACCGATGGCACGCTCAACGTCTGCGAGGGCATCTGGTTCGCCGGCCTCGACGTGCAGGCGTCGGTGGACCTCGTCGGCGTCGACGGCAAAGACCTGGTGATCCTCGACGGCGCCAGGCAGCAGCCGCTGGTGACGGCGACGAGCTCCGGGACGACCGTCAGCCTCGACGGCCTGACGCTGCGGGGCGGACGCGCGACCGATGACGTGACCTCGGCGAGGGGTGGCGCGGTCAAGGTCCGCGGAATCGAAGCATTCTCCATGACCGACGTCGACCTGCGCCGCAACCAGGTCAAGATGCCCACCGAGTACTACTCCGCCCGCACCGGCGGCGCGTGGCTCGACTCGGGCAGCACCATCAGCGTCGATCGCCTCGGCTCCGCGAACAACAAGGGCATCGTGTGGGGCGGATCCATCTTCCTCAACGGCTCGACGGCGACCATCGACAACGCCAGCTTCATCCACGATCACGGGGCGTGGGGTGGGGCGATCTACCTCTATGAGGGTGCCAGCCTCGACATGGCCAACCCCTCCTTCACCGACAACGCCGCCCGCTACACCGGCGGAGGCGGCGCCGTCTACATCCGCAACGGCACGCTCTCCGTCAGCCACGGGTCCTTCAGCGGCAACCTCGGCGGCGATGTGTACGCCGGAGGCACGACCTACACCTTCGGATCCGACGACAGCATCACCTGCGACAACAGCAGCGGCTGCGTCTACACAAAGTAGGGCCGCCCAAGCCCCTGGCCGACGCGCTCACCCCGCGCCGGCCAGCGCACTCAGCGGCACCGGGTCCAGGAAGCCGAAGACGCCGCCGAGCGACAGGTCGACCTGGCGGACGCTGGTTCCGTCCGGGTCCAGCTCTTCGAGCCGACCGGACGACGACCACGAGATGAAGGTCCGGCCGCCATCGTCACGGCGGGTGTCCCCGAACAGCAGCACCTCGAGGCAATCGGGGCTGACGTAGCGCTCGACGAGCTCGGCCCTTGCGGCGTCTTCATCGACGGTGAACCGGGTGATGTTCGAGCAGACCTCCTTGCCACGGTTGAACACCAGGAAGCTACCGTCGTCCAGTCGCTGCACGCTGTGGGGGTTGATCACCAGGCCCTCGGGCGTCTCCACCGTCGGGTCCACCTGTCCCACGCTCCACAGCATCCGGCCGCTGCCTCGATCGATGGCGACGATGAGGGAGAGGGTCGAGACGGACACGTAGTAGGCGTCGGTGTCGGCGGAGTACTCCAGGCCGTTGGCGTGGCTCCAGTCTTCCACGTCGGGGTCGGCCTGGTAGTAGTCGGAGTGGTAGTCGCCATCGAGGTCGGGGCTGTAGTCCTCGTAGATGCTCCACACCTGGCGCAGCGCCCCCTCGGGTGAGCGCTCCAGCACCGTGTCACCGAGCAGCCGCCGATCATCGAAGCTGCGGATGTCCCAGCCGAGCATGGCCAGGCTGCCGTCGGGCAGCGCCGTGAAGTCCGTGTGGCCGCCGAGGATCGGCGTCTCGTCGACCACCTGACCGTCGAGGGCGATGTGCTGGATGATGGCGTCTTCGTCGATGCTCGGGGCGGGACCGCCGACGAGGAGGGCGTCGCCGTCGGCCGCGAGGCGGACACGCGGCGCGTCGCGGTCGATCTCCCGGCTCCACACGAAGCGGCCCAGGCTGTCGACGAGGGTCGCAAAGCGTCCCTCCAGGGTCAGGACCGGCACCGCGAGCAGCGTGTCCGGCGCCCCCGAGGCGCCCACCTGCGACACCGGTGGGATCCGGGCGTCCACCGCGCCGGTAGACGCGGTGCGCGGCGTACTGCAGACGGGCTGCCCTGCGTCTTCGCCCTCCGCCCACCAGGACACGTCGAGCCCGGGGCCGGCCCCGACGATCAAGACCTGTCCGGCCGCGTCGTCGACGTCCACCGAACGTCGGACCGCTCCGTCGTCGTAGCCGATGCGCGCCACCGCGACGGCGCTGGGGGCCCAGGAGACCCGCAGCACCCCGGCCGCGTCCACCGCGACAGCGTTCAGCGACGCGAACGCAGCGTCGTCCTCGGCACAGGCCAGGCCAGGCCCGGTGTCAGTACCGCCGCCGCTGTCCGCGGCCGAACCGCCGCCCGGGCGACAGGCCGCCAGCAGGACCAGGGCTCCAACCACCACGGACATGCCCCAACAGTACCCTGCCCACATTGCCCGCGTCGCCATGCAGACCCGTGGCTCCTTGCGGAGGTGACCCGATGGGCCCGCGGCCAGGCCCACCGGGTCGAGAACGTGCGGTCCCACGCTCTCAAGCCTCACAACAAGGGGGGTTCCAGGGTTGAAGGGTGACCCGACGGGTCCGCGGCCAGACCCGCCGGGTCGAGAACGTGCGGTCCCACGCTCTCAGTCGTCGACGTGCCCCTCTCCCGGGGAGCCACCAGCCCCACGTCCTCCACCCACCACCGAGGCGTCGTCCGGGCTCCCGGCCCCGCTGCCCAGGAAGGACAGCGTCGCGACGATGCCGAGGAGGATGAGGTGTGAGGTGGTCACCGGCTTCTCGGGCTGCGGTCTCTCGACCGAGGAGCGACCGGACCATCCGGCCGCCGACGAGGACATCATTACCGATGGCGTGTACTCATCGCCTCCCCAAGTACGCACAATCCGTACTCAGCGCGAGTACGCGTGTAGCCAGAAGTCATCGAAGTCACCGACCTTCACGGTTGTACTCGGATTGCTTGCCGGTGGGTACATCTGGCGGCATAGTCCAAGCGATGTCCTCGTCCCGCCCCGATGTCTTCGCCTACCTCGACCACCGGACATTCCTCGGCGACTGGTTCGCCTGGCGCAAGACCGAGAACCCGCGCTTCAGCCACCGCCTGTTCGCGCGTCTCGCGGGGGTCAAGTCACCCAGCCTGCTTTCGGAGGTGGTCAAGGGCCGCCGGAACCTCACCGCCGCGACCACCGACTCCTTCGCCAAGGCCATGTCCCTCGAAGCCGAAGAACGCGAGTTCTTCACGATGCTGGTCGACCTGGACCGCGCCGCCAACGACGACGAGCGCAACGCCGTGTGGGAGCAGATCAGCGCGGCACGCCGCTTCCAGCGGGCCCGACGGATCGAGGGGGAGGCCTTCCGCTACCTGTCGCGCTGGTATCTCCCGGCCGTCCGCGAGCTGGCGACCTCCCCGTCCTTCCGGCCGGACCCCGCCTGGGTGGCGGGCCACCTGCGCCCCCCCATCACACCCGAGCAGGCGCAGGATGCCATCGACACGCTGCGCGCCCTCGGCATGCTGGTGCAGGGGCCCGACGGTGGGGTGAGCGTGGCGGATGTCACCGTGGCGACTCCCCACGAGGTGACAGGGCTGGCCGTGCACAACTACCATCGGGGAATGCTCAGCCGCGCCACGGATGCCATCGAGCTCTTCCGCCCGTCGCAGCGCCACCTCGGCGGGATCACCGTGGCGATTCCCTCCGGCCTGCTGCCCCGGCTGAAGGCCGAGTTGACCCGCTTCCAGGAACACATGCTGGACGTCTGCGACAGTGCGGAGGGTGACCGGGAGCTGGTGGTGCAGATAGGGCTCCAGCTCTTCCCGTTGTCCGCCCCCCTCGACGAGGAGCCCTGATGCGCGCGGCCGCCATCGCCATCCTCCTGCCTGCTCTCCTGTCGACCGCCTGCCGGACCGACGGGCCGGTCGGCGAGGGGACCAGCGTCGGCAACCCCGGAGAGATGACCGCCCGGGTGGCGCCCAGCCCCGGCATGCGTGACCTCGGCGGCGTCCTGCCGGTCGCGTCCTTGACCTGGACGAGCTGCGACGGCGCCACGACCCAGGTCGATGCGCTGCAGCAGTCCCTCGACCTCGCCAGCGACCAGACCCTGGGTGTACCCGGCGGGGCCTGGTGCAGCGCCGACGTCCAGCTCAGCGCACCGATGCAGCTCAGCTACGTCTCCGACACGGCCGGACCGGTCGCGGTCGACCTCGATGTCGGCACCATCGCGCTCAGGTCCGCCGTCGGCGTGCAGATCGATGACACCCGGCTGGTGCTGGAGCTCGGCGCCCCCTCCTGGCTGGCCGACCAGGACCTCGCGGCACCCGACGCGACGGTTCTCTCCCAGCGCGTGGCCACATCGTCCGCGGTGTTCGTCGACGCCGACGGCGATCAGGCCGTCGGCGACGACGAGCGCGCGGAGGGCAGCGCGCTGGAGGGCGACGATCGGCCCGCAGACGACGGCGGGGCGACCGACGGCGGCTCGATGGATGGCGGCGACGACGGCGGCGCAGATGGCGGCGGCACCGATGGTGGCGCGCCCGACGGTGGCTCGACCGACGGTGGCAGCGCCGATGGCGGCGCGCCCGATGGTGGCTCGACCGACGGTGGCAGCGCCGATGGCGGCGCGACCGATGGAGGCTCGACCGACGGTGGCAGCGCCGATGGTGGCAGCGCCGATCGCGGCGCGCCCGATGGTGGCTCGACCGACGGTGGCAGCGCCGATGGTGGCAGCGCCGATGGCGGTGCGCCCGATGGTGGCAGCGCCGATGGCGGTGCGCCCGATGGTGGCAGCGCCGACGGCGGCCTCGGAGACGGTGGACTCGGAGATGGTGGTAGCAGCGACGGCGGTCTCAGCGACGGTGGACTCGGAGACGGCGGGCTTGGAGACGGCGGCGACGCCGATGGTGGGCTCGGAGACGGCGGTAGCAGCGACGGCGGTCTCGGAGATGGCGGGCTCGGTGATGGTGACGAACTGGACGTCGACCTGACGGACGGTGGTGGAGAACGCACCATCGACCCACTCGACCAGCAGGGCGCCCGCCTCCCCTGACACTCGCGGGCTACGCTGCCGGCGCATGCGCCTCCGCTACCTCCTGCCCGCCCCCGGGATCCCGCTGCTCGGCCCCAGCGGAGCGAGTGCGCATGCGCGCGGACTGGCACGGGGCCTGGCGCAGTCCCACGACGTGGACGTCGTGGCGGCGCGACTCTCCGACCGCCGCGGGGTCTTCGGGGAGCAGCCCCCCCCGGCCATCGAGGTGGGCGTGGGCGGCTGGCCCTCGTGGCTGGAGAGCTGGCGGGATCAGCGCGAGATCCGCGCGGCGCGGCGCATCGCCCGCAGGGTCATCGCCGATGCCCATGCCGGCGACGCCCCCGACCTGGTGATCGAACGCCACAGCCTGTTCTCCGACGCGGGCTGGCGGATCCACGCCGCCCTCGGCGCGCCCTGGGTGCTCGAGGTCAACGCCCCGCCGTTCATGGAGCGGCAGCGCTTCGAGCGACTTCGGCGCCCTGCTCTCGCAGCCCACTGGGAGCGCGAGGTGCTCCGAGCCGCACCCCTCGTCGTGTGCGTCAGCTCCTGGCTGCGTCGGTGGCTCGCCGACGAGCTGGGCTGTCGCCGGGTCGTCGTCGTCCCCAACGGGGTCACGCCGCGCCGCGGCAACCGAGAGCTGGGACGCGCGCGCCTCGGCCTCGACCCGGACGAACCGGCCATCGGCTTTGTCGGCAGCATGAAGCCCTGGCACGGAATCGGGCGTCTCCGGCTCGTGGCGGAGCGGGTGGGTGCCCGGCTGGTGCTCATCGGCGAACGGCGCCCCGCGGAGCACTTCCTGGGTCCGGACGAGCGCCTGCCCGACGACGTGTTGTGGACAGGACACCTCGCCAGCCAGGGGCTCGCCGACGCCGTCGCCGCCCTCGACGTGGGCATGGTGCCCTACGACCGGGACGCGCCTGCCTGGTTCTGCCCGCTGAAGGTGCTCGACTACCGCGCCCAGGGGACCCCCGTCGTCGGCACCGACATCGGCGACACCGCCGCGCTGACCGGCGACGGCGGGACCATCGTCGAGCCAGGCGACGACCACGCGCTCATCGAAGCCACCCGCGCCTGGCTGGGCCGGCGGACGCGCCCCCACGTCCGGAGCTGGCGACAGGTCGGCGACGAGGTCCTGGCGGCCGCCGCCTGGGCGGCCGAGGGTTAATGCCGTGCCGATGGATGAACGGACGCCCCCGCAAGCCCCGCCGCCTGGCGACGCTCCCGCCGAGCAGCAACCGGCCGCGCCGCAAGCCCCACCCGACAAGGGCCCGACGATGCCGCGCGTACCACGTGGCGACCTCGCGCACACCGCAGAAGGCCTCTACCGGTCCGCCATGCGACGGCGCTTCGGCCTGCTCTACTGGCTGTCCATCGTCTGGGTGGTGACCCGCGGGCTGCGACTCGAAGAGCACTCCGCCGAACAGATCCGCCGCGCGGCCGACCAGGGGCCGCTCGTCTACGTGCTGCACGCCCGCTCCAAGCTGGACTGGCTGGCGCTCAACCACGTGCTCAACCGTCGCCGCCTGCCGCTCGCCCGGTTCACCAACGGGATCCGCTCGGCCTGGATGGCACCGCTGGCCGACGCCATCACCCTGTCACTGCGCGCGCTGCGCCGCCTCCTCACCGGCGGCCGGGCGCCCGACCCCATCGCGTCGGGCTGGCTGAGCGACGCGGTCGCCCACGGCATGCCCAGCGCGCTCTTCCTGCTCGACGATCACGGCGAAGCCCTCGCCGAAGACCCCATGGCCGCCCTGGTGCAGGCGCAGGAACGCTGCGACCGCCCCATCCAGCTCGTTCCCGTGGTCGTCGTGTGGCGCCGCAACTGGCCCCGCGCCCGCACAGAGGTCGGGCGCCTGCTGCTGGGTCGGCAGGATCGCCCGACCCCACTGCAGAAGCTGCTGGCCGTCAGCACCCGGCACCGCGACGCCTTCGTCCAGGCCGGCGACCCCGTGGACCTGTCCGAGCTGCTGTCGCGCTTCCCCGACGCCTCCCTGGAACGCCGGGCCCGCGTCGCCCGGATGCTGCTGCGCCGCTACCTGTACCGCGAGAGCCAGCTCGTCCGCGGCCCACGCGTTCGCTCCCACCGCTGGACGCGGCGCCTCGTGCTCCGCAGCCCCGAGGTGTCGCGCCTGGTCCAGAGCGAAGCTGCCGCCAGCAAGCGCAGTCCGCAGCAGGTCGAACAGCAGGTCGAGCGGGTCTTCGACCACATCGCGGCGCGCTTCTCCTGGCCCTTCGTCCGGGCCAGCCGGCTGCTGACCCGCCTGGTCTGGAACCGCATCTACTCCGGCGTCGACATGCGGGACATCGACGTCGAGCGCATCCGCAGCGCCTACCGCCAGGGCACGCCGGTGCTGATGCCCTGCCACAAGAGCCACCTCGACTACCTCCTCATCAGCAGTCAGCTGTTCGAACGCGACGTGATGATCCCCCACGTCGTCGCCGGCGAGAACCTCTCCTTCTTCCCCCTGGGACCCGTGCTGCGACGCGTCGGCGCGGTGTTCATCAAGCGCAGCTTCCACGGCGACCGGGTCTTCCCCGTGGTGTTCCGGTCCTACCTGCGGCAGCTCATCCGCGACGAATTCCCGGTGGAGTTCTTCGTCGAGGGTGGGCGCAGCCGGACCGGCAAGCTGCTGCGCCCGCGCCTGGGCGTGCTGAGCATGGTCATCGAAGCCGCCGCCGAGGGTCGAACGGATCGCGAGGTCAGCCTGCTGCCCATCGCCATCTCGTATGAACAGATCGCCGAGGAGGGCGCCTACGCACGCGAGCTTGCCGGCGACCAGAAGCGGGCCGAGAGCGTCGGCGAGCTGGCGCGGGCCAGCAAGGCGCTCGGCAAGCGCTACGGTCGGGTGTTCATGCGGGTCGCCGAGCCCCTGGAGGTCCACGATCTGCTGTCGAAGCTCGATCGCCCCTGGGCAGAGCTCGACCGGGACCTCCGCACGGAAGAGCTGAACCGCATCGCCGACCGCGTGATGGCGCGCATCTCGCGCAGCATGGTGGTGTTGCCCACCGGCATCGTCGCCATGGCCCTGCTGGCCCAGTCCCGTCGAGGCATCCGCGTCGCCGAGCTGTCGGCCCGCGTCCGCCGCTTCTACGACCTGCTCCTGCTCCTGGGCGCGGAGCCCGCCGGCAGCGCGGGGCGCGGGCAGTGGGTCGTCGACCAGGCCGTCGCCCGCTTCACGCGCAACAAGCAGCTCCGCCGCCTCGCCGACGAAGAGGGCGACATCCTGCAGGTCGTGCCCGAACAGCGCATCACGCTGGAGTACTACAAGAACGGCCTCATCGACTTCGTCATGGGGCCCAGCCTCCTGGCCGCCGCGGTCCGTGGCGCCATCAGCCCCGAGCAGCGCACAGCGGGCGAGCACACGGCCCCGGCCGACCGCGTGTTCGACCTGTTCCGCCTGCAGGTCTACCTGCTCCGCTACGAACTGACGCTCGACCCCGATGCCTCGCTGCAGGACATGTGGACCGGCGCCCGCGACGCCGCCACACGCCACGGCGCGCTCGCCCCCATCGCCGAAGGCGCCGACCCGGCCACCGCTCCACTGGAGGTCCGCGACCCCGCGCTGCTGGTGGAACTGGCAGAGCTGACCCGCAACTTCCTCGAGTCCTACCAGCTCGTGCTCCGCGCCGCCCGCGTCCTCCGGTCCCGCGACATCCGCTCGCGCGACCTCCCAGCCCGGATCCAGAGCGTCGGTGCCGGCCTGCTGGCCGTGGACGAGCTACGCCGCCCGGAAGCCCTCAGCCTCGGCAACCTCGCCAACGCCGTGCGCGCCTTCCGCGAAGAGGGCGTGCTGCAGATCAAGAGCGGTGGCGGCGGCCTGCAGTTCGACGAGGACTGCCACACCTGGTACACCGACGCGCTCAAGGCGATGCTGGCGTGATCTCCGACGGCCCCGTCCAGCCCTCCGACGAGTCACCCGCTGCGCTGTCGCCATGGCCGCGGGTCGACGCCCTGTTCGCCGGTGAACCCCCGGCACCGCCGGTCGACGTGGCTCCACGGGTCCGCCGCCTCAAGCTGATCATCACGGCGGCCCTGGCGCTCGACACCATCGGGCTGTTGTTCACGGTGATCCCCGGCGCCGCGGTCACGCTGTGGGCCTGGCTGAGCGCCGACGCCGAAGCCGAACGCATCGAAGCCGGCACCTACGACGAAGCCGCCGCCGCCGCGGTCGTGGGCATCCGCAACGTCGCCCGCTGGGCGATGGTCTTCGTCGTGGTCTGCCTGGTCGTCCAGGCCACGATGCTGCACCGCGGCACCTACGACCTGCTGTGGGCCACGCTCATCGACCTGGCCAGCCGGGTCTGGGACCGGCTGGCTGGCTGACCATCACTGCGGCAGCGCACCCGACGCCGCATCCGGCTGGTGCGTCGCGTAGCCCGGGTGGAGGCCACCGGCGGCAACGGCCCGCGCGTAGGCGACACCCGCCTCGGCGTTGTCACCTGCGACCCTGGCCAGCTCGGCCTTCGCGAGCCACAGCGCGGCGGACTGCGGCGCTTCCTTCAGGGCGTCGTCCAGCACCGAGGCCGCCTTGTCCGACCGACCCGTGTCGGTCAGGAAGAGGGCCCAGTCGGCGAGCACGATCGGGTTGTGGTGGAAGCGAGCGACCGCTTCTTCGAACACGGGGTCGGCCCGTTCCACGAGCTGCGCCACCGGCGTTCCGGCCAGGCGCTCGACCCGTGCCACGGCGACCTGCGGCCCCAGCGCGCCCGGGTAGGCGGCGGCGAACTCGCGGGCCTGCTGCAGGGCGTCAGAGGCGCCCAGCGCGGCGAACATGTCGTCGGCCCACATGGCCGCGACCGTGCCGTCGCCGAGGTCCAGCGTCATCGCCCGGCGGTAGTTGGTGTCGGCGCTCTTCCAGTCACGCTGCTGGGCAAAGAGCCGGCCCAGGCCCGCCTTGGCGACGATGGACGGCTCCAGGGTGAGGTGGTCGACCATGCGCCAGGGGCCATGCGCCGCTTCGACATCGTCGGCGATGATCAGCACCGACCCGTAGACGCTGGCCAGCCCGGGGTCCATGTCCAGGTAGTCGTCGTAGAGCTTCTTGACGGCGTCCATGTCGCCCTTGGCCAGGTAGGCCGACGCGAGCAAGGCGTCCGCGTCGACGCAGGACGCCGGCTGCGGGTAGGGCACGAACGCGTCCTGGTCTTCTTCGGCCGTCTTGTCGAAGTCCTGCTGCAGGTCGGCGCGGTCCCAGGCATCGTGCTGCCACCAGGCGTGGAACAGCTCGCTGCTGTGGGAGAGGGCCGCGATGGCGTCGCCCAGCTCGCCGCGGCGCAGGTACACCCGGCCGAGCTCCTTGTAGTTGGCGCAAGCGTTGGCGTCGCCGTCGACCACGGCCTTCCACGCTTCCAGCGCGCCGTCGAGGTCGCCGGACGACGCCCGGGCCCCCGCCACTTCGGTGTACGGCCCCGCACAGCGTTCGCCCGCAGGCTTGGCGGCGTCTTCTTCGGACAGCGGCTCTTCGGGTTCGAGGCACTTGCCGAGGGCGGCTTCCTTCTGGGCGAGCAGGGTGGGGCGAGGGTCCCCGCGCTGCTGATCAGCGGCGGCAGCGAAGGCCAGCGTGTTGCCCGCCGAGTCGCCGGCGACGTCGAAGCGGCTGAGCTGCCAGGCGCCCACGGAGCCCAGCGTCACCGGGCCACCGTCGTACATGTCGGGTCCGACGACGCGCAGGTCGGAGGTCACGCCAACCCACCAGGCGCCAAGGTCGGTGTCGCCGATCGCGCCGTCCAGCCAGGACATGTGCTGATCGCCGCGCCGCACCGTCGGGGCGTCGGCCGGAAGCGCGACCTGGTTGCTCACCACGGAGCCGCCCGCGAAGTTCGGGACCAGGTCGACGCTCTGCCCACCGATGCTGCCCTTGGTGACGATGGGCATGTCGGCCAGCCAGCCCTTGTGCTTGCCGAACTGCACCTTGCCCGGCGACACGGCGGCGTAGGACACGGTGCTGCCGCCGACGCGGGCCACCAGATCCGCGCCCTGGTCCGCGGGGGCCAGGACGACGTGACCCTTCGAGGGGAGGATGGCCCAGGACAGGCCGAGGAGCGTCGGATCGACGAGCGCCCAGCTCGCGCCCAGCTCCACCTTACCCAGCTCCCAGGAGGGGGCGTCGACGACCACGAAGACCGCGCCCTGCACGCCGACCGTGGCGTCGCCCTCGCCGATCCAGGCGTTGTCGACCTGGACGTAGTCAAAGGGCTGCCCGCTGATCTTCATGCTCTTGACCTTGAGGCCGAGCTCTTCGGCGAGGCTGCGCGACATGACGTTGACGCCCTGCCCGGGCGCCACGGCCATCAGGTAGTGGTCGGCCGGCGCGTCTTCGGTGGACTCTGCGAAGCTGGACCACACGAAGGGCACAGCGCCGTCCCCGAGGAAATTGCCCAGCAGCGACAGCTCGACGGAGCCGCCGATGTTCACGGCTTCCGGCGCCGCCTGGAGCTTTGCCCAGGGGTTGGCTGCGGCAGGCAGGGAGACCAGGGCCGCGGCGACGATGGCAGCGGAACGAACGGAGCGGAGGAGAGGCGTACGCATCGGGTCCTCTGGGTACAGCGAAGGGCGCGAGTAACCCCCGCGCGAGCACGTCGCCACGACGCCTTGCAGCGCGTGGGAGCCAGCGATACCCGACGCGCCTCCGTCGGGCCGGAGACGAACGCGGGCACGCCGTCCGCGGAGCCGGTGGCGCGGAGCCAGGGAGTGTTCATGCCAGCCATCTTCGAGGTCTACGCACGCCCCATCCTGGACAGCCGCGGCAACCCGACCGTAGAGGTCGAGCTGGTCACGGAAGACGGCATCGTCGGACGCGCCGCCGTGCCCAGCGGCGCCAGCACCGGCGAACACGAAGCGGTCGAGCTGCGCGATGGTGGCTCCGCCTGGAAGGGCAAGGGCGTCGACAAGGCCGTCGCCAACGTCACCGAAGCCATCGCGCCGCACCTCATCGGCGTGGATGTGCGGGACCAGGCCGAGATCGACCAGCTCCTCATCGACCTCGACGGCACCCCCAACAAGGGCCGCCTGGGCGCCAACGCCATCCTCGGCGTGTCCCTGGCCGCCGCCCGGGCGGCGGCGCTCAGCCTGGACCTGCCGCTGTACCGCTACATCGGTGGCACCTCGGCACAGGTGCTGCCGGTGCCGATGATGAACGTGCTCAACGGCGGCGCCCACGCCGACAACAACGTCGACATCCAGGAGTTCATGATCGCCCCGGTGGGCGCGCCGACCTTCATGGACGGCCTGCGCGCCGGCGCCGAGGTCTACCAGACGCTCAAGAGCGTGTGCCGCAGTCGCGGGCTCGCGACGGCCGTCGGGGACGAGGGCGGCTTCGCGCCGAACCTCGGCAGCAACGCCGAAGCCCTGGACCTGCTCGTGTCCGCCATCGAAGCCGCCGGCTACACGCCCGGCAAGGACTTCCAGCTCGCCCTCGATGTCGCCGCCAGCGAGATCTTCGACAAGGGCGCCTACACCTTCGAGGGGCAGCAGCGCGACGCCGCCGCCATGGTCGACTACTACGCCGGCCTGGTCGAGGGCTACCCGCTGTTCAGCATCGAGGACGGCCTGGACGAGAACGACTGGGACGGCTGGAAGCTGCTGACCGAGCGGCTCGGCGGCAAGGTCCAGCTCGTCGGCGACGACCTGTTCGTCACGAACGTGCAGCGGCTGTCGCGGGGCCTGGAGCAGGATGTGGCCAACAGCATCCTCATCAAGGTCAACCAGATCGGCACCCTGTCCGAGACCCTGGACACCATCCAGCTCGCCCACCGCCACGGCTACACCACGGTGATCAGCCACCGCTCGGGCGAGACCGAGGACACGACCATCGCCGACCTCGCCGTCGCCGTGAACGCCGGCCAGATCAAGACGGGTGCCCCTGCCCGCAGCGAGCGCGTCGCCAAGTACAACCAGCTCCTCCGCATCGAGAGCGAGCTGGGCAAGGTGGCCCGCTACGCCGGCACCAGCGTCGTCCGGCGCTGACCGCCGGCAGCGCCCGGCTGCGGCCCGTCAGTCGTCGAAGGCTTCGACCAGGACCAGCTTCTCGTCCAGCTCGAAGCCTGCCTGGATCAAGGCTTCGCGGACCTGAGGACCGATGATCGCGCCGGGAGGCCGCGCGAGCCCCTCGATCTCGACGTCCTCGAAGCCGAGCATCGGGTCGGGCTCTCGCTCGGTCCGGACGACCACACGCACGTGCCTGGACATGGTGTCGCCCAGGGGAAGCACCGGGAAGAGGTGCCAGACGCGGTCCCCCTTGCTGGCCTTCTGTGTGAGGCGGACGGCGTAGTGGGCGGTGCCGCTGAGGCGCACCCCACGGTTGTCGTAGCTGATCTGGTCGGGGGTGACGTCGACGAGGGAGGGCCGGAAGCCCGGCGGCGCACCGCGGTCCCACCAGACGACGCCCACGGCGACCGCCGACACCAGCAGCACCGGGGAGAGGACGGCGACCAACAGCTTCTTCACCTTCACCTCTGCGACGGCGGCGACACCGCGCCAAGCCGGGGCGATGTCCTGTATGCTGGCAGCGTACCCGCCCGCGACCTTGTGCGGGCCACGGCGAGCGCTGCGCACGGCGCCGCCGGATGACCTGAGAGAGGAGACTCCATG
>CAZRFD010000099.1:0-26426 GCA_964599085.1 uncultured Enterobacterales bacterium | reverse complement strand
GCGCGAGGCGCTCGAAAGTGGGGTGACATCGCCGATGTACCCCGAGAATCGAGCGGCTGTGGGACGCGAGGCGCTCGAAAGTGGGGTGACATCGCCGATGTACCCCGAGAATCGAGCGCCTGTGGGGCGCGAGGCGCTCGAAAGTGGGGTGACATCGCCGATGTACCCCGAGAATCGAGCGGCTGTGGGACGCGAGGCGCTCGAAAGTGGGGTGGCATCGCCGATGTACCCCGAGAATCGAGCGCTGAGCGGCTTCGCGCCCCCCTCGCGGACTCGCGCCCTCATGGCTCGCGGCTTCGCGCCCTCGCTCCCCGCACCACGCGCCGCAGTGGCGCACGTGGACCCGCTCTCCAACGAGGACCGCCCGCCCGCGGCTGTCGCTGGCTTTGCCCGATCATCGACTTTCGAACTGTCCGGCGCGTGGGGATGGCTCACCGCCGGCCGAGGTGCCTGTCAGAGCGCGCCGACGCGGGGGGCGTCGTCGAAGGTGGCGCACCGTTGTCGGCAGACGGGGGGCGCGGCTCTTCGCTCTTGCGCGACGCCACCGCCGTGGCCTGCAGTGGGGGAAGGGCCGCCGGGTGCTGATCGGCCCTTGCCTTTTCCCTCTTCAGTTGCCCGGGTTGCAGAGGACAGGAGCATGACGTGCATCCATCGCTTGTCACCCCCCCCTGCAAGTCTCGCGCCAGCGCCGCGTGCCTGACCTTCAGCGTCCTCGCCCTCTCGCTGCCGGCACAGGCCAGTAGCTGGGCCTCCTTCAGCTACCCGGACATGGTGGGGGCATCGACCATCGCCCTTCGCGGCACCGTCACCGGCACCGAGCAGTGCCTCTCGGACGACGAAGCGGACGCCTTCACCTTCGTCACGCTGGATGTGGACGAGGTGCTGCGGGGCGCGCCGCAGCTCCCCACCGCCGGCAGCTTCACCTTCCGGTTGCCGGTGGGCGAGTTCCCCGACGCCACCTTCGCGACCTCGGTGGGCTACCCCCGCCTCCAGGCGGGGGACGACGTGCTGGTCTTCCTGACCTGCTCCGCTGCCGGCGAGCCTCTGCGGTGGCCGCTGGCCTTCGCGGACCTGTCGCTGGTGCGCATCATCCCGGGGGCTGGAAAGGACTACGTGGTCGACGGGGCCGGCGCGCCCTTCGTCTACACCGATAGGCCGATCTTCCCGCAGGCAGCGCCGGTGGACGGGGCGCACGCGTACTACTGGTGGGAACCGGCGGTCGACATCCAGACCGCTGGCGCGGCGCTGGACGCCGTCGATGTGGCGGCCGAATGGGATGGGACGGGTGTCGCCACCGGTGACTGGTCGGCCGTGGTCGTCATCCACGGCACGGATGTCGCCACCGGCACCACCTCGACCTGCAACGCGCACCTGTCGGGAACCGCTGATGCGGGCAGCATCCACCTCGTCGGTCGGTGCAACGCTGAGCATGTCGGCGCGGTTGAGGTGTCACTGGACGGCACCTTGGACGCGTCGGGCTGGTCCGGCACCATCACGCTGCGGGCATCGGCGCTGCCCAGTGAACCCCGCACCACCTTCGTGCCCAACTCCGCCAGCGGCAACGAGACCTTCCGCCGGTCCCTGTCGGGTCAGACGACCGAAGAGGGGGTCACCGTCGACTGGACCATCGACTTCCAGGCTTTCTACGCTGGTACCCGACCGCTCGCGACCTGGCAGCAGTACCGCGACCGTCTCCAGGGCGTCCTCGACGCCCTGCCGCCCAGCACCGTGGCTGTGCCTTCCATCAGTCCGGGACCCGCGGCCTGCAATGCGCCGGTCGCGCTGGTGGAGGTGAACCAGTGAACGCCTTCATCATGCTGCTGCTGTCGCCGGCTGCCCACGCCTACATGCTCTACGACTGTGGTGCCGACCCGGCACGCTGGCCGGGTGCCGCCGTGGACTTCAGCGTCTCCACGGTGTCCTTCCCCTCGTCGGGCTCGCTGCGGACGGCCGTCGAAGAGTCCATCGACGCCTGGGACGAGACCGCCATCCCCGGATCGGCGCTGGGGGTGTCTCACGGTCTGACCTCGGTGACGACCTCCAGTGACCGAGATGGGATCAACATCGTGGCGGCGGCCTACCTCTACGACTGCGGCGGCGACAGCTCCGGTACCTACGGTGTCACCGACTACCGGGGCAAGCGCGGGTGCGAAGGTTCGGGGACACCGAAGGCCGACATCGTCGAGGCGGATGTCTACGTCAACGCCTGCTATTGGACCTGGGACCCGGACCTCAAGTACTACGACTTTCACGACGAAAACTTCGAGGCATGGCTTGCACCGCTACGCGGCACGGTCCTCCACGAGGTCGGGCACGCCGTCGGTCTCAACCACTCCTACCACAACGGCAGTTCCGGCCCCATCGCCGCCACCATGAACTGGTACGGCTTCGGCGGGTCGCTGGTTGGCGACGGCCAGTTCCTGGACAACGACTTCTGGCAGGTCGGGGAAGATGATCGGGAGGGCGTGCGCGCGCTGTACCCCGACTCCAGCAGCACCGGGGCGGACATCGCCGTGCAACTCTACGCGATCAACGAGGAGCACTTCGACGCATCCCCCCGCCCCTGCGACTGGCGACAGAGCCGGCCGCTTCCGACCATCAACGACCTGAGCGCCCGGGCCGTCGAGGAGGGACTCGATGCCTACGACTGCCCTACGGGCAGCAGCACGCCGACGCCCGACGCGCCGCTGGAGGTGGTCATGGGGGCGGACCTGGACGTCGACTACGCGCTGCTGAACCTGGGGACCGAAGTGGTGGACGCCTACACCTGGATCCAGTTGGTGCCTGCCTCCGGCGCGGGATCGCCCCACCTCCTGTACTCGGGCATGTCCGAGCTGTGGCCCGACGGCCCCGCCACCTTCACCCAGACCGTCACCCTGCCCACGGATATCGACGTGGGCACCTACAACGTCGTCATCGAGACCGACTACGGTGACATCATCGACGAGGTGGACGAGACCAACAACACCGCGGTCTGGAACCTCCAGATCAACGGCTACGGCTGTAGCTGCTCGTCGGGCGGCAGCAGCGGGGCGCTGGCCCTGCCGGCGCTGCCGCTGCTGGGGCTGCTGGTGGCCCGTCGCCGGCGGGAGAAGCGGGCATGATGGCGCTGGCGTGGGTGCTGGCCTCGCTGGTCGCTCGGCCGGCGATGGCCACATCGTGCGCGAGTGGAGCCAGCTTCCTGCTGCACCCGGTCTCGCTGGACGCGGCCCACCGCAACACCCGGGTCGTCTACCTGTCCTTTGGGACGGGACGCTTCTCGGTGGATGATCCCGTGGTGACCATCGACGGCGCGGAGACGACGGCCTTCGACATCGAGCAGCAGTGGATGGAGAGTGATGTCCTGACCGTGGTGACCTTCGACGAGCTGCTGCCACCGTTCGCGGAGGTGGTGCTGTACGACCCGGCGGACACCGAGCAGCTCCGGTTCGCGACATCGGATGTGGTCGACGAGATCGACCCATGGTGGGACGGTGGAGTCGAGAGAGTCGAGCGCGATCTCGACGAAGAGCTTTCGTTCGAGGACTGCTCCTACGGGAAGTCCCTTGAATTCAAGCTCAAGGACTACGACGACGACCTGACCCCGCCTGACGACCTGTTGGTGGAGACGGTGTCGCAGTATGGCGAGAAGGCCTGGGCACTGTATGGCTGGGCCGGTGGCAGGGCAGAGGATGGTGCGAGCATCATCCCCAGCCTGGAGTACGACTACAACCAGCGCTTCGAAGTCACCTTCTACGACGAGGCCGGCAACGCCTCGGAGACCCACACGGTGTCGGCCTGTGGCTGCACTGCGGGCAGCAGCAGTGGTGCGCTGGCCCTGCCGGCCCTCCCTCTGCTGGGGCTGCTGGTGGCGCGGCGCCGGCGGTAGCTGCGGGCGCGATGGGGGTGGCGGGGGTGTGCCGGGCGTCCCCTGCCCCTGCCTCCGCCCCCTGCCTCCGCCCCGCCTCAGAGCGCCCCGACGCGGGGGGCGTCCTCGGCCCCGATCTCCACGGTCAGCTCGGCCCAGCCCATGCCGCCGCGGCGGTCGCGGATCACGGCGATGAGCCGCCAGGAGGTGGTGCTGCCGTCGCCGACGTGGACGTCTTCGGGGCTGAGGGGGGCGGTCCAGGTCACCGGCAGGGTGGGGTACAGCGAGTAGGGCTGGTCGAAGCTGCCGGCTTCGACGTACCAGCTCACGAAGGGTTCTTCCGTGCGCTCCTCGTCGACGCCGTCGGACGTCCGGTAGGTGTAGGTCTCGAGCGCATCGGCGGCGAGCAGCGGCTCGATCTCGACGGGCTCTCCCCAGTCGACGCCGACGGTGCCCCCGGGGGCGAAGACCTCGCCGTCGACCGTGAAGGCGACGATGTCGGGGTTGTGGTTGGGGGTCAGCGCTTCGCTGATCGGCAGGCGCTTGTAGGCGATCTCGGTGTCGCTCTCGGACTGCGCGCCAGTGGGCATCGCCGTGAGGTTGATCACGGCGCTGACGCCCTCGATGCGCTCGGTGTCCGACAGGCCGTCGAGGGCGTCGGCGGGCGCCACCCAGGTCGGGGGGAACCAGGGCTCGACCCCGATGAGGCCGGCGTCGAGGAGCTGCTGGAGCAGCTTGGCCTGTTCTTCGGGGGTGAGCGCTTCCGGGTCCACCCCGGACAGGCTGTCGAAGGCGCTGGCGTCCAGCTCACAGCCGAAGTCGGAGGCCTGGTCGGGCAGGCAGGCGAACCACACGGTCAGGTCGAGCTGCTGGTCCGTGGGGAGGTAGGTGAGGCTCTCGAAGCTCACGACGTCGCCGGGCCGGGGTTCCGCGGGTTCCCCACGGACCGCGAGCACCCGCAGCCGGTCGAGCTGCCAGGACTGGCTCAGGCTGGAGCCGCCGCAGCCGGTCGCCAGGAGCGGGACGCACAGGGCCACCACCGCAGCATGGCGGGCATGGAAGGAGCGCGAGCGAGGGAGCGCGCGTGGGGTCGACGGCATCAGAATTCGAACTCGGCTTCGAAGCCGGGAGAGGGGATGAAGGGCAGGCCGCGGATGTAGGTCTCTTCGGTGTAGTCGTAGTTGTTCTGCACGAACTCGGGGTTCTCTCCGCGGACCACGTTGAGCAGGTCCAGGAACAGGTCGAGCTTCCAGGTCTTGAAGGTGAAGCGCTTGTCCCCGCGCAGATCGACCGCGAAGAAGGCGGGCATGCGCTCGCTGTTGTACGCGCCCGTGGAGTAGCCGTAGTACAGGTCCTGGTCGATGTCGTAGACGCCGCCGGAGTAGGGCGTGTACGGGTTGCCGGTGACGTACTGGACCTTGCCGCTGACCTCGAAGCCCTTGGGCAGCTTGTAGCCACCGACCGCCACCAGGATGTGGGTCTGGTCGTACTCGAAGGCGTACCACCCCTGGTCGCTGTCGAAGGGGCCGAACATGCCGACCGGGTCGGCGTCCATGCGCTGGGGGTAGTCGTTGCGCACCGAGCGCGACAGCGTGTAGCTGATCCAGCCGAACAGGGGGCCGACGGGGGCCTGGCGCAGGATGGTCTCGACGCCGTAGGCCCGGCCGATGCCCTCGTTGATGAAGAACTGGTCGTCGAGGGTGAGCGCTTCGGGGTTGTTGACGATCTGGTGGTCGAGCCACTTGTAGAAGAGGGACACGTCGAAGTCGAGGCCGGGCAGCAGCTCCTGCTCCCAGCCGACTTCGCTGGCCAGCGCCCGCTCGAAGCCGAGCTGGACATCCCCGCCGGGGCGCCAGCTCTCAAAGGGCTGCGGCGGCTGGTGGTAGAGGCCCGCGCCGCCCTTGAGGCTGCCGCCGGGCAGGATGCGGGCACGCGCCGAGATCCGCGGTTCCGGTGTGAAGATCGAGAGCTGGTCGACGATGTTGATGAAGTCGGTGCGGACGCCGGGAGTGATCACCAGGCGGTCGCGGTCCGGCAGCGGTCGCCAGCTCAGCTCGAGGTAGGCGTCCGGGCCCCAGCCGGTGCCCGTGCCCTCCTGGACGAAGGGCTCGCGCTCGGCGAGGGGGTCGTAGTTGGTGAAGGTCGTCGGGTCGAAGGGGAACTCGGTGCGGAATTTGTACCAGCCGCCGATGAAGTCGATGCCCGCGGTGGCCTTGAGCGCGTCGCTCGGCCGGTAGACCAGCTCGCTGCGGACCTCCCACAGCCACTGGCTCTGCTGGAGCTTGAACTCCTGGCCAAGGTTCAGCTCGGCGCCGTCGCGCCCGAAGCTGGGCACCAGCCGCAGGTCCAGGTCGTCGGTGAGCGGGTGCTCCCAGGTCAGCATGGCCCGGTGGGTGTTGTACTTGGTGGCCAGGTCGCCCTGGGTGTCCTGGTCGGTGCCCTGGGCGAAGTCGTCGGGGGTGCTGATGCGCAGCACGTCCTCGAAGCCGAAGACGAAGGCGCTGAGGTGGCCGCGGGGCAGGCGCAGCGCCTCGAGCTTGACCTGGTAGTCGTACCAGCGCGGCTTGATGGTGAAGCCGGAGTCACCGGTGATGATCGGGATGAAGGCGTCGATGTAGGAGCGCCGCGCGGCCACGCCGATGCCCACGGCGCCCTGGTCGAGCTGGGCTTCCGCGATGGCGCGGCCTGAGGCGTCGGTGGCTGTGGGGGGGCTGCCGGGGGCGTCGGTGGCGTCGGCGGACGGGGCGGCCACAGGGCGCCGCTTGCCGAAGGTCCCGACGAACAGGCCGCCGCTGTCCAGCAGGTCGGTGTTCCAGACCAGCTTGTTGCGTTCGGGCCAGCTCCGCTTGGTCTTCACGTCGAGCACGCCGCCCATGGACCGGCCGTACTCCACGCCGTAGCCGCCGGGCAGGTAGTCGATGTTGTCGACCAGGTCGGCGTTGAGGACCGAGACGTAGCCGCCGAGGTGGTAGATGAAGGGGATCCGGATCCCGTCGACGTAGACGGCGCTGTCTTCGGGGTTGGCGCCGCGGATCACCAGCAGCCCCGTGCCCATGGGGGCGCGGGCCGCGCCCGGCAGGTTCTGGACGACCCGCACGGGGTCGCCGAAGGTGCCGGGGATCCGCTTGATCTCCTCAGTCGAGATCGTGCGCTTCGTCACGTCCTCGGTCGGCAGCCGGTAGTAGCCGACCAGCTCGTCTTCGCGGAAGCTCTCGTTCTTCAGCCAGAGCTTCACCTCGATGGCGTCGCCCTCTCCCGCAGGTCCCACCTCGACCTGCTCCTCGGCCCGCAAGAAGCCAGGGTAGGTCGCAGCGACCGTGACCGCCCCGGGGGACAGGCTGCCGACGGAGAACCAGCCGTCGGCGTCGGCGTGGACGGTCAGCGACAGGCCGGTGCTGTCGGTGGCCACGACCGGGAAGCCCTCCAGCGGGCGACGGGAGCCCATCTCCAGCAGGCGGCCGCGGAGCTGTGGCGGGCCCGCCGCGGGGTCCGGGGGCGGCGGGGGAGGCGGGGCCTTGAAGTCGTAGGCGAACTCGATGGCGACGGGCACGGGGCCGCGCTCGTCTTCAGCGGGGGAGAAGCGCCAGGATCGCGCCGCCTCGGCGGCGGCCTCGCCGAAGCCCCAGGTCTGCGGCGGGCCGCCCGCGGCGGGCGCCACCACGGGCTCGCTGCTGACCTCGACGTCGGTGACGGCCCCCGTCTCGTCGATGGAGATGAGCAGCATCACGGTGCCCTCGAGCCCCTCGGCGGCGGCGTCGTCGGGGTAGGGCGCCTCGGCGAATTCGACGAGGGCGGGGGGGACGGTGATGGGCAGCAGCGCCCGGTCGTCGGCCGGGGTGGCGTCTTCCGGAGCGGCGTCGTCGGCAGCGTCGCCGGCAGCGTCGTCTGCGAGCGCCGCCGGGCTCAGCAGCAGGGCGATGAGGGGCAGGCCGGTCACTGCAGGATCTCGATGCGACAGCGGTAGGGGACGTTGAGCACGGTGACGGTGCGATCACCCTGGCGAGCCGGGGCGATGCGGGCCTTGCGCCAGGCGTCGATACAGGCGCGGTCGGCGTCGGGGTGCAGCCCCTGCTCGACGCGCACGTCCAAGACGCGGCCCTCGTCGTCGATGTCCAGGCGCAGCTTGACGACACCCTCCAGGCCCAACGCCTTGACCGAGTCGGGGACGACCACGCGGGGCCAGGAGCGTACCCGCGGCTGGCGGGTGACGGCGCTGAAGGCGACGCTGTTGGCGGCCTCGTCGAGGTCCATGGTGTCGTCGGTGGCCTTGGTGCGCAGCGTCGTCCCGGCGCGCACCGAGAAGCCCGTGCCGCCCTGGGCGAAGCTGCTGGCCGACAGCCCCTGGACCAGGCGCACCGGCTTGTCGGCGGGCGCGCTCTCCGGTGGCGCGTCCGGCGTGGGATCCTCCACCGTCTGGTCGTAGTCGACGACGTCGGGGCGCTCGGGTTCGGGCTCCGGTTCCGGTTCGGGCTCGAGCTGGACGTCTTCCTCGGGTTCGGGTTCCGGCTCGGGCTCTGCCTGGGCCATGGTGACCTCGAGGATCACCTGGCGGACCCGCTCGATGGGCTTGATCGTGTAGATCGCCCAGCCCCCCAGCGCGTGCACGAGCAGCGTGACCATCAGGGCGATGGCCTTGCGGCTCTTCTCCTGCTCGTCCTCGAGGAAGGGCAGCCGATCGGAGCGTTGCGGCACGCTCGCTCCTCAGCCGCCGTCGTCGGCAGGCGCGGGTTCCGGGGGAGGGATCGCGCCGGCGGCTGCCGCCGGAGCGGGCACCGACTCGATGTTGAGCGCGAACTTCGCGACCCCCTCCTGCTTGACGAGGTCCATCAGCCCCATCACCCGGCCGTAGCGGAGGCTCTGGTCGGCGGCGATCAGCGCAACGACCGTGCCGCCGTCGGCTTCCACGTCCGCACGGGTCGTGCGGATGCGGTTGCGCAGGCCGGCTTCCGAGATGGCTTCACCGTCGAGGTACAGCGTGCCGCCAGCGTCCAGCTCGATGCCGAGCGAGGTCTCCTGAGCGGTCTCGCCGGCGGCGGCGTCGGGGAGATCCACCAGCAGCGCCTGCTTGGCCAGGGTGGTCGCCGTCACCATGAAGATGATGAGGATGACCAGCACGATGTCGACGAAGGGCGTGATGTTGATGTCGGTGATCTCGCCGTCGTCGCCGCTGCCCAGCTTCGCCGCCATGGCTCAGGCCCCCAGGCGGCTCTCGCCGTCGGCGGCGAGGGCCGGGGAGGTGGCGGCCGGCCCCTGCAGGCGGGAGAGCACGAGGTGGGCGAGGCTCTCGGTGCGGCCCAGCAGCTCCTTGTTGCGGCGCTGGAAGAAGTTGTAGAGCACGACCGCGGGGATGGCGACCATCAGGCCGATGGCGGTGGCGACCAGGGCTTCGGAGATCCCGGCCATGACCGCAGTGCTGGCCTCCGCGGTGTCGAGCGACAGGTCGTGGAAGGCCTTGATGATGCCGAGCACCGTGCCGAACAGCCCGATGAAGGGGGCGTTGCTGCCCGTGGTGCCGAGCACGATGAGGCCCCGCTCCAGCTTGAGCTTCTCGAAGGTCATGGTGCCGGCGATGGCTTCCTCGGCGGCGTCGCTGCCGCCCTGCTCGGCGGCGTCCAGGCCGGCGCTGAGGATGCGGGCCTCGACCCCGTCGAGGTTGCCGAGGGCCTGCTGGAGGCTCGCGGCGTCGCCACCGCGCAAGAACGCCGCCAGGGCCTGCTCCAGCTTGCCGCGCGGCGTCGTGTTGCGGGCGGCGTACATCAAGCGCTCGGCGGCCACGGCGATGCAGGCCAGGGACAGCAGGACCAGCAGCCACATGACCCAGTCCGCACCCAGCAGGGCGAACTTCATCATCTGTTCCTGCAGCATCCGACCTCCCGGGCGTCCCCGGGGACGGGGCGCTCGGCCGGCAACATGGCCCGGCTGACACCTGTCGTCCACCCCTTCCGCTCCCCCCGTTCCGGACGTCACCCTTCGCGGGGTGCACGGGGCCGGGCCGCGCTGTCAGGGCACCATGCAGGGCTCGATCAATGGATGTCGTGCGGGAAGCTGCAACGTCCACCCGCCCGGCGGCGTCGGACGCGCCGTGGCGGGCCGTCGGGCCTGCTGATCTCGCATCACGCCGTTGAGCGCGTCGATGAGCGTCTTTGCGGAGGCCGGGCGGGTCGGGGGCAGCAGCCAGCAGCCGCGGAGGTCCAGGACCTGCACCGTGCCGGCGTCGAGGTCGGGGCTCGCGCTCGGGACGAGGAAGAGGGGCGTGAAGCGGTCGTTGAGGAAGGTCGTGACGTCGGCGTCGGCGACGAGCCGGTCCAGCGGCCCGCCCGGCTCGTCGACGACGATGGCCAGCGGGCCGCGCAGCGGCGTGTCGAGGTCGGCCCAGCGGACATGCGGCGCCTGCGACCACCGGGGCAGCGTCTGCGGTGCCGGCGTGGGCGGCGGGTCCGGCGGGTCGTGGCAGGCGGAAGCGAGCAGCAGGATCAACAACGCCAGGCAGAGGCGGGTGCTCTGCCTGGCGTGTCTGGAAGCTGGAGGCGACGACCGGATTCGAACCGGTGAATACAGGTTTTGCAAACCCGCCCCTTGACCACTTGGGTACGTCGCCTCGAGGGATGGCCCTCCTATTCGATGCGGGCAGGAGGTCAAGTGCGCAGGCACGCGCGGGTTAGCGTGGGCGGCGTGGAGCCACTCAGCGTTGCCATCATCGCTCGTGACGAGGTGGATCGGCTCGCCGCGGCCATCGACTCGGTGCGGGGCTTCGCCGCGGAGATCGTCGTGCTCGACAGCGGCTCCACCGACGGCACGCCCGACCTGGCGCGGCGCCTGGGGGCACGGGTCGAGCAGACCGACTGGCCGGGCCACGTGGCCCAGAAGAACCGCGCGCTGGCCGCGTGCACCCACCCGTGGGTGCTGTCCATCGACGCCGACGAGCGGGTCAGCGATGCGCTCGCGGCGTCGATCCGCGCGGTGTTGGACGGGCGGGCCACGCCAGCGGATGGCTACGCCTGCGCCCGCCTGTCCTGGTGGATGGGCGCGCCGATCCGCCACGGCACCTGGTACCCCGACCGCCGGTTGCGCCTGGTCCACCGCGACGCCGCCCGCTGGGTCGGGCGCAACCCCCACGACCGGCTGGAGGTCGAGGGTCGGGTCGAGACCCTGCCCGGAGACCTCCTGCACCACCCCTACCGGGACCTCTCCGAGCACCTCGCTGTCATCGACCGCTACACGGCCATCGCCGCCGAAGCCCTCGCTGAGGAAGGGGTGCGCGCCCGGTGGTGGGACGTGGCCCTGCGCCCGCTTCTACACATCGTCAAGGCGCTTCTACTCAGAGCAGGCCTGCGGGACGGCGTGCGGGGCTTCTGCGTCGCCGGGCTTGGCGCCACCTACGTCCTGCTGAAGTGGGGGCGCCGATACCTGCAGCAGCACACCCCCGCCGGCGCGGAAGGCCCGTGAAGCTCGGCCTGCTGGTGCGCACCCTGGGCACGGACGGCGGCACGGAGCGCTTCGTCCACGGCTTTGCGCGATGGCTGCTCGCCCACGACCAGGCGGTCCGCGTGCTGGCCGTCGCTGCTCCCCAGCCCGTCGACGGGGCCGAGGTGGAGCTGCTGCCGGTCCACGCGCGGGGGCGGGCGCGCAAGCTGTCCGCGCTGGCGTCGGCCGCGGCGGGCATCGAGCGGCGCGACCTCGACGTGTTGCTGGGCTTCGTTCGGGCCGGGCGCCCCGACATCTACCGGGCCGGCGGGGGCAGCCACCGGGCGTGGATGGCCCGCCTGGGGCGCCCCGCCCTGGATCTGCTGGGCCGCTCCGGCGACGCAGTGGAAGCGCGGCTGGACGACGCGGTCCTCGCGGCGGCCCGCGTTGTCGTCGCCAACAGCCAGCTCGCCCTCGACGACCTCGTTGCGTACTCCGCGGTGCCCCGGGAAAAGCTCGTCCTGGTGCGCAACGGCGTGGATCTGCGGCGCTTCCGGCCGCAGGCCCTGCCCCGGCTGCTGCCCGCTCCCACCGCGCTCTTCCTCGGCAACGGCTGGGCCCGGAAGAACCTCGCCGCCGCCCTGCACGCCCTGTCCCTGCTGCCGGACCTGCACCTCGCCGTCGCCGGCGGCGAGCGCCGCCCGGGGCGCTGGCGGAAGCTCGCTCGGAAGCTCGGCGTGCACGACCGGGTCCGCTGGCTGGGCACCGTCCCCCGGCCCGAAGAGCTGCTGCCCCGCGTCGACGCCCTCGTCCTGCCCACCCGCTACGATCCCTGTGCCAACGCCTGCCTCGAAGCCATGGCGGCCGGCCTGCCCGTGGTGACCACGGCCACCAACGGCGCCCACGAGGTCCTGCCCGAATCCTGGCTGACGGTGCAGGATCCCGACGACGCCCCCGCGCTGGCGACGGCTCTGGAACGGGCCTTGCTTGAGGAGGGGCTCGGGGCCCGCTGCCGCCTGGCGGCGGAGGCCCTCCCGGACCACGGCGCCTTCGCTGCCTTGTTCCGGATCGCCCAGGACCTCGCCCCGGGAGCCCGATGAGCCGCACCCGCCGCCGCGCCGACGGCCGCCTCCGCCGCCCCAACTCCGCCACCGGCAGCCGCTGGCGTCGCGTGCTGTCGTGGTGCTGGCGATGGACCCGCCGCGCGCTGGTGCTCGGCGTCGCGCTGGCCCTGGTCGGCGCCGCCGTCGGCGCCTGGGCCTACAAGAAGCACGTCGTCGACGAGCCCGGCGAGCACATCTCCCGCGACGCGATCCTCGCGATCATCGCCCAGGAGTCGCCGGTGCTCTACGCCGACGGCCAGACGCGGATCGGCGTCTTCTTCTCGCGCGAGCATCGCGACTACGTCCCCTTCGACCGGATCCCGGGGGCCTGGGTCGACGCCATCGTCGCCGCCGAGGACCAGCGCTTCTTCTCCCACCCCGGCGTCGATCCCATCGGCATCACCCGGGCGATGAAGGCCAACCTCGCGGCCGGCCACGTCGTGGCCGGGGGCAGCAGCCTCACCCAGCAGACGGCGAAGAACCTGTACTACCGGCCCGATCGCTCCTTTCGCAGCAAGTGGGAGGAGCTGGTCAACGCCCTGCGGCTGGAGGCGCACTACGACAAGCAGGACATCCTCGAGTTCTACGCCAACCAGTTCCACGTCAGCGCCAACGGCCGCGGCCTCGGCATCGCCGCCCGCTACTTCTTCGACAAGGACGTCAGCGAGCTGAGCACCCTGGAGTGTGCCTTCCTCGCCGGGATGGTCAAGGCGCCGGCCAACTACAACCCCTTCCTCGGCCAGTCCGAGGAGCGGCGCCAGCGGGCCCTGCAGCGGGCCCAGGACCGCACCCGCTACGTGCTCGACCGCATGCTGGCGACGGGGGCGCTGTCGAATGAAGAGCACGACGCCCTCGTGCAGCAGCCCATACCGTTTCGCAAGGGCACCTTCCGCTACGACACCAACGTCGTCCTCGACGAGGTGGCTGCGCGCCTGGAGCAGGCGCCCTTCCCCGCGCTCTTCGAGCAGCTCGGCATCGACAACCCCTCGACCGCCGGGATCCAGGTCGTCACCACGATCGAGCGTGACGCCCAGGAGGGCGCGACCTGGGCGCTGTGGCACCACCTCACCGAGGTCGGCCCCCTGCTCGAGGGCGGAGCGGACTCCTGGCAGGGGGCCGCCAGCTTCCGCCTCGACGGCGCCGACGCCCCCGCCGTGGATCCCCACGATCCCCCGCGGCGCTACGAGTTCCGCAACGCGCGGGTCGAGTCGGTCGGCACGGCCGACGACCCCTTCCTCGACCTCGATCTCGGCGGCTTCCCCTGCCGGGTGGACGCCGAGGGCGTCAAGCGCATCGCCACCGTGGTGGCGCGTGCCCGCAAGGGCGAGAAGTGGCGTCGCGCAGGCAAGGCGGACATCGGGGAGGTCCTCGAAGCGCTGCCCGTCGACAGCGTCACCTGGGTGAGCGTGCGCGCGGTGCCCTTGGCCGAGGACGGCGAGGGCGTGGCCCTCTGCGACCTCGAGTGGCGACCGGAGCTGCAGGGCGCCGTGATGCTGCTGGAGGAAGGCCGGGTCCGGGCCATGGTCGGCGGCAACGACAACCGCAACTTCAACCGCGCCGTGACCGCGAAGCGCCAGCTCGGCAGCACCTGGAAGCCGGTGCTCTACTTCGCCGCGCTGCAGCTCGGCTGGGCGCCCGACGATCCCCTCGACAACCGCCCCGGCCAGGCCTTCCACTTCGAGGGGAGCTGGTACTACCCGCGCCCCGACCACCACTCGGTGCCAACCAGCAGCCTGGCGTGGGCGGGGACCCGCTCCGAGAACCTCGCCAGCATCTGGCTCCTCGCCCACCTGCTGGACCGCGCCGACGCCAACCGCTTCGCCGAGGTGGCGGCCGCCGTCGACCTCGTCCCCCGCAAGGGCGAGGACCGCAAGGACTGGATCCGCCGGATCCGCGACGACGAGGGCGTGATCTCCACGGACAGCCGCCTGCCCCTCGCCGCCTTCACCGCGGTGCGCGGCGAGCTGGTCCGCGAGCTGCTGGACGCCGGGCAGGACGACGACGCCCTCGCCCTGGCCGGCATGTTCTACGGCAGCGGCATCGACGGAGAGATCGCGCGGCAGGAGGGCAAGGCCGAGCGCCTGGCGACCCTCCGCTTCAACTTCCTGCGCCTGTCCGCCCTCGCTGAGCGCTGCGACGCCCAGCTCGACCGCCTGTCCGCAGCACTGGAGGGCAGCGGCCCGGTGCCGGCACCCGCCGACGTCGATCTGCTGCGGGTCCGTCCCCAGGGCGGTGTGCTCCAGCCCGGCTGTGGCGAGCAGGGCGAGGGCTGGGCCGACGTGGGCGAGCACCTGCTGGCCGCCATCGAGGACGGCGTCCGCTTCCCCCTCGGCGATGGCGCCGCCATGCCCATCGAGGGGCGGATCTCCCGCGAGCTGCTGACCCGCATCGACCGGATGCTCGCCCGCCGCCTGCTGGTCATGCGCCAGGCCGACCTGTGGAGCCTCGACGTGCTCCAGTACCACCCCGACTACCGCCAGCTCGTCGGCATGCGCTACCTCGCGAAGCTCGCCGCGGCCTACGGCGTCCAGACCGAGCTGCCGCCGGTGCTGTCGATGCCGCTGGGTGCGGTCGACATCAGCGTGGAAGCAGCGGCCAGCCTCTACCAGGGCATGCTGCGCGGCGAGGCCTGGCGCTTCCCGGGCACGGCCTCGATCCCCGGCAAGGGCGGGTTGCTGAAGCGCGGCACCGACATCGACGCTCCCGACGCCACGACCCTGCTGATCGCCGAGATCCGCGACCGCGATGGCGACCTGCTGTACCGGGCCACTCCGCAGGCGCGCCCGCTGACCGAGCCGGTGGCCGGCCGGCTGACCGGCGACATCCTGCGCAACGTGGTCCGCTGGGGGACCGGGCGCCGGGCCAACGGCACCATCACCCTCGACGGCGCGCCCGTGCCGGTGGCCGGCAAGACCGGCACGACCAACGCCTACCGCAACGCCGCCTTCGTGGGCTTCGTGCCGCGGGCGGTCGAGGGCCCCGAGGGCGCCGCCTGGCGCTGGGGTGAGGGCTACACCCTGGCCGTCTACGTCGGCTACGACGACAATCGGGAGATGCGCCGCGGCGGCGTGCGGCTGCAAGGCGCCAGCGGCGCCCTGCCGGCGTGGATCCTGACGGCCCAGGCGCTGGCCGACACCGGCCTGCTCGGCACGATGGCGCCGGCGTCGTCGGAGTGGGAGGTCGAGGAGGGGCTGCAGCGGGTGCCGGTGGCCGAGGGAAGCGGCCTGCGGCTGCCGGGAGCGAGCCCCGGGGCCGCGGTCGACACCGCCGAGCGCAGCGTGCTCGTGGCCCTGGAGCGGGGGATCTGGGGCGTGACCGACGCGCGCTGGCGGATCTTTTCGCCCATCGACCCGGCCGGCTGCAAGGTCAAGCCGCTGGTGGCGCCGAAGGGCGGGGATGACGCGGTGGGCGAGGTCGAGGAGCTGCCGGTCGAGGAGCCGCCGGTCGAGGAGCAGCCGGTCGAGGAGGCCGCCGTCGGTGGCACACCCGAGCCCGCCACGGGAGACGACGCCGTCCACGCCTGGCTGGGCGACCTGCTCGACGAAGACGCGGCGCCGGTGGATGACGCTGCCGCCGGGGCCGGCGAGGCCGCCTCGGATGCAGCGGCCCATGCGCCGACAGGGGAGGGGAGCGAGGCCCGCGACACAGGCGGGGCCATCGTCCCGCGGCTGGGCGGCCCCGACGCCGAGGGCGCGCCCCCCGACAGCGGGGCCATCGATCCGCGGATTGCGCCGGGGCAGTGACCCGGGCGGCCGGTCGTCTTCGCGCGCTGCGGTGCGTTGGTCGGTCGCACCCCGCGCAGAAATTGCACGGCGGCGGGAGTCCTGCACCGGATATTCGGCGGCCATGCGACACCTCATCCCCCTCCTCTCGCTGCTGGCCGCCTGCGACGGCGCGCCCTCCTCCTCCTCGACCACCACGGCCGGCCCGACCGCGGCCAGTGGCGCAGCGTCGGATGCGGCGATCACGCTCGACGTGCACGTCATGTCCCAGTGCCCCTACGGGGTGAAGGTCGAGAACGCCTTGATCCCGGTCAAGGAACAGCTCGGCGACGCCCTGGCGCTGAACTTCGAGTACATCGGCAAGGAAGAGGGCGGCAGCTTCTCGTCGCTGCACGGCGACAACGAAGTCAAGGGCGACATGGCCCAGCTCTGCGCGGCCGAACAGCTCGGCGGCAAGGCCCTGGACTTCATCGCCTGTCAGAACGACAACCCCAAGGAGGTGGCCGAGAACTGGGAGAGCTGCGCCAAGGACGTCGGCATCGACGTCGACAAGCTGACGAGCTGCGTCGAGGGGCAGGAGGGCCACGATCTGCTGGCGGCGTCCTTCGCCCGCTCGGCCGACAAGAAGGTCACGGGCTCGCCGACCATGTTCGTCAACGGTGAACGCTACCAGGGCGGCCGATCGACCAGCCAGCTCCTGCGGGCGCTGTGCTCCGAGCTGGGCGACGAGGGGCCGCAGGCCTGCAAGGACCTGCCGGAGCCCCCGACGGTCGAGGCGGTCTTCCTGTCGGATGCCCGCTGCGACGAGTGCGATCTGCACAAGGTCGAACCCAAGCTCAAGGGCGATCTGGCCGGCCTGCACGTCACCTACATGGACTACGGCACGGCTGAGGGCAAGGCGCTCTACGATGAATTGAAGGCCGCCGACCCCGACTTCACCAACCTGCCGGCCATCCTGCTCGACGACAGCGTCAAGAAGGACACCGACGGCTACCCGCACCTCAAGCGCTACCTCACGAAGGTCGGCGACTGGAACGCGCTGAAGATGGGGGCGCGCTTCGACCCCACGGCAGAGATCTGCGACAACGGTGTCGACGACGACGGCAACGGCCAGATCGACTGTGCCGACAGCCACTGCGAACCCCAGCTCGAGTGCCGCGACGAGCAGGCGGGCAAGCTCGACCTCTACGTGATGTCCCACTGCCCCTATGGCGCCAAGGCGCTCATGGCGTCGGACGCCGTCATGGACAGCTTCGGCGATGACATCGATCTCGACGTCCACTACATCGGCAGCGGGGACGCGGACTCGCTGTCGTCCTTGCACGGCCAGCCTGAAGTCGACGACGACATCCGTGAGATCTGCGCAGCGGACATCGCCCCGGACCGCTCGCTGACGTTCGCCGCCTGCATCAGCCGCGACTACAAGTCCGCCGACTGGGAGTCCTGCGCCGACGAAGCCGGCATCTCCTCCGACGAGATCCAGCGCTGCTTCGACGGCCGCGGCAAGGACCTGCTCGCCGACAGCTTCGCGGCCACCAAGGCCATCGGCTTCTCGTCCAGCCCGACCTTCCTCGTCAACAACCGCCGCAAGTTCAACGCCATCGACGCCACCAAGCTCCAGGCCGAGATCTGCAAGGACAACAGCGGCCTCGCCGGCTGCGACGCCACCGTTGTCGCCGACGCCGCCGCGTCCAAGCCGGTGCCCGCCGGGGAGTGCAAGTAGGGCATTGCGCCGGACGGGGGCGGGCCGTCGCGGGCCGCGACCCCAGCGCCGTGTAGACCCTGATGTTGCAGACGGAACCCGTAGCGAGCGGCCATAGGCGGTCTCCCCGGTGGGTTCTGCCGCAGGTCGACCGACGAAGGCGCAGTCGACCTGCGGTGAGGAGGGCGAACAAGGCAGGGCCCGCCGGGGAACATGGATATGGCCGCGTAGTAGGGGGACGGCTGCAACATCAGGGTAGAGTGGCGGCGATGCTCGTCCTGCTGCTGGCCGCCTGTGGCGCGGTCGAGCCGGCGCCCTGGCCGGACTCGACCTGGGTCGATCCCGGGGTCGCCGAGGTGCCCGCGGGGGAGGACTCCGGTGCGGGGGCCAACGCTGCGGAAGCAGCCACGGTGCTGCTCAACGAGCTGATGGCCAGCAACGACAGCACGGTCGAGGACGAGTGGGGGGAGGAGGACGACTGGGTCGAGCTGCTCAACGTGACCGACGCGGCCCTGGACATCTCGGGCTACGGGCTGTCGCTCGAAGGAGAGGGGCCGGCCTGGGTCGCGCCGGCCGGCACGACGCTGTCGCCCGGCGGCCACCTCGTGCTGTGGCTGGATGGTGAGCCCGACCAGGGCCCGCTGCACGGCAGCCTGTCGCTGGCATCCTCGGGTGGGACGCTGCTGCTCCTCGCGCCCGCCGACGCCGGCGGCGACGTGATCGACCGGGTCGAGTGGGCAGAGCTCGGCACCGACATCGCCCTGGCGAGGACCCCGGACGCCGGCCCGGCCTGGGCGCCGACGATCCAGGCCACGCCGGGCAACGCCAACCCCCACGACCCCGGCAGCTCGCTGGACCCCTCCGACCTGCTCTTCGACGGCAGCGCCGTGCGCCGCCTCGACATCTCCCTGCCCCAGGCCAGCCGCGACGCGCTGGCCAGTGACCCCTACACCTACGTGGAGGGCGCGGTCTCCTTCCGCGGCGCGACTCTGTCGCCGGTCGGCGTGCGGATCAAGGGGCAGTCGGGCAGCTACCGGCCGCTGACGGGCAAGAGCGCGCTCAAGATCGACATGACGAGCTTCGGCGGCACGGCGCGCCTCGCCGGCCTCGACAAGCTCACCCTCAACAACATGGTGCAGGACGGGTCCCTGGTCCACGAGACCCTGGCCTACACCCAGTTCCGCGACATGGGCGTCCCCGCCCCCCGCACCGCCCACCTCGCGGTGTACCTCGACGGCGAGTACCGCGGCATCTACCTGCACGTCGAGTCCGCCGACGAGCTCTTCCTGGCCCGCTGGTTCGACGACGCCGAGGGAAACCTCTACGAGGGCGAGTACGGCGAGGACCTCACCCTGGACAGCTACACCCGGCTCGAACAGGACGAGCGGGGCGCCAACGACCCCGACGACTACTCCGACCTCGCCGCCCTGGCCGCCTTGCTCGACGAGGATCCCGACGAAGCGCTGGTCGAGACGCTCGAGGCGCTGGTCGACGTCGACGAGGTGCTGGACATGTGGGCCGTCGAGGTGATGATCGGCCACTGGGACGGCTACTTCTGGTACCCCAACAACTACCGCGTGTACCACGACCCCTCGACCGGGCGGCTGTCGCTGCTGCCCTGGGGCACCGACCAGACCTACGACTACAAGGGCGACGTCGAAGCCGCCGACGGCGCCCTGGCGCGGTGGTGCCTGCAGATCCCCTCGGTCCGGGCGCGCTATCTCCTGGCCCTGTGGCGTGCCGCCGATCGCATGCAGGCGCTGCCGCTGGATGCGCTGGCCACCGACACCCACGCCCTCGTCGCGCCCTGGCTGGCCGCCGACCCCTACGCCGAGGTCACCCCGGCCCAGAGCCGCAGCCAGCTCGGGTCGACCCGGTCCTACCTGCTGGAGCGGCCCGACGAGGTGCTCGACGCGCTGTTTCCGGACGGGGTGCCGGATCGGTAGCGGGCTCGATCCCGCGCGCACCACGCGGCGGGCACACTGCTTGACGGCCCACGAGGCAGATGTACACTGAAGAGTACAGGAGAGTCCGATGAAGCGACCTGCCCTTGATGAGGATCTGGTGCCGGTGAAGGAGTTCCGGTCCAGCATGGCGTCCTGGATCCGGCGCTTGGGCGAGAACGGACGACCGCTGGTGATCACCCAGCGAGGCAAGGCCGCGGCCGTGCTCGTCCATCCCGCGATGTTGGACGAGCTTGAGGAAGCTCAGGAACTGGTCCGCAAGGTCCTGCGCGGCCTGTCCGAGATGGAGGCCGGGGTCTTCGTCGAAGATGACGATGTCTGGAACGATGTCGACCGGTTGCTGAGCAATGTGGAGCAGCATGTTGACGCTGAAGTGGACACCGGGAGCCAGAGCCGACCTGCTTGAGATCGTGGCCCACATCGCAGCCGAACGACCGCAGGCGGCGAGGACGATGGCGGCGAAGATCAAGGAGGCCGTGTCGGTCCTTCCGAGGCTACCGGACATCGGGCGCATCGTGCGGGAGTTCGGCGACTCGTCGCTGAGAGAGCGAATCGTGGGGCCATACAGAGTGGTCTACCGACGCACGAACGATGCGGTGGTAGTCCTCGCAGTCGTCCACAGCCGGCGTCTGCTGAACCTCGGGGGCAAGGGCTGAAGGACTTGGACCAGGCTTCGCGTTGCCGCGACGGCGCGGATCGCGGATCCGCGGCGTCGGCTGGCATACGACGCCCACCTCGCGGAGCTGCTGCGCCTCGTCGCCAACAGCGTGCCGGCCCCATAGCCGCCCCCGCTCGCCCCCTCAGTCCGTGCTCTCACAGATGAAGCGCATCGACGTGCTGCAGGCGATGTCGTTCCACGTGTAGCCGCTCCACAGGATCTGTACACAGTCCTCGCCGCCGGCGTCGTTGGGTTCCGATGACGCCCAGTCCGTCCAGGTGACCGGGTCGCCGTTGGTCCACACCCAGGTGCCCTCTTCTTCGAGGTCGTTGAAGCCGATGGTCCATGAGGTGGCGGCGATGCTCCAGGCGAGGTCGCTGACCCACAGTTCCTCGTCCTCGTCGCCGAAGGCGGCGAGGTCGTAGCCGACGTCGAGGCAGGCCTGCCAGGCGTCCTCCCACGGCAGGGCAGTGTCGCAGAAGAGGTAGGCGTGGTCGGCGGTGTCGACGACCTCGCAGGGGTCGCAGACGCCGTCGTCCCGGGCGCCGTTGCAGTCGTTGTCGAGGCTGTCGCACTGCTCCACGCCGCCCGTGTAGACGTTGGGGGCGGTGTCGTCACAGTCGCCCTCGCAGGCGGACTGCCCGTCGCCGTCGGCGTCGACTGTCTCCAGCGTGCTTTCGTCGCAGTCGTTGTCCTGGCCGTCGCAGATCTCGAGCATGCCCGGGGCGCGCGCCGGGTCTTCGTCGTCGCAGTCGCCGGCGCAGGCCGGGACGCCGTCGCCGTCGACGTCGTCTTCGCCCTCTCCCAGCAGGCCGTCGCAGTCGTCGTCGACCCCGTCGCACAGCTCGATGGCCCCGGGGAAGACCGAGGCGTCGCCGTCGTCGCAGTCGTCGCAGGTGCTGTAGCCGTCGCCGTCGGCGTCGTCCGTGTCGTCGACCGTGCCGCTGCAGTCGTCGTCGATGCCGTTGCACAGCTCTTCGGCCCACGGGTGGATCGCGGGGTCGGTGTCGTCGCAGTCGCCGCGGCAGGTCGAGAAGCCGTCGCCGTCGACGTCGAAGCCCTCGTCGATGTCGCCGTCGCAGTCGTTGTCGGCGCCATCGCACACCTCGGTCGCGCCGGGGTGGGCGGCAGGGTCGGTGTCGTCGCAGTCGCCGGCACAGCTCCCGACCCCGTCGGCGTCGGCGTCCCAGGGCTCGTCGGCCTGGCCGTTGCAGTCGTTGTCGACACCGTCGCAGCGCTCGGGAGCGCCGGGGAAGCTGGTCGGGTCGCTGTCGTCACAGTCCGCACAAGCGTCGACCCCGTCGCCGTCGGCGTCGGCGGCTTCGTCCACGACGCCGTCGCAGTCGTCGTCGACGCCGTTGCACTGCTCGACCGCGTCGGGGGAGATGGCCGGGTCGCCGTCGTCGCAGTCGACGACACCGGTCAGGGCCAGGCAGCCGGGGTCATCGGCCAGCCAGCCGTCGCCATCGACGTCGAAGTCTTCATCGGTCAGGCCGTCGCAGTCGTCGTCGACCCCGTTGCAGGCCTCGACGGCGCCGGGGAACACCTGGTTGTTGAGATCGTCGCAGTCTTCGCCGCCGTCGGCGATGGCCCGGTGTCCGTCGTTGTCGACATCCACCCGCGGTTCCTGCGTGCCGCCGCAGGCCAGCAGGAGGAGGGGGAGGAGGACCATGCCGGCATTCTACGCGGGCGCTGGCTGTGCCATCCTCTCCACCATGCTCCTGGTCCTGCTTCCCCTCGTCGCGCAGGCGGCCGATGTCTCGACGGGGGCGATCGATGCCGCGTGGGAGGACGACGCGCTGACGCTGCTGGCGGCGGCGTCGGGGCCGACCTGGCTGTCGGGCGCTGCGCCCCTCTACGACCTCGGTGGTGCGAGCCTGGACCCCACGCTGGAGCTGTCGGCGGAGCCGGACGGCCAGCTCCTGATCCGCCTGACCCTGGCGAACACGGGGAGCGCGGTGGTCCAGGCGGCCGTCGACTTCCCGACCATCGACGGCCTGGGCACCGGCGCCGACGACCCGCTCGGCTACTTCTTTCCGGCCCTGGGCACGATCCTCGACGACGAGGTCACCACCCACCGCCGCTACTACGGCGGCCTCTTCCCCCTCCAGGTGATGGAGATCCACCAGGGCGACGCCGGCCTGTGGCTGATGACCCGCGACCTGCTGGCGCGCGACAAGACCTTCAGCGTCGGCAAGGACGAGGACGGGCTCGGCAGCTTCAAGGTCGAGTGGCCCGATCTGGTGGTGGCGCCGGGCGAGTCTGCCACCCTCGAGGTCAGCCTGGGCGTGCACGACAGCGACTGGCACGAAGCCCTGGCCGCCTACCGCCGCGAGGTGCGCACCTGGTACCAGCCCCGGGCCGCGCCCAAGGATGCCTTCCGACAGGCCTTCAACCTGCGCCAGGTGCACCTCCACGACAACGCGGTGCTCGGCGCCCACCCGGGCGCCTTCGACCCCGACACCGGCAGCTTCCTGCTGCAGGAGTACCTGGCCGAGGACATCGAGCAGCTCGGCGGTGTCGACTGGGTGCACATCTTCGACTGGGGCATGGACGAGGTCCACGGCCGGGTCGGCGACTACAACCCCTGGAGCTGGCTGGGTGACCCGGCGGGGCTGCAGGCCGAGGTCGACGCCCTGCAGGACCAGGGCATCGGTGTCGGGCTGTACGTCGAGGGCTACCTCCTCGACACGCAGAGCCTGGTGGGCCAGCGCTTTGGGGAGGCCTGGAAGCTGCAGGACAGCAGCGGCGAGGACTACACCACCTACGCGCCGAGCTGGCACGTCTGCCCGGCGGTCGACGACTGGCAGGCTCACTTCGCCCTGCGCAACGGCCGGCGGACCGAGCTGCGTGTCGGCGCGTCGGGCCTCTACGTCGACCAGTTCGGCTACGGCTACCAGTACCGGTGCTACCGGGAAGACCACGACCACCGGGTGCCCTCGGCGGAGATCCAGGAAGAGCTGGCCTTGATGGAGGGCCTGCGCCGGTCCATGTCCCCCGACCAGGTGCTCTACACCGAAGCGGGGCCGGCCGACGTGGCCTCGCAGTGGCAGGACGGGGCCTTCTCCGAGGCGGTCAGCTCGTTTCGCGAAGACCCGCGGACGGTGCCGGTGGCCACCCGCCGCTTCGCCCTGCCGCTGCACAAGAGCTTCGAGCTGCTGACCCAGGACGCGCCCCTCGGCGACGACGTGGAGGGGGTCCGGCTGACCTTCTTCAACGGCGAGGGCACGCGGCACATGGGCTACTTCGAGGACGACGCCTGGTTCTCCGAGGCGACCCTGGCCGAGATCCGGCACGCCTGGTCCGTACTCCATGCCTACCGCGTGGTCTTCGCCGGCGAGGACCCGGTCCCCCTCGTCGAGACCTCGGTCGACGGGGTGTTCGCCAACCTCTTCCAGAGCGACAGCCAGCGGCTGTGGACCCTCTACAACGGCACCGGCGGCGACCTCTCGGGGGAGCTTATGCGCGTCGACAGCGTGCCCGAGGCGAGCTGGAAGGACTGCTGGAACGACACGCCGCTGTCGGTCGAGGAGGAAGGGGGCGAGGTCGTGATCGCGCTGGACCTGGCAGCGGGCGAGGTGGGCTGCGTCGTCGAGACCCGGCCGCCGCCGGCGGCCAGCCTGGTCGCGCACTGGACCATGGACGAGGCCAGCGGCGCCACGGTCCAGGACGTGGCCGGCGACGCCGATGGCACGGTGTCGGGAGGCGGCGTCGTCATGGGCGTGGACAGCGCCGCCGACCGGCTTGGCACGGCCCTCGAGTTCGATGGCGACAGCGCGATCTCCCTGGGAGAGGTCGACGCCCTGGCCTCGCTGACACAGGATCTGAGCATCGCGGCGTGGGTCCGCCCCGACTCCGACGACGACGTGATGCGCATCCTGGCCGTCGACGGCTGGGACGACGGCGGGCTGGTCTTCGGGCTGACCCGCGCCGACGGGCGGCGGGCCCTGGTCCTCACCACGGTGGGGGTCCAGGACTACGTGCTGCCGGTGGTGATCCCCACCGACCGCTGGTCGCATCTCGCCGTGGTCCTGGACAGCGGCGGCAGCGCCTGGTTCTCCGTCGACGGCGAGCTGCGCGGCACGGTCCAGGGCGCCATCGGCGGCGAGGCCACCGGCAGCCCCTGGTGGCTGGGGGCCAACGGCACCGACGGCCACTGGTCGGGCGGGCTGGACGACGTCCGGGTCTACCGGGGCGCCCTGACCCGCGCCGAGCTGCGCGCCCTTGCCGACGTGACCCCGCCCCTGCCGGGCCGGGTCCAGGCACCCGAGCAGCCCTGGACGGACAGCGCGCGGCTGGCGCTGTGGTGGCCGGGCTTCTACGATCCGGGCAGCGGGATCACCGGCTACGAGCTCGCCCTCGGCACATCGGAGGGGGAGGCGGACCTGCTGGACTGGACCGCGGCGGGGACCGACCAGCAGGGCGAGCTGCCCGGCCTCGCCCTCCCAGACGGCACTGTCCACGTCAGCGTGCGGGCCACCGACGGCGTGGGCCAGCGCACCGAGGTGCACGGCACTGTCGAGGTCGACACCGCCGCGCCCCCCCTCCTGGCGGAGTGGCGCTTCGACGACGGCGTGGTCGAGGCCGCGGTCGCGGTGGACCCGGCGCTGGAGCGGACCGAGGACTTCACGGTGACCGCGTGGGTCTCTCCGGTCGAGCCGGGCTTCCAGGCGATCCTCGGCAGCGACGAGGGGGGCTGGTTCTTCGGGCTGGGCGGCGACGGCGACGACCTGGTGTTCGTCACCATGGGGGTCGAGGAGTACGTGCTCGCCGCCGATCTGCCGTTGTCGACCTGGTCGCACGTCGCGGTGAGCTTCGACCGGTACAGCGACGCCACCTTCTATGTCGACGGCGTGGAGCGCGGCGTGGTCCACGGCACAATCCCGGCCGCCGACAGCAGCACGGGCTTTCAGGTCGGGGGGACGACCTGGCCCTGGCACGGCGGGCTGGACGCGGTGCGGCTCTACGACGGCGTGCTGGACGCCGCAGAGGTCGCCGCCGTCTACGCGGGCGAGGGCGGCGACACGGGCACCGGCGGCGACTCGGGGGATGGCGGGGCCGCGGACGGTGGCCAGGAGTCCGACGGCGGTAACGGCGGGACCGCCGACACCGGTGTCAGCGGCGTCGGGGACACGGGCTGTGGCTGTGCGGCCAGCGGGTCGCAGGGCAGCCTCTGGGTGTCGGTGGTGGGGCTGCTGGGGTGGGGGCGCCGCCGCCGCAACTTTTCTTCCGCCCGAGTGTGAGCGGGCCCCCGCCTGGGCGTGGACGGTTGTGGTCGATGGACGGCCGCGCTTGAACCCCACCCCACGGAGCACCTCGTGATCGCACTCCTCTTCTCACTCAGCGCCTGGGCCGCCCCGGTCGGCGCCAACTACGCACAGTGGACTCTGTCCGGTGGCCCGCTGCTCGACACGGAGTCGCCGCAGTCATTCGCCGACGCCCTGGTCGAGCCCGACTACGCGGGCTCGGTCCTGGGGTTCGGTGGGCGCGTCCAGCTCGTCCGCGCGCTGTGGAGCCCGACCTTCGCCATCGAGAGCGCGGCGGAGGGACGCGTCGACATGGACGTGACGGACGACGGCGTTGGCCCGGGCGCTGCCGTGGACGCGTGCTTCCTGGTGCGCCCGGGCGGGCGGGTCGCCCGCTTCGTGGCCGGCCTGGGCCCGCGCCTCGACTCACACACCGGGCTCAACGCCGTCGTCGACGTCGGCGTCGACTTCGCCCTGGGAAAGGGCGGGACGCTGCTGCAGCTTCGTGGGCAGAGAGGGGTCGTGCATGATCATGCGATGCTCGCGGCTTCGCTGGGGCACTCGCTGTGAGCCGCCGCGACTCCATCATGGAAGCTGTCGGGTCCTGTGTGGCGGCCCGGCGTGTCCTGGGTGGACTGGCCGCCCTCGTGTCGATGGGCCTGGCCAGCGGCTGCCCCTTGAGCGATGGGGCCATCGTGGGCACCTGGGAGTGCACGGGGACCGCCAAGCTTGAGCCCCCCGTAAGAACCCGCCGCTCTCCGCCATCCACACTACTGTTCA
>CAZRFD010000098.1:0-26426 GCA_964599085.1 uncultured Enterobacterales bacterium | reverse complement strand
ATCTTGTGGACCCTCGCGCTGCTGCCGTGGGTCACCGCCACCGCCCACGCCGCGGACGCCGCACCCGAAGCCAGCGACGTCCGATCCGGCGCCGCGGCCACGGCTCCCGGTCCCAACACCCTCGCCTACCAGAAGGCGCTGAGCGAGTGGTGGACCGGCGCGGGCCGGCTGTGGCTGGACGACAGCGCCTACCGGATCGAGGAGGACGTCGTCTTCCAGGACGGCCTCTGCAGCGCCACCCTCTCCAAGGGGATCGCGATCCCCGTGTGGTCGGGGCGGCCGCCCGTCAGCGAGCGCATCGTGGGCTTCGTCTACATCGGCGAGGGACGGCTCGACGTGGACGTGCCGGATCGGGCCGACCGCTGGCGCATCGCCAACCACGCCGCCCGCTACGACATCCTCACCCACGCAGAGCAGGCGGCCATCGTGCACCAGGGCGCGCCCCTGTCCGTGGGCATCGAGCGCGGCATGGTGCTCAGCGCCGACCCGGCCGTGCGGGAGCTGCTCGCCGGGCTCGAGCCGGTCGGTGGCGGCACGATGATCCAGCTCCACGACGAGAGCGGCGACGGGTCGGACGAGACCTACCTGGTCACCGACAGCAAGGGCCGGCTCCGGGCCAAGGCGGTCGCCACCAACATGCTGCCCAGCCGCCGCCTGCAGCTCCAGCGCTCGGACCTCGACCCCCGGATCTGGCTGCGCCAGGACCGCCTGCTCACCGACGAGCTGGGTGTGCCCGGCGACGCCGTCCGCCTGGTGGCCGACTGGCGGACCGACCACGCCTGGCGCGTCGCCGCCTACCTCGGCGCGGGGATCGCAGCGAACGACTTCGACCGCTGGCTGACCTGCTTCCGGGACCCCATGGACCAGGAGGGCCTCGGCTACGACAGCCAGGTCTTCGCCCACGGGACCGACCCCGACGGGCTCCACCACTTCGAGCGCTTCAGCGGCGCGCCGCTGCCGCCGGCAGCCGACCGGGCCGGCGCCTGGATGGAGGGGGTCTCCGCCGACGTCACCGTGGCCAGCCGCCCCAAGGGCTTCGGCAACGAGCGCTTCGTCGACATCGACGAGGTGCTGGAGCTGCGCGCCGTCGGCGGCAGCGTCTCCGGCGTCAGCCTGTCGATGCCGGTCTCCGGGGCGGTGCGCGGGACCTGGCAGCTCGACGAGATGACGGACGAACGGGGCCGCGATCTGGCCCGGGTCGCCCTCACCGAGGACCTCTATGGTCGGGGCCGCCGCGGCGGCGCCACCGCCGACCGCCCGGTACAGAGCGAAGCCGTCGCCGACGCCGCCGACGAACAGGCCAGCGGCGAGACCGCGACCGAGGACAGCGCGCCGGACACCTCCACGGAAGGCGGGGAGGCACCCGTCAGCAGTGGCAACGCCACCGGCGGACTGTCGACGGCGAGCATCGACAACAGCGGCAGCGTCGAGATCGGCGCGTCGGAGACGCTGGGCAGCGACATCGAAGCCGCCCTGGGGCTGGGTGCCGCCGACGAACAGGCCCTCATCAAGGACACCCCCATCGAGCACATTGTGCAGGTCGTCCTGCCAGAGCCCGTGCCCGAGGGCCAGACTACGCGCATCCACATCCGCTGGTCGGCACGCTGGCCCTTCGCCAACTGGAGCAGCGGACGAGAGGTGCTCGGCACGACGACCGGCATGCAGCTCGTCGTACCGGACCCGGTGCCCGCGCCGGGCGGCCCCCGCTGGGACACGAAGATCCGCGTGGGCGTGCCCGCGGCCGGACTGTTCTCGCTCGGCGTCGCGGTGGCCGGCGACACCTCGCGAGAGTGGGACGAGGACACCTGGGCCTGGGTCGAGGGCACCGGCACGGGCGTCGGTCACCCCGCGGTCGCCATCGGCCGCTGGGAGACGCAGGTCGATCCACCGGGATCGGGCATGCCGGGGGTGCGCGTCCACCTGTTCACTCGGGACGCCTGGGCCCTGCCCCAGTTCCCGCCCGAGGTCCGACGCATCGTCAGCTTCTTCGACCGCTTCCTGCCAAACCTCCCCCTCGGCGAGATCGAGGTCTTCGAGGGCCCCAGCGTGTTCACCGGCGACTTCCTGTCGGGCGACCAGCCGGCCGCCGGCCACGGCCTGCTGGCCGTGCGGACCGTCAAGACGCGCCGCGTGACCGACCAGTCCCAGATCGACGAGGTCGACCCCTACGCCACGCAGACCATGATCGCCCGCCAGGTCGCCGCCCAGCACTGGGGGCAGTACCTGCGCCCCGAGACCTCCCGTGATCTGTGGCTCGTCGACGGCCTGGCCGAAGCCTTCGCGTCCTTCTACGTGCGCGGGGCCTTCGGCAACGACGCCTACACCGAGCGCATGGAGGCACTGCGCAAGCTCGTCGAGGACCCCGTCGAGTACGCCAACAACACGGCGGCGACCAATCGCTACCGCCGCTTCCTCTCGCTGACGGGCGCCACACCCGGAAGCGACGTGTCGCCGGCCATGCGGCGCCGCTACGGTGCCTATGTCGCGGCCGACGTGCTCCGCCTGCACGTGGGCGACCAGGCCTTCTTCTCGGCCCTCGACCAGCTCGCGGCGGAACACGCCGGCAACACGGTGTCGACGGCGCAGGTGCAGGCCGCCTTGGAGGCGGCGTCGGGCGACGATCTGACCGAGATGTTCGACTGGTGGGTGCACGGCGGCTTCGTGCCCCGGATCGACGCGGACGTGTGGCTGACGACGGCCGACGACGGGACGACCACCGTGCACGGCTGCGTCCACAGCGACCAGCCCTGGGGCAGCTTCGACATCCCCGTGGAGGTCGCCGACCAGGACGGCGGGCGCGTCGTGTCGGCCCTGGTCGACGTGGACGACGGTGCTGGGCGCTTCACGGTGCAGGGGCGAGCAGCCGACGCCGAGGTGCGCATCGACCCGCTGGGCCTGGTGCTGGCCTACACCCGTGATGTCCACAAGGTCCGGGAGGGACGCTGCGAAACGCGCTGAGGCGCGGCCGGGCAATCGCGGGGCCCGTGCCCCCTGCGACGATGCAGGCTGGCCATGCCCGGGCAGCAGCCCGTATCATCGGGTCCGTCAACGCCCCCCAGGAGCCCGCATGCGCGTCCACCTCATCGCCTCCGCCGTCATCGCCCTTGCGCTCACCGCCTGCCGCAACGACGGCGGCAAGGGCGACGACACCGGAACCGGCGACGGCGGCAGCACCGCCGACGGTGGCACGACCGGCGACGGGGGCACGACCGGCGACGGCGGCACCACGGGAGACGGCGGCACCACCGGCGACGGCGGCACCATCGGCGACGGCGGGACCACCGGCGACGGCGGCAGCCCCGATGGTGGCGCGGGCGACGGCGGCAGCGACGGCGGCACCGTGGACGACTGCCCCACGCTCACGGTGTCGACCGGCATCCTGGACTTCACCGTCGACAGCCTCGGCGGCAGCCAGACGCTGCCCGTCGTCGTGACCAACGACTGCTCGGGGGCGATCGACCTGGAGCTGACAGCAGAGATCACCGAGGGCAGCGTGTTCTCGGCCAGCGCCGACCTGGCCCTGTCGCCCGGCGACAGCGCCAGCATCGACGTGAGCTTCGCACCGACCACGCTGGGGGATGCGACCGGCACGCTGTCGCTCGCCAGCAGCGACCCGGACCTGCCCTCCCTCGACATCCCGCTGAGCGGCACCTACAGCGTCGACAGCGACGGCGACGGCTACCAGGATGAAGCCGCCGGGGGCGATGACTGCAACGACGACAACGACGCCGTCCACCCCGCCGACGCCGAGAGCGAACGGGACCTGCTCGACGACGACTGCGACGGCCTGGTCGACGAAGACTTCCTCAGCCCCGGCGACCTGTGGGTCACCGAGATCATGCTGGACCCGGCGGCCGTGGGGGACGGCTACGGCGAATGGTTCGAGCTGTACAACGGCTCGGGCGGGCCGGTGGATCTGCAGGGCTGGAGCTTCCACGCCGACGACGGCGACAGCTTCAGCATCGACGAGTCGCTCGTCGTGGACGGCGACGACTACCTCGTGCTGGGTGTGACGGACGACACGCTGCTCAACGGCGAGACGCCGGTCCACTTCGTCTACGACCGGCTCAGCTTCAGCCTGGCCAACGACGGCGACTCCATCTTCGTCTACATGGGCGACACGCCGATCTTCGACGTCAGCTACACGACGGACTGGCCGCTGCAGGCTGGCGCCAGCCTCATCCTCGACCCCTTCTACGACGCCAGCTCGGTGGCGGACGACTGGTGTGCCAGCACCACAGCCTACGGCGTGGGCGACCTCGGCAGCCCGGGTACCGAGAACGACGCCTGCACCACCGTCGACCGTGACGAAGACGGCTACACCGAAGACGAGGGCGACTGCGACGACCTCGACGCCACCTACAACCCCGGACAGCTCGACACCTGGGACGGCCTCGACAACAACTGCGACGGGGCCACGGACCGGGTGACGGACGCCCAGGCGGCCAGCCGCATCCTCGGCGGCGACGGCGACTACCTCGGCGGCGAAGACGGGCTCAGCGTCGGCGATCTGACCGGCGACGGCACGCCCGACGTGGTCATCGGCGGCACCTACACCGACGAATCCGGCTCCTACTACTACCCGGGGACCGTCGCAGTGGTCGACGGCAGCGGCTGGGACGGCTGGGACGACGTCTGGAGCGACGTGGACATCGCCCAGGTGCTCGGCAGCAACAACTACAACCGGCTGCAGGCGATGTCGCCAACACTCGGCGACCAGGACGGGGACGATGTCGCCGACCTGTTCGTGGCCGGGTCCGACTACTACAGCAGCAGCTCCTACGGCTACGCTCCCGCCGCCGTCCTGGTGTTCGGCGGCAGCGACCTGTCGGGCACCTACACCGACAGCTACGACGTCTGGTTCGAGGGTCTCGGCGACTACTACGGCTACGTGCGCGGCTCGTCGGCGCAGGACTACGACGGCGACGGCATCGATGACATCGTCTATGCCAGCTACTACGCCACGTCGGGACGGGAGTACTACCGCGGGCTGGTGTCCATCTTCAGCGGCGACGGGCTGAGCGCAGGCGACACATACGACCTGGAGACCGACAGCGACCTCTACATCTGGGGCGACGAGGGCTACCAGATGCTCGGTCACAGCATCGGCGGCGGCGACGTCGACGGCGACGGCTACGACGACCTCTTCCTGGGCGCGCCGGGCTACTACTACGACGACTACACGGCCGGGTCCGTCTACATGATCGACGGCGGCGCCAGCACGCTGGGCGGCACCGGCAACGTCGGCCTGGTGGCCAGCGCCCGGTTCGGCGGCGCGCACGTCGACGACCAGCTCGGCTACCGGGCGCCGGTCCAGGTCGGCGACTTCGACGGCGACGACAACAGCGACATCGCCATCGGCGCGCCCGGCGGCAGCTCGGTGCACGTCTTCTTCGACGCCGGCGGGCTCTCGGGCGACATCGACGCCAGCACCGCCGACGTGGTGCTCACCAGCGACGGGCCGGACTGGTTCGGCGCTGCCATGACGACGGCGGACTTCGACGCCGACGGGATGGACGATCTGGTCGTCGGGGCACCGGACTACAGCAGCTACACCTACCTGTACTACTACGCCGACAACGGCGGTGGCGCCTACCTGTTCAGCGGTGCTGACCTGACGGGCGACCTCGGCAGCGACAGCGCGAGCTGGGCAGCCGAGGGCAGCGACAAGATCGGGCTCGGCTGGAACCTGGCGGCCGCCGACTTCGACGCCGACGGCACGCCCGAGCTGCTCGCCACCGCCCCGGGCCACGACACCGATCTCGGCGCGCTGCTCGTCTTCGACCCCTGATCGGCGGACAGGGCGGCCCGACCGCAACGGGGTGGCCTCCCCTCCCCCTCCAACCGCTGAGGAGAGCTGGCCTCTGTCCAGGGCCGCTCGCCGGGGAGGGGGGTGTCGAAGTGTCCGTCGAATCTCGGACAGTTCGACGGCGCATTCGTCACCCCCCTCTACTGTTCGCTGGCACTTGCGCTGGCACGACTCCTGCTTGAACGGGGGCCACACCCCCGACAAGGAGTCCACCATGAGGGGAATCAACCACGTCACCCTGCTCGGCCACCTCGGCCACAACCCCGAGCTGCGCACCACCGGCAGCGGCCACACGCTGACCGAGCTGCGCCTGGCCACCAACCGCCGCGCCCGCAGCGGCGACCAGTGGACGGACCGCACCGACTGGCACCGGGTCACGGTGTGGGGAAAGGACGCCGAGAACGCCTGCCGCTTCCTGGTCAAGGGCAGCCCCATCGCCGTCGAGGGGCGCCTGGCGACCGACACCTGGCAGGACAAGGAGACCGGCAAGAACCGCAGCAAGACCTACGTCGTCGCGGAGCGTGTCCAGTTCCTCGGCACCCCGCGTCGGACGGGGACGTCTCCCGCTGAAGGCGCCGCAGCCGGTTCCACCGCCCCCATGGCCCACGACGCGCCGCAGCCGCAGTACGAACAGGACGACATCCCGTTCTGAGCCACTGCCAGGGACCGCCGAGCGGCCGCCCCCGGCCAACCTGCTCTCAGGCGTACATGGCCTCGATCTGCGGGCCGTACTTGTCGGCGACGACGGCGCGCTTGACCTTCAGTGTGGGGGTCAGCTCGCCGCCCTCGACCGACAGGTCGCCCGGCAGCACGGTGAACTTCCGGACGTGCTCGACCCGCGCGAAGCGGGCGTTGACCGCGTCCACCCCGCGCTGCAGGGCGTCGAGGAGGGCCGGCGCGTCCATGGGGCGGCTGAGCTCGACGTCGCCCAACTCGCGGGCGGCGGCTTCGGGGTCGATGGTCAGCAGGGCCGACAGGAAGCGGCGCCGATCGCCGATGACGACCGCCTGGCTCACCAGCGGCAGGTCCTTGAGCGCGGCTTCGATGTTGGCGGGGGCGATGTTCTTGCCGCCGGCCGTGATGATGATGTCCTTCTTGCGGCCGGTGATCCGCAGGTAGCCGTCGTCGTCGATGCTGCCCAGATCGCCGGAGTGCAGCCAGCCATCTTCGAGGGCCGCCGCGGTCGCCGCCGGATCCTTGAAGTAGCCCGAGAAGACGTTGCGGCCGCGCACCAGCACCTCGCCGTCGTCGGCGATGCGCAGCTCTACGCCGGGGAAGGCCGTGCCCACCGTCCCGAAGCGGACACGGCCCGGCTGGTTGAAGGAGCTGGGGCCGCTGCCCTCGGACTGGCCATAGACCTCGTGCACCGTGAGGTCCAGGCCGGTGAGGAACTCGAGCACCTCGGTCGAGATGGGGGCGGCACCGGTCACGCAGAAGCGGGCGTTGCCGAGCCCCAGCGCGGTCCGGACCTTGTCGAGCACGAGGCGCCGGGCCAACTTGTACCGCAGACCGGCGACCGGGCCCGGGGCACGCCCGGCGTTGACGGCGGCGTGGTGCCGACGGGCGACACCCATGGCCCAGGTCGCCAGGGCGGCCTTGATGCCAGTGGCCGTCGCGAGCCGACCGCTCACCGCGGCGTGCATCTTCTCCCAGACCCGGGGCACGCCGAGAAACACGGTCGGCTGCACGTCGGCGAGGTCTTCCCGCACCAGGTCCCGCCCGCGGGCGAAGTAGACCTGCCCGCCGGCCGTGATGGGGGCCAGCACCGTGAAGACCAGTTCTGCGATGTGGCAGAGCGGCAGGTAGGAGACGGTCGTGTCGGCGGGGCCGAGCCCGGCGATCTGCACGGCCTGCGCCGACGTCCAGGCGAGGTTGTCGTGAGAGAGCATCACCGCCTTGGGCGGTCCCGTCGTGCCCGACGTGTAGATGAAGGTGGCCGCCTGGTCCGGACGCAGCCCCGCGACCCGGCGGTCGACCGCGTCGGGCGCGGTCTGCTCGGCCGCCGCGCAGAATTCCTCCCAGGAGCTGACCAGCGGGTCTCCGCTCGGTGCATCGGCTCCCCGGAACATCACGACGTGGCGCAGGTGGGGGAGCTGGTCGCGGCGGCTCAGCAGCTTGTCGAGCTGGTGCTGGTCCTCGACGAAGACCACCGCGGCCTCGGCGTGGTTGCAGATGAAGGCGACCTCTTCCGCGGAGCAGGTCTCGTAGATGCCCGCCGGGCAGGCGCCGATGGCCATGGCGGCGAGGTCGGCTTCGACCCAGGCGGGGCAGTTGAAGCCGAGGATGCAGACGCGCTGCCCCTCGTCCACACCGTGGGCCAGCAGCGCGCGCGCCAGCGTCCGCACACGGTCGGCCGCAGTCGACCAGCTCGACGCCTGCCAGCCGCCGCGGTCGTGGACCCACCAGGCCGGCTTGTCGCCGATGGTGGCGGCCTGGGCGAAGAGACGCGCAGGGATCGAGGGCTTCGACGCGGGCATGCTGCCTCCGGGGACCGGGCGGGGGCCTGGCCCGAACCCTACCCCGAATCGCGCAGCCGCCTCCGCCAGGCGCCCATGAGCACGGCCACGATCAGCAGCGGCCCGGCCACCAGGACCGACGCCTCGCTGCCGACGCAGCCGATCTCGAAGGGCTGCGTCGACAGCGGGAAGAGCAGGAGCTGGCCCGCCCCCTCGTGGAACTGCAGGGCGTCCATGAACAGGTGGAGCAGCGCGCCGAGGTACAGCAGGCCCCAGGTGCGGCGCCGCTGACCGGGCGGGAAGAGCTGGGACAGCGCCAGCGCCGCAAAGGCCAGCCCCAGCGGCTGGTGCAGGGGCTCCCAGCCATACAGCAACCCCCGCGGCAGGGTGAGCAGCTTGCTGTCGACCTCGCCCATGACGATGGCGGGGACCCGGCAGAGCACGTCGGGCAGCATGTTGCCGGCCACGAAGAGCGGCGCGCGCGGCGCCGGCCGCCGACCCGCCAGACCCCAGGCCAGGATGAGGCCCGAGCAGGCATGTGTGAGCAGATCAGGCACCGGCCCTGCCCCCCAGCGGATCCTCGAGCCCACGCAGCCGGAGGTAGCCCCCCCGCAGCGAGAACACCCGTGGCGCGAGCACGCCCGCCAGGACCAGCGCGAGCAGCGACAGCCGCTTCTTCCAGGGCCGCAGGTGGTGGACCTCGTGCCGAGTCTCCACGACGACGCTGTCCGCCGCCCGGAAGCGCCCCACGACCGTGATGCTCTGGCCGCGCTCCAGCCCGGCGCTGTCCCCCTCGACCACGATGTCCTTGACCACCCGGCTGATGCGGTAGCGCTGCGGGCCGTCCACGCCGTCGACGAAGTACACCGGGAACACCAGCTCGGCTCCATCGTGGGCGGCGGGGTCGGCGAGACAGGCGCGCACCCCGTCCGGCAGCGCCATGGCCATGGACGTGTAGGCGGCACCCAGCCCGGCGATGACCAGCAGCGACAGCAGGACGAGGGGCCAGCGGAGGCGGTCGGTGGACATCAGCTCGCCGCTAACCAGCCGCCCCGTCGCCCGAACGCCGACCCGCCGGCGCGGGCGGGATTCGGGCTAAGCTCGCGTCAGCCCAGGAAGCCCCGGATGGCCCCGACCGACAGCGACATCCTGCTGCCGCTGCCCAGCGCCGAAGACCCCGAACCGACGCCCGCCGGCGCCGGCCCCGCGCCGGGCTCCGCCGAGACCTTCGCCTTCCTCGACGACCCGCCCCCCGCCAGCGCCACCGACGCAGCGACGGACGCTGAGACCGACCCAGAGTCCGACACCCAGCAGACCGCCACGCTGCAGAGCGACTCCCTGGCGATCATCCACGGGCGCCCCGCAGACGACGACACGCCGCTGCCGCAGGTCCCCGGCTACGAAGTGCTCGCCCGTCTCGGCCGCGGCGGCATGGGCGAGGTGCTGCTCGCCGACCGCATCGCCGACGCCGGCCTGCGCCTGCGCCTGCGCTGCGCCCTGAAGCTGGTCCACCCCGGCCGGCGGCACGACCCGGTCTACGTCGGCCAGATCCTGAGCGAAGCCCGCATCATCGCGCAGCTCCGCCACCCCAACATCGTCAGCATCCTCGACGTCGGCCGCGTCGGCGACCAGGTCTGGCTGGCGATGGAGTGGGTCGACGGCTGCGACTCCCGCTCGCTGCGTCGCATGGCCCGTGATCGCGACACAGCCATCCCGCTGCGCCACGTCGTCTACGTCATCCGCGACGCCCTGCAGGGGCTGCACCACGCCCACCAGGCCCGCGGCACCGACGGGCGGGCGCTGGGCATCGTCCACCGGGACCTCAGCCCGGGCAACATCCTGATCTCGCGGCATGGCGCCGTGAAGCTCGCGGACTTCGGCGTGGCCGCGGCCCGCGCCGACGGGCCGGCGCGGCTGCGCCTCGTGGGCAAGCCCCAGTACCTGGCGCCCGAACTGTACCGGGGGGCGGAAGCGTCGGTGCAGTCCGACATCTTCGCGCTGGGTGCCACCCTGTGGGAGCTGCTCACCATGGAGCCGCTGTTCGCGCGCAGCCTGTCCTTCGACGAAGCCATGGCCCGCGTCACCAGCTTCGATCCGCGCCGGGTCATCGCCGCGGACCTCACCCTGCCCGACGGCGTGGAGCCCATCCTGCTGCGCGCCCTCGCCCCCAACCCCGACCAGCGCTACGACAGCGCCCTGATGATGCTCGAAGACGTCAGTGACTTCGCCTATGAAGCCGGCCTGCGGCTGCTCGACGCCCACTTCGCGCGCTACGTGCAGCGAGCCCTGGACGCCGTCCCGGCGGGGCGCTGAGGGACCATGCCCGCCGTCGCCGAGCGCCTGACCGACAGCCTGGAGCGTCTGCGACGCGCCCTGGACCGCTCGCGACTGTACGGCGTCCGCCACCCGGAATCCGTGGCCGCCATCGACGAGGTCTGGCCCTCGCTGGCCGACGCCATCGCCGTCGCCGCGCCGCTCACGCTGGCCGCGGGCGTCGACGGCCTCCGCTTCAAGGGTCAGCTCGTCGCCGCCGAAGACGAAGACAAGCAGGGACTCGGCCGGCTGCTCCACCGTGAGGGCATCGCCGCCATCACGCTGCACCCCGACCTGACCCGCGCCGAGCTGGAGCGCTTCCTCGACATCGTCCGAGTCAACCTCGCCCTGCCCGAACACGAAGAGGAGACGCTGGAGTCGCTGCTCTGGCAGGCGCGGCTGCAGGGGCTCGGCTTCCAGGCCGTGGCCGAGCTGATGGAAGCAGAAGCCATCTCCGGCGACGCCGTGCGCTACCTGCAGCAGCGGGGGCCGACCGCGGTCGAGGTGATCCTCGGCCAGGGCAGCGCGGCGGGGGCCGAGCGCGGGCCGCTGTCCCACGACCAGCTCGTCCAGGCGATCGAGGCCGCCGGAGATGACGCCGAGCTGGCCGAGGACGAGGAGAGCGCGTGGGACGTCGACGACGCCGCCTGGCAGCAGGAGCTGTCGACGGCGCTCGAAGCTGACGCTGACACCATCGCCCGCGAGCGAAGCGCCGTGGCCCTTGAGCTGCCCGGCGACCAGATCGGGCGGGCCGCGGCGCTGCTCTACCGGGTCGCCCGGGCGCGACGGACCGAGCTGCGGCCCGGCGAAGCCGTCGCCCTCGTGCGCCTCTCGGTCGCCGAGATCGCGCGCCAGCGCGACCCCTTTGCCCTCGTCCAGCTCATCGCGGCGTCGGAGTCCGCCCGCCAGGCCGAGACCGACTCGCGCGTGCTGCGGATGATCGACAACGTGGTCGAGGTCGCCACCCAGCCGACCTTCATCGCGCGGCTGCTCGCGGCCGCCGGACCCGACGCCGACCCGGCCGCCACCGACCAGCTCGTCTCCATGCTCGACGACGCGGCCATCCAGGCGCTCATCGAGTGGTCCTTCGCCGAGGGCGCGGACGAGGACTCGGTGGAGCGTGGCCGCTGGCTGGTCGGCGCGCTCGGCGATGTGACCGCCGCCCGCGCCCGGCGCTGGCTGTCCGAGGACAGCACGCCGCCCCGGCTGCTGGAGCCCGCCGCACTGCTGCTGCGGGGCCGCGACCAGGCCGAAGACCGGGCGCTGCGCCCGCGCCTGCTGTCCCACGCGTCCACGCGGGTCCAGGAGATCGCGCTGCAGTGGTACGCCGACACCGGCATCCCCGACGACGAGGTGGACGCGCTGTTCGCGCGCCTGCTCGACCGCCGCCCGCGGGTCCGGCAGGCGACCTGGCCGCTGCTCGCCGCCCACACCCCTGCCGGGGCGCCGCGCTGGTTCCGGCAGCACCTCAACCCGCGGACCCTGGCCGAGCGCCCCGACGATCTGCAGCGCGACCTGTGCGTCGGCGCGGCCGCCGTGCTGGGCAGCGCCGCACTGCCCATGCTCCAGCAGCTCCTCGACCACAAGGTCGGCTTCTTCGCCGGGCGCGGCCAGGCCCGCCTGCTGCAGGTCGCCGCCGAGGGGATCGCCCGGGTGGGTGGCCCCGCCGCCCGCGACCTGCTGGAGGAGGGCTCGCGGAGCTGGGTGGGCGCGCGGGGACAGGCCTGCAAGCAAGCGCTGGCGCACCTCGACCAGGGAACGAAGTGATGGCCGAGCACGACCAGGGCAGCGCCCCCATCGACCACCGCAGGATCACACCGCCAGCCGAGGCCCGGCACCCCCTGTCGCGCCAGGCCGACCGCGACCGCCGCCGCCGCGTGGTGCAGCACGCCCGCGAGCTGCTCGTCCACCTCGACGCCCTCGGCCGTACGCTGAAGGTGCACGACGCCAGCAACGCCGCCGTCCGCAAGCTGCTGGACCGCGTGGGCGAGGATCTGCGGGCGCTGGACGAGACCGAAGACCAGCTCGCCTTCGTCTTCGCAGAGGGCCACGCCTTCGTCAACGGCGTCTGGCTGCGGGCCACGCCCCAGAGCTGGGAAGCCGCCCTGCTGTTCACCGACCGCCTCGCCGGGCTGCGGGCCCGGGGGATGGTCCTCGACTCCAAGGTACAGGAGGACACCCTGCTCGGACTGGGCCGCTTGCTGCGCGCCGACGCCGACGAAGCCGCCGCCGAAGCCCTCCCGGGGATCCGCCTGCTGCCCCTGCCATCGGCCTCCGACCGAGCCCGCGCCGGCCGCGCTGCCGAACGCCAGCAGGCGCTCACCCTCTTCCAGGACGGCCTGCGCATCATCGACAAGAGCCGCCTGGCCTGGCTCGACCTCTACACCCGTCGCCGGCAGCGGGCGCTGGTGACCAGCCTGGTGCAGATGGCCGAAGAGGGCCTCGACGAGCTGCTCGCCCTGACCACCCTGCGGGACCCGAAGTTGGCCGGCGCCGCCCACGACCTGATGGTGACCATCTACTCGCTGTGCATCGGGCGTGCGCTGGACCTCTCGCGCCGCGACCTCGTGCGCCTCGGCGTGGCCGCGCTGGGACACAACCTGGGTGAAGCCCTGCTGGAGACCTCGCTGTTCGAGCTGCCGCGCGAGCTGTCGCCGCGCGAGCTGGACACCATCCGACGCCATCCGCTGCTCGGGCTCGGCCACATCCTCAAGGCCTACGGATTCACCCCCGGCAGCATCGACCGCGCCGTCGTCGCCGCCGAACACCACGTCCACGCCGACGGCGAGGGCGGCTACCCCGTCACCGGCGCGCCGCCGCACCTCTTCTCCCGCATCGTGGCCGTCGCCGACGTCTTCGACGCCATCTCCAGCGACCGCCCGCACCGGCCGGCGCGCCCCCCCGATCACGCCCTCAAGGTGTTGCTCCGCTCCACCGACGGGCGCCTCGACCCCGTGCTGGTGCGCACCCTCGTCGGCGTCATCGGTCGCTACCCCCCCGGGTCCTGCGTCGAGCTGGACACCGGCGAGCTGGCCATCGTGATCGCCCCCGGCGCGGGGCTCTCACCGCTGACCCGCCCCCGGGTGCTCCTCGTCACCGACGAAGACGGCTTCCGGCTGCAGACGCCGCTGGCCACCGACCTCGGCGAGCGCCACCCCCGGCGCCGGGCCTGGCAGCGGACCATCGCCCGCACCCGTGACCCGCGAAAGCTCGGGCTGAGCGTTCCCGCCATCATCTTCGGGCCGCGCCGGGAGCCTCCCCCCGCCAACCTCGACGCCGTGCTGATGACCCAGCCGACAGAGGTGCCGGACCCGGACCTGGCGTCCAGCACCTGACGGCGGTGCGCAGGCGCTACTCCCCGCCGCCTGCACCCTTGACGACCGCGTAGCTCTGCAGCAGGTCGTTCATGTCGGTGGTGCGCAGGTCCATGCCGCCGGTGGGGACGAAGACGATGGGCTTGCCGTGCAGGGCTTCCGCCACCTTGAGCTTGACGATGTTGCGCCCACCGGTGCCGGCCAGCGCCCGGGCCCGCTCGGCGATCCCCTTGGCCTTGGCGCGCTGCTCGGCGAGGATGGCTTCGGCCTGGCGCTGGCGTTCGTAGTAGATCGCGTCGGCTTCGATGTGCTTCTGGCGTGCTTCGCCGGTGGCTTCTTCGATGGCCTGGTTGACCACGCCCTTGGCCTGTTCCAGCTCGCGGCGGCGTTGCTCGCGAGCGGCTTCTGTCTCTGAAGACAGCCGGGCGGCGTCCTGCTCGGCGACCTTCTTGTCGCGGATGATCTGTTCGTAGCGTTCGTTGAAACGGTGTTCTCCCAGCAGCACCTGGCTGATCAGCACGCCCTCTGGGGAGAGGTAGTGGTTGAGCAGCGCGGCGGCTTCCTCGGCCTTCTTGAAGCGGACGCCGGCGTCGTAGAACTGCTCGGAGGCCAGGCTGTTCAGCACGTCGCGGATGAGGGTGCGTGACACCGGCCGCACCAGCTTCTCTTCGACGGCCGTGGTGTCGGGGCCAACGAACTGCAGCAGGTAGGGCGCCTTGGTCGGGTCGATGGACCACGCCACCGTGACGTCGACGCTGATGTCGTTGCCGTCGATGGTCTTGAAGTACAAGGCGTCGTCGCCGAACCGGTTGCCGGTGCCGGCTTCGCCGCTCATCACCAGGTTCTGGAGCGCCGAGTCGTAGACGTAGAAGTCGTTGACCACCGGGGCGAAGAAGTAGGTGGCGCCCGGCGCGTAGGGGTCCGGCGACACCCCCTTGGGTTCGAGCAGGCCCACCTTGGCGACCCGCACGCCGACTTCGGTGGAGCCGGTGGAGTGGGGCGTGCAGCCGGTGGCAAGGAGGCCGGCGCAGGCAGAGAGCAGCAGTGTCTTCCGGGTCATGTCACCACCCCGCGATGAGCTGGTCGAGGTCCAGCGGGTTCACCCCGCCGTCGCCGTCGGTGGGCACGACGATCACCTGGGCGTTCTCCACTACTTCGGCCATCTTCAGCCCCACCATGTTGCCGGCACCGGACGCCTGCAGCGCCTGGTTCTCCAGCTTGGTGCCCTCGGCTTCGGCGAGGGCCACCAGCAGGTCGCCCTCGGCCACCTTCTGGCGGTAGTAGAGGTCCGCGTCGGCGCGGATCTTCTTGATCTCGCCGCGGCCGCGCTCCTTCTCGACCTCGATGGAGGCCGCGCCCTCGGCGAGCACGCGGTTCTTCTCGGCTTCGCGGTTGGCCGCCACCGCCTCGGCGCGGTTCTTGAACACGGTCTGGTCCTGGATCTTGCGCTGCTCGATCGCTTCCTGGTAGCGGCTGTCGTAGGTGTAGTGCCGCACCATCACGTTCCAGACCTGGATGCCGGCGGGTGCGACATCGGCGGCCAGCATCTGCCGTGCTTCCTGGGCCTTCTGCCGGCGCAGCGGCCCCGAGTAGAATTCTTCGGCGTTGAGCTCGCCCAGCTTCTGGCGGAGGTACTTGTCGCTGCGGGGGATCATCAGCGAGGTCTCGTAGAGCCGGCCGGGGCCGACGCGCTTGATGACCTTGACGGGGTCGACGACCCGGTAGGCGATGGTCACGTCCACCGTGACCTCGTAGCCCTCCGACGTCTGGATGCGGATCGAGGGGGCGACCAGCGACTGTTCCGACGTCGTGACCGAGTTGTCGTTGAATTCCAGGAGCTGCATGGAGCGCGGGAAGGCGTGCAGCCGTTCGTAGCCCGGCATCACGAAGTGCAGGCCCGGGCCGAAGACGTCGTCCTGGATGCCCTTGTTGGGGCCGAGGAAGACCTGGCGGACGGCGAATTCGTTGGGCCGCACGTCGGTCGTGAACATCGCCCACAGCACCACGGCCGCCAGCAGCGCGCCCACCGTGATGATGCCGGCACCCGCCAGCTTCAGCGGCTTGCTGGCGCCGCCCGGCAGCTTGACCTTCACCTTGCTCATGCAGACCTCGTGGAGAGGGACCTGGGGACGCGTATCGTACGGCCGGCGCGGCTGCGTCATTGTCGGGACGCGGTGACGCGTACGGCGGCCGGCAGGACCTCAGCCCTGGCGTTCCTTGTACGCGGCTGCGTCATTGTCGGGACGCGGTGACGCGTACGGCGGCCGGCGGATCGCCAGCGGTAGCGCTCGCGCTGCTTCGCCGCTGCGGACGTCGCCTTGCGGCGCGCTTCTTCGGCCGCGGCCGTGGCCTTCCGGCGGGCCGCGCGATGTCGTCGGCTCGGGGCTCGGGGCTCGGGGCGCGGGGCGCGGGGGGCGGGGGGCGGGGGGCGGGGGGCGGGGGGCGGGGGGCGGGGCTCCCGTGGGACGGCCAACCGTCGGGTGCTCATAGGTGCCCCAACATCTGAGATGTTTCCCGGGTTCGTTCCGTCGGAAGGCCGGATGGTGGCACGCATTCGGAACCAACTTCCACAACATCTACGATGTTACCTATGTTCGTTCCGCAGGACGGCCGAATGGTGGCCCAAATCGGCCATAAGTTAAACAACATATGAAGGTGTTCCAAGTTTTCGTTTCGATTGATCCCCGGTGGCGGCTGGGATGCAGAACCAAGTGCCACAACATCTCCGATGTTTACCGAGTTAGTTCCGCTGGAAGGCCGCATGGCGGCCCAAACCAGCCATAGCTTACACAACATATGAGAGTATTATACGCGTTTGTTCCGATTTAACCCCGTGGTGGCTGGGATTCGGCACCAAGCACCACAACATCTCCGGTGTTCAACCTGTTCATTCCGTTCGAAGGCCGCGTTGCGGCACGCATGCCGGGCTCGCGGCCTCGCCGGCTCTCCCCCACGCTGGCTCGCGCCCTCGCCGCGCCTCGCGCCCTCGCGCCTTCGTCCCTCGCGACCTCGTGCCCTCGCTGCCCCCTGGTGCTGCGGTGGAGCCACGCGCGAAGGTGGCGCGTCGTTCTACTTCGCCGACAAGAAGCCGTCCTCGTCCGCTTTCGCCAGCCCCACCCGACTCTCGACGTCTGGCGCAGCGGGCCACGCGGGGACGCGTCTACTCCCGGTCGAGGTGCCTGTCACGGGCGTCTGCTACAGGTCGCCGCCCCATGCACCGCGTCAGCCCTGGCGGTCCATTTGCGCGGCGGCCACGACGCCGCTGCAGCGTTCACCATCAGACGGTCGCTCAGCCCTGGCGCTCGCGCTGCTTCGCCGCTGCCGCCGTCGCCTTGCGGCGCGCTTCCTCGGCGGCGGCCGGCCCCTCTTCGACCGCCACCGCTTCGGCGATGCGTTGGCCGAGCACTTTGGGCGGCGCCTTGTCCAGGCTGTCCTGGATGCGCCCCATGTCGTCGATGACTTCCTGCAGGAGCCCCGAGTAGCGGCGGCGGTGCCAGCCGCGGCGCAGCTCCGGCGCGAAGGGCACCACGAAGGCCAGCACGAACAGCCCGAGCGTCAGCGGCGAATGCAGCACCCGGTAGGCCGCCGTCGCCGCCGACAGCGCGACGAAGGTCAGGATGAGCCGTGAGACCGGGTCGCCCTTGCGCCAGGCGTGGTAGCCCGCTGCTTCGAGCTGGTTGTGGTCCAGCGCAAGGCGGGTGTAGCGGGGCAGGAAGGTCTCCATCACCTCGCGGCGCAGCAGCGCCCCCCAGCCCGGCGTCCCCACCATCTCGTCGTGTTCGGCGATCACCGTGTCCACGTGTTCCGTGGCGATCTTGCGGAACGCCCGCTGGGCGCCGTCGCGGTCGTTGGCCCAGGTGGGCCGCGCCCCCTCCAGGCGCTCGATGAGGTCGGCGCAGACCTGGTCGAGGCGGTAGGAAGCGACGGTCATGGTGGAGGAGTCATGGCGGTGGGGTCACGGCGCTGGGGTCACGGCGCTGGAGTCGGGGCGGTGGGGGCGCGTGAAGGTTGGGGCGCGGCGGTGGAGGCGCCTCGCTGCGCGAGGGGAGGAGGGGTCGGTACGTGGAGGCTTGCACCCTCCAGCGCGACTCGATAACCCGTGGGGGCTCGCCGACGGCGGGCCTGCTCTTGGCGACCCCGCGGGGCCGCAAGGACAACCCGGGCGATTAACTCAGTGGGAGAGTGCTACCTTCACACGGTAGAAGTCACTGGTTCAAATCCAGTATCGCCCACCATTTTGGATGCCCCCCCTCGATTTCGGTCGTCGGGGGGCTTCCTGCGTCTGAGGCCTCTGCCAGATTGACCAGGAAGGAGAAGGGTTCTCGCCAGGTCACTTCGAGCCGGCCGCCGGTCAGCGTGGAGTTCAATAGGACCAGATCGAGCAGCGCGCGCTGCTGCTCGTGCGTCAGCCGAATGTACCGGTCGTAGGCCTCCTTTCCGAGTTCAAGAAGGGCCAGCCCCAGATCGAGGTCCGCCTTGTCCACGTTCGACAGGCGCTCCATCTCCTCCAGGGCCGCCGCCCGCTGGGTCTCCCACTCCTCCCGCTTGCGGAAGAAGAAGTCCGCGGACACCCGCCCCTCCAGCTTGTCCTCGTAGGCCTTGTCGATGAGCCGGCCCACCCGGTCGTAGCGCTCCCGGGCCGCGGCCATGCGAGCGTCGAGGTCCGCCCGCACGTCGTGCCGCGAGGCCTTGAGCGCGCTGGCCGCCACCGCCAGCCACGAGTCGGGCATGGCCAGCTTCTTGAGGTGCTCCCCGAAGAGCTCCACCACCCGCTCCTGGCGGACGTACTCCTCCCCCTTCGTGCAGGCCGCCGCGCACCGGTAGTAGACGTAGCGCCCGCCCTTCTTGACCTCGACGGTGATGGCCATGCCGCAGCGCCCGCAGGTCATCAGCCCGGTGAAGGGCATGTTGTGGTCCGTGGCCCGGGTGTAGGCGTGGCCGTCCATGCGGTCCTGCACCCGCTCGAAGAGGCCCCAGGAGATGAGGGTCGGGTCCTTGCTCTCGTACAGCTCGCCGTCCCAGATGAACTTGCCGGCGTAGATCGGGTTGCGGAGGATCCAGTGGATGGTGCTCGGCTGCAGCACCCCGCCCCGCTTGCCCGTGAGCCCGGCCTCCTTGCACCAGGCGGCCAGGTCCTTGATGGAGACCTGCCCCGTGGCGTAGCGCTGGAACAGCTGCCGGATGAGCGGCGCCTTCTCCGGGTCCGGCACGATGAAGCTCTTCCCGGCCTCGCGGCGGTTGCGGTAGCCGAGGGGGGCCGGGTTCGGCCAGTGGCCCTCCTGGGCCTTCTGCCGCATGCCCTTCTTGACCTCCTCCGACAGGTTGTCGATGTAGTTCTTGGCCATCAGCACGCGGATGCCGTGCATGAACTTGTCGGTGGAGCGGCTGTCGTCCGACAGCACCACCCCCTCCTTGACCAGATGGATCTCGAGGTCCAGGCCGTCGAGGGTCACCCAGTCCTTGAGGTTGCGGTACAGCCGGTCGGTCTTCTCCACCAGGATGACCTTGCAGCTCTTCCGCTTCCGCAGGAACCTGAGCATCTCGCCGAAGCTGGTGCGGCCCGCCCGCTTGGCGGTCTCCACGTCCACGAACTCCTCGAGCACCCGGAAGCCCTGGTCGCCGGCGTACTGGCGCAGCAGCTCCTGCTGGGCGGGGATGGAGTAGCCCTCCCGCTCCTGGTCCTTGCTGGACACCCGCGCGTACAGCACCGCCGTCCGCGCCGCCGGAGCGCCCTTGCTCGTGGTCTTCGTGCTCTTCCGCGCGCCGGCCGGCTTCACGCCGCCGTGCCGTGAGGGGACCCTGCGGGGCATGCTGCCTCCCTTGTGACCCCTGGTTGTTGACATAGTCCCCGGGCATCATCAAGGGGCAATCGTTGTTGGCCCTGACCGATCCTCGTGGGTCCAGGCATCTCGACACCCCCCGCGGGTGATAGGCTCACCCGCCACCGCGGAGGGCCCCATGCCGGAGCGCTGGGTGTCCGTCCAGGAGGTCGCCGACCACCTGGGCGTCAACAAGGACACCATCTACAAGTGGATCGACGCCCGGGACATGCCCGCCCACCGCGTGGGCCGCCTGTGGAAGTTCCAGCTCGGTGAGATCGACGCCTGGGTCCGCTCCGGCGGGGCGGGAGACGCCCCGGCCAAGCCTGGCACCCCCAAGGAGACCCCGTGAGCCAGACCGGCCTCTTCGACCAGCAGCCCGTCACCCAGTCCCAGCTCGAGTCCCACCTCTGGGAGGCCGCCAACATCCTGCGCGGCAGCCCCGTGGACCGGACCGACTGGAAGTCGTACATCCTGCCGCTGCTCTTCTTCAAGCGCATCTGCGACGTCTGGGACGAGGAGCACGCCCAGATGGTGGAGACCTACGGAGAGGACTTCGCCGACGAGCACCGCTTCCAGGTGCCCGAGGACTGCCACTGGAACGCCGTCCGCGAGACCCCCACCAACGTGGGCACCGCGCTGTCCAACGCCCTGCGCGGCATCGAGCGGGCCAACCAGGAGCACCTCTACGGCGTCTTCGGCGACGCCCAGTGGACCAACAAGGACCGCCTGCCCGACGACCTGCTCAAGGACCTGATCGAGCACTTCTCGGCGCTGCCCCTGGGCAACGGCTCCGTGCGGAACGACGTCATCGGCGACGCCTACGAGTACCTCATCAAGCAGTTCGCCGACGCCACCAACAAGAAGGCCGGCGAGTTCTACACCCCGCGCAGCGTGGTGCGGCTCATGGTGGACATCCTCGACCCGCAGGAGGGCGAGACCATCTACGACCCGGCCTGCGGGACGGGGGGCATGCTGCTGGCGGCCGTCGAGCATGTGCGGGAGGCCGGGGGCGACCCGCGGACGTTCTTCGGCAAGCTCTACGGGCAGGAGAAGAACCTGACAACCTCGTCGGTGGCGCGCATGAACCTGCTGCTGCACGGGGTTGAGGACTTCCGCATCGAGCGGGGGGACACGCTGCGGAGCCCGGTGTTCACGGACTCGTCGGAGCAGACGCTGCAGACCTTCGACATCGTCATCGCGAACCCACCGTTCGGACTCAAGGACTGGGGCAAAGAGACGTGGGAGCCAGATCGCTGGGGCCGCGCCTGGACAGGAGTCCCACCGGTTTCGAACGGCGACCTGGCATGGGTCCAGCACATGACAGCATCGATGGCCCCGCGCACCGGTCGCATGGCCGTGGTGCTTCCTCAAGGCGTGCTCTTCCGGAAGAAGTCTGAGGCACCCATCCGCGATGCCCTTCTGAACGCTGACCTGATCGAGGCTGTAGTCGGCCTGGCCCCGAACCTGTTCTACGGGACCGGGCTTGCGGCCTGTCTACTCGTGCTGCGAAGAGAAAAGCCAAAGGCGAGGCACAACCGCATCTTGATTGCGGACGCGTCCCAGTTGTACACCCGGGGCAAGGCCCAAAACCACCTGGAACCAGGTCACGTGCAGCAGATACATCAATGGGTCAAGAACTTCGAGGATGTCGAAGGAATGGTCCGCGTGGTGACGCTTGACGAAGTGAAGCAAATGGGGAGCGTACTTGCGGTCCACCGCTACGTTCTTCCACCGCTATCCCAAGACGTGCCTCCGGTTCAGGAGGCCTGGGCGGGTCTGCAGCAAGCTCTGAGCGAGCTGCGTGACGCCGAGAACGCGCTCCGCCACCGCATGGGAACCGAGGTAGGAGCATGCTGACACTCGCGGAACTGAAGGACTATCTCTGGGGTGCCGCCACAATCCTGCGGGGTCTTGTAGATGCCGGGGATTACAAGCAGTTCATCTTCCCGCTGGTCTTCTACAAGCGCCTGTCCGACGTGTGGGACGAGGACCATGCCCGCGCCCTTGCCGAGTACGACGGCGCCGAGGAACTTGCCCAGGCCGAGGCCGACGAGCGCTTCGTCATCCCCGCCACGGCGCACTGGGACCGCATTCGCGCCGTTCCCAAGGACGTAGGCCGAGCCCTCCAGGACGCCTTGCGAGCCATCGAGGCCGCCAACCCTGGCCGGCTCGACGGCATCTTTGGCGACGCCCCCTGGACCAATAAGGAACGCCTGCCCGACCACACGCTGAAGAACCTCCTCGAGCACTTCTCCAGCCAGACCCTGTCCATCGCCCGCGTGCCCGAGGACTCCCTGGGCGACGGCTACGAGTACCTGGTGGGTAAGTTCGCGGACGACGGCGGCAGCACGGCCCAGGAGTTCTACACGAACCGCACCTTGGTTCACCTGATGGCCCAGATGCTCCGGCCCCAGGCAGGCGAGAGCATCTACGACCCCACCTGCGGCACCGGCGGCATGCTGCTGTCGGCCCTGGCCGAGGTGAAGCGGGCCGGCGGCGAACACCGCACTCTCAAGCTCTACGGCCAGGAGCGCAACCACATGACGGCGTCCATCGCTCGAATGAACCTGGTGCTCCACGGCCTCGAGGACTTCGACGTCCAGCGCGGCGACACTCTGGACCGCCCAATGTTCACCCAGGGCGACCGCCTTCGGACCTTCGACGTCGTCCTGGCCAATCCCCCCTACTCCATCAAGCGGTGGAACCGGGAGGCCTGGGCGTCGGACCCCTGGGGGCGCAACTTTCTGGGCACACCGCCGCAAGGGCGGGCCGACTATGCCTTCTTCCAGCACATCCTGAAGAGCATGGACCCGGGGACCGGTCGCTGCGCCATTCTCTTCCCCCACGGTGTGCTTTTCCGCCGGGAAGAGGCCGAGATGCGGGAGAAGCTGGTGATGGCCGACCTCGTCGAGTGCGTACTGGGACTCGGTCCAAATCTGTTCTTCAATTCCCCAATGGAAGCCTGCGTGGTGTTCTGCCGGAGTCGAAAGCCGGCCGAGCGGACGGGCCGCATCCTGTTCATTGACGCGGTGAACGAGATCGCCCGTGAACGGGGAGTGAGCTCCCTCAAGCCGAAGCACCAGAATCGCATCCGCAGGGCCTACGAGGCATTCGATGACGAGGACGGCTTCACCAAGGTGGCGACGCTGGAGGAGGTGGCGTCCCAGGGGCATAGCCTGTCAATCCCGCTGTACGTCAAGCGGGCAGCGACCGAAGCAGCCAAGGACCAAGACGAGCGCTCGATGGGTGAAGTCTGGGCCACATGGGAGCAGGAAGGGCGCTCGTTCTGGCAGCAGATGGACGCACTGCTGGACACGCTGGGTGGCCGAGTGGCTGAGGAGGTGCCGCGTGGGTGAGCTGAAGCCATCGTGGAAGCTGGTCAAGTTCGGAGAGGTCGTTCGCCTGAACCGGGACAAAAGCAAGGACCCCGAGGCGGACGGATTGGATCGGTACGTTGGCCTTGAGCACATCGAGCCGGGTGATCTCCGAGTTCGCTCCTGGGGCGATGTGGCCGACGGGACTACGTTCACCAATCGTTTCGGCCCAGGGCAGGTACTCTTCGGTAAACGTCGCGCCTATCAACGCAAGGTTGCGGTCGCTGACTTCGACGGTGTGTGCTCCGGGGACATCTATGTCCTGGAACCCAAGGATGGTGCTGTACTCTCTCCGGAGCTCCTGCCGTATATCTGCCACACCGATGCTTTCTTTCAACACGCGATTGGAACTTCGGCAGGCTCTCTGTCCCCACGCACGAACTGGAAGAGCCTTGCCGGGTATCAGTTCCTCCTCCCGCCTCCATCCGTCCAAAGACAGCTCGTCGAGGACTTGGACGCGACGCGTCGGGTATTCGAGGCCGCCTTGAAGGTGAGGACTCAGCTCGACTTGCTTGAGCAAGCCGTCCTCAAAGAACGCTTTCCTGAGTCGGACACGGCCGCCACACAAGCCGGCGAGTTGCTCAAGTTGGGCTCAGTGGCCGATGTCGAACTCGGCTACAAGGTCAGTCCAGTGAAGCGTGGAACTCCTGATGTGAGGACCATTGTCACGGTGGCTCAAGTACAAGACGGGTGGTTCGACCTGTCCAACGAAGGACAGATCGAGATCCCAGCCAGAATGGTCGAGCAGAACCTGATCAGAGAGGGCGACCTCCTTCTCACTGAAGGCGGGGACATCGACAAGCTGGGCCGTGGGGCAATTTGGACAGGCTCGCCGGAAGGGCGCATCTTCCAGAACCATGTGTTCGCAGTACGCCCGGACCAGGCTCGGGTGAAGGCCAGGTACCTTGAGGCTCTGATGAGAAGCCCATATGGCAGGCGATTCTTCCACCGGATGGCCAAGCGCACCAGCAATCTCGCGACGATCAGCAAGCGGCGCCTGGTGTCGATGCCTGTTCCTGTGCCTCCGCTTGCCGACCAAGAGTACTGGCTCGAGCGCTACGGTGAAGTTCGGGCAGCCATGAACAGCGCATCGGAGCGGTTGACTCACGCGGAGGCTCTGCACCGGTCCCTCGTCAATCAGCGTGTGGGCAGAGCCGCGACCACGCAGGTGGCCTCATGACCTTCAACGAGTCAGACACCGTCGAGGCCTACCTCCGCGACCTCCTCTGCGGCTGCGTCACCCACCACACCGCCGTGGGCCCCGGCTTCGCCCGCCGCGCCGGCCGCACCAGCGGCCTCGACGGGTTCTACCTCGCCCAAGGCGACGTGTCCCGGAAGCTCCAGGACGTGTGCAGCGAGTACTTCGTGCGCGGGTCCTTCCCATCAACGCCACTGGCCAGTGAGATGAACCGATGCTGAACCGTGTGACCATCAGCAACTTCCGCAATCTCCGACAGTTCGACGCAGAACTGGCCCCCACGACGGCTATCTTGGGGCCCAACAGTTCGGGGAAGACGACGGTGCTGCACGCAATTCGATTGGGCTGTGACCTACTGCGCTTCGCTCTATCGTCCGACGCGAGGTGTAGGACGAACGACTACGACGGCGAGACCTGGATCGATATCGCTGATGGTGTGCTCATTCCTGACATCAGTGCCTTTACCGCTCTCACTGACTGGCGGGCGCTGTTCGTTGACCAGCAGATCGGTGAGGGGGTCCAAGCGACGATCAGCCTGAGATTCGCCGATGACGACCCGGTACAAGCCCTGTGGGTCCGAATCAAATGCGCTCGAAACCAGCAGCTGAAGCTCTATGTGTCCGCGAGAGCCGAGTCAGCAAGCACGCAAGTCGCGGGCCTCCCTCGCCGTTCATCGAGAATCAACCAGACCCTCACTGACTATCTCGTACAGCATGCCCCGAGGGCCGTGCTCATTCCCCCCTTCTACGGCACCGTGCCCAACGAGGAGTACCGTGCTCGTGTCGTCATAGACCGACTTCTCGGGACTGGAGACCAGAGCCACGTCGTGCGGAATCTGGTGTCAGGACTCGACGTCGACCGCCTGCAGCGCCTCAACAGCTTCCTCGGAGACACCATCGGAGCACGCGTTGCCTACCGAACGACCGGCGATGCCCTGCACTCCGAAAGTCCGCTGCGTGTGACCTTCGCCGACACGTCCGGAGAACTCGAACTGAGCGCGGCTGGAGCGGGGCTAGTCAATCTCATCGCGTTGTACGCCACTCTCGCTCGCTGGCGCACCGAGGCGGACCAGAGGGAGATAGTCTTCCTGCTCGACGAGCCCGAAGCGCATCTTGCCCCTCGCCTCCAAGCGGACAGCGCGGCTCGCCTGAGTTCGCTGGTCACTCGTGAGTTTGGCGCGCAAGTTCTAATGGCCACGCATTCCGTCGATATCTTGAACCGTCTATCTCAGGAAGGTGCCCATCTCATCCGATGCGACAGGACCGCGGTCCCCACGGCAACACCTCTGCCGAGTGACTCATCTCTGTTTGACGACTTGGCTGGCTGGGTCGACCTGACTCCTTACACTGCCATCAACTTCATGGCCTCCCGCCGCGTGCTCTTCTGTGAGGGGAGGACGGAGCTCGACCTTATTCCTCGGCTTGGCGAGTTGAGGTTCCGCAACCAGCCTGAGGCGCTCCGACGGTTCCGCCGATGGGCCGTGATCGAACTTGGAGGAACCGGAAACGTCAACGTGGCAGGCCTTCTCGATCGCCTACTTCGAAACGACGCTCTCCGCGCCACGCCGGGCGCACAGCCCTTCCAGGTCGAGGTGGTCCTCGACCGCGACCACCATCGGAACCCTGGACACAGCCCCGCAAACAACAACCAGCCCGCAACCACCGTATGGGCCCGTCACAGCTTGGAGTCTCTGTTCGTCGAGCCGCAGATCATCACGGACTGGGTCACCGCATTCCTGCCGGCGGGTGAGGCGCCCGTGGAGCTAGGACGGTGGGTTGAAGAGGCCATACAGGCCATAAACTCGGACGCGGACCTGAACCGTTCAGCGGTCGCAGCACTTGTGCAGGCAGGCATCTCGGCCCTCGTCCGAACAGGCGCTTCGCTCAATGCAAATGGGGGACGGGAGGTTCGTAGACTCACAGAGAACGCCCAGCAACAGGTCGAGACAGGACCCGAGGTGTGGCAGAGGGGCAAGGACCGTGCACGAGCGGTGCTCGGGGTTGTCCGCTCTCGGCTCCCGCCACAGATGCAGGGGCAGTTCCCAACAAAGCTGGACCAGCTACTATTGCGAGCCAACTTGAACAGGCTCCCGGACCCGGTCAGGGCGATACCAGCCGAAGTCAATGCACTTCTCGAGCGG
>CAZRFD010000097.1:0-26686 GCA_964599085.1 uncultured Enterobacterales bacterium | reverse complement strand
CACCCAGCGGCAGGACTGCCTGGCCGACGCGCCACTGACAGAAACTCCCGGCCTGTCGGCGGGGCTGGCTGGCTGGACGGCGGACGCCCAGCCGCTGGGACCGGCCCCGGTGGACGGGCGGCCGCTCGCCGGCATCAAGATCGCCCTCAGCGACGCGGATCCTGCGCCCGATCGCCCTCCGCGCCCCGTGGTGGTCGCCGAGGGTGTGCTGCAGGCGGCCCGCTGGCTGCTGGACACGCTCCAGCTCCCCCGTGAACGCGGCACCGGCCGGGTCCGCCACGCCAGCGACTACACCTGCGCCAACCCGGAGTGCCGCAGCCGCAGCCTGCGGGTGCAGGTCCACCACGTCCAACCCCGGGCCCTCGGCGGCACCGACGACGACGCCAACCTCCGCTGCCTCTGTCCAAGCTGTCACCTGCGGCTGGTCCACGGCGGCTTCATGGCCATCGAAGTCGTCGACGGCGCCGACGTCTTCCTGTACCCGGGCCGCGCGGTGGTGGTGCGATGACCTGATCTGGCCAACCATGCATCAACCGGGTTCGATCACGGGCCCGTCGACCCTCCCCACACAGCCGCTGACCAGGCTGATCCCCGCACCTCCGCCCCAGCGCAGCCGCCCGACGCCGGGCAGCACAAAACCATCGTCGGTCGGCGTCACGTCCGTACACGCGGGCATCAGCCGGTTGAGGTGGTACAACAGGTGCCAGGCGGGCCGGGGGTTGCCGCGGCGGTCGACCAGGCCGTGGCGGGGGTGGTAGCCGCGGTCGTGGTCCTCGAAGCCGTCGAGTACGATCTGCAGCCTGGGGAAGGCCCACGCCGCCAGCAGGGCTTCGCCGACGACGCGGCAGACGGCGTCATCGTCCTCGGCGGCGGTGGCTTCCCCGGCGCGGGGCAGCGTGACCAGCGCGGTCAACTCCCGGTCCAGCGCGGCGGCTGCCGAGAGCACCGCCCAGGTGTCGCCGGATCCGACACGCAACAGCGCTCCATCGGCGTCGGGCAGCTCGTCCAGCGCGTAGCCGTGCGACAGGAAGTGGCTGAAGTAGCGTCCATCCGTGGCCTGGTCCCTGCGGAAGGGGGCGCGCAGCAGGGGGACCGACATCGCGGGAAGTGGAAGATCCAAGCGCTCGCGCGGCAGCACCTGTTCAACGGCCGCGACCAACCAACGATGCTGCTCCACCAGCCGCCGGTCGGCGTCGGACAGCGGCTCGGCGGTGAACACCACCGCCCGGAAGCCGTGCCGAGCCAGGTCCGCCAGTCGCCGGCGGGTGCAGTCCCGGCGCAGGTCTTCAAAGGGCAGCCGCAGCAGCCGAACCCCGGCGGTCCAGGCGGCCAGCAGGGCGAGGTCGTTGCGCGCGCGCTTGCGCCGGAAGGGGTCGAGGTTGTCGGCGGGGATGTCCAGGACGGCGTCCCACTCGTGGCGCAGCGTCACACCCAGCGGGCACCTCGGCCGCGGCGCGCCGGGTGCCAGGGCGTCGTGCAGCGCAGGGGGACTGTGTACCCCGCGGGTCCAGACCCACTCCAGGTCGAGGGACAGGTCGCCCCCCTCGCCCTCGACGTGGACGAGGCAGAAGCCCAGCCGCTGGGCTTCGTTGCGGCCGTGCTCGTCGCCGGGGCCGACGCGGGCCAGCTCGGCGTAGCCGGGGCGGACGAAGCTGGTCGCCGGCATGAGCACCCACTCCGCGCCGTCGTGGACGTGCCAGAAGGGGTGGTGGACGTGGCCGCAGAACACGGCACGCACACCGTGCGCCTTGAACAGTGCCAGCAGCCGCGACCGGGCGGGCTCGGCGAGGTTGTCGTAGTGCTCGGCTTCGTCGGGGGACAGCAGGAAGGGCGGGTAGTGCAGGAAGGCCAGGACAGGCTTGCCGGCGGCGTCAGCCAGGGTCTGCTCCAGCCAGGCCCACTGTTCGGCCTCCAGCGGCAGCCCGCTGTTGAGCACCGGCGTGTCGACACCCAGCAGCAGCACGCCGCGGTGCTCCAGGCACCACCAGGGCGGCCCCCAGTGCTCGGCGAAGACCGCGTGCTTGTCTTTGCTGACCGAGGGCGCGGGCGCCCAGGGGTGGGGCTTGTCGCCGACGTCGTGGTTGCCGGGAACCACCAGCAGCGGCACCTCCAGTTCGGCGTAACTATCGGTGGCAACGGCCAGGGCGCGGCGGTGGTCAGCCAGCCCCGGCACGGGGTGGGGGACGTCTCCGAGGTGGACGACCAGCTCGGGCCTGGCCCGGCGCAGCAGGGCGACGGCGGCGGCGTTGCGGGCGTTGAAGACCGCATCGCTCGCATACGCAGCCTGCGCCGGCGTCCCCGGCGGGTGGAAGTGCGAGTCGGCGACGACGGCGAAGGTCCAGCGGTTCTGCGAGGTCATGGCGCCGTCTACCCGGCTGCAACGTGGGGTGCTCGCTGGATGCCTCTCCCGCATCGCGTTGCGACCGGGGGCATCCAGGGTCATAGTGCCCCCCGCCACCCCACGGACCCATGATCGCCCTCGCCCTCCTCAGCCTGCTCGCCTGCACCTCCGGAAAGGACGGGGGCGGCGGTGGCGGCTCCGGCGGCGCGGACGACTCCGGCGACGTCCAGCAGCCGGTGGAGGTCCCCGCGGACCACGTGTGGATCTTCGTCATGGACGGCGTCCGCGACACCGAGTCCATCGCCGGCAGCGGCGACCCCGACGCCGAAGAGCCCGCCCTCCAACGGCTGGTCGACCGGGCGGTGGTCGTGCCGGTGCTGGAGAACAAGGACGCCACCACCACCGAAGCCGCCCACCGCACCATGGTCACGGGCCGCCGCCAGCCGGTCTCCAACTACCCCTGGTACGAAGAGCGGGCGTACCAGCGGGCGCTCTCTCCGACCATCTTCGAGGAGGCCGCGGCGCAGATCGAGGGAGCAGGGGCCATCGTCACCGGCAACACGGTGTTCATGGACTCGCAGGGCACCAGCCTGTACCCCGACCACCCCGGCCACGGGGTGACGTTGGAGACCTCGGACCAGGACATGTCCGAGGGCGCCGACGACTACGTGATGAACCAGCTCGTGCTGAACATCGACGCCGACACGCGGGTCGGGCTCATCAACCTGCACGCCGCCGACCGGGCCGGCCACGGCCACCGCTGGGAGGCCTACACCGAAGACATCGGCAAGGATCTCCAGTACATCGAGCAGTTCGAGGCCGACCAGGAGGGCCGCAACACCTACCTCGTGCTCGCCGACCACGGGCGTCACCTCGACCCCAACTGGGACGGACACGGCGACGGCTGCGCCGGCTGCCGGGCGTCGTGGTTGCTGGCGTGGGGGCATGGCATCGACCCCGACCTCGACCAGGTCGAGCAGATCTACGAGCTGGCTGACGTCGCACCGACCGTCGCCCACCTCCTCGGCATCGAGTTGCCAGGGGGGCGGGGACGACCGATCTCCGAGGTCCTCCGCTTCCCCCCGGATCCCCGCAACGACCTGGTGGACCCGGACCTCGCGGTCGCCGGCGGCACCGTCCACCTGGTCGCCCAGCACCTCCCCGGGGGTGAGGGCGATCTGTCCCGCGGCGGGCTCGTCTACCGCCGGAGCACCGACGGCGGCGCCACCTGGCACGAGGAGTGGTTCGGCCTGTCTGACACCGGCCACGACACGCCCGAGAGCCCCCAGGTCGTGGCGGTGGGCGATGTCGTGCTGCGCGCCTGGCGCGCCTATGATCGCGACGCCCTGAACTGGCAGATCATGGGCCAGTCCAGCCAGGACGGTGGACAGACCTGGTCGGCCGCCGAAGTGCTGGACGGCGCCGTCCACCACGTCGCCACCCCGGGCTTCGCGCTGGACCCGGTCAGCGGGCGGGCGCTGGCCCTGCAGTCCGACCAGGACGATGCCAGCACCGACGGCTCCTCCAACTTCATCCGGGTGGACGGTGCCCTCGACACGGCACCGGTCACCTGGTCCTCCGAAGACACCACCGCCCTCATCCTCACCCCCAGCCAGCGGGTGCACATGCCCACCGAGATCGAGGGGCGGGTGCTCGACGGACGCTTCGCGGCGAGCTTCGTGGCGGTGGAGGGCGACGACTACGAGCTGGACAACGACAACCGCGAGGTCTTCCTCGCCGTCATGGACAGCCTGGATGCTGTGCCCGCCATCACCCAGGTCACCGACGACGATGACGTCTCCTACTGGCCTTCGCTGCTGCTCGACGGCTCCGGCGGCTTCATCGCCTGGAGCAGCCTGCCGCGGGCGGATGGCGCGCGCTGGCAGGTCGAGCTGGCGTCCAGCGGCGACCTCCGCGACTGGAGCGACCCGGTCGTGGTGCAGACCGACCGCGACGCCTGGCACCCGAGCCTCGCCGACACCCCCGACGGCCCCGTGCTGGCCTGGGTCGAGGTGGACGGGGGTGTGCACAGCGTGTGGGCCGCGCGGGTCGAGGGCGCCGCCGATGGCACCACGCCCACCCTTGGCGCCGCGGTCCAGCTCGCCGAGGTCGACGGCATGATCGAGAAGCTGTCCCTGGCCGCCAACCCCGACGGCTCCCTGCTGATCGCCTGGCACCAGGGCGCCGCGAGCGCCCACGACCTGCGGCTGCTGCAGCTCTCCGCGGATCTCTCGGTGACGGGGCCCTGAGCCGCTCCCTCAGTTTGCCTCGCCCCGCTCCAGCGTGTACAGACTGTCGAGCATGGTCACCCGGCCGGTGGCCGTGCCGAGCGTCGACTCCACCTGCCAGACGACGGTGCCCGTGGGGTCCAGCTCGTTGATGATCCCGGCGCTGGTCCAGCTCGCCAGCACGTTGCCGTTGTCGAGCAGCCGCCCGTCGCCCAGGAGCTGCACGAACCGGTTGGCCGGGTCCCAGTACTGGAGCTGCGGCGTGACCGTCATGCCGGTCTCGTCCCAGGTGAAGTACTTGACCCCGCTGTGGGTGGGCGTGTGGTGGTAGCCGTTGTCGAAGACCACGAAGCCGCCGTCCCACAGGTCGCTCATGTGGCCGTGGCTCCACCAGGCATCCGGATCGGTGCTGGTGAAGTCGGACTCCGGGCCGCCGATCTGCCAGACGACCTGGCCGGTGGCGTGGTCGACCCGCAGGATGTGGTCGTTGTTCTTGGACATGATGTACAGATCGTCCTGGGCGTCGACGTACATCAGGCTGTTGGCGTGCGTCCAGTCCTTGGCGCCGGTGCCGTAGGCGTCGGCGTCGAAGTGCTCGCACATCCGGTAGGGATCCTGCCAGTCGTCGAAGTAGTTGAACACCTCGGTCGGCGTGTCGGCGTCGGTGGCGCCCTCGTCGATCTCCAGGATGGTGTCGCCGGCGAGGTACTCGGCCGTGCCGTCGACGTCGACGGTGCGGAAGTCCAGCGAGATCCAGGCGAAGCGCTTGTCCGGCAGCTCCACGAAGCTGTGGTGGCCGAGCAGGGCGCGGGTCGTGGTGCTGCTGGAGCCGTCGATGGTGATGCGCTGGATGTTGCTGACGTCTTCGTCCTGTTCGGATCCGTTCTGGGTGAACAGCAGGCTCTGGCCGTCGCGCGCCGGCTTCGTCGTGGGGATGCTGAAGCCGTCGGTGGCCGGGTAGTACCAGACGATGTCGCCCTCGCGGTCGAGGATGACCATCCAGGAGTCGGCGGCCTGCAGCAGGCTGGTCAGGACGTAGCCACCGCTGCGGGCGCCGGACTCGGCGGTGGTCAGCTCAAAACGGCCGAGGCTCTGGGGGGGCGGCTCGAGCGCGACTGTCCCGACGCCGGAGCTGGTCGTGCTGCCGTCGGCGGCGCGGGTCACGGCCCGGAAGCTGTAGTGGCGGCCGGCCTTGAGCCCGAGCACCAGGACGTCGTGGTCGGTCCCGCCGGCGTCGTCGGGGGTGACGGCCGTCAGGTCGCCGTCTTCGCCATACTCGACATAGCCGACGCCCTCGACGGGGGAGGCCCAGCGGATCCGGACGACGGTGGGGATGACCCCGCTGACGACGCCGCTGACATCGAGCAGATCGCCGTCGTCGATGCCGAAGCCGACGTCGTCGTCGAACAGCGAGCCGGTGTCGCCGGCAGGCGTGGGTTCCTTGCAGCCGGCGAGGTGGGCCGCGAGGAGGAGGGAGAGCAGCGCGGATCCGGGCATGGAGCCCCCAGGAGGGTGTCGCGGCGGCACGGTACCCCCGCCCAGGTGCAGCCGCCAGGGGATAGGCCTGCGATGCCATGTCCCGCTCCGTCCTCGCCGTCCTCCTCCTCTCCCTGCTCCTGCCGGCCTGCAGCCTGTCCAGGACCGGCACCCGTGCCGTGGAGACCCTGTCCCGCTGGCAGGGGCTGACCGAACACCGCGCCGTCTTCGGGTCGCGGGTGGTGCGCTATTGGAAGGGGGGCGAGGGGCCCCCGCTGCTGATGATCCACGGCTTCGGCGGGGATGGCCTGCTGACCTGGCAGCGCAACCTCGGCCCCATCATTCGGCAGCACACGGTGATCGTGCCGGACCTGCTGTGGTTCGGAGACTCCCACGTGCTGGGGCCGGTGGAACCCTCGCTGTCGGCCCAGGCCGACGCCATGGTCGATCTGCTCGACGCCGAGGGCCTCGACCGGGTCGACGTCATGGGGATCTCCTACGGCGGCTTCGTCACGCTGATGCTGGCCCAGGTGGCCCCCGAACGGCTCGGCTCTGTGGTCATCGTGGACAGTCCCGGGCCGGTCTTCGGCGCCGACGATCGCGACGCCATGCTGGGCCGCCTGGGCGTGGACGACCTGGCGGGCATGTTCGTGCCCCAGGACGCCGACGACGTGCGGGCGCTGATCTCGCTGGTGCGGCCCGGCGGACCGCCGATCCCTCGCTTCCTGCTCGAAGACATCCGCCGCCACCAGTTCGTGCGGGACCAGGACGCCCACCGCGCCCTGCTCGCCGATCTGGTTGGCCTGGACGGGGTGTTCGCACCGGACTCGTGGCGGGTGCCGGCTCGCAGCCTCGTCGTGTGGGGCTCCGACGACCCGGTCTTTCCGCTGGACAGCGGCCGCGAACTGGCCGACGCCCTCGGCGCAGATCTGGTGGTGATCGAGGGGGCGGCCCACGGGCCGAACTTCCAGGAGCCGCGGCAGTTCAACGACGCCGTGCTCGGCTTCCTCCGGGGAGAGGGCGACGGGACCGTCGACTCGGAGGCGCCGTGACCGCCACCGCCGCCCGCTCGGTGCCGGGGCTGTTCCTCGACCGCGTCGACAGGGCGCCCGACGCCGTGGCCTTCACCGTCCGCGACGACGCCGGCTTCGTCGAGCTGCCGGCTGACCTGTTGCCGCCGGGGCCCGCCGGTGCGGCGCCGGAGGGCTGGCGCCACCTCAGCCTGGGTCAGGCCCTGGCGAGCATCGCCGGGCTGGTGGTGCGGCTGCGCGCGCTGGGCGTCGGGCGCGGCAGCCGCGTGGCGATCCTCGCCGAGACCAGCCACGCCTGGTGCGCGCTCGACCTGGCCATCCTCTCGCTCGGCGGCGTCACCGTCGGCATCTACCCGACGCTCACCGGCAAGGACGTCGCCTGGCAGCTCCGCCACTGCGGGGCCGAGCTGCTGGTGGTCGACGACGACCGCCGCTACGCCCCGGTCGCCCCCTTCCTCGACGAGCTCGTCGACCTCCGGCACGTCTTCGCCATGAAGCCCGACCAGTCCGTGCCGCCGCTGGCGCCGGGGCGCCCCGACGAAGCCCTGCTGCGCCAGCAGATCGCCGCCGTCGGCCCCGACGACGTCGCCACGGTGGTCTACACGTCGGGCACGACGGGCGAACCCAAGGGCGTGGTCCTCACCCACGGCCACTTCCTCGCCAACATCCTCGGCACGCGGCAGCACTGGCCGCTGCCGCCGGCCCAGCGCTCCATCGTCTTCCTCCCCCTCGCCCACAGCCTGCAGCGCTTCGCCACCTACCGGGGGCTGGTCGAAGACATCTCGGGCTGGTTCAGCCCCTCCATCGACGCGCTACCCGACGTCATCGCTGCCTCCAGCCCGACCATCCTGGTGACGGTGCCGCGCATGCTGGAGAAGATCCGGGCGAAGGCCCAGGCCAGGGCGGCGTCGCGGGGGGCCGTGCCGTCGGCGCTGATGCGCTGGGCCGAGCTGGTGGGGGTCGCCGCCTACCACCACCGCGTGCGGGGCACGGCGCCCCCGCAGCGGCTGGCGCTGCAGGCGCGCATCGCCGATCGGCTGGTGGCGCGGCGGGTGCGCGAGGGGCTCGGCGGTGCGCTGCACACGGTGATCTCCGGTGGCGCTGCGATCTCGCCGGAGGTCGCGCTGTGGTTCGAAGCCATGGGCATCGCCGTGCGCCAGGGATGGGGCCTGACCGAGACCTGCGCCCCGGCAAGCTTTGAGACCGACACCGACTTCCGCCTGGGCACCGTGGGGCGACCGCTGCCGGACACCGACATACGCATCGCCGACGACGGGGAGATCCTCGTCCGCGGGCCGGGCGTCTTCGACGGCTACCTCGACAACCCCGACGCGACGGCCGAAGCCTTCGCGCTGGACCCCGACGGCGGCGCCCCCTGGTTCCGGACGGGCGACCTCGGCAGCATCGATGCGGACGGCTACCTGTCGATCACCGGCCGCAAGAAGGCGCTCATCGTGACCGCGGGCGGCAAGAACATCGCGCCGGCCCCGCTGGAGAAGGGGCTCGAGGGCGGGGTGATCGGCCAGGCCCTCGTCGTCGGAGACGAGCGGCCCTACCTCGTCGCCTTGCTGACCCTGGACGAGGAAGCGCTGGCGGCGCGGGCCCGAGCGGGCGGCTGGCCGGGCGGCCCGGAGGACTGGCGGCAGCGACCCGAGGTCGACGACGAAGTCGCCGCCCGGGTCGACGCCCTCAACGCGACGCTGCCGCGCTTCTCGACCATCAAGCGCTTCTCGGTGTTGCCGCGGCCATGGACGGTGGACGCCGGAGAGCTGACCCCCACGCTCAAGCTCAAGCGGCGGGTCGTGGCGGCGCGCTACGCCGACGACGTCGACGCGCTGTATGCCTGAGCAACCGTCAGGTTGCGTGACCCCGGAGGGGGGAGTCGCCTCGCGGAGCGGTTGGACCGGGAGGGCGGAGCCCGGAGGTCCAACTGCGAGGCGAGGAGACGGGGGGCCAGACGCACTGCGTCTGGAATCAGGGAGGGGTTCCCCCCTGGAAACAAGCGCAATCGTCGGGTCGGGCGCGCGTAGTCTCCACGGTGGAGTCGCCGCCCCGAGGTGCTCGATGGATGCTGCCGCCCTCAACCCGATCGTGCTCTGCCACTGCCAGCGCTACTTCTCGGCGCTGCACGCGGTGGTGCGGGACTGGCGGGCGCCGGATCCCCTGCCCGTCGGGCGGGTCGCGGAGGTGCTCGGCAACCTGCTGTGGGCGCGCAGCGATCGGGTGTCCGGCGACGACGAGCAGCGCGAGGCGATGGCCCTGACGGGGGCGCTGGCGGCAGCGCTGGGCGGAGAGCTGGGCGCAGCGCTGGGCGGCGACGAGCGACGGCGGGTCGCCCGGGCGCTGGTCGACGCCGAGGAAGAACGGGTGTGGGCGCACTACGACGCCATCCTGGCGGCGGTGGCGGACAGCCTCGCCGACCCACCAGCGAGCCCGGCGGCGCTGAACCGGGCCGTGTGGGCGCTGCTGTTCCCGGCGCTGCCCCATGGCGGCGGGCTGGCGGCACTCGAAGATGCACTGCGGGCGAGGATCGCCGCCGCAGTGGGCGACGCGCCTTCAGGAATTTCGCGCGCGAGCTGAACCCAATCTCGTCCTCCGTGGAACCTGGAGAGTGAACCCCCACCACGGAGGCCACCATGGCCAGCAAGCTCCTCCCCGCCAACGAAGGTTCCGCGGATCGCATCGGTCGCGTCGTGCTCGGCCTCGGTCTGCTGTCGCTGCTCGCCATCGGGCCCGTGCCCGGCTGGGGCCTGGTCGGCCTGCTTGGCCTGGTCCTGCTGGTGACCGCCGCGGTAGGCTCGTGCCCGATCTACACCCTGCTCGGGATGTCCACGAACAAGTCCTAGCCCCGGAGCCGTGGCCTGGCCGACACCCGCCCCGCTGACCGCTCGCCCGTCCCTGGCGATCCCGACCCTGGCGACGACGCGCTCCTCGCCGTCGTCGCCGGTGGGGACAAGCGCGCCTGCACCGCCCTGCTGCGGCGCCACGAAGGCGCCGTCTGGCGGACCTGTCGGGCGCTCACGGCGACCGACCAGGCCGCAGAAGACGCCATGCAGGAGACCTTCCTCGCGGCCTGCCGCGCGGCGGGCTCCTGGCGGGGCGAGGGCAGCGTCCGTGCCTGGCTGCTCGGCCTCGCGCGGCGTCAGGCCGCCCGCACCTGGCGGCGCCGCAAGGGAGAACCGCTCGACCCCGTGCCGCTGCACGAGCTGGGCAACCTCGCGGGCTGGGGACGCGACGACGACCCGGAAGCCTTCGCCCAGGCCCTGCAGGACCGCCGCCGCCTGCGGGCGGCGCTGCTGCGGCTCTCGCCCCAGGACCGCGAGGTGATCGTGCTGCGCGACCTCGAACAGCTCACCGGTCCGGAAGCCGCCGAAGCCCTCGGCGTCGACCTCGGCGCCCTGAAGTCCCGCCTGCACCGCGCACGCCTCCGGCTGATGGTCGAGCTGCGCCAGGACGGTCGCCATGACTGAGCCCGATCCCCAGCCCCGCCTCGTCGGCGGCCTGTGGTGCAGCGACGTGCTCGCGCACCTCGACGACTACGTCGCCGGCACCCTGTCGCCGGACCTGGCCGCCAAGGCGCAGGCCCACCTCGCCGGCTGCGACTGGTGCACGCGCTTCGGTGGCCGCTACGCCGCGATGGTCCAGGCCGTGCGAGAACGCCTCGGTGCCGACGACGCCCCCCCCGACGTGTCGCGCCGCCTCCTCGACCGGCTGGCGCGGGAGGGCTGAACGACCGTCCACGCCTGCCCGCTCACGTCACCCGGATGACCTCGCCCAGGGTCGTGGATCCGGCGGCGACCAGGTCGACGCCCGCGCGGCGCAGCGTCGGCAGCCCCTTGTCCCGCAGTACCATCTTGATGTCGTGGACCTGGCCGTTGCGCTTCAGCACGTTGCGGAGGTCGTCGTCGACGGGGACCACGTCGAAGATCCCGGTGCGGCCGAGGAAGCCGGTGCCCATGCACTCGGGGCAGCCGACGGCGCGCATCGACCCGGGCAGGTCGCCGATCTCGAAGCCGAGATCCTCGAGATCCTCTTCGTAAGGGGGGCCGGGGACGGCGCAGAAGCGGCAGAGCGTGCGGACCAGCCGCTGGGCGACCACGCCGATGAGCGCGTTGCTGACGATGTAGGGTTCCATGCCCATGTCGATGAGCCGGATCATCGTCTCGACGGAGCTGTTGGTGTGGATGGTCGACAGCACGAGGTGGCCGGTGAGGCTGGCCTGGACGGCGGTCTGGGCGGTCTCGGTGTCGCGCATCTCGCCGACCAGGATGACGTCGGGATCCTGGCGGAGCAGGGCCCGGAGGCCGCGATCCCAGGTGAAGCCGGCCTTGGGGTTGATCTGGCCCTGGGTGATGTTGGGGAGGGGGACCTCGATGGGGTCTTCGAGGGTGACCACGTTGCGGCGCTCGGCGTCGACCTCTTCGAGGAGGGCGTACAGCGTCGAGGTCTTGCCGGAGCCGGTGGGGCCGGTGACGACGACGAGGCCGCCGGGGCGCCAGGCCATGCGCCGCAGGGCCAGCTCCTGGTCGGTGGCGACGCCCAGCTCGGCCAGGCTCATGACCTGGCCGCCGTGCATGAGCCGGAGCACGGCCTTCTCGCCGTGAACGCAGGGGAAGGTGGCGGCGCGGACGGCGATGTTGTCCTGTTCGCGGGTCGTGAAGGTGAAGGTGCCGTCCTGGGGGATGCGCTTGTCGGCGATGTCCATCTGGGCGACGACCTTGATGCGCGACAGCAGCGGTGCCGCGTAGCTGGTCGGCAAGGGGCGCTGCTCGACCATGACGCCGTCGACCCGGAAGCGCACGCGGATCATGTGTTCCTTGGGCTCGATGTGCAGGTCCGAGGCCCGGGAGTCGGTGGCGCGCTGCAGCAGGCCGTCGAGCAGGCGGACGACCTCGCCGCCGATGCGCTGGTTCTCGCGCTCGCGGGCGGCCTGGGCGGGGTTGATCTTCTCGGGCATGCGGCCTCCGGTGGATCAGCCTATCAACGGGTGGACGCCGGCCATGTCTCGGTCTGTGCCGACGGAACCGGCGCGGCGGGCTAGGCATCCGGCATGTTCGCCCTGCTCCTCCTCGTCTCGACCGCCCAGGCCGGCTGGACCCAGCCGGCTGGCGCCTCCTACCTCAAGCTGTGGGACCGCTCCCTCATCGGCAACCAGGTCTTCATGGCCGACGGCCGGCGCGAGAAGCTGCCCGCCGTCTACCAGGACCACCAGCTCAACCTCTACGGTGAGTACGGGATCACCGACCGGTGGACGCTGGTCGGCAAGGCGACGCCGGCCGGCTGGTCGGACTACGCCGGCAGCAACACCGCCTACATCGGCGACCACACGCTGGGTGTGCGGCGGGCGCTGGCCACCGGTGACATCAAGGTGTCTGTGCAGGTCGAGGGCGGCGGGGCCCCCGGCCAGGGCGAGCGCGTGCTCGGCTACGGCGATGTCGGTGGCGACCCCTGGGTCGCCAAGGCGACGCTGGGGACGGCGCACGCCGGCGGGAACCTCTCGCTTGGCGGAACCGTGGGCAGCGTGTGGCTGCAGGGCCAGGCCGGTGGCACCTGGTTCTCCCGCGACGGCCTCGACCCGGTCGTGACCGGCATGCTCGGCGGTGGCCACACCTGGGACTTCGGCCTGTCGCTGGCCATCCGCGTGATGCTGTGGCTGCCCCTCGGCCCGGTGGACAGCGTCGACGTGCTCGGCCTCGGCCAGACCCGCTACGTCGGCTACGGCGGGGACTTCAGCTACCGGCTCACGGACACCCTGGCGATCACCTGGGGGGTGGCTGGCGCCGAAGCCTGGTCCAACGCCAGCACGCCCTCGATCCTGCTCGGGCTGGAGTGGAAGCGCGGCTGATCTGCGCACCTGGGCGTCGGGCGGCTGCGTTAGCCCGCCGGCATGCGCGCCATCATCCTCGCCCTCTGCCTCAGTCTGTCCCTGCCGGTGCTGTCCACCGGCTGCGTCGAGCGGGGGGCAGAGCTGCACGACCAGCTCGTCACGGTCGCCTGCGGGAGCTGTGTCTTCGGCCAGCACGACCGGCCGGGCTGCTACTGGGCCGTCGAGCTGGGCGGCCAGTTCTACGAGGTCCTCGGCGAGCTGCCGCCGGACCACGACAGCCACGCCCCCGGCGGCATGTGCACCATGAAGCGGCAGGCCCACGTCGACGGCCAGGTGGTCGAGGGGAGCTTCGTGGCCACGCGCTTCGAGCTGGTGCCGCTCGACCACGTGCCCGAGGGCGCGACGACCCACGAACACACGCACTGAGCACCGCCGCCGCTGCGTCACGGCGGCAACGGCGCTGGCGGCGCGGTCAGTTCGGCGGGAACAGGTGCCGGAAGGCCTTGACCCCCTGGTCGAAGGCCGCCACGTTCATCTCGATGTACTGGGGCTTGTGGTGCAGCATCTGCTGCAGCGCTTCGATGAAGCTGGCCCGCGGGAAGACCTCGGTGGCGGCCTGCAGGGCGCCCATGGCCACGATGTTCTTGACCTTGAGCGCGCCCATGCCGGTGGCGATGTCGGACAGCGGAAGCCCGTAGACGTGCACGCCGTGGTGGAAGCGCGGCAGATCCTCGACGACATTTTCGTCGTAGATCACGATGCCGCCGTCGCGCACGCTGGGGCCGAACTTCAGCAGGCTCGGCTGGTTGAAGGCCACCAGCACGTGGGGTTCCGGCGCAGCCGGCGACAGCACTTCTTCCCGGGCGATGTGCACGTCGGCATACGACGTGCCGCCGCGAGACTCGGGGCCGTAGCTGGGGATGTGCGTCGAGTCGAAGCCCTCGTTGATGCCGGCGCGGGTCAGCATCATGGCTGCGGTCTGGGCGCCGTCACCGCCGGCACCTGCGAACTTCACGCCCACGTCTTCGTCGTCGAGGTGCAGCGGGAAGCCCTCGGCGTGGCGGGGGGCCTGCTCGGCGCTGGCGCCGATCTCTGCCAGGACCCGGTCGGGGTCGAAGGAGGGTTCGCCGAAGGCCGGGTAGCTTGCTGTGTCGGTGATGTCCTTCTTCACGCCCAGGGGGAAGACCGGGACCATGTTGTCCTTGATCCAGGTCTGGGCGTCGAGCGGGTCGAGCTTGAGCTGGACGGGGCACTCGCTGAGCACCTCGACGAAGCTGAAGCCGACGCCGTCGACCTGGAGCTGCAGGGCCTTCTTGATGGCCTTGCGGGCGCGGTTGCGCTGCTTGCTGTCGTAGAGCGCGACGCGTTCCACGTAGACGGGGCCGTCCAGCGCCGTCATCAGCTCGGCCACCTTCATGGGCTGGCCGAAGAATTCCGTCCGGCCGTCGGGCGTCGTCGCCGTCGGCTGGCCGATGAGGGTCGTCGGCGCCATCTGCCCACCGGTCATGGCGTAGTTGCCGTTGTTCACGAACACGACCGAGATGGGCATGCCCATCTGGGCGGCGTGCATGATCTCGGCGAGGCCGATGGACGCGAGGTCGCCGTCGCCCTGGTAGCTGATGACGATGCTGTCGGGGTTGGCCGTCTTGTGGCCGACGGCGACCGCAGGCGCCCGGCCGTGCGCGGCCTGGGTGTTACCGACGTCGAAGTAGTAGTACATGAAGACCGCGCAGCCGACCGGCGAGATCAGCACGGTGCGGTCCTGGACGTCGAGCTCTTCGATGGCTTCGGCGAGGTACTTGTGGACCAGCCCGTGGCCGCAGCCTGCACAGTAGTGGGTGGCGTGGGCCTTGAGGCCCTCGGCGTGGGCGTGGCGCTCGAAGCGCTGGTAGAAGACGGTCATGACGCCACCTCCTGGGTACCGAGTCCGGCGGCGAGGATCTCGCTGCCCTCGGGGAGCACACCGCCGAAGCGGCGGACGTGGGTGATGGGGGGCAGGGCGTGGCCGGCCTTGGACGCGGCGAGCCGCAGCTCGTCTTCGAGCTGGCCGTTGCTGGCTTCGACGACGATGATCTTCTCGATGCCCTGCAGGGCTTGTCCGAGGGCGTCGACAGGGAAGGGCCACAGCGTGATCGGCCGGAAGAGCCCGGCCTTGATGCCCTTGGCGCGCAGGTCGCGGATGGCGGCCTTGACCATGCGGGCGGGCGTGTTGCTGGCGACGAAGAGCACGTCGGCGTCGTCGCACATGAACAGGTCGGCGCGCTGCTCGGCTGCGGTCATGGCGTCGTACTTGGCGTTGAGCTTGTGGTTGTGCTCTTCGAGGTCGCTCTCGGTGATGTAGATGGAGGTGACGAGGTTGCGGCGGTGGGCGCGGTCGCCGTACACCGCCCAGGCCGGCAGCCCCGGCTTGACCATGCTGTCGGGCAGGCGGACCTTGCCCGTCACCTGGCCGAGGTAGCCGTCACCGAGCAGGATGACCGGGTTGCGGTACTTGAAGGTCAGCTCGAAGGCGAGCATGGTCAGGTCCAGCGTCTCCTGCGGGTCGGCGGGGGCGAGGACGATGGCCTGGGTGTGGCCGTGGCCGAGGCCGTGGCAGACCAGCTTGATGTCCTCCTGGCTGGGGCCGACGTTGCCGAGGCCGGGGCCGCCGCGCATGATCTCGACGAAGACCCCGGGCAGCTCGGCGCCGATCATGTAGGAGACCCCCTCCAGCATCAGCGAGAAGCCGGGCGAGCTGGTGAAGGTCATGCACGGCAGGCCGGCACCGGAGCAGCCGTACATGTGGTTGACCGTGGCGACCTCGCTCACGGCCTGGACGAAGATGCCGTCGAGGTGCGGCAGCACCTTCGCCATCAGCTCGGCGCCCTCGGTCGACGGGGTGATGGGGTAGCCGTAGAAGTGGCGGCAGCCGGCGAGCAGGGCGCCGATGGCGGCTGCGTAGGTGCCCTTGAGCAGCATCGGCTCGACCGCGGGCAGGGCGATGCGGGTGTCGGGGATGTCCTGGGCGGCGGGGTGGGGGGTGCCCAGGCGCGCTTCCTCGGCGATGGGGGCGTACTCGGCGCCGGCTTCCTCCCAGGAGTAGATGTGGTCTTCGCCGTGCAGCCCGAAGGGCTCGGGGCAGGCGAGCATGCACAGCCCACAGGCGTTGCAGTCGTCCATGTCCACGTGGACCGGCAGCATGCCGCTCTCGGCGTTGACGTGCGCGTCCTGGTGGATGAGGTGCTTGGGGCAGGCATCGATGCAGCGACCACAGCCCTTGCAGTACTGCGGAAGCAGGAAGGGCAGGGCCCTGGCCTTGCGCTTTGCAGGCTTCATGGCGTCTTCCGGGGTTCGAGCGGAGCTGGCAGGCCCGGCCTGATCGGCCGGGCTGACCGGTGCGTCGGGACACGACGATCCGGAGATCGAAGCTAGCCGGATCGGCGCTGCAGCAGATGCCGCAGCCGTGGCTTCTCGGGCCAGAGAATCCACGAAAACGGATGTGATCTCGCGCGCTTCGAACGCCCTGCGTCGCGCTGACGCAGGGGGCGCGCGCCGCCCCTCCCTCCCCCGGATCAGGCCGCGTCCGCCCCTGAGGCCCGTACCGCGTTCAGCTTCTTCTGGTAGCGGCCCTGGGCGACGTCGACGACGACCAGCACGATGATGACGAAGTAGAAGGTCGACTTGGACATCGCTTCCACCGGGTGGCCCCACAGGTGGATGTGGGCGAGGTGGCCCCCCTCGGTCAGCAGCATCACGCCGACCAGGAACAGGATGAACAGTCCGAGCACCTCGTACATGCGGTTCTTCTTGAGGAACTCGCTGACGCGGTCGGCGAGCACGATCATCAGCACGCCGGACAGGACGATGGCCACGGCCATCACCCAGAACTCGTCGGTCAACGCGATGGCCGACAGGATGCTGTCGAAGGAGAAGACCACGTTCATCACCGAGATCATGGCCACACTGGCGGCCACCGAGCGGCCGCTGGTGTTGACGTGTTCGCCCGGTTCCTCGGACGACAGCATGTGCATGATCTCCTTGATCGCCGTGTAGACGATGAAGGCGCCGCCCCCCAGCACGATGAGCGAGTGGACGTTGAACTCGCCCTCGAAGACGTGGCCCAGGCGCGGGCTGGCGAAGGTGTCCTGGAAGGCGCCGATGGCGTGCACGACCAGGAAGAGCAGGATGATGCGCAGCACGATGGCCAGCCCCACGCCGGCCTTGCGCACGAAGCTCTGGCTGCCCTCGGGCGCGCGCTTGGACTCGATGCTGATGTACAGCAGGTTGTCAAAGCCGAGCACCGCCTGCAGGAAGATGAGCATCCCCAGGGTGAACAGGTTGTGCAGCGTGAAGATGTCGCCCATGGACCGGCTTTCCTCGACGGTGGGGGAGCGCCGAGCCTATCCGAGAACGGGGGCTCAGCGAGCGGGGACCTCGGCCTGTCCGGCGGCCGCCGAGCGCAGGAAGCCCTGGTAGACGGCGGCGGCTTCCGCGCTGTCGAAGATGGCGCCGTGGCCCTCCCCCGGCCACTGGGCGAGGGCGGCGGTGACGGAGGCCCCGTCGAAGCCCGTGGCGTTGCCCGACAGCGGGCCGGTCTGTTCGCCGATGCCGGCCAGCGCCCAGCTCTCGGGCGAGGTGGCGGCGGGTGCGAGCACGGGCGTTCGGGCGGCGGCGGCCAGGGCTTCGGCGATGCGGTAGCTGCTGATGTCGTCGTCGAGACCGGAGTTGTGCAGCAGATCGACGGGGCGCTGCCCCTCCCACAGGCCGCCGTGGTCGAAGTAGAGGGGCGCCGTGTTGAGCGGGTCGGTCACCTCCGACAGCCACTGGACGAGGAGGGCGACGGGGTGCTGTTCGTCGAGGTGCTCGCCCTTGGGGAGCTGCAGCAGGCTGGCCAGCGCTTCCTCCAGCGAGAAGGGGTCGGTGCGGTCCAGCAGGGTGATGGCCATGCCGCCGCCGGCGCCGGACAGCACGACGGCGTCGACATCGTCGCCGAAGAAGGGCACGGCCAGGGCCGCCCCCAGCCCGCCCTGGGAGTGGCCCATGACGAAGACGTGATCCGGGTCGATGGGCAGGGCCGGCCCACCGGGCAGGGTCAGGTCCGGCGGTGCCGCTGCGAGGCCGTGCGCCAGGTAGATCGCGTCGATGGCGTTCTGGCGGAGGATCGAGCGCGCGGAGTCGGGGTTGAGGAAGTTGAAGGGGTTGGTCAGGCCGGTCAGCGCGTCGTCGCCGCCGCGGCTGCCGTGCAGCGGCAGGTCGATGCCGAGGACGACGATGCCGGCATCGGCGAGCACCACGGCGGGTTCGCCGGCGTCGCCGGCGTCGCAGCAGCTCAGGTAGTCACCGCCGGTGCCGTGCAGGTAGATGGCGACGGGCCAGCCCGCGGCCGGCGCCGTCGCGTCGCGGGGCACGGCCACCGACAGGCGCATGTCGTCCCAGGACACGGGCGTGGCGTCGGCGTCCTGGTCGAAGACGAGCCCGCCACCCTCGGTGGCGTAGGGCCGCTCGCCCTCCTGGAAGACGGGGCTGTCGTAGTGGCCGGTGTAGACGTCGTAGGTAGGGTGGGAGGCGTGGGCGGTCAGGGCCTGGCTGAGGTCGACGGGGGGCTGGTCGCGGACCCAGGCGTTGGCGCGTCGCATGCCCAGCAGCGGGTCGGCCGTCGAGAAGACGGTGGCGACGGCGAGGGTGCCGGCGTCGGTGCCGGTCGCGTCCAGCCAGTCGCGCAGCGGGGCGAGGTGGGGGGCCTGCGCGAGGTCATCGGCGAAGCCAGGGGCCGGGTCAGCGAGGTCGGTCGTGACCAGCACGGCGTAGGTCGTCGCGGGTCGCAGCGGCAGCCCGAAGAGCGGCGAGACGACCAGCAGGTCGTCGGGGTACCAGTCGGTGGCGGCGTCGCGCCAGCGCCACTGGAGGGGGTGGCGGCTGCCCTGGTCGGGGGAGTCGGGGTCGATGTCGACGAGCTGGACCACGGCGTCGTCGAGGAGCGAGCCCTCGGCCGTTGGCAGGAGGCTGGTGTCGACGGGACCGTCGAAGGCGAGCTGGATCACGGTGTTCGGACCGAAGCCCTGCTCGTCGCCGAGGGCGTCGAGGTAGGTGTCGATGAGCGGCATCGACAGCGGGTTGGGAAATGCGGCGAGGTCGGGGTGGCCGTCGGCGTCCACGCGGCCGTCCGATGGCCAGGGCATGGCGTAGAAGTCGCCGCTGGCCAGCGCCGCGGCGTCGTAGCGGGGCGCGACACCCAGGCCCGGGGTGCCGCCGTCCGCCGGGGTGCCGCTGTCGGCGCGGGTGCCGCTGTCGGTGGCCGGCGGGGTGGTCGACCCGCTGCAGGCCAGCCACGCGAGGATGGCGACCGCGGACACGCGTTCAGCCGTCGATCTCGGCGCGGACCTGCTGGCGCAGCTTGCCCGGGCCCGGTGCTGGGGTCTTGCCGCGGGTCCGGACGACCAGGACCGGGCAGCGGGCTTCGTGCAGGACTTCTTCGGTGAAGCTGCCGACGAAGAAGCGCTTTGCGCCCTTGGGCAGGTCGGAGCCCACCACGAGCATGATCGCGTCGCTGTCTTCGGCGCAGTCCCAGATGCTGCCGACCACGTCGCCGTGGCGCAGGCAGATGTCGGTGGCGACGCCCTGGGCCTCGATCTGTGTGACGAGCGGCTGGAGGTGTTGCCGCGCGTCGCGCTCGAGCAGGACGCGCGCCTGTTCGGGGCCGTCGTTCCCCGGGGCGGTGATCGGCGTGTCGGGGCGCAGGCCGAAGGGCAGGTCGAGGACGTGCAGCAGGCGCACCCGGGCGCCCATGCGCCGGGCGAGGTCCGTGGCGGTGGCGCAGATCTCGTCGGCGTGGGTGGCGAAGTCGACGGCGACGACGATGATCGGGGCGTCGCCCGGACCCGAGGCGGTGGCGGACACGGCAGCTCCTGGGTGGCAGCGGTCTGTGCGAGGAGAGAATAGGCCACCATCGTCCCCCGAAGGACCCGAAGGAGAGGCGTGGCAGAGCTTCAGCCCGGTGAGCTGCTCGCAGACCGCTACCGCGTGCACGGCGCGCTCGGCCGTGGCGGCATGGCGACCGTGTACCTCGCTGTCGACGAGCAGACGGGGGAGCGGGTCGCGCTCAAGCTGCTGCACGCCCACCTCGCTGCGGACCCGGCGGCGCGGCGGCGGCTGGAGCGCGAGGTGCGCGCCGCCGGCAGGCTCGACCACGACGGTGTCCTCGTCGCGCGGGAGATGATCGAGGCCGACGGCCAGGTCGGGCTGGTGCTGCCGCTGCACACCGGGCGGACCCTGGCCGAACGGGTGGCGGTCGGCGGTCCCCTGCCGCCCGACCAGGTGCGGCGGGTCGGGCTGCGGCTGGCGGAAGCGCTGGGGGCCGCCCACCTCGCGGGCGTGCTCCATCGCGACGTGAGCCCGCGCAACGTGCTCATGGACGACCGGGGCGCGCCGGTGCTGACGGACTTCGGCATGGCGCGCATGGCCGACCAGCGCACGGCCCGCAGCACGGCGCTGCTGGGGACGGCGGGCTTCGTCGCGCCCGAGGTGCTGGCCGGTGAGCGAGCGGACCCGCGGTCGGACCTCTACGGCCTGGGGGCCGTCCTCTACCAGGCGGCCACGGGGGTCGAGCCCTTCGCCGCCGACCACCCCTCGGCGGCCCTGCAGCAGCAGCTCGCCGGGCCGCCGCCGTCGATCCGCGACCGCGTGCCGGACTTTCCCGAGTGGCTGGATGCGCTGATCCTCGGCCTCCTCGACCCGGATCCCGACCGCCGGCCGCAGGGGGCGGCGGCGCTGTCGCTGGCGCTGGAGGAGGGGCGGGCGCCCGCACCCGCAGGAGCGGCCGTGGACGCGGCTGCGGACGCCACAGCGGCGGACTCCCCGGAAGCGAGCACGGCGCTGGTCCGGGCGCGCCTGCCCGAGGGCGGGTTCACGGTCGTCGTGCGGGAGTCCGAAGACGACCACCGGCGTCGCCGGTGGAAGCGGCGGCGGGCGGCGCGGCGGGTCCGCCGGCGGCACGGACGCGGTGGCGATGACCTCGCAGGCACCATCGAAGATGTCGCGGTCGGCATCCGCGACGCGCTGACCGGACAAGATCCGGTGCCGGTCGAGGAGCGCCTGCGCGACGCCGTCGCCCGGGCGGCGGACCTGCCGGCGGACGCGCTGGATCCCACCCGGGCGCTGGCCCAGCGGCGCTTCCGGCTGGTGTCGGGGGTGGATCGGGCGACGGCCGACCAGCTCGCCAACGAAGCCCGCCTGTCGGGCCTCAAGGCCTCTGTCCACCCCACCCGGCAGCCCGACGACCCCGTGGGCTGGCTGATGTCGCGGTGGTGGGTGCTCATCCCGCTGATGTGGATCGCCTTCCCGGCGGTGATGGCCATGGGTGCGCCGGACCTGACGGTGTTCCTGTTCACGGCTCTGACCGTGGCCCTGCCGACCATCGTCGGACCGTGGGTGGGGAGGCGCATGCTGCCGGCCTCGGCGCGGGATCTACCGGTCGCCTACGGTGCCGACCTGCGGCCGGCCCTGGCGACGGGCTGGGCTGCTGAGGCGCCGGTCGAGCCGGCGTCGGAGCCGGCGTCGGAGCCAGTGCAAGCCCCGTCGCGGGCCGCGCTGGTGGTGCAGCAGGCGGTGGACGCTCTCGACGTGCTGGCGGCGGGGCTCGAGGAGGGCGAGGACCTGGCCGAGGTGGTGCGTGCCGAGCTGCGGGCGTCCCTGCGCGAGCTGCGGAGGGAGGTCGACGCGCTCGCCGAAGACGTGCGGGACAACGAAGCCGCGCTGTCGCGGGCCGCGCCGGCGGGCGCGGACGCCTGGGCCGCCGAGCGCCTGGCCCGCCTGGACACCCTGGCACGCGCAGGTGAAGCGGTGGACGGAGAGGAGCGCGCGCGGCTGAAGGCCGCCGTGGCGGCGCACGATGCCGCCCTCGCCGCGGAACAGGCCCTGGACAGTCGACAGACCGCCGACCTCGCCCGCCTGCTGGAGATCGCGGCGACCGCTCGCCGCCTCGAGCGCGAGCTGCGGGTGGAGCACACCGACCGCCGGGCCCCGGAAGAAGCCATGGACGACCTGCGGCGCCGTGCCCAGGCCGCCGCCCGGGCGCGCCAGGAGCTGGCGGGGCGCTGAGGGCGTGCCGACGGGGTAGGAGGGTCGCATGTCCTCGCTTCCCGCCTTTTCCGACATCGCCCTGCCCGAACCCGACGCCGACGCCCTGCGGGCCTCGGCTGCCGACCTCGAAGCCCGCGCCCGCGCTGCGGCTTCGGTGGCGGAGCTGGCCGCCGTGGTCGAAGACCTCGACGCACAGCGGCAGGCGGTCGAGTCGTGGGCGTCCTGGGCCCAGGTCCGCTTCGCCCAGGACACCGCCGACCCGGACAACCAGGCCCGTCGGGCCCGGCTCGAACAGCTCGGTCCGCTGGCCGAAGCGCTCGACGTCCGGGTGCTCGCCGCCATCCTCGACAGCCCCCACCGCGGGGGACTCGCAGAGCGCACCGGAAGCTACGTGCTGCGCCTGTGGGACGCCGACCGCCGCGGGCACGACGACCGGCTGATCGATGACCAGACCCGGGAGCTGGCGCGTGCCGGTGCCTACACCCGGCTCATCGGTGGGGCGCAGGTCGAGTTCCGCGGCGAGCTGCTCGGCCTGCCGGCCCTGCGCGCCCTCGCCGAAGACCCCGACCGCCAGACCCGGCACGACGCGCTGGCCGCCACCTGGGGCTGGTTCGCCGAGCACAGCGACGAGATCACGCAGATCTACGCTGACCTGGTGGAGCTGCGGGCCGGGATGGCGGCCACGCTGGGGGACCCCGACTTCACCGCCACGGGCTACCGCCGCATGCGGCGGCTGGACTGGGGACCGGACGACGCCGCCAGCTTCCGCGACGAGATCCGCCGCGAGGTGGTGCCCCTGGTGGCCGAGCTGCAGCGTGAACAGTCGGCGCGGCTGGGCATCGACCCGCTGATGGCCTGGGATCTGCCGCTGATGGATCCAGCCGGCAACCCGCGACCCCAGGGCGATCCCGCCTGGCAGACCGACCGCGCCGCCGACCTGATGCAGCGGCTGCACCCCGACATGGGCAGCTTCTTCGCCATGATGCGCCACCGCGGGCTGCTCGACCTGGAGTCCAGGCCCGGCAAGGCACCGGGCGGCTTCTGTGCATACATCGGCGAGCCGCAGGCACCCTTCGTCTTCGCCAACATGAACGGCACGGCCGGCGACGCCCGCGTGTTCACCCACGAGCTGGGCCACGCGATGCAGGTGTGGTCGTCGCGCGCGCTGTGGCCCGGGGACCTGCGCTGGCCCACCTACGAAGCGGCCGAGGTGCACTCCATGTCGCTGGAGCTGCTGAGCTGGCCGCACCTCGAGCTGTTCTTCGGCGACGATGCAGGGCGCTATCGCCGCAACCACCTCGAGGGCGCGCTGACGGCGCTGCCCTGGCTGGCGGCGCTGGATGACTTCCAGCATCGCATCTACGCCGATCCCGGCGCCGACCCCTTCGACCTGTGGCGCGACGTGGAGTCGACCTGGCTGCCCGGCCTGCGCTGGGGCGACATCGCACATGGGGCACGCGGAGGGCGCTGGCAGTCGGTCCCCCACCTGTTCCAGACGCCCTTCTACACGCTGGACTACGCCCTGGCGCAGACCGTCTCGCTGCAGCTCTGGTTGCTGGCGCGTCGGGATCCGACGGCGGCCATCGACCGCTGGCTGGCGCTGTGTCGGCAGGGGGGCAGCAAGCCCTTCGTCGAGCTGGTGCAGGGGGCGGGGCTGCGCTCGCCCTTCGAACCCGGCGTGCTGGCCGACGTGGTCGCCGAAGCGCGGGCCTTCCTCGACGCGGCGGGGCGGGACTGAACCGTGGCCGCCGACACCGCCGACCGCATCCTGTCCGCCTGCCTGCCCGTCTTCGCCGCCCGCGGCTTCTCGGGGGCCTCGACACGGGTGCTGGCCGCCGCCGCCGGCGTCAACGTCGCCACCCTCGCCTACCACTTCGGCGACAAGCAGGGGCTCTACGACGCCGTCGTGGACCACATCTACGCGCGGCTGCTGGATCTCTCGCTGCCGCCGGTCGATGCGCTGGGGGACTCACCGGCCGCGCGGCTGCGGACCGTCGTCGCGCTGCTGTACCGCCACGCCCGTGCAAACGCAGACGGGATCCGCCTGCTGCTCCGCCACGTCATGGAACACCACGCGTCACCAGAGCGGGTCCGGCAGCACTGGGGGCTCACCGTCCTGGCCAGAGCCGGCGACCTGATAGCCGCGCTGGACCTGGACCCGGCGGCCGATCTGCGGCTGCCGCTGCTGTCGCTGAACCACCTCATCGCCCGCTACGCGGTCACTGACGACGCCGATCTGCTGCCCTTCGTGGACAGTGATGACGACCCGGAGGCCGCCGTCGCGGCGCACCTGGGCGACGTCGCCTGCCTCCTGCTGGGGGTGGGGTAGCCGGGGCGGTGGGCGCAGCCGCGCACTCCGCTACCAGTGCTCCATCGCGTAGGCCTGGCCGTCGTAGCAGCAACTGTCGGGGTTGTCGCCCAGCGGGTCGCAGACCTCGACGCACTCGTAGGCGTAGGCCTGCTCGAAGCCGTCGCCGTAGCAGTGCCGCAGGTAGGGGTCGTCGTAGGCGTCCCCGTTCCAGTGCTCTTCGTAGCTGCACGCACAGTCGCTGATGGATGCGCTTCCGTCGCGATGGCCGGCCGCTTCGGCATGGTTGCAGTCGGACCCGGACGGTTCATCGTCTCCGTCCCCGCATGCCGGGCCGAGGGCCACAGGACCGATCAGCATGAGGGCGAGGATGCCGTCGACCACGCCGGGCCGGCGTCGCTTTCGCGGGTGCGACTGGCTGGTGGGCTGCGCTTCCATGTGTCACTCCGGGTGTCACTTTCCCCTCTCCACCTCCTCGGCATCCACGACGCTGTCGTCGCCCGGCTCATCGTCGGCCGGCCCCTCGACCTCGCCCCGGCTGCGGAAGCGCGAGAAGATCCCGCTGACCTTCTCTTCTGCCGCGGCGCTGGTGTCGCGCAGCCAGCGGGCCAGCGGGTCGGTCGACGCGCGAAAGCCGTCGGCGTAGGACCGCGCGGAGTCCTTCCAGGCCTCCCAGGCGCCGGTGTCGGGGTCGTCGTCGCGGTGGGGGTAGTCGCCGTCGAGCACGGCCTGGTAGGCGCCGGACTCGATCCAGCGGTCCAGCTCCTTGACCCGCTGGACGGGGAAGGGGTGGCGGCGGCCGAGGATGGCGAGGGTCTTGATGACGCTGTCGAGTGCGTTGCCTTCTTCTTCGTAGCGGCGGGCCTGGGCCCGGAAGGCGTCGACGTCGGCGCCCTTGCCCACGCCGCCGGCCATGCGCAGCAGGCTGCCGCGCACCGCAGCCGGGTCCTGGGTGGCCAGCAGGGCGGCACGGTCCGCGGACAGCTCGCTCTTGCGATCCCACTCGAGCATGGCGGCGAGCACGGCGAACAGTGGAATGCCGGCCAGCGGCAGGACGCCGGCGTAGCGGCCGCCGCGCAGCAGCAGGCGGAGCATGGTCTTGTACAGGACGTGGTCGGACATGATGTGGCCGACCTCGTGGCCAAGCACGACCCGGAGCTGGTCGTCGGAGAGGAGCTGCACGGTGCCGCTGTTCAGCACGATGAAGGGTTCATCCATGCCGACGGCGCCGGCGTTGACGACGGGGTTCTGCGACACGTAGAGCCCCCAGCGCTTCGGGGCGTCCAGGGTCTCCAGCACGTCGGCGTACAGCGCGTTCAGGGCCGGGTACTGGTCGGCGCTGACCTCCACGGCGCTGCCCATGGTGATGAGCCGCAGGCTGCGTTCGGTGAACAGACCAAACAGCTTGCGCAGCACGAGGTCGAAGCCGGGCACCCGCCGCAGCGCCTGCAGCGCGGCCCGGTCGGCGGGGTGTTCCCAGGCGCGAGAGGAGATGCCGGGGAAGCGGGTACCTGCGTCGGTCATGGGGGCTCCTGTCGTCGTCTGCAGACCATGTACGGGTCGCGCGGTTCTCTGCTTTCAGCGGCAGACCAGGCGCACCGGCGGCCCGACGGCGACCTCGATGCGCTGGCCGCCGCGGTGGAAGTCGCCCTCGATCATGTAGGACTGGGGGCCTCGTCCCTCGATGACCAGGGTCTCTCCGAGTCGGTCGATGATGCCGGGGTGGTTCCAGGGGCGGCTCCACAGGGTGCCCGGGATCCGCAGCGCCAGCGAGAAGGGCGAGCAGGTGATGCCGAGCGCCTGCAGGCTTCCAGGGTGCTGCGTGACCGCCCAGAAGGCCTTGAAGCCGAGCCCGAGGTCGTCGACGGTGCCGGCGGCGACCGCCATGTACGCGTCGGGCGCCCAGCGGTCACCGTCCAGCGACACCGCCATGGGTGTGCTGCCGGTGAGCCGGCGGGCCAGCTTGCCGCCGACCATGCCGCTGAGCATGGCGCGGGCCAGCACGTGCACCGCCTTGACCGGGCTGGCGCCGCCACCCTCGTAGTACAGCTCCAGGAAGTTGCTGACGACGCCGTTGCCGAACAGGAAGCCGTAGCGGTCCGGCCCGATGCCGTCGCGCACCCGCATCAGGTGGCGGACGGTGGTGGGCTGCGGCTGGCCGTGGGCGTGGCGGTCGAGGATCCGGCCGAGGATGGCGGTGGGGCGGCCGTGCAGGCCGATGCCGTGGGCGATGGTGTTCATCGTGCCGCCGCGCAGGATGCCGACCGCGGGCATCGGACCGTCGCCGACCACCCGGGCGACGCTGCTCAGCACGTGGGCCAACGTGCCGTCACCTCCGTTGACGCAGAGCAGATCGAGGTCGCCGGTCGACAGCAGGTCGGCGGCGAGGGCGTCGCTGTGCGCCGGGTCGGCGGGCTC
>CAZRFD010000096.1:0-26987 GCA_964599085.1 uncultured Enterobacterales bacterium | reverse complement strand
GGGGGGGGGGGGCGGGCGGGGGGGGCGGGGGGGGGGCGGGGGGTTCGGCGGTCGGGCGCGGCAGGGCCGGGAAGGCCGGCGGGGGGGGGGGGTTTGGGGGGGGGGGGGGCGGGGTCGGGGGGGGGGCCGGGGGGGGGGCGGGGGGGGGGGGGGGGGGGGAGGTGTGGGTCGCGGCCTGCGGGCCGGGTGCAGCGGGCTGGATGGGTCGCGCTGCGGGTGCCGGCGGAGGTGGAGCGGGCGTCCGTGCGGGCGCTGCGGTGACGGCCGGCTGCTCGGGGTTGGGCTTGGGCAGAGCGGCGGCCCCCTCGGTGGGCGGGTAGGGCTTGCCCTGGTTGGCGCCGTCGATGGGGATGGCCAGCTTCGGCTTGCGCACGCTGGCGGGATCGCGGGGTTCCTTGTACCCCGCCCACAGCGCGCGGAGGTCCAGGTCGTGTCCCGCGACCACGAGGCGGGCGACGCCGTCGAGCAGTGCCAGCATGCCGGCGCGGCCACGTCGATCGAGGTCCACGGCGACGTGGGGGCGGTCTCCCAGGATCCGGTCGGTCAAGCGGGTCAGCACGTTGCCCGGTCCGATCTCGATGAAGCTGCGCACGCCGGCGGCGTACATGGCCTCGATCATGTCGACGAAGTGCACCGGCTCGGCCACGGCGGCCCCTAGCGCTGTTCGAACCGCGTCGGCGTCGGCGTCGTAGGGGGCGGCGGTGGCGTTGCACCAGGTGGTGGCCGTCGGTGCCGCCAGCTCGATCTCACCGAGGAACGCGGTGAAGGGTGCGGCGCTGTCTGAGACTACGGGGCTGTGGAAGGCCGTCGACACCGCCAGGCGCTTGCAGACCAGCTCCTGCGCCTGCAGGGCGGCCTCGGCCCGCTCGATGGCGTCGGTGGGACCCGAGAGCACCACCTGGGTCGGGTGGTTGTGGTTGGCGATGACCACGCCCTCGGCGCCGAGCAGTCCTGCACCTTCGAGTGCGCTGCGTACCGCCAAGATCTCACCGGCGATGGCGGTCATCGCGCCGGGCGTCTTCGCCGCCTCGGCCATCAGCTCGCCGCGGCGGCGCGCGATGCGCAGCGTGTCGCCTGCGGAGAAGCGGCCCGCGGCGTGCAGCGCTGTGACCTCGCCGTAGCTGTGTCCGGCGACGTGCGCGGCGTCGAGTCCCAGGCTGCGGACGGTCGCCAGCAGCGCGAGGCTGGTGGCGCCGATGGCGGGCTGTGCCCACTGCGTCGACGTGAGCGTGGCTTCCTGCTTCGAGAGGGCGTCGGCGTCGAAGGCGGTCGGCGGGAAGACGACGGCGTGCAGGTGCTGGTCACCCATGTCGGTGTCCGCTGCGACCGCCCAGGCGTCTGCGGCGACGTCCAGGTTCATCGCCACCGCCGCACCCATGTCCAGGTACTGGCTGCCCTGGCCGGGGAACAGGAAGGCGACCGCGTCGCGGTGCGTGCCGCCCTCGACCGTCCCCACTCCGTAGTGCACGCCGTCCGGCGTGCTGAACGGCGTTCCCCGCTGCACCTGGTCGGCCGACCGGCGCAAGAGCTTGCGCAGGCTGTCGAGGTCGGCGGCCACGATGGCCAGGCGGTGGGCACCCTTGCCGGGATCGCCGGCGGTCGACCACGCCGTCCACCGCAGGTCCGTGGCGTCGTCGGCCAGGGCCCTCGCCTTGTCGGCGAGCGCATCAGCGCTCTCGGCCCGCAACACGATCAGCTCGTGGTCCCAGGTCCGCAGGCGCCCGGCGCGTTGTGGGCCGACGTACTCCTGCACCGCGACGTGGAAGTTGCTGCCGCCGAAGCCGAAGCTGCTCACGCCCGCACGGCGCGGGTGGTCGCTGCCCCGCACCCAGGGGCGCGCGCGCGTCGCGAGGTGGAAGGGCGACGCTTCGAGGTCGAGCTTGGGGTTGGGTCGGTCGACCTTGGCCGTGGGGGGCAGGGTCTTGTGGTGCACCGCCATCACGGCCTTGAACAGCCCCGCCGCCCCGGCGGCCGCCTTGGTGTGTCCGATCTGCGACTTCACGCTGCCGAGCGCGCACCACTGCCGGTCCGTCCGCCCCGACTCGTCGAAGACCATCTGCAGGCCTCCGAACTCGGCGGCGTCGCCGGCCTTGGTGCCGGTGCCGTGGGCTTCGACCAGCTCGACCGTGTCGGGGCCGTAGCCCGCACGGGCATACGCCCGCCGGATCGACTTCGCCTGGCCGCTGGACACCGGCGCGTACACCGACTTGCTGCGTCCATCCGACGAGCTGCCCACGGCTTCGACCACCGCGTAGATCCGATCGCCGTCGGCTTCGGCGTCGGCGAGTCGCTTCAGCGCCACCATCGCCAGGCCCTCGCCGAGCATGGTGCCATCGGCCTGGTCGCTGAACGGCCGGCAGTCGCCGGTCCTGGACAGGGCCGGCGTCTTGCTGAAGCACATGTACATGAAGATCTCGTTCATCGTGTCCACACCACCGGCGATCACGACGTCGGAGTCCCCCAGGTACAGCTCGTTGACCGCCATGTGCAGGGCCGAGAAGGTGCTGGCGCAGGCTGCATCCGTCACGCAATTCGTCCCGCCGAGATCCAGCCGGTTGGCGATGCGCCCCGCGACGACGTTGCCCAGCAACCCCGGGAAGGTCGCTTCCTGCCACGGCGTGTAGTGATCGGCGATGTCCTGGGCGATCTGCTGGACCCGGCTCTCCGGCAGGCCGGCTTCCCGCATGGCCTTGATCCAGACCGGTCGCTGCAGGCGGCTGGTCATGCTCGACAGCAGCTCCTGGGCGCTGGTCACACCGAGGATGCAGCTCATGCGGTCCTTGTCCATCTCCCGGAACTGGCTGCCCCAGGCATCCGTCAGAACCTGCTCGGCCACCATCAGGGCGAGGAGCTGGGCCGTGTCCGTGGCGGGGATGATCGACGGCGGGACACCCCAGCTCAGGGCGTCGAAGTCGACCTTCGGAAGGAAGCCGCCGCGGCGGGCGTAGGTCTTGTCTTCGGCCGAGGGATCGGGGTCGTAGTAGTCCTCGATGAGCCAGTGACTGGGCGGGACCTCGGAGAGCAGGTCCCGCCCGGCGAGGATGTCCGTCCAGAAGCCGCTGGCATCGGTCGAGCCGGGGAAGAGAGCACTGACCCCGACCACCGCGATGGGCTGGTGACCGGTGTGGCCCTCTGTGGGAGCCGCGGTGGGAGCCGGGGCGAGGGGCTCGGGGGCGTTCTCGGTGTGGTTGGACATGGGCTTGCTCGGGGGGACTCGGGAGGTGCGTGCGCGCCAGTGGGCCACGTCAGGCCAGCGGTCGGGGGCGGAAGTCGAATGCGGCCGACGGCACGGGGACGCCGTAGCTGCGGAGCTGCTGGGCGCGGCTCACGACGGCCGCGCCCTCCAGCAGGTTGCAGGCGATCTGGACGACGGAGCGCTGTTCGGGTGGCTCCAGGAAGCTGCCCCGGACCCAGTCGTTGAACGCCCCCATCGCCGGGCCACACCAGATCTGGTAGTCGGCACGCCGGTCGGCCTGGCCGGCGATGGCCCAGCGCGAGGACTGTCCGAGGTAGGCGCGGAACACGAGCGCCATCTTGTGGTGCGGATCGGCTTCGGCCTTGGCCACCTGTGCGGGGTCGCGGCCCTGCCACCACTGCCGGGTGCTGGTCCAGGCGTCGTCGACACTGGCGTGGAGGATCTCGCGCTCCAGCCGGGTACGCTCGCTGGCTGGCAGGGCGTCGAGGGAGGGGTGGGCGCGGTACAGGTCGTACAGCCGCTTCGCCCGCACGCCGAACATGGTGCCGCGGCGCAGCACCTGGACCTCGACCCCAAGCTCGAACATGTCGGCGGCAGGGGCCATGACTACGTCGGCGATCCCGGCCTGCGCCAGCAGGCCCTTGCCCTCCGCCGACAGCCCGCTCTCCACCGCGCCCTGGTTTACCGACCCCGTGAGCACGTAGGCGGCCCCCATGGAGAAGGCGGCGGCGATGGCCGCCGGCGTCCCGAGGCCACCGGCTGCGCCGACGCGGATGGGGCGTGCGAAGCCGTGCTTGGCGGCCAGGCGATCACGCATGGCCACGATGACGGGGAACAGTGCGGTGAGTGGGCGGTTGTCGGTGTGGCCGCCGCTGTCGGCTTCGACGGTGATGTCCTCGGCCACCGGAAGGAACCGGGCGAGGCGCGCTTCGTCCGCAGTCAGGCTGCCGCTGGCGACCAGCCCGTCCAGCAGCTCTCCGGGGGGCGGCGCGAGGAAGCGGGCCGCGACCTCGGGGCGCGAGATCTTGGCGAAGACGTGGTTGTCGCGGGCGATGCTGCCGTCCGGGAGCTGGCGGACCCCGCTGTAGGCGTAGCGGACGAGCATCGGCGTCAGGCCCATGTAGGCGGCCGCGCTGACTCGGCGGACCCCGTGCTGGATGTAGAGGTCGGCGATCCGGGCTTCCACGGCGGGTTCGGCCGGCGAGTGGATCAGGTTGCTGCCCCAGACCGGCCCCTGACCGGCGATGCCGGGACCGAGCGCATGCCGCAGCGCCACGATGGCCGCGTCGACCCGGTCGGGGTGCAGGCCGGCCGCACCGAAGAAGCCCAGCATGCCGGCCTTGCCCATGGCCTCGACGATGGCGGTCGTGGCGATGCCGTTGGCCATGGCCCCGGTCACGTAGGGGAAGCGCACGCCGTGGACTTCGCAGAAGGAGCGGTCGCCCAGCCACTCGGGGTACAGCGACGGCAGCGTGGCCAGCAGCGGCCAGGCGGCGGTGCCGTTGAGCTGGCCTGCGGTGTGGCCGCCCTGTCCCACGCCGACAGAGCCGGTGCGCGGGTCGTGCACGACGTGGGCGGGGGTGCGCACCTGGCGGGTGGTCGCCTGGATGCCGGCAGGGTCGAAGGCGGGCGCGTGTGCACCCGGGGTCCAGAAGGCGATGGGGTCCATGGGTCCCTGAGCTGGTGTGCGCGCAGAAGGCACGGGTTCGCGCGCGGATGGTCAGGTGTAAGGCGAGCCCTCACCGCAAGTGTCACCGGTCGGTCATAGCTTGTCCCCATCTCGATACTGGCCCGATGGCAAGCGCGTCGACTCCGCTGTCATGGGGATCGGCGCCGTGCCAGCGCCGTGCTCCTCGCGCCTCTCGAGCGACCTGGCCCAGCGGCCAGATCCCGGCGGTGACCGCTGCTGTATGCTGGCACCGTGCCACCGATCTCGCTCCACCGCCGACTCGCGACGCGCCGCCGGCGTGGCGTCGGCCTGCTCGAATTCATGATCGCCATGACCCTCGTCGCGCTGGTGGCCACGGCCGCCATCCCCCGCATGCTGGAATTCCGCCGCAAGGCCATGCGGGCGGAACCGATGCCCAACCTGCGCAGCATCGGGGTGGCCGAGCGCGCCTGGTTCGCCGCAGAGGGGAGCTGGATCGCCGCTGCTCCCAACCCGGAGCTGCCCGTCGACAACCAGCCGCGCCAATTCGACCGGCAGCGGGCCGACTGGAAGCCGCTCGGCTGGTACCCCGAGAAGGAGGTGCGCTGCAGCTACCGGACCGTCGTGCTGGACGCGGGCGCGCGCGTGCGCGCCGACGCATTCTGCGATCTCGACCATGACCAGAAGCTCGCGATCATCCGCTACGAGGTCCCGTCGGACGACACGACCGGCTCCTTCCTCGACCTGTACGCCGAACGCTACTGACTGAGAGCGCGGTCAGCCGTCTGCGGGTGGGGTGGGCGCGCCGGCCTTCGGCTGCGTGTCGATGGGCACGCCGCACTCGGTCAGCAGTGTGCCCTGGGCCGACATCAGCAGCAGGGTCTCGTAGTCGTCCATGCTCACCTTGTCGCCGATGGCCAGGCACAGGTGGTGCAGCTCGGCCTGGCCTGGTGCCGTCGTCCACGTGGGATCGGTCACGCCGATCCAGCCGCGCGCCACGCGGTGCAGCTCGCGCAGCGGCACCAGCTCCGCCACGTCTGGCGCGTAGTTCGTGTGGGTCGGCGGTGCGTTCTCCACGACCTGGGTGGCGACGACGAGGAAGGCCAGCAGCGCCACGCCGCTGGTCATCCGGATGATCCGCGCGATCGAGACGCCCTCTGGCTTCTGCCGGGCCTTCTCGAGCTCTTCCTCGGCCTTCTTGAGGAGGCCGTCGAGGTGCATGGCTTCCGGATCGTCGCGTTCGCGCTCCAGGACGGCGTCCAGCAGGCTGCGGGCCTGGAGCAGATCCCCACGCTCGAACTGGGCGCGCGCCATGAGGATCCACGGCAGGATCGGCGTCTCCCCGGTGGGACCGGTCCGGTACATGACGTCCCGGAGCATCGTCAGCCCTGAACGGGCGAGGTCGGGGTCGGTGTCCCGACAGGCGGCGAAGCGCGCGTAGCCGAGCCACTCCTCGAGCCCGGAACGCTCCGGGTCTTCGTCGAAGGCTTCCTCCAGAAGGGGGAGGGCGTCGGCGGCGTTCCCCGCCCGGGCAAGCGCCACCCCTGTCACGGAGGGATCGCGAGGCCTTCCGCCGGGTCCGCGGCCGGAGGCTGGATGTTCGCCGGTGGGACCGTCGTGGGAGAGCGCGGTGGATGAGTCCTGCTCGACCGTGTCTTCGCGCGGCAGCTCGCCCTCGTCCGCGGCGGCGAGGGCGGCGGCGACCGGTTCGCTGATCTCGACCTGCATGGCGGGATCGATGGGCGGCGAGGGGTCGATCACGTCGGAGGGATCTTCGTCTACGAGGCCACCCTCGTGCAGGTCGAGGTCGCCCAGCTTCCAGGCAACCCACAGCGCGCCCAGGGCCGGTCCGGGGCGTGCCGGCGCACTCAGCAGGCGGGTGTTGCCGGGAGCGAGGCCGTCGAGGGTCTCCAGCCAGCGCTGGATCTCTTCGTCGCCGGTGAGCGTGTCGGGGTCGACGTGCAGCTCTGGCCAGCCCTCGAGCACGGGTTCGAGGAAGCGGAGCAGCTCGTGCGCTTCTCGGGCCCGGCCGACAGCGTCGACCAGGGCGCGCCGGATGTCGAAGATGCCAAAGTCGTCTGGGCTGGCCTGGTCGTCGAAGTCCCAGAGCGCGCCCTTCGCCAGCATCGCGGCCGTCAGCAGATCTGCGGCCAGTCCGGTGCCGTCGAAGGGGATCTCGTCGGGCGGTGGGTCGCTGGCGACGCCGACCAGCACGCCGCCCTGCACGTAGAAGGTCCAGCTCGCGTCGTCGACCGAGACCCGCAGCGCCCCGGTGTCGCCATACTGCAACAGGTCGACGAGGGTCTCTTCGAGGCGGGGGAGGAAGGTGCTCATGCAGGCCGGGTTCCAGGCCCGCGCATTCTACGCGCAGCGGCGTGGACCGCGGGGCCCGGACCGGCGGAAAGTGGCGGAGTAAAGGTCACGAAGGGTCTGACTGCTTGCGTCGTCGGCGCAGTGCGGCCAGCCCCAGCAGCCCGATGAGGGTGCCACCCAGGGGAGCCGAGCCGGCGTCGCCTCCGGCGGTCGAGCAGCCCTTCTCGCCGCCGCCGCCCCCGGGTTCTCCGCCCAGGCCTGTGTCGTCACCGCCGGTGGAGCCGCCGTCGCTGGTGGAGCCACCGTCGCTGGTGGAGCCGCCGTCGCCGGTGGACCCCCCATCGCCAGCGCCGCCATCCCCGCTGCCGCCGTCGGTGCTCCCGCCGTCGGTGCTGCCGCCGTCGCCTCGGCCGCTTCCATCTGCGCCGTCGCAGTCCTGGTCGATGCCGTCACCCGACAGGTCGTCTGCTCCGGCGTAGATGGTCGGGTCGGTGTCGTCGCAGTCGGCGCCGCCGTAGGCGTCGGAGTCCTGGCCGTCGCCGTCGGCGTCGTAGTCGCTGGCGTGGTCACAGTCGCCGTCGATGCCGTCGTACCAGGTCTCGTCGGCGCCGAAGTAGACGCTGGCGTCGTCGTCGTTGCAGTCGGTGCCGCCCCAGTCTTCTCCGTCCTGGCCGTCGCCGTCGGCGTCGTAGTCGCTGTCGCCGGCGCAGTCGGCGTCGACGCCGTCGTACCAGGTCTCGGGGGCGCCGCCGTAGACGAAGGGGTTGCCGTCGTCGCAGTCGCTGCCGCCATGGTCTGCGCTGTCATCGCCGTCGCCATCGGCGTCGTAGTCGCTGCCGCCGCCGCAGTCGCTGTCGGTGCCGTCGTACCAGGTCTCGGCCGCGCCGGGGTTGACGGAGGCGTCGGCGTCGTCGCAGTCAGCCCCCCCGTAGGCGTCGCTGCTGTAGCCGTCGGCGTCGGCGTCGTAGTCGTCGGCCCCGTCGCAGTCGCTGTCGACGCCGTCGTACCAGGTCTCGGTCGCGCTGGTGTTGATGCTCGCGTCGGTGTCGTCGCAGTCCCAGCCGCCGTAGTCGTCGCTGCGCTCGCCGTCGTGGTCGGCGTCGTAGTCGTCGTCATCGTTGCAGTCGCTGTCGATGCCGTCGTACCAGGTCTCGACGGCGAGCGAGCTGATGCTGTCGTCGGTGTCGTCGCAGTCGCCGCCGCCGTACACCTCGGAGTCGTCACCGTCGGCATCCGCGTCGTAGTCGCTGTCGCCGGCGCAGTCGGCGTCGGTGCCGTCGTACCAGACCTCGACCTCGCCGGGGTTGACGGAGGCGTCGGTGTCGTCGCAGTCGGTGCCACCGCTGACCGCGGTGCTGTCGTAGCCGTCTCCGTCGACGTCTGTGAGGTCGGCGCCGTCGCAGTCCTGGTCGATGCCGTCGTAGGGGGTCTCGGTCGCGCCGGTGTAGATGCTGTCGTCGGTGTCGTCGCAGTCATCGCTGCTGTCGACGTAGTCGGTGGGTGCATCGCAGGCGTCGGTGCTGCTGCTGGCGTCGCCGTGGCCGTCACCGTCGCCGTCGTGGTACCAGGTGCTGATGTCGATGGGGTCGTCGTCGACGAGCCCGTTGCAGTCGTTGTCGGCTCCGTCACAGACCTCTGTGGCGCCGGGGTAGGACGTGGGATCGTCGTCGTCGCAGTCGACGTTGGAGTAGTAGCCGTCTCCGTCCAAGTCGAAGACTGGCGCGCCGTAGCCGCCGTAGGCCCCCATGTCGGAGCGGGACCCGTCGGGATCTTCGTAGGCGGGGTTGCCGGCGTCGATCAGCGTCGACGTCGTGTCGAGCATCAGGTCGTCGTTGGTGCAGTCACCATCGAGTGTGTAGTCCCGGAACTCGGGCGGGTCGGCCAGACTGCCGGTCGTCGATGTCGGGTCGGTGAGGTAGCCGCCGCTGTCCCCGCCGGCGTTGCTGTACCAGTCGTTGTACAGGAAGTCGCTATAGTAGTCGGACCAGTAGTCGGCGTAGACGCCCCCACCGTCCTGGGTGTAGGCGACGATGTTGTTGACGAAGCTGGTGTAGGTGTTCTCGAGGTAGACCGCGCCGCCGTCATAATTGGCGTCATTGCCGACGAAGCTGTTGTTGGTCAGCTCGTTGTAGTAGTCCGCCCCCAGGTACAGACCCCCGCCGTAGTAGCCGGCGACGTTCTCCTGGATGATGTTGTTCTCCCAGGTGTCCACGCCCGACGTGAAGATCGCATAGGCGCCGCCGCCGTATCGGGCGGAGTTGTTGCAGAATTCGGTCGTGTTGATGTCCAGGGAGGTCGTGGAGTGGGCATACAGTCCCCCGCCATAGCCGGTGGACGACGCGGAGTTGTCGGAGATTGTGGTGCCAGAGATCGTGAGGTTTTCTGGTGCATACGCGTAGATGGCGCCACCGTAGCTGCCGGCCGTGCTCGACATGATGCTGCTGTCGGTGATCGTCAGGTCGGAGGAGCCCGTGCCATAGGGGTAGAAGTAGATCGCTCCGCCGTGGCCGACCGTTGTGGACGACCCGTCGATCACGACGTCGTTGAGCGAGACGGGGGAGTAGTAGTAGCTGTAGATCGTCCCGCCGTGGTTGTACGAAGACGAGCCGCTGAAGTCGACGCCGTCGATCACCAGGTCGGAGTAGGTGCTGGAGGCGATGGCGCCGCCGTAGCCGGTCGACGCCGTGCTGTTGGTGAAGGTCGAAGCCGTGATGGTGGACGTGGCGTAGTTGGCGGCCGTGTAGATGGCACCGCCGGAGGTGTAGGCGGTCGAGTCGGTGAAGGTGGCCCCGCTGATGTCGAAGCTGCTGTAGGCGTAGTTGTAGATGTCGCCGCCGGAGCCCGTGCTGGTGGAGTTGCCGGAGAAGTCCGTGTCGGCGACGGTGAGCGCACCGTACTGGTACATCTCGATCGCGCCGCCGTTGGAGGCGGCGGCGTTGCCGGTGAAGCTGCTGTTCTGGATGTCGACGCTGTTGTCGTACACGGCGTAGATGGCACCGCCGTGACTGGCGGCGTTGGCGTCGAAGCTGCCGCCGTCGACGGTCAGCTCTGCACCCAGGTAGAGGTACATGGCGCCGCCGTCGTAGGTGCTGGAGCTGCCGGCGGTGTTGTTCGACCAGGTGTCGTTGGTGGAGGTCAGGGCCGCATAGCTGTAGAGGTAGGCGCCGGCGCCGAAGTTGTAGGAACCCCACTGGCCGTCGTAGGTGTTGCCCTGGCTGTCCACCGTCGCGTACTGGTCGAGGTAGAGCGCGCTACCGTAGTAGTAGGTGTTGTTGCCGCTGAACACACTGTTCGTGAGCGCTCCCTGGCTGGCGCCGGTGCTGCTGTCGTAGGCGAAGTAGATGGCGCCGCCGTAGTAGGCGCCGTTGTCGGTGAAGCTGCTCCCGTCGATGTCCAGCTCACCGGCCGCGGTCACGTAGACCGTGCCCCGGTAGGCGTAGTTGTTGTCGAAGCTGCTGTTCGTCACCGTGGTGACGCCCCCCTCCACCAGCAGGGCCGTGCCGTTGTAGGCGATGGATCCGGTGTCGACGATGGCCACATCGTCCAGGGTGAGCGCGGCGCCGTACGACCAGATCGCCCGGTAGTAGCCGTTGGTGACGGTGAAGCCGCGCAGCGTGGCCGTCTCTCCGGCGCCGACGCTCACGGCACTCTCGCAGCTTCCGCCGCCGTCGATGGAGGTGGAGCCGGATCCGCTGGCGCCCTCCACCGTGATGTCCTTGCCGGCGAAGCTGATGCACTCGCTGTAGCTGCCGGCGGCGACCGAGACGGTGTCCCCGTCGGTGGCGGCGTTGATGCCCTCCTGGATGGTGGCGTAGGCCGACGCCAGGGAGGGGTCGACGGTCAGGGTGGCGGCCAGGCTGGGGAGGGAAAGCGCGAGCAGCGTGAGCATCGGAACTCCAGGACGAAAAGAGGCGGCCGCAGTCTACATGGTCGACGCCTTGGCGTGGTTGCGCGGCGGCTTTCATCAAGCGAAAAGTGTTGAGTAGCACTTGACACAACGGTCGCGACGCGCCATCCTGGCTGCATGGCCATCCACCTCCCCCGCACGCTGTCCACGCCGATCACCACCTTCCGCCGGGATCTGCGTGCTGCGACCGCCGGGCTGCGCGGGCGGGCGTTGCCCCCCTTCTCGCCCCGTGACGGCAGCGCCTGGCCGAAACCGACGGCTCCCACCGTCGGTCGGACCGTGCGGGTCGACGCCATCGAAGCCCTCGGCGCTGACGCTGCACGCATCTGGCTGGCCGACCCCACTGGGGAGCCCCTGCGCTTCGCCGCCGGCCAGTTCCTGACCGTGGTGTTGCCGGTGCAGGGCCAGGCGGAACGTCGGGCCTACAGCATCTGCTCGGACCCGGCGTCGCCCGAGCGGGTGGCGATCGCCGTGCGTCGGCTGGCCGGCGGCCGCGTCTCGCCGGTGCTCGTCGATGGACTTGGGGTCGGCGACACGCTCCAGGTGCTCGGCCCCTCCGGAAGCTACGGCCACGGCGTCGAAGCTGCGCGCGGTGTGCACCACGTGTTGCTCGCGGGAGGGGCCGGGGTGAGCCCCAACCTCTCCATCGCCACGGCCCTGCTCGCGGGTGAGCTTCGCAGCCGCGTCACCTTCGTGCTGGCCGACCGGAACCCTTCCCGGCTGATGCTGCGGCAACCCCTGGAAGCGCTGGCGGCCGCCCATCCCGACCGCTTCCGCCTCGTGCTGATCGTCGAAGACGCGACGCCCGAATGGCCCGGGCTCGTCGGTCGGCTCGATGCGGATGGTCTGACCGCCGCGCTCGCGATGGACCCCTGGGCGGACGCAGGGACGGCACGACGCACCCTCTGGTACCTCTGCGGGCCCCCCGGCATGGTCTCCGCCCTGGAACCGGCCCTCTCGGCGCGGGGCGTCGCCCCGGCCGACATCTGCACCGAGCGCTTCCTGCCGCCGCCCGACGGGACCGCCCTGTCGCTCCCCACCACCGCGCAGCGCGTGGGCGTACAGGTCGGGGACGCCCACCGCACCATCACCGTGCCCCCTGGTCGCACCATCCTCGACGCGGCCCGAGCCAGTGGGGTCGAGCTGCCGTCCTCCTGCACCATGGGGGGCTGCGGGGCCTGCAAACAGCGTCTCGTGAGCGGACGCGTCCAGCATCGCGCGCCCAACTGTCTCTCAGCGGACGAAGAAGCGCGCGGCCTGGTGCTCACCTGTGTCGCCCACCCCCTCGGTCCGGTCACCCTGGAGCCCGTGTGAGCACCCTGTCCACCCGCGCGGCCGGTGTGTCGGCTCCGGCTCCTCGCACGGCCTCCCCATCCGATCGCCTCCGCATGCGTGACCTGTGTGAACAGACCGGGCTGAACCGCCAGGCCATCCACTTCTACATCCGCGAGGGGCTGGTCCCGCCCGGCCAGAAGACCTCGCGCAACATGGCCTGGTACACCCCGGCCCACGTCGAGCGGATCCTGCAGATCAAGAAGCTGCAGCACGAGCGCTTCCTTCCCCTGCACGCGATCAAGGCCCTGCTCGACGAACGGGACGAGCGCTTCGACGACGATCAGCGCAGCTTCCTGCGGCAGCTCCGGACGCGCCTTCGGCTGGAGGAAGCCGCGGACGCGGGCCGGGACGCCGTCCTTGTCGATGACCTCGTGGACGCAGGGCACATCGAGCGCGCAGACATCGAGCGGCTGCACGCCGCGGGGCTGTCGGGCATTGGCACGGACTCCGAGGGGCGCATGGTCGTGACGGGCGAAGCCGTCCCCATCGTCGAGGTGCTCGGCCGCCTGCGGCAGCTCGGCTTCACCGAACAGGCCGGCGTAGCTGCCGAGGACGTCCTGCTCTATGAGCGCGCGGTCACCGAGCTGCTGCGAGAGGAAGCGCAGATCGTCGCCCGCAGCTTCCAGTCGCTGCCGGCCGACGACGCGGCCGCCCGCATCTCGGATGCCCTCCCCCTCATCCACGAGCTGATCGCGCGCCTTCACCGGGCGCGCATCCAGGAATTCCTCGACGCGTTCTAGCTGCTCTTCACTCCCTAGCAAGGTTCGACCCATGGCCAGCCTCCCCGTCCTCGATCGCCTCCACGGTCGCCTCCGGCCCGAGGTCCGCAGCCAGCTCGACGAGTGGCGCGAGACCGTCTCCGTCCTCTCCCAGGTCAAGGACCCCCGTGTCGCGCGGGCCCTGGGTCCCAGCGGCATCCGCGGCCTGCTGCTGCACCGCGGCAAGCAGGGCGTGCCGACCCACACGCCGGCTCGCCACCGGGCCCACTTCGACTGGCAGTACCCCCACGACAACCCCGAGATGGCCGAGCTCTACCGGCGGGCGAAGGCGGGCCAGTGGGACGGCGACGATCTGCCCTGGCACACCGACGTCGACCCGGAGAACCCCGAGGTCCTGCTCCTGCCGGAAGACTTCGTCGACAAGTCCAAGGCCGCGCAGTGCGGCATCCACCTCACCGACGCGGAGTGGCTGTCCTTTGGCAACAGCATCGCGGCCTGGATGTTGTCGCAGTTCCTCCACGGCGAACAGGGCGCGCTGTTCGCCGCGGCCCAGGTCACCGAAGCCGTCCAGTTCTTCGACGGCAAGCTCTACGGCGCCACCCAGGTCATGGACGAGGCCCGCCACGTCGAGGTCTTCCTGCGCTACCTCGAGAGCAAGCTGAACCGGCTCTACCAGGTCAACGACAACCTCTTCGTCATCATCGACGCGCTGATGGCGGACGCGCGCTGGGACATGAAGTTCCTCGGCATGCAGATCATGGTCGAGGGGCTGGCGCTCGGTGCCTTCGGGACCATGTACAAGGTCACCGAGGAGCCGCTGCTCCGCGCCCTGCTCGCCGGGGTGATCCAGGACGAGGCGCGGCACGTGCACTACGGCGTCGTCGCGCTGCGCGATCACATCCGCCAGGAGCTGAGCGAGTCGGAGCGTCGCGAGCGCGAGGACTGGGCCTTCGAGGTGGCCGTCCTGATGCGCAATCGCTTCATGGCCTACGAGGTCTACGAGGAGTGGTTCGAGCACCGGATGAGCCGGGCACAGTGGCGCGACTTCATCACCAGCAGCCCGGGCATGGAGCAGTTCCGTACGGTCATGTTCAGCCGGCTGGTGCCGAACCTCCGGGAGATCGGCCTGCTGACGGACCGGATCCGCCCCGCCTATGAGTCCGTGGGCCTGATGCGCTACTTCGGCGGGATCTCGGCCGACCACCTCACCGGCGACCAGATGCTGGCCGACCTTGACGCCCAGCGCGACGCGGAGCTGGCGTAGCACGACAGGTGTCAGGCGAATTCCATTTCCTTTTTGTGGAAAAGTCGGAGTCTCCTGACACCCGGGCACGCCCCTCGCGCCCGGGCCGCGCGGCAGGTACGGAGGGCCGCAGGACCCGGGAGACGGCCATGGCGCGACGCTTCGACGACAAGGTGGTGTGGATCACGGGGGGCGGCTCCGGCATCGGCGCGGCCCTGGCGCGGGAGCTGGCGTCGCGGGGAGCGGCGGTGGCGGTGTCGGGGCGCCGCGTGGACCGGCTGGAGGCGGTGGTGGCCGAGCTCAACGCGACCGGTGCGCGAGCACTGGCCGTGCCCTGTGACGTGACGCAGGACGACCAGGTGGCCGCCGCGGTGGCGAGGGTGGTGGAGGGGCTCGGAAAGCTCGACGTCGTCGTCGCCAACGCGGGCTACGGCGTCGTCGGCAAGGTCGAGGGCAGCTCGGACGAGGACTGGCGGCGGCAGCTCGACGTCAACGTGCTCGGGGTGGTGCGGACGGCACGCCACGCAATCCCGGCGCTCCGGCAGACGCAGGGGCGGCTCGCGCTGCTGGGCAGCGTGATCGTCTACGCGGGGGTACCCGGCAACGCCGCCTACACGGCGTCGAAGGCGGCGGTCAACGCCATCGGCGCGACCCTGTCGGCGGAGCTTGCCCGAGACGGCATCACCTGCACCACCATCAACTCCGGCTTCGTCGAGAGCGAGATCGGCCAGGTGGACAACCGCGGCGTGTACCACGCCGACCGCAAGGACCCGCGACCCGCTGCCCTGCTGTGGCCCACCGACAAGGCGGCGCGGGCCATGGCCGACGCCATCTGGCGGAGGAAGCGCGAGGCCGTCATCACGGGGCATGGCCGGGTCATTGCCTTCTTCGGTCGGCACTTTCCGGGCCTGGTCGCGCTGGCGCTGCGGCGTCGCTGACGCCCGACGGCGCGCTCGGCAGCCGCTGAGCGGGACGCCGCGTTCCACGGTGAGGCTTTACGCCGCAGGCCGCCTCGATAGATCCTTGGACATCGGGCCCCACGAAGTCGTGGTGCGCCTGCATCCACTCCGGAGGATCCATGCTTCGCTCCATGCTCGTCGCTGCTGGCCTGTTCATCGCCACCCCCGCGCTGGCCTGCCCCATGGCCGACGCCGCCGCCTTCGCCGAAGCCGCCAAGGCCGTCCAGGAAGCCGCGGGCACCAAGGTCAGCATCGCGGTGCAGGGCATGCACTGCGGCGACTGCTCGTCCAAGGTCACTGCCGCCCTGCAGGGCGTCGACGGCGTCGAAGCCGTGGCTGTCGACTACCAGACCGGTGCCGCCGAGATCGCCTACGACGCCGACAAGGTCAGCGTCGACACCCTCGTCAAGGCGATCACCGACACCGGCTTCGAGGCGGCGCTCAAGCCGAAGGCCTGAGAACCGTCGGGCCGGGCGGCGAATCCCCGCGCCCCCAGCCACTCGCCCCGCCCGGACTCCCCGCCCGCGGCGGGGCGAGCTTCGTCTGGAGGCGTCAACCCTCCTCGGCGTCGTCGTCTTCGGGTCCCTGGGTGAGGCTCTCGTACGCCTGCGTGGCGTCCGCGCGCAGGCGTCGCGCCAGATCCTGGACCTCCGGGCTGAGCCCCGCCACCTTGTCCGGCGCGTTCTCGGTCATGATCTTGCGGTAGGCGCGCTCGATCTCGAAGGGCGAGGCGTCGTCGTCGAGGCCGAGGACTGCCTGCGGCGTGCGTTCCAGCGCGACGAGGTGGGGCCGCGGCGGGGCTTCGGGCGGGGCGTCCGACGGGTCCAGCCAGGCGCCGATGCGCTTGAGCACGTCGCGCAGCAGCCAGGCGGCTGCGGCGATGACGGCGAGGATGAAGGCGAGGCGGATGAGGCCCATGCAGGCACCGGGGCTACCTGTGTTGTAGCCGACCTGCGGGGGGAGACCACCACGGTCGTCGCTCCGGGCCTGCGGTGGGCTGTGCCGCGACGTCCCGTCGCGGTGTCCATGACAAGCCTGTGAGGAAGGCCGCTCTGCGGCGGCGCCCCTGTTACCCGCAGGGCTTGTCGGTCGTGCCGGTGGCGCGCAGCGGAGCGGCCGGCCCACCCGCCCACCCGGACGAATCGTGCGCACCGCTCCGGTCACCGTCTCCCGTACCGACTACACGCGGCTCGAGCGCGTGGTCGACCGGGCCTGTGGACTGGCGCGCGGGGCCGGGCTGTCCATCGCCGATCTCTCGGTGGAAGCCATCCTGGACGCGGCGCGCAAGCGCACGCGCCTCGACGACTGGGGCAGTGACGCCTTCCTCGAGCCCATGGCCAAGGTCATAGAAGAAGCGGACCGGGCCGGATTTACGGACCTGGGCGACGTCATCATCCGCCAGACGCTCATCACCGCGCTGGCCAACCGGCTGCGGGTGGAAGACTACTTCCGCCGCCACCCCGACGCCGGTGAGGTCCGCATCGAGCGGCCGGTGTTCATCCTGGGCTTTCCCCGGACGGGCACCACGCTGCTGCAGAACCTGCTGACCCTCGAAGACGGCACCCGCTCGCTGAAGTTCTGGGAGCTGCAGTCGCCGGTGCCGGTGAGCGAGAACCCCGCCGAGGATCGCCACATCCGCATCGGTCGGGCGCGGCAGACCCTCCGGGCCGCCTACCTGATGGCGCCCGAGATGAGCCAGGTCCACGAGATCGGCCCTGAGACGGCAGAGGAGTGCTGGCCCCTGTTCGCCAACGCGTTTTCGGTGCTCAACTGGGACCTGGGATCGGGCGTGAAGGGCTACGGCGAGTGGCTGATCCGCCAGTCCATGGTCGATGCGTACCGCTTCTACAAGCGGCAGCTCCAGATGATCGCCCACTTCCGGCCGACGGGGCGCTTCATCCTCAAGTGCCCCGAGCACCTCTGGTTCATCGACGCCCTGCTCGAGGTCTTCCCCGACGCCTGTCTGGTGTGGACCCACCGCGACCCCTTCGACGTCATCGCCAGCTACTGCAGCCTCATCTCCCTGAACCGGCGGGTGCTCTACGGCCACTTCGACCGGGTCGAGGTGGGTGCCCACATCACGGACCGCTTCGCGACAGGGGTGCAGCGGGCCATGGCCGTGCGGCGGTCGCAGCATCACGACCAGGTCTTCGACGTCGACTTCCGCCAGCTCGTCAAGGACCAGGCCGGCACGGTCCACGAGATCCGGCGGGTCTTCGACCTGCCGGACCGCGATGGGGCGGACGATCGCATCCAGGCGTGGCTGGACAACGGGCGCAAGGACAAGCGGGGGGCGCACGTCTACGACGCCGGCCTCTACGGGCTCACCCCCGACACCGTCTACCCGGCCTTCCAGACCTACCTCGATCGGTTCAAGATCCCGCTGCGGCACGGGTAGATCCTGGGCACAGCCGAACGCCGCTAGCCTGTCGGCAGCCCCTACACCGGGATGCCGATGGTGGTCATCCGCGGGAAGTAGTACTGCGTCCACGCGTCGCGGAACATCCGGAGCATCGGGCCGGGAATGTGGCCGTGCGTCACCCGCAGGCGCGTGCCGTTCACGCGTTCCTCGAACAGCAGCTCGAGCCGGGTGTCGGGCATCTCGGGGGTGAAGTCCACCGTCCGCCAGGTCTGGGCGATGATCCGTGGCCGGTCGAGGTAGACGAACTCGCCGAACACGCTGCCTCCCCACAGCGAGTACTGGCCGCCGACCCGCGGATCGATGTGGGCGGGCGACTGCGCCAGCAGGCTGTGCTTGCCGCTGTCCATCCAGGTGTCCCAGACGAGCACGGGCTTCACGAAGAGGTCGGTGGTCAGCTCGATGGTGTGGAGCTTCACGGCAGACTCGGGGCGGGGGCGTGCAGCTTAGCGCGACACAGGGGGTTCGACCGACCCCCAGGCACCGGGTAGGAGGGAGGGTCTGCCCGGGAATCGCCATGGCTCGCGTGCCCACTGGTCGCCTCAAGCGTCTCGCTCGCCTCGCCCGCACGGGGGCGTCGACCGGCATGGCGATGGTCAAGAAGGCCGACGACGTCGCGACCAAGGTGGAGCGCACCACCGAAGTCCTCAGCAACATGCGGGGCATGGCCACCAAGGTCGGCCAGATGGCCAGCTACGTCGACGGCGTGATCCCCGACCAGCACCGGGCCGTCTTCGAGAAGAGCATGGCCCGGCTGCAGTCGAAGGCCCAGACCTCGACGGTGGCCGAGATTCGCCGCGTCGTGGAAGCCGACCTCGGCGACGGCATCGATGCGCTGTTCTCGGAGTGGGACGACGAACCCCTCGCCAGCGCGTCCATCGGGCAGGTCCACCGTGCCCGCCTGCCAGACGGGCGGGCCGTGGTGGTCAAGGTCCAGCACCCCGGCATCGGCGACGCGCTGCAGGCCGACCTCGACAACGGCGTCATCGTGAAGATGGCCATTGACATGTTCGGCATGCGGCGGCTCGAAGCGGCCCGCTTCCACGACGAGATCCGCTCCCGCTTCCTCGAAGAGCTGGACTACCGCCTGGAGGGCGAACGCCAGCAGGCCTTCGCCCGGCTGCACGCCGACGACGACCAGATCCACGTGCCGGAAGTCCACCTCGACTACACCAGCGACCGGGTGCTCACGACGGACTTCGCAGAGGGCAAGCCCTTTGTCGTCGCCATGCACGGCAAGGAGACCGCCCGGGCGCAGTGGGCGGCCACCCTGTGGCGCTTCGTGTACGGGTCGATGGTGCTGGGCGGGCGGTTCAACGCCGACCCTCACCCGGGCAACTACCTGTTCGCCGACGACGGGCGGATCACCTTCCTCGACTTCGGCTGCGTCCAGGAGATCCCGATGGCGCGCCGCCGCACCGTCGTGTCCATGCACCGCGCCGCGGCGGCGCACGACTGGGACGTGGCGAGGGACGCGGGCCGGCTGCTGCTGGAGACGCGCGGCGGGGCCTACGAAGAGCGCGCGCTCGCCTACCTCTTCAAGATCCTCGAGCCGGTCTCGCACTCGCCCTTCCGGTTCACGCCCGAGTACGTCCGGCTGGTCGTCCGCATGTTCAAGGACAACTTCAAGGACTTCAGCAAGGGCGAAGCCGACGACGGCTTCGTGCCGCTGCCGGAGGGGATGATCTTCCTCAACCGGCTGCAGTTCGGCTTCTACAGCATCCTCGCCCGGCTCAACGCCCAGGTCGACTATGCGGCGGTGGATGCCACATTCTTCGACCGCTTCGAACAGCAGCACGGGCCGGTGGTGCCGCCGGGGTCGGCCGCCTGAGCGCGACGCCCGCGTCGTCGGTACGCTCGGGCCACTAGCGCCGCTAGATGGCGTCGTCGAAGACGTGCACCGGGACGGCGGTGAACTCCAGCACCACCGAGATCTGCTGGCACTGCCCGGCAGCGTCCGGGGCGAGGTCCGCGACGCTGTCCAGCAGGCTGTCGACCAGGCCGCGCAGCTCGTCGTTGACGCCCTCTGTCTCGACCATGGTGCGGATGGCGGCGGTCTCGATGCCGCCTGCCATGGCCCCGTGCAGCGCGCCGTCGTCGAGCAGATCGTAGCGCAGGGCGCCGTCCCGCAGCTCGAAGACGAGGTCGGCGTTGAGGATCTGCAGGGGCAGGGCGACGGTCATGGGCCGCCCCTCGACACGGCCGTCGACCACCGGGCGCTCCGTGAACACCTGGTCGTCGAAGTCGGGATCGAGGTCCAGGGTCTGGCCGGCGAGCAGCGAGCCGTCGGTGCCCATCATCGGGGCTTCGCTGCCGCGCCGCAGGGCCATCTGCACACAGTCGTCCGCGGTCGGATCATCGAGGCCCGCCAGCTCGGGGATGAGCAGCAGCTCGCCGTTGGCGATGCTCGCGGCGATCAGGCCCTCCGCGGCGATGAACTCGGTGTTGTCGAGGACGGGCAGCAGCCGCCCGAAGGCGTTGTCGACACCCTCGGTGCCGTCGGGACCTGTGAGGTCGGCGATGCCGCAGCCGGAGCTGCCCCCGGTGGTGCTCACGACGCCGTCCAGGTCGAAGCCCTCGCTGACGTCGCCGTCGATGCGGGCGAAGGCCAGGCTGTCGATGGCCCAGTGCTGGGTGCCCCCCTCCGGGCCGCAGGTGGCTTGCACGACGTCCGCGGGGACACCGCTGTCGCCGGCCGGCGGGGCGTCGGTGCAGCCGAACATCGCTAGCAAGACGGCCAGCATGTCAGGCCTCGATGTCGGGGATGGCTTCGTCGACCTGGGCTTCGTCGACGCCGAAGCTGCCCACGTCGATGTCGAGGGCACGCTGCAGGCTGAGCAGCACCTTGCTGGCGTTGTCGCCCGAGAGGCTGCGGTAGTGGTGGTCCTGCTTGTAGAAGCCGCAGCAGGACCCGGCGATGACGACGGGCATCTCCTCGATGGAGTGGGTCTGGCCGAGGCTCACCTCGCTGGTGGCCAGCACCGCGCAGTTGTCGAGCAGGCTGCCGTCGCCTTCGGGGATGCCGTCGAGGATCTCGACCGTGTCGGCGAACATGTCCATGATCTGGAGGTCGATGGCGTTGCACTCGTCCTGGGGGGCCGCTTCGTTGTGGGTCAGGTCGTGGTGTCCCGCGCTGGACCCCTCGAAGAGCACGTCACTGACCGGGTCGGTGATGAAGTGGGCGAAGACCCGGGTCTGGTCGCAGGCCAGCGTCATGGCGAGCAGCTCGCTCATGACCTGGTTGCGCAGCGCGAGCTGTGGCCGGCCTTCGACGTCGGTGTAGTCGCCGGTGGGTTCTTCCGGGCGACTGCAGGCCTCGAGGTCGGGTGGGTCCTTCTGCAGGAGGGCGAGGCGCTGCTCGAGCTCGCGCACGCCCTCGAGGTGCTGGTCGAGGCGGGCGCGGTCTTCGGCGCCGAGGCGGTCCTGGAGGCGGCCGATGTCGCCCATGACGGCGTCGAGCACGCTGCGGCGCAGGCCGAGGCTGGGGTCGACCGCGCCGTCCTGTCCCGGCTCGACGAAGGTGTCGCCGAACACCCGCCGGTAGAAGTTGTAGGGGTCCGCTTCCGGCGGGTTCACGCTGTTGGGGCCGTTGTAGGACCGGCCGCTGCAGTTACTGGCCGCGGTCTGGATGCTGCGGAATATCGAGCTGCCGCCGATCTCGGCGGCGATCACCTGGTCGATGCTGGGGGCGGAGAAGGTGTCGTCGTCGCCGGTGCTCTGCAGCGGGGCGGCCGAGAGGATGCCGGCGCAGCCGGAGCTGTGGGGGACGTTGTTGGGGAGCTTCACCGCGAGACCGCTGACCACGCAGATCCGGTCCTTGACCCGAGACAGCGGCGCGAGCTGTTCGGAGAGCTGCCAGGCGTCGCCGTCGCCGTCGCCGGTAGGCGTCCAGCGGTCCGGCAGGGTGCCGTTCCCCCAGAACCACAGCCCGAAGCGCTTGGGCAGCACGCCATCGCAGGCGTAGGCCGTGCCGCTGTCATTGAACATCGCCTGCAGGGGCGGAAGCGCCACGGTGACGAGGGCGCCGCGCGCGAAGCCGCCGAGGACCGCGCGGCGCGTGAGGGGGCCCCGGGCGGGTCGCCAGTCAGCCGCGGGCATGGATCGGGCCGAGCGCAGGGGGCGCCGGGTCCAGGGCAGCAGCCTGCGGGCCATCAGCGCACCTCTCCGGCGAGGCGGAAGCCCGGGGAGAGCGCCACGTCCCGCAGCAGGCCGAGCACGGACCAGCCTCCGTCGGCGAAGCCCTGGGCGTGCCAGTCGAGCAGGGCGGGGTCGATGTCGTCGGCGAGGTCGGCGGTGGCGTATTGCAGGACCGTCTGGACCAGGCAGGGACCCGTGTCCGGGTGCTGGCCGACCACGCCGGCGAGCTGCCAGGCGTCGGCGAAGGCCACGCCGTCGAGCTGCCCGGAGGGGTCGATGGTGGCGCCGTTCTCGGTGTCGCGCCACATGCCCAGTCCGTCGAAGTTCTCCAGGCCCAGGCCGATGTAGTCGGTCAGCTCGTGACACGAGGCGCAGGCCGGGTCTTCGAGGTGGACGGCGATGCGGTCGCGCATGGTGGGCGCGTCCTCGCTGACCTCGGGGATGGCGGTGTTGGCGTTGGCGGGCGGGTCGGGGATCGGCTGGCAGAGGATCACCTCGCGCACGAAGATCCCGCGGCGGGTGGCCGAGCTGCTGGTGGCGTGGGCCTGCAGGGCCAGGAAGGAGGCCTGGCCGAGGAGCCCGCGCCGCCCACCGTCGTCCGGCAGCCAGACCTCTCCGAAGCCGTCGCGTTCCGGGGCCGTGACGTCGTAGATGGTCGCCATCGTCCGGTCCACGAAGGCGCGCTGGGTCGTGAACAGGTCGAGGTAGCTGCCATCGTCTTGCAGCACGAGGGCTTCGATGCCCTGCAGGGTCTCCTCCCTCGCCGAGCTGCCGAAGCTGTCGGACATGTAGGTGAAGACGGTCGGGTCCTTGTTGAGGTCATCCAGCAGATCGAGCTGCAGCATCTCGGTGAACAGGTTGCGGACGCCGTCGACGATGCGGTCGTCGGCGAGCATGCGGTCGACCTGCGCTTCCAGGCCCGCGTCGGTCGTCAGTTCGGCGGCTTCGGCGGCTTCGAGCAGCTCGTCGTCGGGGATCGTGTCCCACAGGAAGAAGGACAGCCGGCTGGCCATCTCCCAGTCGTCGTAGCGCTGGCCGTCGCCCAGCTCGACCCGGTACAGGAAGTCGGGGCTCATCAGCAGCGCAGCCCAGCCGTAGGTCAGCCCCGCGTCGAAGTCGTCGAGGGTGGTGGCGGCTTCGGCGACGACGGCGGTCAGGACGTCGAGCTCTTCGCTGGTCAGCGGCCGCCGCCACGCCCGCCGCCCCAGCGTCTCCAGGGACAACCGCGCGCAGTCGTCATCCCTGACCGCGGTCGGTTCGCAGGGGAGGTAGCGGTCGGCCACGGCGGGGTCATCGAGCGCCTGCTCGGCGATGTCGTAGGCGGCGGCTTCGTACTTCTCGACGCCGTAGCTGCTGATCGTCGAGTAGGCGCTGCCGACGGCGTACAGGCCCTCGACCCGCTGGTCCGGTTCGAGGCTGGACGGCAGCAGCACGCCGTCGCCAAACAGGTCGCGCATGGCGTGGTCGTACTGGGTTTCGGTCAGGCGCTTGAGCGTGGGCGCCGGCAGGTCGGGGGTCGGGGCCGCCCCGCGTCCGGTGGCACCGGTGTCGTGCACGGCGCTGCCACCCGTGCAGGCGGCGAGGAGGGGGAGGGCGAGCCACATGGGGAGTGCGGAGGGTCCGGGGGCGGCTGGACTATACACGTGTCAGCGAGGATGTCGGGGCGTGGACGCGGTGGCTCAGCGGCTGAGCACGACGGCGTCGCTGACGGAGACATCGCCATCGAGCACGACGTCGACGGTGTCCTCGTCGAGGCCGTGCCGGCGTGCCCAGGCGAGCGCGAAGCTGCGGGCGATGCGCCAGCCCTCTTCGTCGTCGATGGTGGCGTCCAGATCGAGCGCGGCGGTCAGGTCGATGCAGAAGTTGTGGGCGGCCCCCAGCACCTGGACCCGCCGGTTCAGCTCCAGCCCATCGGGGCCCCCCTGGAGCACGGAGAAGATCTCCTCGGCTTCCGCGTCGGCGCCATCGAGCTCGCCGGCCATCCACAGGCCCGGGCGGTCGATGGTCGCGATGCCGGTGTCGCCGAACAGGCGCAGGTCGCCCGCGCCCATGGCCAGGATCGCTCGCAGCCGCGGGTCGGCGAAGCCCTGCTGGAACAGGGCTTCATAGGCTGGCGACATGGTCGAGCAGAACTCGCTGGTGTCGCTGCCGTCGTAGCAGCCAGGTGCGATGGTCTCGATGTCGTAGGTCGCCCCGGCCAGGGCGTGCATGGTGTAGCCGCCGAAGCTGTGGCCCATGCCCACGACCCGGTCGAGGTCGGCCAGGCCCGCGGCGCTGTCCGCGAGGTGGTCGAGGACCGCCGAGATGTCGGCCGGGCGCTGGAAGTAGATCTCGGTGCTGCGAGTGCCGCCATCCAGCGTCGTGTCGCCGGTGTGGTCGGGGGCGACGACCACGAAGCCGTGGCTGGCGAGGTGGGCCATCAGGAAGCCCGAGGCTTCGGCGTAGCCGAGGTGACCGTGGCTGAAGACCACGACCGGGAAGGGACCGCCGTCGGCGACGGCGGCGTCGCGGAACACGCCCGGGGCGTCGACGAAGCCGAGGTACTGCACGGTGGTGCCGTCGTGCTCGTCGCTGGGGTACCAGGTCACGAGCCGCAGCGAGCGCGGCGCTCCCGCCGGGTCGGTGGTCTCCAGCGTCTCCTCGGTGTAGCCGACGCCGTAGGGGCCCGGCGCGCCAAGCTCGGCGACGAGGGCTTCGGGCGACTGCGTCGCTCCGCCGGTGTCGGCGCTGGCGGCGGTGTCGGACGGGGAGCCCGAGCCGGCGCAGGCCAGTCCGAGCAGCAGGGGCAGGGGCAGGGGGGACATGGCCGCCAGGATAGCGGCTGTGGCCGGCTCACGCGCCGATGAGCGACCCGATCAGCGTGGTGACGCCCGCGGCGGCGGAGCCGATGAGGAGCTGCCGGAGGCCGGACCAGCCGGGGTTTCGGCCGGTGAAGCGGGCCAGCATCGCGCCGACGGCGAACAAGGCGACGACGGAGAGGCCGATGGACAGCTCGACGGCGAGGGTGGTGTCGGCCTGCAGCCAGGGCACCAGGGGCACCGCGGCCCCCACGGCGAAGGCCACGAAGCTGCTGATGGCTGCGACCCAGGGGCTCGACAGGTTCTTCGGGTCAATGCCCAGCTCGACGCGGGCGTGGAAGTCGAGGTTGGCTTCCGGTCGGTCCTTCAGCTCCCGGACGAGGTGATCGGTCAGATCTGGCGGAAGTCCCGCTTCGGCGAGGATGTGCCGCATGTGCTCGGACTCTTCCTCCGGGTAGCGCTGGATGTGCTCCGCTTCCCGCTGCAGCTCCAGCTCGAAGCTCTCGCGCTCGGCCTGCACACTCACCCACTCCCCCGCCGCCATGGAGAAGGCGCCGGCCAGCAGGCCGCTGACGCCGGCCAGCAGCACGATGTGGCCGCCAGCCTGGCCGGCGGCGACGCCCAGCACCAGGGCGGCGTTGCTGACCAGGCCGTCGCTCACGCCGAAGACAGCGGGGCGCAGCCATCCGCCGCTGGCCGCGCCGTGCTCGGCGGCGGCCGGGTGGGTGTGGTCGTGGCTGTGGCCGTGGCTGTGATCGTGGCTCGACATGGGGCTCACGGCTATCCGCTGCACCCGGTCCGTGCACGCCACGATGCAGTGACGACCCGCCGCGGGTGGCGGGGTAGGCTGGCCGGGGACCGGTCCCGGAGGAAGCCATGCTCGCCCTGCTGTTCGTCGCCTGCACGGGGGCTGGTGGTGACGCCGACAGCGGCGGTCCGCCGGGGCTGGACGACAACTTCGGCGTGCGGGAGACCATCGGCGAAGAAGCCTGCGAGAACCTCCTGCTGACCCACTGCATGCTGCCCTTCCCATCTGACCGCTTCCGGGTCGAAGACGGGCTGGACGCCTGGCTGGACTTCGGCGACGCCCTGCCGCTGAAGCGGGCCGGTGGCCGCATGTCGGGCAGCTTCTTCCTGGGGGTGGACGGCTACGGCGTCGCGAGCCCGATCCTGCTGCAGTGGGAGGGGGCGACCCTGGCCGGCCTGCCCGAGGTCTTCCACCCCGAACAGTCGCTGCTGGCCGACAGCGGCAGCGTGATCATCGACGCCGACACCGGCGAGTGGATCCCCCACTGGGCAGAACAGGACTACCTGACCGCCGACCTCGACGACCCGCTCCTCATCCTGCGGCCGGCGGTGCCGCTGCCGCCCGGGCACCGCGTCGTCGTCGCGCTGCGCGGGCTGCACGGTGCCGACGGGAGCCTGCTCGACGCTCCGGCGGGCTTCGCCGCCCTGCGGGACGGCACGGCGAGCGAGGTGGTCGGCCTGCACGAGCGGCGGCTGCACTTCGACCAGGACGTGTTCCCGGTGCTCGATGATGCGGGCCTCGACCGCGGCAACCTGCAGCTCGCGTGGGACTTCACCGTGGCGACCGAGGACGACGCCACCGCCGACCTGCTGGCCATCCGCGATCGCATGGAGGCCGCCATCGGGGATCAGGGGCCGAGCTACGTCATCGACACGGTCGAAGAAGACGTCGACGGCTACATCAAGTGGAAGCTGAGCGGGCGGGCCTTCATCCCCTCCTTCCTGCTCCCCCCCGACGACAACGGCCTGCGCCTGCTGCGGCGGGACGGCGAGGGTCTGCCCGTCGCCGAGGGGACCGAGGAGTGGGCCTTCACCGTCCAGATCCCCTACGCGCTGGCCGAGGGCGGAGCGCCGGGCGGGGTGCTCCAGTACGGGCACGGCTTCAACGGCAGCAGCCGGGAAGCCGACAACGGCTGGCTGCGCGAGATGGCGCAGACCCATGGCTTCATCATCCTGGCCACCAACCTGCAGGGCATGGACGAGGACACGACCGCGGTCTGGGTCCAGGGGCTGACGGACGATCCCGGGTGGTTTCCGTGGTTCTCGGAGCCGGCCATGCAGGGGCTGGCCAACCAGCTCGCCCTGCAGCGCATGATGGTGGGGGGCTTCCTGGCGGAGTCCGACCCCCGGTGGACGGCCGACGGTGCGCCGCTCTACGACCCCGATCGGCTCTGGTACTACGGCAATTCCCAGGGCGGCACGATGGGCACCTTGATGATGGCGCTGAGCACCGACGTCGCGCGCGGCGGGCTCGGCGTGCCGGGAGCGGCCTACCCCTTCCTCCTC
>CAZRFD010000095.1:0-27055 GCA_964599085.1 uncultured Enterobacterales bacterium | reverse complement strand
CGGCCAGCGTCGCGAGGTCCCGCTCGAAGATGCCGCACATGTCCAGGGTCAGGGACTGCAGGGCCGGAAGCTTCGCGATGACGGCGGGCATGGGCCGGAAGTGCGACGCCGGGTGGTCCTCGGCGCTCATGCTTCCCTTGTTGAGGCTCCACGACAGGTCGAGGGAGCGCAGCGCGGTCAGCTCGGCGAAGGCGTCGGGCAGGGCCTCGATCTGCTGGCCCAGGCGCAGCTCTTCGAGGCCGGTCAGGCGCAGCAGGCTGGTCGGCGGCGCACCCGGAGGCAGGTGCAGCTCCAGCGCCTTCAGCGTGCCGCCGAGCGACGCCGGTAGCTCGACGGGAGAGTCGGCCTTGACGACGAGGGTGGCGAGGTGGGGGAGCTCAGCGAGAACGGCGGGAAGCTCGGGCGACGGCAGCGCGCCGGTCCACAGGGTCAGCTTCGCGAGCTGCGGAACAGCGGTCACCCACGCGGCCAGCAGCGCGGTCGGGTCGCCGTCGGGCAGCACGAGGCTCAGCTCGCGCAGCGTCGACGGCCAGGCCGTCACGCCAGCCGGGTCGAGGTCCGTCCGCGGCCCGATCCGCAGCCGCTGCAGCGCGGTCAGGCTGGGGATCAGGTCCTGCCAGGGCTGATCCCAGTGCTCGTCGACGGCGAGGCGGGTGACGTCGGCGGGATGGGCGGCGGCTTCGGCGGCGTTGTCTGTGAACATGGGCTCCTCGGGGGGCGGGACACGGACCGCCTGCTATCCCACGAGCACCAGCCACGACGCAGCCAGGAGCAAGGTCGTGACGGTGACCGGGACCCCGGTGCGGGCGTGGGTCGGGGCCACCTGCGACCTCCGGTCCGTGACACGTGGGCTGGACGCGTCGTGGCGCTGGACGTCGGACACCCCGGCCGTCGAGGCAGGCCATCGAGGTGGCCGCGCTCTCGGAGGAGCCTTGGCGATCCGCTCGGACCCGCGGAGCACATCCGCGGTGGCCGCTCTGCGGCCACAGGACAGGCGACCCTGCCCTTGATCGGGTTGGTGGGAACGAACGGCCGTGTGCAATAGGCCCGCGGCATGTCGCTGCTCCCTCCCGATGTGTCCGTGCTGGTGAGGGGCTGGCTCGATGGCAACGTCGTGCTGCTGCGTGGACCGGCCCCCGTGCTGGTCGACACCGGCTACCACACCGGCGTCGCCGAGCTGCTGGCCTGGCTCTGTGATGTGGGCGGGATCTCGCCCGCCGACCTCGCCGCCATCGTCCTCACCCACGTGCACTCCGACCACGCCGGCGGGGTCGCGGCCCTGCAGGCGGCGGCCGGCGGTGGGTTGCCCGTCCTCGCCCACCCCGACGCCCGGGCGCTCACCGACCCCTGGGACCCGTTGCGCCTGTGGCTGACCGGCACCGGCCAGGAGCTGCCGCTGTTCTCGACGACGGCGGACCTCGTCGTCGGCGGCACCCTCCACCTCGCCGGGAGCGGCTGGCGGGTGCTGGACACCCCCGGGCACGCCACCGGCGGTGTGTCGCTGCTCCGGGAGAGCGACCGGCTGCTGATCAGCGGGGATGCACTGTGGGAGCGGGGCTTCGGCATGCTCAACACCTGGGTCGACGGCCCCGGGGTCTTCGACCGCGCCGAGCAGGCACTGGACACCATCGAAGCCGCCGCGCCGCGCGTCGTCATCCCGGGCCACGGCCCCCCCTTCTCGGACGTGGCGGGCGCGCTGGCGACAGCGCGGGCCCGCCTCGCCTCGCTGCGCAGCGATCCGGACCGGAACCTCCGGCAGGCCCTGCGCGCGGGCATCGCCTTCTCCCGCCTCGCCCACCCCGACTGGAGCGTCGACGAGCACCTGGCCCAGGCCGACGCGCTCGCCTCCACCTGGGGCTTCGATCCCGCCCTTGCCCGTGCGGCCTTCGCGGCGGGCCTCTGAGGCCGGCGCGAGGTCGGCAGGGCGTGGGACGCCGGCGCGGCTCTCGCCCGGGGTGAGCGGCGCCGGCATCTCCCCTGGCCAACCCCGCCAGCATGATTGCATGGTGTCAGTGCAGCCATGTGACGCGGTCGACGCAGTCAGGCGCGTCCACCATGGCATCGTCGTGCGGCGGACCTGGTCTGCAGGATGCCGCACCCCGTCCCCTACGAGACCGACTCGCGGCTCAGGCCCAGCAGGGACCAGGGCAGCGCGGCCGCGGCCTCGCCCTGTGGCGCGAGTGCGTCCTGGAGGCGCCAGGCATAGGCCCGCCGCTGGCGCTCGGCGACGATGGGATCCGGGGCGCGCTCGGTGGCGTACCTGCAGTCGCGGTCCGCCTTGCCGCACAGGTCTGCGATCGCCTGCGCGTCGGCCTGCGTCAGGAGCGCCACCAGCCCCTCCCTCACCGCGTCGCCGGGCCCCTCGGGATGGGCTGCGACCGCCGCGCGGGCGATCTCGACCAGGTAGCGTCCGGGTCGACCCTGCAGGCGGTAGGTGTCGAGCCCGAAGCGCACCAGTTCCAGCAACAGCTCCTCGCGGGGGTGGGCGGAGATGCCCGCAGCGAGCACGTCGAAGGCTTCGTGCTCTGAAGTAGTACAGAACAGTGCGAAGAGGTCCGCCGACACCGACGGCACCTGAAAGCAGGGCAGGGCGGCCGTCACCCAGCGGGCTTCGGCCTTCGCGCGGGCCAGGACGCGCTGGTAGCGCTCCTCGTCGCGCAGGATCGCCTGCGCCCGCTCCGTGCCGTAGCGGGACAGGGCCGTCGCGGCGGCGGCGACGCACTGCCCGGAGCCCTCGACGAGCTGGGTGGCCAGGGTGTCGATGGCTTCGTCCGGCGCGTGGTAGCCCAGCCCGTGGAGGGCCTCGCGACGGACGGCCTCGCGGCGATGCGCCGTCGCGTCGAGCAGGAGGCGGGTCGCGGTCGGGGTCACGAACCAGCGCAGCGCGTGGATCACGTCGTGCTCCTCGGACCAGTCGCTGGCCTCGTGCAGCCTCGCGGACAGCACCGACGCCGCGGCCTCGGCGTCGAAGGGGACGCCGTGCTGGTGCAGCACCTCGCCCAGCTTGTCCAGGAGCTTGGGCGAGCGGGCGTCGAGGGCGGGCACGAGCCGGCGCAGGGTCTCGACCGAGCCGACCCGCTGCAGCACCGACACCGCTGTGATCCTGGGGTCGTCGGCCAGGCTCTCGTCCAGCGCCAGCTCGACGATCGAGTCCAGGTGCTGCAGCAGCAAGGCGCGCGCCTCGGCATCCCGCTGGATGCTGAGCTGACGCGCCCCCTGGAGCACCTGGACGGGGTGATCGCTCTGGAGCGACAGGCGCTGCCAGGCCCAGCGGTCCTCGGTGTCCTCGGGGATCCGCAGAGGTGGAGGTGGCAGGGCCCGCACGACGCGGCGGCGGCGCGTCGCCGGATCGTCGTCGAGGTAGGTGGAGCCGTGCAGGACGCGGTCCACGGCGTCGACGAGCTGGCTGGTCAGAGGAGCGTCCCCCAGATCGGCGAGCGCAGAGGCGCACAGGGCCCGGTGGTCCGCCAGGGCGTCGGGGCCGTGTGAGCGCAGTCCCTCCAGCACGAGCTGCGCCTTGGTACCCCCGGGCAGCGCCTCCAGCTCTTCCAGCATGACCTCTTCGATGGTGCCGAGGTGCCCGGCGTCGAGCTGCTGGTAGCGCTCCCGCCAGCACTTCACCAGCAGCGCGGCGAAGCCCTCGGGGTCCCTGTCCCGCAGCGCCCGGTGGAGCTCGGTCCAGCCGTCGAAGTCGTACAGATCCGCGAACACGCGGGTGGCCACCACCCGGTACACCTTCGCCAGCACCTCGACGTCCAGGTCCCGGGCGTGGCGCTCCAGCACGCCGCTCAGATCTCCCCCCTCGCCCTCGTCCTCCCAGTCCACCGCCGCCAGGGGGATGGCGTCACCCAGCCGGCCGAGCCGGTCAGCGATCGCCGCGAGATCGTCTCCTTCGAAGACCCGCTGCAGATCCTGAGCGGCTTCTCCGTCGGGACGCGTCAGGGCGAGGAACTCCTCGTCGTCCTCGAACTCCTCGAAGTCGGCGTCCCGGCGCGCCTTGTCCACGTAGTCGGTGCTCAGCGCGATGGCCCGGCGCAGCGCGCGGAGCATGTCCTCGCGACGCTCGAGTTGTGCGTAGCAGCAGGCGAGGTTGTAGTGCGCGCTGGCGAAGTCGGGTGCAAGCTGCGTCGACCGGACCAGGGCGAGGACCCCCTCGTCCCGCTGCCCCAGGTGCCACAGGGCGAGCCCCCGGCGCTTGTGGGCCAGAGCGTGCCCGGGCTCCTGCGCCAGTGCCTGGTCGGCGTGCTCCAGCGCCTGGGCCCAGCGGCCGTGGCGAGACTCGAACAGCGAGCGATCGATCAGCTCCGCTACGGAAGCCACAGAGGTCGGCACTTTCTTCCTCCCGAGGGTGTTGGCGGGGAATGGTGGCCCCATCCGGCGGGCGGCGAGTATCACCCATGCCGCTGCGTCCTCAAGCTGCGTCCTCGGGTCCGCGGTCCTCGCCGGCCGGTCGGCGTGGTCCGCGTCAGCGGTGTGCTCGCCGCTGGAGCGCCCCCGGGCCCCAGAGCGTGAGCGACGCGGTCAGCGCGACGAACGTCAGCGCGAGGCCGCGATTGCGGGCCGCACGTGCGCTGGCGTCGAGGACAGGTTCATAGACGACGCCGGGTGCGGTGGCGCCGAGGGCCGCGCGCACGCCCGCCGGTCGGTGGCGAGCCTCCCAAGCCGTGCCGCGGTAGTGGTGAACGTGCGCCCAACGCCGGCTCTCGGTCAGCCAAGGCTCCAACGCTGCCTCGCACGACGCGACGAACACGGCGTCGCCCAGGCGCGACACCTCGCAGTCCCGTCCAAGCGCCCGCGTGGTCGCGATCGTGTCCGTGGGAACGGGCCCGTTCCTCGACCTGGCGAGCCTCGAAGGCGCGAGCGCGGCGGTGCGGCGTGTCGAGGCGAACACCACCACGAAGCGCTCCGGAGATTCGCTGCTCAGACGATGCTGAACGCGCCCCCACAGACGCGCGGGAACCCGGACGCGTGGGACGTGCTGCTGTCGTGGGCAACGGGCGTCGCCGGCGAACTCTCCGACGGCAGCTCGCCCGCATTCCACGCGCCATGGCGCTGGGTCGCCGGGCGGGTATGGAAGGGCCCACCCACCGCGGGGCTGGGGGAGGGGATGGCTTCGGCCTGCCTCTTCGGAGTGCGCTCGGAGCAGCGCCAGGAGGGCGCGATCCCTGACTGGATTCGAACACCGGGTACTATCGGAAGCCTGGTTGGAACGGCATCTTCCGTCCGTCGCGCTGCGTTGTGGACCTCCCTCGTCCAGCAGAAGAACCGCCAAGAACTGGTGTTCAAGGCGGCCTTCGGTGTGCGTGGTGGGCCTTGTTGGACGATGTTCGAACTCTCGTGACAGCTCCTGAATGCTGGGAGGACGAGGTTGTCGAGCATCTTCGGGGTGTTCAAGCGGGAGCGGGCGTCGCTCTGATGCGTTGACAGCGGGGCCTTGAGTGGGGTTGGTCGAGCGCCCCAGAATTCTGGCGAGGCGACCCAGGTGCGACCGCGGGCTGACGAAATCCCGCCAGAGGAGGCGAATTCAGCCGGTACGCCGTCGCTGGCCCACTTGTTCAGCCTGAGCTGCGCGCAGGCCTCAGATCCACGCGCAGATCCGCCGATAGCTCCTCCGGCAAGGGCGCTGGCAGTTCCTCATCCAGATCCCCCACCCCCACCTCCGGCGCCCGCCCCAGCAAGAATTCCAGCCACTTCTCCCGGTCCTTCACCCGCCGATACCTCCTCGGATCGATGGTCCTCCGCAGCAACGGCACCCCCACGTGGATGTGCCCGTCCTCCCCATCGGACTCCTCCCACAGCCGCTGCGACATGGACCCGTGCCGATCCACCCGCCCCGTCCGCTGCTCGATGTCGGCCGGGTTCCACCGCAGGTCGTGGTGCACCACCCGCCGGCACTGCCGGTGCAGGTTCAGCCCCTCCTGGAGCTGCTGGTTGCCCACCAGGACCATGGGGAAGAAGGGCGTGTTGAAGGCGTGCTGGAGACGGGAGCGCTTGATGGCCTGGTTGGTGTGCTGGACGAAGGCGCCCGACTTCAGCGCCTTGTCGTAGACGACGAGCCGCTCCTGCTTCGACAACGAGGGCAGGTAGTCGACGAAGGCCCCGAGCTGCTCCCGCCACGGGCAGCCGTCCCTCCTCTTGTCCTTCCACCACTCCTCGAGGGCCACCCGCACGTCCTCGGCGCTGGCCTCGAGCCCCCCGGCGCGGTGCAGCAGCTGGGGCAGGAAGGGGACCATGCGTCGGGTGAGAAAGGTCCGGACGGCCTCGACCAGGGCGCTGCGTTCCTCGGGGTCGAGCTGGCCGAGCTCTTCTCGGAGGGGAAACCAGATGGAGCGGTGGGGGGGACGGAGGATGGAGCGGAAGATGTGGCCCGAGATCTGCCACTTCACGGCGTGGTCGGCGGTGCCCGCCATGTGGGCCTCTTCCTCGTCCTCCACCAGGTCGATGCCGTACCGCAAGTACTGGTCGTCGAGGAGGTGTGCGCCGTAGGGGGCGGTGGCTTGGAGGTGGTCGGGGGCGTGGTCGCGGATCCACTCGGCCACGGCCTGGTCGACGCACCTGCGGGCCACGCGGTAGTCGACGCGGTCGGCCTCGGAGGCGGAGACGCGGACCCGTGCGAGGAGCTCGTTGGCGCGCTTGCGCAGGGCCTTGCGGGCGGGCCAGAGGCCGGCGGGGAGGCGGTGCTCGTCCGGGGGGACGAAGAGGGTGTGGGCGTAGGACTCGCGCAGGGCCAGGCAGAGGGGGCCCTGCCCACGGAGGAAGCGGGCGCGGACCTGCTCGACGAGCCCACGCTTGCGGTCGGCGCCGGAGCCCTGGCCGAAGAGGCTGGTGGGGTCGAGGTCGGGCTGGAGCTGGCGCCAGTCCTGGAGGATGCGGCCGGCCCAGCGGTCCTCCAGCTCGCCGGCGAGGGACTCGATGGTGGCGATGCGCTCGCAGAAGATGAGGGTCTTCTCTCCCTTGGTCTCGGCGGCCTCGAGGGTCTCGGCGATGACCTGCTCGACCTTGTCGTGGGTGCCCGCCATGGCGTCGAGGACCTGGGAGAGCACGCCCTGGTAGGCGGCCACTGCGGCGGGCTGGTCCTTGTCGCAGACCAGGGAGCCCTGGCGGGCAGCGGCGAAGCTGCTGGCGATGTTGGTGGCGGCGGCGGTCACGTGGGTGCGGTGGCCGGTGCGGCTCCGCTCCAGGAGCAGGCGCTCGTGCAGGAGGATGGGCAGCACGGTGCGCTCGTCGGGGCTCAGGTCGCGGACCTGCTCACTTCGGCGGTCCTTCTTGCCCGGCTTGAGGCTCCGCACGGTCCAGCGGCGGAAGCCGGGCTGCACGACGCCCTCCTTGAGTGCCCGCAGGCGCCAGGCCAGGCGGGCGAGGGCCTCGACGTTGGGGTCCTCGACCTCGTCGAGGGCGGGTGGGTCGGGGAGGGTGTGGGGATGGCTGCGGGCGAGGTGGTACCAGGCGGCGAGGGCCTCGGTGTGGGCGGGCTCGGCGTACCTCCAGGCCGACTCGAGCTCGTCGTAGGTCTGCTGGTAGTCGTGGATGCCCTGGAACAGGGTGTCCTTGTCGGCGTGGAAGCCGTCCCGGGCCTTCTTGGCGTGCCCGAAGAGGTCGAAGACGCGGCGAAGCTCGGCGACGTCGAGCTGGAAGGGGGTGGCGGTCAGGAAGGCGGCCTTGTCGTAGCGCTTGGCGAGGACCTGGCTCACGGCCTGGGACTGGACGGTCCAGGGGTTCTTGAGCTTGTGGGCCTCGTCGACGATGAGCAGATCGAAGGAGCGGGGCAGCAGCGCCCGCACCATGTGGAAGCGGGCGCGGTTCAGCGCCTTCTTGACGGCCCAGGCGCTCTCGAACGCCTCGAGGCCGCGGGCGTAGAGGTCGTCCAGCCCCGCGTGGCCGCCCCTCGAGCCGCGCCGCGCCCAGGTCTTCTTGGGGGCATGGGCGAGCTCGTCGAAGCTCCTGCCGAGGAAGTGGTCCTGGGGCCAGGACTTGACGCCGGCTGCGGTGATCCGCCGTCGGATGGCGGCGCGGGTGGGGCCGGGCAGGCTGCGCGCGCGCATCCAGGCCTCCAGCAGGAAGCCCCGCTCCCCACGGCCGCGGACGCTGGTGAAGACGGTGATGGGGGCGAACACGACGGCGTGTGTGCGGCAGAGCTCGGGGAGGTGGTGGAGGTGGGTGCAGGGGGCGAAGGCGCCGACGCGGCCGAGGGTCTCGCGAAACGGAAAGAAGCCGTGCTCGTCGAAGCGCTGGGCGGCGGCGAGCCACTGTTCGTTGAGCACGGGCCGAGGGGTGACGACCAGGATCCGCGGGCGCTTGCCCTCGTCCCGCACGCGTCGCACCACGCAGGCGATGAGGGCCAGGGCCTGGTAGGTCTTGCCCATGCCCACCTCGTCGGCGAGGAGCACGCCGGGCTCGTAGTCGAGGATGTCGAGGGCGCGCAGGACGGTGTCTTCCTGCAGCTGGATGGCGTCGGCGGAGATGTGCTCTTCGCTCGCCCTGGCACCCAGGTCCACGCTCTCGCGGAGCCACTGTCGGTTGCGCTCAGGCATGGGCGCCTCCGTAGAACTGCCGCAGAGGCTCGAGCTCGGGTGCCGTGGGGGCAAGGGGCACCAGCGACCGGGCGAGCTCCGCGCAGAAGCCGTCGAGGGCGGCCTGCTTGTCCTTGGCGGCCGGGTCCCGGGACAGGTCGACGGCGGCCAGGCAGCGGAGGAGCTCCTGCCCGTAGAGCCATGCCTCGGAGGTCAAGATCTCGGCACCTGCGGCGTCGATGAGGCGCTCTGCGAAGGCCTTGGCGCCCCAGGGGCCGGACAGGGTGGCGCGGAAGGCGGACAGGGAGGCGTCCTCGTCCTCCAGGCTCTCGGCGAGGGCCACGAAGGCGCGGAAGACATCGCGGGGAGTGGCTCCCTCCCCGAGGAGCAGGCCGGCCCCACCTTCCCCGGCACCGTCGCCGGCCTGCCGGCTGCGTCGCTCGGCCAGGCCGGCGGAGGAGTAGCGCCCGCTGTGCAGGAGCACCATCTCCTCGAAGCTCAGTGGGCCGGACAGCCCCTCGACGGGCAGCTCCTGCATGGCCACGACCCGCAAGGGCACCCGGGAGGAGCGCCCCGAGTCGAGCTCGGTGACCTCGAGCTCGCTGCAGCCCGGGTGGAGGTCGAGGTCGCTCAGCTTGTGCCTGCGCCCGGGCTTGCCGTGCACGATCTCCACGGGCTTGCCGGGGGCGGGGTAGACCACCTCGAGGGCTGGTGCCCCCCGCCTGAAGTCCACGCGGAGCACCCGGTCGGCGGCGTCGTAGACGGCGTCTTCGACCCACCGGCCGGCGGGCGGGGCATCCTTCTCGAAGCTGCGCTCCAGCAGCACGACCTGGTCGAGGGGGCAGGGGACCAGGCCGGGGCAGAGCTCGGCCAGGCCGAGGTCGCCGTCCAGGACGAGGTGGAGGGCCGCCTCGACGTTGCCGCCGTCCACGAGCAGGGCCTGGGCCGACGCGTTCGGGGAGCCCAGCAGCAGGTGGGTGCGTGCGACGCCGTCGTGGACGACGGAGATGGCGATCAGCTTGGCGTGGAGGGGCTGGGCATAGCGGCGACCGTCCCGCCAGTGCACTGCCGGGTGCAGCCAGAGCTGCATGGGGGCCTTGCGGCTCAGACGCTTGACCAGCTTGGTGGGCCCGTGGGCTTCGACCTCTCCGGTGGGCCAGAGGCGCCCCTCGCGGACGAGCCGGTTCACCTCCCGCGACGACCACCAGTGCCGCCCCTGTCGGTCCCTCACGCCCCAGTAGTGGGGCTTGTGTCCCTCGAGGACGACGTAGCGCAAGGACTGTTCACCCGGCTTGCCGTCGACCCGTGCCCAGAGCTGCCCCTGGCGCTGCCACAGGTCGGCGTCCTCGCCTTCTCTGGGGGCGAGGGGGCTGGTCTCCCAGGACACGCCGACGTCCACGGCAAAGCTCCGCCTGCGGCGCCCCTTGGTCCAGTCGAGGAGCCGGTCGAAGAGGGCCCGGTCGGGCTGGGCGCCGTCTTCCTGGTGGAAGGGGGCCATGATGCCCACTCGCCGGACCCTGGCCCCGGCGGGCAGGCGTGCGAGGAATGCGTCGAGCAGCACGCCGCCGCGGGCCGTGTGCAGGAGTGGGCTGTCGTCGGCCGGCTCGGCGTCGTCGGGGAGCAGGGCGTGGAGCTCCTCGTTGAAGCGAGCCCAGGCCTCCCCGCTCGCACCACAGGCCTCGAGGAAGTCGCGCACGGACAAGATCTCGCCGGCGTGCTTGGTCAGGTCGAGCTCGAGGCTCACGCCCAGCTCGGCGTTGCCGCCGTAGCCGCCCTTGGTGAGGTTGCCGGAGCCCACGTGCACCCGGGCGTGGTCGCGGTGCAGGGTCAGGCCCACCTTGGGGTGGAAGGTGCGCCCGGTCGGGTGGAAGCGCAGATCGTAGGGAAGCCGCTTGCCGCCGCGGTAGTAGCCCCGGTCCATGACTACGCAGACGGGTGCGTCTCGCAGGGCGCGGCGGCCCTGCTCGAGGAAGCGCGGCGTGGCGTTGTCGGGGTCCTCGTTGAGCCCCAGCAGCGTCGCCAGGACTTCCTCCTCGAAGAACTGGGCGTCGAAGGTGTACGTGGTGAAGACTGCGCCCCGGCAGCCCCCCGCGTCGGGGCGCAGCCGATCCAGGGGATCGGCGATGAGCACCTTGGGCGCGGTCTGTGCCTTTTTGCGGCTCATGCGGACCCTCCTGCCCGGAGTCGACCCAGGTCCATGAGCAGGGAGGACATGGTGCCGTGCTTGTAGGACAGCACCCAGCGGTGGGGATCGTCGTGCCAGCTTCGCCAGCCGGTGCGCTGGAGCACGAGGCGATCGGGGCTCCGGGCGATCCACGACTCGCTGCGCCCCCGGTTGCGCTCGACTTCGTCGTGCAGGCCCAGGGTGGCTTCCACGAGCTTCGCAGGGGTCCCGGCTCCCGCTCGACGCACGGCGCGCACGAACGCGGGGCCGTGCACCGGCAGGTCACCGAGGCGGGCGGAGATGGTGGGGGAGGCGTCCCAGGCCGCACGCGCCCTGGCCCACGCATCCTGGAGGTCGTCGCCGGAGACGGCGCTCACGGCCCTGCCCACGGTGAGCTCGTAGGGCTCCACGAGGTTCCGGTAGATCCGGTCGAAGACTACCCGGAGCACCGTGGCGGTCCGGGCGAGGGCGATGCCGGCGCGTGCGTTGTCGACCAGGGCCTCGCTCGAGTGGCCCCACCTGCGATCGCGCAGGCCGGTGAGCAGTCCCTCCATGTCGCGGACGCCCTCGGCCCAGGCGGCGGCGTGGCCTCTGGCCATCTCGGGGAGGACGGCCAAGGCCTTGGGGCGCCGTCTCTCCTCGCCGAACAGGTGCTCGTCCAGCTTCGACCGGAGCTCCGGCCGCTCCGTGATCCGGCCCAGCCGACAGCGTCTCCCCAGCGACGCGAGGGTCTGGCGTCCGTGCCGGGTCGGGGCCCGCTCCTGTCCTGGCTCCATGAGGTGGCCCACGAAGGATTCGAGCTCGCCGTCCAGGTGGCCGTCGTCCGACCACATGCGCGCCGCGAGCTGGGCGCCGATGGGGGTCGGCTTGAGGGTCTCCTTGGCCACCAGCCCGTGGGCGCGCAGGGAGGTGAGGTAGGCGCCGAGCCCCGCGAGCTCGAGCTGACGCGAGATGAGGGTGTAGGCGATGGGGTAGGCGTCGCCTCGATGGCTACGCCACATGCGGGTGACGCCGTTCTTGCCGCGCATGGCCTCGTGCTTGGGGATGTGCCCGTCGTAGTGGGCGCAGATGGCCAGTGCCCAGATGCGCTCGAAGCGCTCGAACCAGGCCCGGCGGTTGTCGTCCGTGCGGGCGAGCCCGTGCTGGCCGAGCAGCTCGTCGACCTTCTTGAGGCCGTAGCAGACCATCAGGTAGTAGCCGGCGCGGCCTGTGCGAGAGGTGAAGCCCGGCCAGATCCAGTTGCCCACCTGCTGGCCGATGTAGTCGAGGGCCAGCGGGTCCTCGGGGGAGAAGTCACCGGACGGTAGGCATGGGGCGGTCCAGTACAAGGGCGGAGCGAGTAGGCTCATCTGTGCTTTGACGACTCAAGTTGGATGGTGGTGCCAGGGGGCAACGCCCTGCATGGTACGCCCATCGGCATGGCCCCCCGCTGCCCGCGTGCCCCACGGAAGCGCCGTTCGCCTTCCTCGCCATTCGTGGACACTGCTTCGCCCGGCTCGGGTGCCGTGCATACCCCCAGCGGAGGCGAGGTGAGCGGGGGCGTCAGTGAGCGCTTCGAAGACGACGAGACCCCCCCGACCGGAGTCGAGGGGCTGTCGAAGTGGTGGGCGATACTGGATGACGTTCGAACTTTCTGGGTGGAGGGCGAAGGGTGGGACCAGGCGGCAACGGGCCAGCTTGAAGGGCTTCTCGTCGCTTCGGCCTCTCCCGACGGTCGTGCTTGACCGGCGCCGGTGGCTACCGCCCGATTCCCGGTACAGGTTCTGCCTCGTGGCCGCTTCACAGTGAAGGGGCTCCCTTCTGCCTCTCGGCGAGCGCAGCGAGTCGGCTTCGCCAACCAGGATGGCCTGCTCGTGCTCAGCGTGCCCTGGCGCATGGGCACCTGGCTGCCCCGAGCAGCTCGGCGACACGCTCGTGTGCGGGCCGGAGGCGGCGCTCAGCCTGGATGGGACGGCGCGGGTGGCGCAGGCCTGGGTGCGGCTGCGGCCGGGGATGCGGGCGAGTTTTCCGCTTGGGGGGCTGTGGGAAATGGGGGTGGAGGCGGGGTGATTCTCGTCCGGTGGGATCGGCAGCTGGTTACGGGAAGTTCTCTGCCTACTTGCCAGTTTCCCGGGAGGCCGCTTTCCGTGCCCTGGAACCCAAGACGCCGCGAACTTAGGGAGTGGTTCGACCGCAACGCGCCGGCGCTCGGTGAGTTGTACCAAGGCGCTGTGCTTCTGCTCCATGAGGAGAGGATCCCTGGCCACCGGCGCCTGGTTGCCCATGCGATGCGGGAGATCGGGAATCGTCTGCCGGGCATCGTGGGCGCTGAGGTTCGCGGAAGGGTCCAGTACACCAACCGTCTGGACGACATTCACAGGAAGTGGGTGAAGTGGGGGCCCGAGCGACTATCGAACGGCAACTGGCCTGCGTTGCCCGGGACCACGGATCAGGTCGCGGTCGACGTCCGCCTCGTTCACCAGCTGGCCGGGCTCATCGAAGACCACGCCGCGGCTCGGGAGCGTCCGACAGAGAAGGCGAGGAGGCTCTTTCTGGCGGCATGCGACGGGGATGGGCCTCACCCGGGGCTAGGTCCGGTGGTGGAGCAGTGGGTGGGTCTGACCAAGTGGGCTGTGTCGAAGACTCATGTTCCCTCCGGCCCGAACCCAAAGGACATCGACGCGGAGCAGCTCAGGGAGAAGTTCACTCTGTTCGAGGACACCTTGATCGCATTGCTTGGCAACTTCTATTCAACCGTCGAGGAACTGGATGCCATCCTGGAAGCCGCCAACTCCTGAGCAGATCGCTCGGGTTCGCGCCTTGGTCGCGCATCCGAGCCAGCACCGGTACTTCTTCGAGAAGCTGCAGAACCCACTCTGGGTACAGCCTCTCAGAGGCGCGGGCTTCTTCGCTGAGCCTCCCGACCCTGAGAGGAATGAGGCGGAAGGGACCATTGGGTTCCCGCCCTGGCCTGAGTCCAGGTACCTGGTCAGGATGGCTGAGTACGAGGTAGCTCATGATGCGCTCATCGCTGTTCTCGATGAGCTCCCGGAAACTGAAAACGAGCGGGTCCTGGAGGATGCTGCCGACGTGATGCTCCGCTTGCCGGCGGCGTCGGTAGCGCATCTGGCTCCGAAGGCGGCTGAGTGGGCAACGAAGCCCCTGTATCTCCTGCTTCCTGGCAAGCTCTCGGAGCTTGTGGTCCGTCTTGTCGGGGGTGAAGAGCATGATGCGGGGTTCGAGCTCGCTGCTGTTCTCCTACAGCCGCAGCCGGACCCACGTTCTGGTGAAGAAGGAGGGGAATCCGCGTTTCTCCGTCCCACCCCTCGGCCGAGGTTCAGGCTGTGGAGCTACCAACAGGAGCTTTCCAAGCTAATTCCTGCCCTCACCAAGGCAGATGAGCCTCGGACGCTCCGCCTGTTCACCGGGTTGCTCGCGTCCTCACTCGAGCTTTCTCGGCGCCCTGGGGAAGACCATTTCGATGATGGGTCCTGGATCTGGCGGCCCTCCATGGCTGACCACGACCAGGTCAGGTCCGATGGGCTGAACGACATTCTCGTGACGGCGGTTCGAGACATCGCGGTCGAAATCGCGAGGCGCGGGGAACCGGAACTCCGGGCTGTCCTTGAGATGCTAGGGCACCATCGGTGGACCGCGACGCGCCGCCTGCAACTGCATGTTGCCGCGGAGGTAGGGGATTCGGCCTCCGACCTCGTACAGGGCTTGGTCTTGGACGAGGCCCTGTTCCGCGAAGTCGGCTTGCGACAGGAGTACGCGGCGCTCTTGGCGAAGGTCTTTCCAGAGCTTTCCGCCGAATCCAGGGAGCTGGTCCGAGGATGGGTCCTTGGGGGGCCTGATTTGACCCACTACCGAGCATCTCGGGACGAGGTCGATGAAGACGAAGTTCACCGGTACACCCGTCGCTGGATTCGCGATTGGCTCGCTGAGCTCCGGGCTCACCTGGACGACGAAGATGCTGCGCTGCTGGTCGAGCTAGAGGCCGAGACTGGCAAGTCGTCGGGCCACAGCTTCGTGCTGTCATTCGACGGGCCGGCATGGGCCGGTCCGACCAGCCCTGTTGAGTCTTCCGAGCTGGCCGACATGACCGTCGAGGAACTCGTCGCCTACATGCGCGACTGGGAGCCGACGGAGGGTTGGCGCGAGGCGAGTGCCGCTGGCCTTGGGCGCGAGCTCGCGAAACTCGTCAAGGACGACCCGGCACGGTTCGCTTCCTCGGCGAACGCCTTCCGTGGACTCGATCCGACCTATGTTCGAGAGCTGTTCTCTGCCCTGAAAGACGCCCACAAGGCCGGCACGCTCCTCGACTGGGAGCCCGTTCTGGAGCTCGGGGCCTGGGTTGTTTCTCAGTCCCGGGAAGGGCCTGAGCGTCGAGGAGACCCCTTCGACAGGGACCCTCACTGGGGCTGGGCGCGTAAGGCGCTCCTGGCGCTTGTGTCCGCCGGGATGGAGGGCGAGGCTGCCCCGTTGGGCATTCAGCATCGCCCCGCGGTGTGGGCGATCATCGCTCCCACCATGAGGGACCCCGACCCGACTCCTGCCCACGAGGAGCAGTACGGCGGCACCAATATGGACCCGGCCACGTTGTCGATCAACACGACTCGCGGGGAGGCAGTTCACACCGCAGTCAAACACGGCCTCTGGGTCCGCAGGCAGCTCGACCACGACGGCGTGGCCGGTGGTTTCGACTCCATGCCCGAGCTGCGTGACGCTCTGCTTGAGCGCCTGGAAGAAGATCCCTCCTTCGCTGTCAGAGCCGTCTTCGGTCAGTGGCTGCCTTGGCTCGTTCTGCTCGACGAGCACTGGGTCATCGAGCACCTGGCCGCGATCTTCCCGAACGCCGAAGAGGATGCTGACTACTGGTTCGCCGCCTGGACGACCTACATCGCCTACTGCTCGCTCTACAAGCGGCCCTTCGAGCTGCTGCTCGACGAATACGCGCGAGCCATCACGCGACTGGGTACGGCAGGCGAGCGCCCTGTGACGCGGCTTCAAGACCCTGAGCAGCAGCTTGCTGAACATCTCATCATTGCGTTCGCAAGGGGCTGGATCGAGTTGGAAGAGGGTGGCCTTCTCCACCAGTTCTTCGGGTCCGCGAGCGCGGCCCTTCGCCGGCACGCTCTCAGGTTCGTCGGCAAGAGCCTGTCAGGCGCGGATGAGGTTCCGCTGGAAATGGTGGCTCGTTCCCGCGAGCTGTGGACCTGGCGCAAGGCTTCGTTGGCGCCGGACCCAGACGAAGAACTCTCGGGCTTCGGTGCGTGGCCGACTGCCGCTGTGTTTGACGCGGACTGGGCGCTGACCGAATTGGTCGAGGTGCTTGAGCAAGTCGGCGAGGTCGATTCCGCTCATCTCCTGGTCGAGGTGCTGACGGAGCGAGTGGAAGCCCATCCTGTGCTGTCGGTGCGCGCTCTTCATCTCCTCTTGATCGGCGACAAGCAGGGCTGGCACATCCACGCCTGGAGTCGCGAGATCCGCACCATCCTGACCCGCGCCTCAGCGAGTGGAGCTCATGCTGCGGTCCGTGAGGTGGTCGATTGGCTGGGCAAGCGAGGGCATCTGACGTACCGCGACCTGCTGAGTCCTCCCGCCTGACGGGTCGCGGGCTATGCCCGCACCTTCGCCACGAAGCCATCCACCACGCTCTGCTTGATCCAGGGGTTCTCCCGCCCGATGGCCGCCGCCACCTCGATGGCCGCTTCGGCCGCCATTCCCCCGGTCTCGACCACCTTGAGCATGAGCTGGAGGCCCCACTGAACCTGGACGTCAGCCTCGGTGCAGGCGCGGCGCAGCCGGCCGTCGTTGGTGACGCAGACCCACCCGTGGTCGCGAGCCAGGATGAGGCACATGCGGTCAGCGAAGGACAGGCCGCCCGCTGTCTCGCCCGCTTCGAGGAGCTGCTCGAGGGTGCCATCAACGACGACCAGGCCGAGGCGCGCGCAGGCGTCCTCGTCGAGCTGCTCGACCTCGTCGAAGACGTCGCGCGGAATGTAGACGGGGCCGACGTGCTGCACGACCAGCGCCAGGACCGAGTCGTCGGCCTTGGCGTAGTCGATGAGGACGTTGGCATCGACGACGAGGACCACCGGGCACGCTCCTCAGACCAGCCAGGAGGCGGCGCGGTCGCGCATCTGCTCGACCGAGAGGCCCAGGATCTCGGCGGCCCTGGAAAGGGTGATGGCCTCCTGCTCCACGGCCCGCCGCACCAGCAACGCGAGGCGGTCGCCCTGGAAGTCGTGGGCGTCGAGGCGGGCGGGCTCCCGGCCGGTCCCGGCGATGAAGCCGGTGGCCTGGAAGACGGACTCGTCCACGCCATGAGGCTCAGTCAGCTTGAGCAGGGGCTGGCGGGTGCGGCGCTTGTGCTCCATGTGGACCCGCTGCCACAAGCGCTTGCGCTGGCCCGCCGGCACGCGCTCAGCGACCCGGTAGACGACGGCTCGCCAGCTCACGCGGAAGACCCGCTTCACCTTGATGACCCGGTCGAGCAGCGACAGCCCGGCGGCGTCGTCCCACTCCCGCCAGAAAGCGGCGTCGGGCATCAGGAAGTGCGAGGCGAAGACCTCGGCCTCTCGCTCCTGCTCTTCGTCCTCGGACTCAAGGGAGACGTCGTAGGACCCGAGGTGCAGCAGCAGGTGCCCCAGCTCGTGGACGGCGCTGTAGATCCAGTGTTCGACAGGCAGCCGCGCCCAGGTGTTGACGATGACCGCAGGGCCGCCGTGGTCCTCGCCGACGCTCAGGCACAGGAACGCATCGGTGGCGACATCCACCTGAAAGACCTTGATGCCCTGGGACTCCAGCAGGCCACACACGTCGTGGACCGGCTCGCGCTCGTTGAGCCCGAAGTGTGCCCGTGCGGCGGCAGCAACGGCGGGCATACCCTCTGCACGGAGGCTGGACGCCCGCTCGATGAGCGGGCCCAGGGTGTGCGGTTGCCGGGCGTCCAGCAGGTCCTCGAGCTCGCGGTAGTCGCGCAGCCAGCGGGCGACAGAGGCGAGGACCTGGTCGCGCCGTTTGAGCCGCTTGAGCGACCGGAAGCGCACGCGCTCCAGGCGCTCGGTCGGGGTGACGAGCTCACGCATGGGCGTCCCCAGGGCGCCGCCGATGGCCCGCAGGGACTCGACCCGCGGGGTCGAGCGGCCCTTCTCGATGTCCCGGTACGCAGCCCGCGACAGGCCCGACGCCTCGGCCACAGCCACCTGCGACAGGCCTCGCTCTTTGCGGATCCGCACCAGGTTGGTGGCGATGACGTCGGTGTCCATGCCCACCTCCGGTTGCTCCTCCCTTCAGACTATCCATTTCAACGGCTCTTGTGAATATGGAAGGTGTGGGCAAGGTCAATTCTCGGCACAACTGCCAGCCTCACCCCTCGCCAAGCCCAATCCCGGCTGTGGTGCCCGACAGACCTCCCCGACAGACTGGGGAAGGGAGCTGCGCGGGCCCGCGGAGGTGGGGGCGTGCGCGACCCCCACCTCTACAGTCACCAAGCCTTGCTCGTCAGGTGCCAGCCGTCGCCATGTGGGCAGGGGTACACCCGCAGCCAGATGCCTTGCTCTGCCTCGAGGATCGCCGCGCGCCGCTCGGCTCCTTGCTCAGTCTCGTAGGACCGCTTGGAGCATGCGAGGCAGTCGTGGCTGGGCGTGTGCCGGTCTCGGGGGCAGAGGTGCCACCGGGCGCAGCGGTCACAGCGGTAAGCAACCGTGGGCCGGCCGTAGCGCTCCGATGCGAAGGCGGCGGCGTCACTGGCGGAGGCGTGGTCGTCGAACGCGCGCAGGGGGGCGCCCCGGCGGCTGAGGCAGCCGCCGTTGTCGTAGATGGCCATGACCTCACTCCCCGAGGTCGAGGACGACGCGGAAGGTCACCTTCGCGTTCTTGTACGCGCCCCAGCCGCCAAGCGGACCCTCCCAGAACCGGCCGCTCACGAAGCCGGTCTCGTGGCACCACTCGTACGCGTCCCAGGCGTCGATGAAGCGCAGTCCCTGGTAGGTCGACCTGGGGAGGGGCTGCTTCCAGGCCGCCCGGGGCGGGAAGTCAGTGATCCAGCGCTTCCGCGACTTGCTGCCCCAGCCACCCGGCGGCGGGAACTCGGGCAGGTCAGGGCTCGGCGCGAGGAACCGAGGCTCGGACCACGACACCGCCGACGGGACATCGCGCCGGGGCGGGTTGTCGGCGTCAGCAGGCTGAGCGATGGGGCGCGGCGGGTAGTTCTCCCACGGGAAGTCGATGTCCGCGAGACGCTCGTAGTGGTCGGAGAAGAACGGCCGCAGGTGCCGCAGCTCGCGCTTTCGGAGCAGGCGGACGGCGACCCCGAGCTGCCGCTCCTTCCAGGCGCAGAAGGCCTGGGCATCCGACCAGGAGCCGCCGACCGGCTCGGCATCGGGCACGTCCTCGTTGGCCCGCTCCCACGGCTCGTTGTCGTGCTCGCGGCGCTCCAGGTAGCCCGTCTCCACAGCCATGCGGCGGTACTCGCCGACGGTCACCAGATCGCTCACGGCGAGCCGCCGACCATCCACCTGGACCTCGCGGAAGCCGCGGGGGAGCTCGCCCTCCCACTGGACGCGTTCGGCCTTCGGGAGCCGGCCGTTCTCACGGAGCCAGGCCACGCGGACCTGCCACTCCGAGGTCATCCGACGCTCCTCGGCGGTACCGCCCCGGTCGTAGAAGGCCTGCTCGGCGGCATGGGCTTCGTACTCCTCCCAGACCTCCTGCCGGAAGTGAACAGCACGGGCGATGTCACTCTGGCTCATCAGGCTGGCGGGCAGGTCCGCGACCGAGAGCTTGGTCCACCGGCTCAGGTCCGAAGGCTTCGGCGGCTCCTTGCGGCGGTAGCTCCGCCACAGCACGTCCCAGGCGCCGTCGTGGCCGCGGAGCACCACCAGCCTGTCGTTGTAGGGGAGCACATCGACCCAGCCTGCAGGGCTCGTATCGAACACGGCGCGGAAAGCCCGCACCGCCTGGGTCACCCGGCCAAGAGTGCGCTCACGATCCGCGAGGACACGGGGGGTGTTGGGGCCGTAGACCTTGGCGACGACGTGGTCGACCGTGCCCCAGACCAACGAGTCGTCCAGGAAGCCCCAGTGCGCCAGCAGCTCCAACCGCCGGCGGAACAGCGCCTCAGCCCTGGGGCGGGCGGTGTCCTGGTCGCCTCCGATGGTGAGGATGGCCGGCCCCGGCGGGGCGTGTCCGTGCCCGGTGTCCCACGCGCGCCAGTCGATGCCGTGCCCCAGGAAGACCCGCTTCAGCATCGGCGAGTCCGACTCGAAGATGCGGTCGGCGAGCTGGCGCCGGGTCGGGCCGAAGGTGCTGGTGAAGCCGAGGTCGATGCAGCCGCCGTGCTCTGCGGGGAACAAGCCCGTGCGGTGGGTGCAGCCGTCGGGGATCGCCGCGGGCCGGAATCCCGGCTCTTCGCCCGTCGCGAAGCGCGGCCGATGAGTGCAGTCGTGCGCCTCGAGAAAGGCGCGGAAGGCCGGCCAGCCGCGGTGCTTGTAGTCGCCGAAGTCGCCGGCGAAGCCGAGCCGGTCGACGACGGCGTTCAGGGTCTGCCGGTGCTTGATGGGCTCGGCGTCGGGGTTGGGAACACGGTGCTTGACGCCGGCCTTGATCTCGTCGGGCGAGAGGCCGGTCAGCGGGACGGCGTGACCGTCGCGCAAGAGGACGAAGCCGAGGGCAGCTTCGACAGGGGGGCGATCAGCAGACATGCGATCCTCCACGTAATGCCACGCTGCCTCCCCCAAGGCCGCCAGTGGGGAAGCGGAGTGGTCGCGAAGGGCGATGTCCGATGGTCGTTGGTGTCTTGCGGTTCGAAGGAGACTTGCTCTCGGCGTTGGCGGCGCCGACGGTCCAGCTGGGCATCTCCGGGCCCAACTCGACGGTAGTCGGGCTGCGGGAACCCGTCAAGGCTTGCGGCGGAGTCGGTCCCCAGGGTCCCGACCGGAGATCTGGACCTTCAGCTTGACAACACGCGGGGCTGTTCCTTAGCCTTCAAAGGCCTCAATACCGCCAGCTTCATCCTGGGTTGAGGTTCCAGGGACCGGACGAACGACCTTCTTCCGGGTGCGGGTACTGAGGCAGGAGCATCGTTCCTGGGTACCTCCTGCTGCAATGACGTCGGACTCTCAGCGAGCTCGCTCAGCGCGATCCCTTCGCGGATTCCGGTCGTCGGCGCGGTTGCCACCACAACCCCATGAGCATGGGAGGCCTCCATGGCCAGCAAGAAGCAGGGGTCGCCGAACGGCGGCCAGCCGACCACGTCGTCGTCCACGGACAAGACTGCGCGAGACAACCGCTCGCGGCAGCTCAACCCCAACAACGACGCCTACTGGAAGTCCCGCGGGGAATCCCGCCCCACGGGCTCCTGACCGGTCTGCTGGCGTGAGCCGTGAGGCGTGGGTCCGTGTTGTGGCTCGCGTCGGGCGGTGAGCGCTCGCGGACAGGGTGAGGTCTTCCTCGCCCTGTCCGCACACCCCCTTCCGATGCGTCTTCTCCTCTCCCAGCGACGCTCATTGACCCTATCGAAGGATCCCCATGCGAGTCCTCCAAGTCATTCACGGGTACCCCATGCGCTACAACGCGGGGTCCGAGGTCTACACGCAGACCTTGGCGCAGGCCCTCGCCGAGCGCCACGAGGTCCACGTCTTCACCCGCGAAGAGAACCCCTTCGCCGAGGACTACGCCCTGCGCGACGACGTCGACCCCGACGACGCGCGAGTGCGCCTCCACGTCGTCAACATGCCCCGCTTCCGCGACCGCTACCGGCACGCGGGCGTCGATGCCCGCTTCGCCGAGGTCCTCGAACAGGTGCAGCCCGACGTCGTCCACGTCGGGCACCTCAACCACCTGTCCACCTCTCTGCTCGCCGAGGCCGCCGCCCGCGGACTGCCCATCGTCTTCACGCTGCACGATTACTGGCTGATGTGCCCGCGGGGCCAGTTCATGCAGATGTTCCCGGAGGACCCCAGCAACCTCTGGGCGGCCTGCGACGGCCAGCAGGACGAGAAGTGCGCTCGGCGCTGCTACGCCCGCTACTTCTCGGGGGCCGACGAGGAGGAGGCCCAGGACGTCGCCCACTGGGCGGAGTGGGTCAGTCGCCGAATGACCCATGTGCGCGAGATGGCGGAGCACGTTGATGTCTTCCTGGCGCCAGCCCGCTACCTGATGGACCGCTACCAGCGAGACTTCGGGGTGCCGGCCGCCAAGCTCCGCTACCTCGACTACGGCTTCGACCGCGACCGCCTCCACGGTCGGGAGCGCGTGCCGGGCGAGCCGTTCACCTTCGGCTACATCGGCACCCACATCGCGGCCAAGGGCATCGACCGCCTGCTCCGGGCCTTCGGACAGGTCGACGGCAACGCGCGGCTGCGGATCTACGGGCGACCGCGCGGGCAGGACACCGCAGCCCTCCAGGCAATCGCCGACGCGCTGCCGGGTCATGCCGCGCAGCGCGTCGAGTGGCTCCCCGAGTACAAGAACCAGCACATCGTGCGCGACGTCTTCAACCACGTCGACGCCATCGTCGTGCCCTCGGTGTGGGTGGAGAACTCGCCGCTCGTCATCCACGAGGCCCAGGGCGCCGGCGTGCCGGTCATCACCGCGAACGCCGGCGGCATGGCCGAGTATGTGCGCCACGAGGAGAACGGCCTGCTGTTCGAACACCGGGACGAGGAGGACCTCGCCCGGCAGCTTCAGCGCCTCGCAGACGACCCGGCGCTCGCCCGACGACTTGGCGCCCGCGGCTACCTCTTCCACCCCGACGGCCAGGTGCCCTGCGTCCACGACCACGTCGTGGAAGTCGAGAAGGTCTACGCCGAGTTGCTGGAGCGGCGGCGCACCGCGAGGGTCGAGCGCACGCAAGGGCCGTGGCGCATCACCTTCGACACCAACCCCGACGACTGCAACCTCAAGTGCATCATGTGCGAGGAGCACAGCGTCCACAGCACGCTGCAGGCCGAACGCAAGGCCGCGAAGCGCCCCCCTCGGCGGATGTCGGTCGACCTCATCCGGCGGGTCCTCGAGGACTCGCGCGGCACCGGTCTGCGCGAGATCATCCCCTCCACGATGGGCGAGCCGCTCATCTACCAGCACTTCGAGGACATCATCGACCTGTGCGAGGAGCACAGGGTCTTCCTCAACCTGACCACCAACGGGACCTTCCCGCGCCTGGGCGCGCGAGAGTGGGCTGAGCGCATCGTGCCCATCACGTCCGACGTCAAGATCTCCTGGAACGGCGCCACCAAGGCCACCCAGGAGGCCGTGATGGTCGGCTCCAACTGGGAGCGGGTGCTCGACAACGTGCGGACCTTCATCGAGGTTCGGGACGCCCACGCCGCTGCAGGCGGCAACCGCTGCCAGGTGACCTTCCAGCTCACCTTCCTCGAGACCAATACCGCCGAGCTGCCCGACATCGTGAAGCTCGCGGCCGAAGTCGGCGTGGACCGGGTGAAGGGGCACCACCTCTGGGCCCACTTCGACGCCATCCAGAAGCTCTCGATGCGTCGGTCGCCCGAGTCCATCGAACGCTGGAACCGGGCGGTTCGGGCGGCAGTGCAGGTCGCGGAAGGGCACCGCCTGCCCAGCGGAGAGAAGGTCCTCCTGGACAACATCTTCGAGCTCGACCCGGACGCCACCAAGGACCTCGCGCCGGGCGGGCCCTGCCCCTTCCTCGGGCAGGAGGCCTGGGTGAGCGCCGAGGGCCGCTTCAACCCCTGCTGCGCGCCAGACGCCCAGCGCCGCACCCTCGGTGAGTTCGGCGACCTGGGCGAGGTCAGCATCCGCGACGTCTGGAAGGGCGACGCCTACCAGCGCCTGATGGCCAGCTACTCCAGCCGCGCACTCTGCTTGTCCTGCAACATGCGCAAGCCGGTGACCCCATGAGCATCCACTGGCGAGACACCACCGTCGCACCGGGAGCGACCCACCACCTCCACCAAGGCCGGCCGCTCTACGACGCCCGCTTCGACGAGGTCCTCAAGTTCCATGCGCCAGGGCTCGCCCCGGTCCAGGATGCGTCCGGCGGGTACCACATCGACCTCTCCGGTCAGCCGGCCTACGCCCGGCGCTTCCAGCGGACCTTCGGCTACTACGAGGGGGTCGCTGCGGTCGCCGGCGATGGGGGCTGGAGGCACATCGACCCTGCCGGGCGTGACGTCTACCGAGCTCGGTGGGCATGGTGCGGCAATTTCCAGGGCGGTCGCTGCGCGGTCCGAGCAGCTGACGGACACTACGGCCACATCGCGCCCGACGGTGCGGTCGTAGGTAGCGTCAGCTGGCGGTACGCAGGCGATTTCCGGGACGGCATTGCGGTCGTCCAGGGTGAAGACGGGCGCTCCACCCACATCGACGATGCCAGCGAGCTCGTCCACGCGGTGTGGTTCGAGGACCTGGACGTCTTCCACAAGGGCTTCGCCCGAGCGCGGGATGCGGCGGGCTGGATGCACGTCGACGACCGGGGGCGGCCCGTCTACGACCGCCGGTTCGCCAATGTGGAGCCCTTCTACAACGGCCAGGCGCGCGTGGAGCGCTTCGACGGGGGACTCGAGGTCATCGACGAGGTCGGGAGGACGCTCGTGGAGCTCCGGCCAGCAAGGGGCAGCGCCTTCGCGGCGCTCTCCGCAGACATGGTCGGGTATTGGCGAACCGACGCCATCGCAGCCGCCGTCGAGCTGGGCCTCGTCGAAGCGCTGCCAGGCAGCACCCAGGCCCTAGCGCTTCGCCTGGCGGTCCACGCTGGCCGCTTGAGTGCGTTGCTGCGGGCGCTCGTGGAGCTCGACCTCATCGAGCTCGGTGAAGGGGAGTGGGTTGTCACCGAGCGCGGCGCCCATCTTCGGCGCGACCACCCGCTGACCCTTGCGGACGCAGCGCTGGAGTACGCGGGCCCGTTGCGCGAGCTGTGGGCCCGGCTCCCAGAGTCGCTTCGAGACCCGGACTGGGAGCCGCCCGACATCTTCGGGGAGGTCGCCGGGAACGATGCCCGCGTCCAGTCGCACCACCGCATGCTGCGCAGCTACGCTCGGCACGACTACCCGGGTGTGCCAGCCACGCTGGGCTTGCAGGGGGACGAGCGAGTCATCGATGTCGGCGGCGGCGTAGGCGTGCTTGCGGGGCTGCTGCTGGACCGACACCCGGACCTCGACGTGGCGGTCCTCGACCTTGCAGAAGTCGTGGCGCAGCTCCCCTCCCGGCCCGGGCTCTCGGGCCGCGCCGTGGACCTGTTCGACAACTGGTCCCAGGACGCGGATGTGGCGGTGCTCGCCCGCGTCCTCCACGACTGGCCTGACGAGCAGGCGCTCTCCCTGCTGCGGCGGGTGCGAGAGAACCTGTCGCGGGGACGGCGTGTCTTCGTCGTCGAGATGCTCGTGTCCGGGGAGGGCCGCTTCGGCGGACTCTGTGACCTGCACCTGCTGTTGGCCACCGGCGGTCGTGAGCGCAGCGAGCAGGAGTACCGGGAGCTGCTCGACCGAGCGGGCTTCGAGGTCGTCGAAGTGCGCGGCACGGGTGGCCTGCCGGTGGTGATCGAGGGGGTGGCCCGATGACCGCTCCCACCTGGATCATCCCCTCGTCGACGCTGCGCTGGCTCGACGAGGTGCCAGGCGACCGCCCCGTGGCAATGCTCATCCGGCACTCCGTGCGCAACCACCTCGAGGAGGGTGACGCCGGCTACCACATGCCGCTCACCCCTGATGGCCACCGCCTCGCGCGGGAGCTGGGGAGCTTGCTGGGCAAGCGGCTGCGGTCGGCTCATGCCAGCCCGCTCCTGCGAACCATGCAGACATCCGAACGGCTCGTGGAGGGGGCGGGTGGAGATGCCGAGGTTCACCCTGACACGCTACTGGGCGACCCCGGCGTCTACATGCTCGACGGGCGCGCTGGGCCATATTGGCACGACCTGGGTCACCAGGAGATGATGCGCCGGCTCGTGGAGGACGCCTCACCGCTGCCGGGGTGCGCGGCCTCTGACGCCGCCGCGCGCTTCCTCGTCCACCACATGCTGGCTGCGGCGGCTGGCCAGCCGGGGATCCACGCCTTCTCGACGCACGACTCGCTCGTGACGGCGACTGCGGCGCGAATCCTCCAGGTCCCGCTCCGGAAGAACGACTAACCATTCTACCTGGAGGCGGCCTTCTTCTGGGAAGGTGAGGGGATGGTGCACGTCGCCTACCGAGAGTGGCGCGGCCAACGCCCGGCGCCGTTGATCGGGCTGACGGAGGAGGACGTCGTCCACTTCGCTCGCCGTGAGGTGGCCGAGACGGTCGGTCTCGACTGCCCCGCTCGCTTCTTCCTGGCGGGTGGCGCCTTCAAGACGCTCCTCACGGGACGGCCGCCACGGGACCTCGACCTCTGGGCACCAAGCCCCGAAGACAGGGCGGTACTCGAGGCCCGGCTCCTAGAGCGCGGCGCCCGCCCGCTGCCCCCGCAGCCCTACACGCGAGCATTCCGGCTCGGAGATCGGCTCATCGAGCTGCCCCTCAAGACCGAGCCTTCGAGCTTGGAGGAACGCCTCGCTCGCTTCGACCTGGCGCTGTCGGCCATCGGTGCCGAGTACCGGCCTCAGGACGAGTGGAGGGCGGTCATCCACCCGTTGGCCCAGGCCTCCGTGGACCGCAGGCAGGTCCTGCTGCTCGACGAGGTGCCCAACTGGAAGCACGGCCTGGGCTCCCTCGAGCGCATGAGGCGGTACGCCGCCGAGCTGGGCTTCGTCGCTCCGGCATCTGAGCAGGAGCGTGTCTGGCGGATCTTCGAGGCCCAGTCGCCCGAGATGCGGAAGGGCATGATCGAGCGTTTCCAGGAGGTCGCGAAGCACGACCAAGGCGTGGCGGAGGAGCTGGCCTGTCGCTTCCCTCGCTCACTTCGGCACTGACTTCGTCCCAGCATAGTCCCCTCCCGCGTGCGGGTGGCTTTGGCAGAGGATGTAGTGGACCGAGCAGGGTCCGGTGCTAGCTGGTCGTCCTGGACGTGTAGGCCCGAGGCCGCAGACCGGAAGTAGGGGTAGCATGGCGTACCCCGTTGCCCGATTCTGGAGAGTTGTGACCTCCTCTCGCACTGCCTCCAAGACCGAGCCGTCAGTGCACCCCCAGGTGCAGGCCCGGTTCGATCAGGCTCGTTCCGCCTACCTCAATCACGACTACGCCAGTGCCGACGAGCACGATGCGGACGCCCTCCGCGAGGCGCGAGCCATCGATTGTAGAGCCGGAGAGGTTCGTGCACTGCGGTACCTCGGTCTGTGCGCCTACCGCTTGGGGCAAGCCGAGCGCTCGGTGGAACTGCTCGACCAAGCCCAGTCGGCGGCGAATGAGCTGGGGTGGACAGCCGAGGAACTTCTGGTGCTCAACCACCTGGGTGCATCCTTGAGCCCCCCGTAAAAAGTCCGTCCACGCCAGCATCGAGCGCGGCAGGT
>CAZRFD010000094.1:0-27355 GCA_964599085.1 uncultured Enterobacterales bacterium | reverse complement strand
GCGTCCGGAGCAGTGGCGTCCGGAGCAGTGGCGTCCGGAGCAGTGGCGTCCGGAGTAGTGGCGTCCGGAGTAGTGGCGTCCGGAGTAGTGGCGTCCGGAGCAGTGGCGTCCGGAGCTGTCGCGTCCGGGGTGGCGGCGGCCGGCGAGTCGGAGGAGGGGGTCATCAGGGTTCCTGCGTGAGCATCCCGGCGGTCCAGGCGTCGGCTGCGAGGGCGTGAGCGTCCAGGCGACCGCTGCGTGCCAGGTCCTGCCAGGTCCAGGCGGTGGTCTCGATCGCGACGATGTCCCAGGTGGTGTGACCGTAGCCGAAGGGGGCGTTCAGATCCGGCAGGGTGTGCGCCTGGGTCCCACCCCCGAAGTACAGGTCCCGGACCTCGTCGCTGTCGCCGCCGCCCCGAACCTCGGCGTGGACGAAGGCGACGCGGTCGTCGATGTGCACCGAGAAGTCGTGCGTCGCCGGGTCGAAGAGGTCCAGCGAGGGGACCCGCTGCAGCGTCGGCAGGGTCGCGCCGGTGGAGCCCAACGGCGCCCAGGACGTGCAGATCCCGTAGCCCGTGCCCGCTCCCAGGCTGCCGACCTGGGCGATGGCCGAGGCGATGCGCTGGTCACCGCCGAGCGAGACGGCCGCGGCGTGCACGGTGACGTCGCCCGTGCCGACGCCGACGCCGATGGGCGCGAAGCCCTGTTCGGCGAGGACGTCGCCCACGAGCACGAGCGCGTCTTCGTCGCCGCTGAAGCCCACGCTGAGGTCGCCGACGTCGACGGCGTAGTTGAGCGCCAGCGGCGTGTCGGGGGCGAGGTTCGCCGTGCCCGAGCCGCCGGCTTCCAGGGTGACGCCCTCGGTCCAGTCCCAGGCGACGTCGGCGAGGTGTTCGAGCATCACGCCCAGCGCGTCGGTGGCCCCGGCCATGCCGCTGGTGACGTCGTCGATGGGCATGGGAGCGGCGACGGTCCACACGCCCGTGCTGCCCTCGGCGGCGGGTAGCTCGTAGGTCTCGGCGGCGTCCCGCACGTAGATGTTGGACGGCACGTTGGCCGTCACGCCGTAGAGCGTGACCTCGCGGTTGGGGCCGGCGAGGCGGTCGGTGTCGATGAGCAGCGGACCGTCGACGAGGCTCGGCAGCGCGATGCCGATCTTGATGTCGCCGGCGCCACCGGTGGGCACGCCGTCGAGGTCGACGCTGCCGGTGACCGATCCGATGACCGGATCGATGGCGTCCAGCGCCCGGAGCGGGACCCGCACCTCGCGGCTCACGACGTCGAAGACCGTGGCCGGCACGCGATCGTGACCCCAGGAGGTCACCTCGAAGGCTTCACCGAGGAGGTAGTCCAGCTCGACCTTGCCGAGGCGGTTGCTCACGCCCTCAGTCTGCCAGGTGCTGGCCTGCCCCACGCGGACCCGCATGCCCTCCAGCGGATCCCCGGTGGCCGCGTCGAAGACGTGGACCACGACCTTGTGGTCGGTGACCACGTCGTAGGGCATCGTCACCTGCTGGTCGTCCACCGTGGCCACGATGGCGGCGCGCCCCCGTGACAGGGCGGTCACGACGCCGTCGGCGTCGACCTGGAGTACGTCGGGCACGTCGCTGCTGAAGCTGGCGTCGACGACGGCGTGGGTGCCGTCGTCGTAGTCGGCCAGCACCCGCGCCTTCCAGGTCGCGCCCGGCGCGACCTTCATCGTCTCCGGGTAGAGGGCGAGGTGGGTCAGGACGGCCGCCGGCGTGCCGCCATCGGCGCCCCCGTCCGCCGTGCCGCCGTCGCCGCCGTCGCCGGTGTCGGTCCAGATCCCGGTCTCCACCGACGTGTAGCCGCTGCCGCCGTCCCCGCTGGTGCCGCCCGTGTCGGCGGTCGGCGTCTTGCCTGTACACCCGGCCATGGCCCACAGCAGGCCGCTCGCGGTCAAGACAACAGACACGGTCACCGGATCCTCCGTCGCGTGCGCCCGGTGCCGGCTGCGCGCAGATCCGTGGTCGGATGCGTCGCAGTGTAGACGGCCCTGGGCGTGGCCGCGACGCGCGGGGGCCTCGCGGCCCACAGGCGGAAAAGCCGCTCTAATCTGGTTGTCCGCCCCGCGCCCGCCGGCGCCTGCCCCGCGGGCAGCCTCCGGGGCCGGGGGCGGTGCTCAGGCCCACCGCAGGATGCGCCGGTGGTCGGCGGAGTACGCCAGGAAGCCACCGAGTGTCCGGCGCTCGCCACCGCGGGGTGCTGTGACCTCGTGGTACCAGTGCCCGCCGTCGAAGATCAGCACATCGCCGGGCTCCGGTCGCACCGCCAGGGCCGGCAGGCGCCGCAGGCGCGCCGCGGGGGCGCCGGTCACCACCACCTGCCCCGCCTGCACGATTGCGCCGGGGTGCCCGGCGTCGCGGCGGGCTTCGTCCCAGGTCAGCCCGTAGGTGACCAGCTCTCCGCCCTCCTCGGCAACCTTCAAGGTCAGGAACCAGGACAGCTGCATGCTCGGGTCGATGAGCGAGCAGAGGTGCCGGCAACAGGGCAGGTCGAGGAAGGACAGCCCCACGTGCAGGTCGATGCCGTAGCCCTCGGTCAGCACGCGGAGGGTGGCCGGTGTGTAGGTCCCGTCGAGATCGGGGCCCAGCGTCACCGTGGTCGGGCGTCCCCCTCCAAGCGTCGTCAGCAGCGCGTCGAGGCGCGCCTCCAGCGGTGGCAGCTCCGCGAAGAGGCGGTCGAGGAAGGCCCGCTGCCGGACCGCGTCAGCGAGGTAGCGGTCCAGGCGGTCGCTGGCCGAGACGAGGGCCAGCCCGCGTTCGTAGGGCGGTTCGTCGTCGTCCTTGAAGGGCGCGAAGGGGATGGCCGGGGGCAGGTCCTCGAGAGCGGCCAGGCGGTCCGCCACCTGGGCCAGCGCCGCACGGTCGTAGACGCTCTGCACGACGACGCCGAGCAGGTCGCCGGCCACGACGCGGTCCAGCGTGTCGCCCGCGTCGGCGATGCCTTCAAGGGGCAGGTGCAGGAAGCCCCGGGACAGCGGCGGCGGCAGGGCCCCCGCCATCGGTCAGTCCAGCCCCACGAAGCGGACGGCGAGGAGGCGGCCCTCGGTGTCGTCGGTGGCGACGGTGGCTTCCCGGCAGGGGCTGCAGTCGCCCTCGCAGGCCTGCCAGGGCTGCTCGAGGTAGCTGGCCGTGCTGAAGTCGACGGGCCCGACGCGGCCGAGCCGCACGGCGTCACTTCCGGTGTCGGCTCCGGGCGCCAGGACGTCGACCGTCACCGTCACGGTGCCCGTCGCCGGGACGCCGGGGAAGGCGACCCGCCCCGCACCCAGGGCGGCGTCGCGGCTGCCGACCCCGTCGATGCAGACGCGCACGACATCCTCGGTGTCGAGGCTCGCCCCGGTGATGTCGAGCTGCAGGTCGGCGTTGCGCCACTGCTCGACCTCGCAGCCGGTCGGCAACAGCAGGCAGGACGCCGCCGCAGCCAGCCGCGTGCGCGCTGCCCTCACCGGGCCACCCTCACTGGTCGCCGGACCAGTAGCCGCTGGCCAGCACCCAGTCCTGGTCGAGGTTGGTCGTCCGGAAGCGGCTGGCGCCCCAGGACCCGGCCAGCCACCACTCGCCCGCGAAGGGCGTTCCGGCGCCGCCGTCGTCGAGGCTGAAGTGCAGGCACTCCCAGATCTGGGTGGTCCAGTAGTTGGGGCAGTCTTCGAGGCCCGACAGCGTCGAGACCACGGTGATGCCGTTGCTGCTGGACTCGACTTCGTCGCCGACGATCATCTTGTAGCTGGAGAAGCTGATCGGAGTGTCGAAGCTGACCGAGTCGCCCCCCTGGACGTCGAAGCCGTGGATGAGGATGCCGTCGGCGGCGTCGGCGGACCACACGATGCTGTAGAGCAGGTCGCCCGTGTTGTCGTTGCGGTACTCCAGCGTCACCTTCTCGGTGGTGCCGGAGGTCTGGGTGTCGACCTTCTCGACGAAGAGGTTGTAGTCGACGTTGGGCGTGCCGGCGTCGGTGTCGGCCGTGTACGTCCAGTTCCGGTCGCCGTCCAGCGGGAGGTACTCGTAGGTGTTGTGGCCCGTGTACGTCGTGCTGCCCCCGCCGTCGCAGGCGACGAGCGCCAGGGCCAGCAGGGGGGCCGCGGTGGTCCGGAACGATGCCATGTCTCCTCCTGAGGTCGACGGGGCGCAGGGCGGTGCGATCTTGCCGCTGTCGCCTGTGTCGACGCCGTGCCTGGCCGTTGACGGTAGCACGCCCGTCCCCGCGTGGCGACCGTGGTAGAACGATGCCTCCTCCACCGTCCCGAGAGGCTGCCATGAAGGACGTCGTCCTCGCCATCGACCAGGGGACCACCGGGTCCACCGCGCTGCTCCTGGACCAGGACGTGCGCGTCGTCGCCGCCCGCAACGTCGAGTTCGCCAACCACTACCCGCAGCCGGGACAGGTTGAACACGACACCGCCGAGATCTGGGTGAGCATCGAAGCCGCGGTCCGGGCGGCCCTGGCCGACGCCGGCGACGTGAACATCAAGGCCATCGGCATCACCAACCAGCGCGAGACCAGCCTGTTCTGGGACCGCAAGACGGGCACGCCCATCCACCGCGCCCTCGTCTGGCAGGACCGCCGCACCGCCGACCACTGCCGGCAGCTCAAGGCCGACGGTCACGAAGCCCGCGTGCGCGAGCTGACCGGGCTGGTCCTCGATCCCTACTTCTCCGGCACGAAGGCCCGCTGGATGCTCGACCACGTGGCCGGCGCCCGCGCCGCCGCCGAAGCCGGCGACCTGGCCTTCGGCACCATCGACGCCTGGCTGGCCTGGAAGCTCTGCGGCGCCCATGCCACCGACCCCAGCAACGCCTCGCGCACCCTGCTGTTCGACATCCACCGCCTCGACTGGTCCGACGAGCTGCTCGACCTGCTGGGCGTCCCTCGGGCCTGCCTGCCGCGCGTCTGTGACAACGCCGAAGTGCTGGGGCACACCCGGGGGCTGTCCTTCCTGCCCGACGGGATCCCCGTGGCCGGCATGGCCGGCGACCAGCAGTCGGCCCTCTTCGGCCAGGCCTGCTTCTCGCCCGGTACCGCCAAGTGCACCTACGGCACCGGCGCCTTCGTGCTGATGAACACCGGCGCCGACGCCCGACCCAGCGAAAACGGCCTGCTGACGACGGTCGGCTGGCGGCTCGGCGGCAGGGTCAGCTACGCGCTGGAGGGCAGCGCCTTCATCGCCGGGGCGGCCGTGCAGTGGCTGCGCGATGGCCTCGGCATCATCGGGTCGGCCGCCGAAGTCGAGTCGCTCGCGGCCAGCGTCTCCGACAGCGGCGGCGTCGTCTTCGTCCCCGCGCTGGCGGGCCTGGGCGCGCCGCACTGGCGGCCAGACGCCCGCGGCCTGCTGTCCGGCATCACCGGCGGCACCACGAAGGCCCACGTCGCGCGCGCCGTGCTCGAGGGTGTCGCCCTGCAGGTCGGTGACATCCTGCGCGCCATGGCCGACGACGCCGGCACCCCGCTCACTGAGCTGAAGGTCGACGGAGGCGCCGCTCGAAACGACCTGCTCATGCAGTTCCAGGCCGACATCCTGGGCGTGCGCTGCGTGCGCCCCACCGTGCTCGAGACCACCGCCCTCGGTGCCGCCTTCCTGGCGGGCCTCGGCGTCGGCTTCTGGGATGACCAGGGCCGGGTCTCGGACGTGTGGGCCGAAGACCGCAGCTTCTCCCCCGACATGGCCGACGATGCGCGGGCGGCCCACCTCGCCGCCTGGGCCCGGGCCGTCGACCGGGCCTGAGCCTGGCCTCCCGCCGCGGGCTACGATCCGCTCGTCCTGAGGTCGTCCTGAGCTTCAAGCCGCTGAACCCCGCCGAGATCGCGCCGCGCCTGCAGGCGCTGCCGATCTTTCCGCTGCCCCGGGTCGTGTTCCTGCCGGGCAGCCTGCTCCCACTGCACGTCTTCGAGCCGCGCTACCGGGCGCTCGTCGCCGACGTCATGGATGGCTCCGGCCTGTTCGCCGTGCCCCAGCTCGCGCCGGGCTGGGAGTCCCGGGCCGGTGGCAGCCCCGCCGTGCACGAGGTGGCCGGGCTCGGACAGATCGTGCGCCACCAGCCGCTGGACGAGGGGCGCTGCAACCTCATCCTCTACGGGATCGGCCGGGTGCGGATCGTGTCGGAGGCGCCGGTGGACACGCCCTACCGCCAGGTCCGTGCGCAGCTCCTTGCCGACCGCCGGCCCGGCGATGCCACCCTCGCCCGGCTCGTCTCAGAGGTGCAGGCGCTGGGCGCGGGCCTCGTCACCGTGCAGGCAGAGCTGGCCGGCGCCCTGGCCCGGGTGGCCGAGGGGCGCAAGGACCCGCTCGCCTACCTCGACACCGTCGCCCACCTTGTGTTGACGACGCCCGACGCGCGCCAGGCCTGGCTCGACGAGGACGACGTCGAGGTCCGCACTGCACTCGTCCAGGCCGCCCTCGCCAGCCTGCTCGCAGGTGCCGCCAGCGTGGAGGCCTGATGCTCGCCCTGCTGCTGACGGCACACCTTGCCCTCGCCGCCCCTCCCTCCTGCGAGGGTGCGCCGGCCGACTGGCTCGACACCCTGTCCAAGGGCCCGGACCTGACGGCGTACATGTGCCTCGGCTATCTCGACGCCGCCCACGACCCGTTGCTCGCCGCGGCCACGGAAGCCCCAGCCGACGACACCGTCGCCAACCGCCTGTCGCGGGCGCTCGCCGTCCACCTCATGCTGCGGCTGGACCGGGCGCTGACGCCGGAAGAGTCGCGCCCGCTGAACGGTGCGGACCGTCGCCTGCTCCGCGACGCCGTCTACGCCCGGCGCGGCCGCCGCACCCCCAGCGAAGCCCACGCTGAAGTCTTCGCACGCTTCGACTGGTACCGCCCGGACGACCAGTTCAACAACCGCCGCCTGACCGACCTGGACCGCGCCAACCTCGCCATGATCGACAGCCCGCCGGCACCACCGCCGGAATCCGAAGCCACGGCCGCCGCCGCCGTCGCCCGGACCCAGGACAAGCCCGCCGTGCCCCAGGGCATGTGCGGCTGCGCGGCCACGCCGACCCGGGGGGCGTCGTGGGCAGGCCTGCTCGGGCTGCTGGCGGTGGTGGTGGGTTGGAGGCGGAAGCTGCCCTGAGCGGGTCCCGGCGACGGGCGGTGCGATCCGCAGCCAGATGACGCTACCCTGCCCTCCCACCACGGAGGACGCCTTTGCCGACGACGCGCCTGCGCTGGCCGCTCGGCTACGACAGCAGCGAGCTGCTCTTCCGGGCGCTGTTCAGCACGATCTTCCTCGGGCTGGGCGCCGAGCACCTCGTCGACGACCACCTGATCCTGCAGCTCATGCCGGAGTGGGTGCCGTGGCCGCACCTGTGCAGCCTGGCGTCGGGGGTGGTGCTCCTGGTCGGTGGGACCATGGTGCTGCTCGGCTGGCACCTGCGGCGCGCGGCGTGGATCCTCGGCAGCTTCCTGGTCGTGGTGACCGTCCTCGTCCATCTGCCGGGCGTCATCTTCCCGCCGCCGGCGCGACTCGGCGACGACGCGTGGATGTGGACCGTCCTGCAGCGCAGCAACCTCGTCAAGAACGTCTGCTTGCTGGGTGTCTGCGTGCAGCTCGGCTGGCACCGACCCGGGCGCTTCAGCGTCGACGGCAGGAGGGCGCGGCGCGGCGGGCAGCCCGGCTGAGGGGTCCCTTCACAGCACCACGAAGCCGCTGCGGATCCGCTCGGCGGCGACGCGGACGGCGTAGCGTAGCGGGGGATCGTCGAGGGACAGCCCGTCGTAGAGGTAGCCGTCCTGGAAGGGGCCGATGCTGCGCGCGAGGATCTCGCAGCCCATGTGGACGGCGGTGTCCTCCATGTCGGCATCGGAGATCGGGCCGTAGGCGCCCAGCAGCCGCCGGCAGGCCGTGGGGTCGAGGTCGCGGCGCTCGGTGAGCATCCACAGGTGGGCGAGGATGTGACCGAGGTCCTGGCAGCGGTGACCGCGGGTGGTCAGCTCCCAGTCGATGAGGACGACCCGGTCGCGGACGACGAGCACGCTGGCCGGCCAGACGTCGCCGTGCACCCAGCAGTGGCCCGGCTCGCAGAGGCGCTCGCCCAGCGCGAGCGCCCGGGCGCCGAGCACGTCGGCGTCGCGGACGCCGGTCTCGTGGAGCAGGCGGCCCACCTGCCGATACTGGACGTCGAGGCGGGTGCGCTGCACCGGTTGGTTGAACAGGGCCGGGGCGTCGCTGCGCTGGTGCAGGCCGCGCAGGCCGATGCCGAGGTCGGTGAGGACCTTGCGATCGCCGCCTCCGAGCAGCCAGGTCGCGAGGTCGGGGGCGTCGCCGAGGTCCTCCATCGCGAGGGTCGCGCCCTCTGCGGCGCGGAGCACCGGGCTGCCGATGCTCCGCGACGGCCGGCCCTGGGCCGCAAGCAGGGCGGCGGCCTCGAAGCGGGCCCGGCTCTGGTCCAGCGGGATGTGCGGGGCGGTCGCGACGTGGGGAGGCGCGTGCTTGACGATCACGCTGCGCGGCCGGCCCTCGGTCGCGCGCACCCGGAAGACGTGGTTGAGCAGCCCGCCGTGCAGCCGCTCGGCGACGCCGGGCCAGCCGAGCCGCTCCGCCACCCAGGCCGCGGCCGCCGCCTCATCCATCGCGGTCGTCCCGGAAGCGGTAGAGCTCGTTGCCGAAGGGCACGGTGGGCGCGTCGGCGAGGAAGCCGACCGCCGCCCGTGCGGTGGCGGCTTGCGCCTGGACCAGGGAGTCGGCGATGCCCGCGCCGTCCGGCGTCACGCCGCCGGGCACGCTGTACTTATGACCGACGACGAGGCCGATGGTGGGGATCTCCAGCTCATTCGCAAGCACCACCTCCGGCGCGAGGCTCATGGAGTTGACGTGGGCGCCGAGGGAGGCCGCAAGGCGGTTCTCGGCCCCGGTCTTGGTGCGGGGGCCGCCGACGTAGAGGAAGACCACCCGCCGCGGCGGCAGGCCGAGCATGTCCGCCGCCCACGCCGACAGCGCCTGGTTGAACAGGCCCTCGCGCACGACGAGGTGCCCCTGGCCTGGCGCCGGGTCGGGCCAGACGGTGCAGGCCCGCCCGTCGGGCAGGCGGTTGTCGAGCATCAGCAGGTCGTCGACGAGGTGAGGCGTGTACAGCGGCAGGGTCCGGTCCATCACGCCGACGCTGCTGGTGACCATGAGTGCTGTGCAGCGCAGCGCGTGCAGCGCCAGGGCGATGCCGCGGAAGGGGACCTGGTGCGGCAGGAAGCGGTGCGGGCTGCCGTGGCGGAAGACCACGATGCCGCCGGTCTCGTCGTGGCGATGCACCGTGACGCGACCCGCCGGTGTCAGCACGTCGAGGGGCTGGAGCGGGCCGAGCGCGCGGCCGTCGCGGAAGGAGGAGCCCAGGATGACTGCGGCAGGCATGCTGCAAGGCTACCGCGGCCGCCGCCGCCGCGAACCGATGCGCGGCGGAACGGCGCTCCCCACCCGCCGACAATCCGGGGCGCCTCGACACGAATCGGGACAGGCGCCGGGGCGCCCTGCGGCTAGCCTGTGCCTGACCCCAGAGCTGTCCGCGCGCCTCCGGGCCGTCGGGACAGCGCCGCGAGGATGACCTTGGACCCTGTCAGCCCCACCATCGAAGCCGGCACCCGCCTCGGCTCGCTGAAGATCATCCGCCCGCTGGGGGGCCCCGGCAGCCCCTGCCTGTACCTCGCCCGCGACATGGTGCGCGGCGGCCTGCGGGTCCTCGAGCTGTTCGAAGCCGCCGACCGCAGGCGGCAGCGCCGCCTGCTGTGGGAGGGCATGGCGCTCACCGGGCTGCGCCACCCTCACCTCGCCTCCGTCCTCGAGGTCATCGAGCTGACGGACCGAGTCGGGCTGGTGCGTGACTACGTGGGAGGGGTCAGCGTCCGGCACGAGGTCACCCACCGCGGACGCCTGCCTGTGGACGAGGCCGTCGACGTGGTGGTCAAGGCGGCCCAGGGCATCGCCTGCGCGCACGGCGCCGGCGTCGTGCACGGCCAGCTCGACGCCTCCCAGATCCTGCTGGTGCAGTCCAACTTCACCCGCATCCCCCGCGTCGTCGGCGTCGGCACGGAGGCGCTGCGCGCCCGCTCCCCGGGTGAACGCCAGGGTGTCGGTCCCACGACCGGGACCCCGGGCTTCGTGGCGCCGGAGCTGATCCGCGGTGACGAAGACCCGATGCCGGCCGCCGATGTCTTCTCGCTCGGGGCGGTGCTGTACACGGCGCTGACCGGCGTTCCGCCCTTCCGGGGCCCGACGCTGCGCCAGAGCCTGTCGAACACGCTGCGCGGCCTCACCCCTCCGCTGCGCGAGCTGCGCCCCGACTGTCCTTCAGTCATCGCCGAGGTGGTCGACCGCGCCCTGTGCGTCCGCCCCCAGGACCGCCTGCGCTCGGCGGCGGCCCTCGCCCAGGCGCTGGATCCGGTCGGCGAGACCCTGGACGAGCTGCAGGACGATGACTTCTGGGGCCTCGACGAGTCGGAGCAGACCTGGGACCCGGACCTGGTGGACCCCTCGTAGTCAGCGGTCCGCTGGCGGCCTATGCTCCCGCTACCATGTGGCCGGTCCTGCTCGCCCTGCTCGCCTGCTCTCCCTCCACCCAGGGCGATAGCGGCGGCCTTGGCTCGGACTCTGGCCAGATCGCAGACGGCGGGGCTTCGGACGGTGGGGCTTCGGACGGTGGGGCTTCGGGCGGTGGGGCTTCGGACGGTGGACTCGTGCTCGCCGGCGTGCTGGTCTCGGACCTGTCCCTGGCCTTCGATCAGGGCACGCTGCGCTCCTGGCGCGTCGGGGAAGGGGGAGAGGAGCAGGCCCCGGTGGTCGACCTCTACGTCTTCGACAACGGCTGGGTCACCGGGGATCCGGAGGGCCGCGTCTGTCACTGGATCGGCGCCTTGCAGGAACAGGGGCCGGCCAGCGCCGTGGCGGGCGATGCCTGGGCGAGCTGGGACGTGGCGCTCCAGCTCGTCGACACCGACTGCACCGACCTCGTCATCGCTGACAAGGACGATCCCACCGGCCAGCAGACGCTCGAGTCGCTCACGCTCTCCCTCGGCGTGGGGCCGCTGCACGACGCGGACGAAGCGGACCTGCAGGCAGCCTACGAGGGCGCGGGCCTGACCTGGACGGATGACCTGGCGTCGTCGGCGTCGGCGATCACCCTCGAACCCGTCACATCCCAGCCGGACGCTGGGGCTGAGCCACACCTGCGGGCCTGGGGGCTGCTCTACGATCTGGACGAGGGTGGTGTCGTCGCGGTGGACGGTGAAGGTGACCCCGTACTGGCCACCGCGTCCGGCGGCGTCCAGCGGGGCATGGTCCGCGGCCAGGGCCTGGTGATGCTCACGCTGGGCGAGCTGCTGGAGCGCTGACGGGGCGCCGCTTGCCCGCTCTACAGGTCCCAGGCGCAGCGGAAGCCGATGTTGACGTCCTGCGTGTCGGGCGCCGCGAAGCTGCGTGCGGCGGGCCGGATGGTGTCCTCGGTGGTGTTCCATGCGCCGCCACGGATCACCCGGTCCGTGCAGGTCGTGGCCGGATCTCCGACGTGGGGGTGGCACTGTTCGGGGCTGCCGGGGTCCGTCGTGTCCGAGTGGCGGTAGGCTTCAGCGTCGTACCAGTCGGCCACCCACTCCCAGGCGTTTCCCGCCACGTCGTCCAGGCCATAGGGGCTCGCGCCGAAGCTGCGGCTGCCGACGGCTACGATGCTGCCCTCGCAGTAGGACGAGACGAAGCGGAAGTTGGCGAGGTTGCAGGTGGGGGACAGCTCTCCCCATGGCCAGGCTGCAGCCTCGCTGCCGCGCGCCGCCTTCTCCCACTCGGCTTCCGTCGGCAGGCGTCCCCCGGCCCAGGCGCAGTACCCGTCGGCCTGGCTCCAGTCCACACAGACGACGGGGAGGGCGTCGCCGTCGGGATCGCTGGTCGACGGTGCGCACTCCGTTGGCTGCGGGTCGCAGGCGCCTGCGGCCACGCAGGCCGCCCACTGGTCCACGGTGACCTCGGTCTGGCCGATCGCGAAGCCGGACAGATCGACCTGCTGCAGCGGGCATCGCTCGGGATGCTCGGGATCCGCTGCGCCGCGCCAGGCAGTCCCGACCGGGACCGAGCAGCGGCCATCCGTGCAGGCGATGGGCTCGTCGACTGAACCATCGCCACCGGCCACCGGGTCGCAGGCGTCCACGGGCACCGCCGCGGTGTCGGTGGCGCTGTCTTCCGGCGTCCCACCGGAAGACACACATGCCAGCAGCAGGGCGATCACGGGCTGCTCGCGCTCGCTTCGTCGAGGGTGAAGATGATCAGCCGGTCGACGAGATCGTCGGCCTGCAACGCCCGGAGCACGTAGGGTGGCAGGTTGCGGTAGCGCAGGGCGACCGTCACCGTCAGCGGCGGCACCGCGCTGGCGTCATCCAGCGCGAAGCGGTGGGTGCGGCGCTCCAGCGGCTCCAGGCTGTGGCGCACGATCTCCTGGGCTTCGAAGGGGAAGGTGGCGAGGCCCTCCACCCCCTCCGTCGAGAACTGGCCGTTGTTGTCGTAGCCGCGGACAACGGTCCAGTTGTCGGACTGGTAGTTGACGAGCTGGGCGTCGAGGGCCTGGCTGCCGTCCTGCACGGCCTGCGAGTGGGGGTCGCGGAGGTCCCCCCAGGCGTCGAGCTCGCCGCTGCGGAGCACGGTCCGCCCGTTGACGTCGACGACCTCGATGTCGATCCAGAGCTGCCGCTCGGACGTGAAGCCGGTGGGCACCCGGTGACTGTCGATGAGGCTCTCCACCGCGACCTCCACCGCCATGCTGCCACCGTCCTGGACGAAGCGCAGGTCGGCGATCCGCACCGCGGTCTGCAGGAGCTGCTCGACCAGCTCGAGGTTGTCGGCCTGGGCGGCGGCGCTGGCGTCCAGATCGTCGGGGAAGGGCCAGTCATCGACCAGGGCGTAGTCCGGTCCGATGAAGCGGTGGCTGCTGCGCGGGCGTGCCGGCCAGTCGTAGCCGTCGTCGGTCACGGCGATGGGTTCTTCGGGGCGCGGGTCGAAGACGCCGGGCGTCGGGCCCATGTGACAGTCCTGGCAGCGCGTCCCCGCGGCGGCCGCCGGGCTGTCGATGTACTCGGAGTATGCCTGCTCGATGGCCAGCCCGGGGTACATGAACACATCGTGGCAGCTCCCGCACAGCTCGGGGCTGGCCGTGAAGTCACTGGCTGCGACGGTATGGTCGCGGCCCGAGGCGTCGTCGAAGGGGCCCAGCGCCGGGCCCATGGGATCCTGTTGCAGGTTGGCGTTGCCCAGTGGAAGGTCGTGGTCGGTGGCCTTGTGGCAGATGTCACAGGTCACCCCCTCCTGACCCAGCGCGCTGCGTTCTTCGTAGGTCACGTCGCCGGGGTCCCCCTCGGCGTCGCCGATGATGCTGTGACAGCGCGAACAGAAGCTCCCCACCTCTCCGGCCGAGTCCCGGTAGGCCTTGGCGGCCATCGCCTCGAAGACGGGGCTGCGGGTGGAGTAGGCGTGCATGCTGCGCCGCCACTCGTCGTAGTGCTGGGGGTGGCACTCCCCGCAGGCCGCCGCCCGGTCGTAGCCCATGGCCTGGCCGTCCAGGGCCGTCGCGCCGGTGTCGGTGCCCCTGGCATGGTCAGCGGTGTCGGCCGGCTCGGTCGAGGGTTGCCCACAGGCGAGGAAGAGGAGCAGCAGCGCCGTCACGGTTCCTCCACCGTCAGCACCTGGTCGGCGGCGATGCCGGTCAGCGTCGCTACCCGCCCCGAGGGGAAGCGTAGATCCACGTCGACTTCGGTCCAGTCTCCCAGGCCGACCATCACCTGGCGGGCGCTCGAGGAGCAGGTCGTGCCCCCACTACCGACGGGGAGAACCAGGCTGTCGTCGCCGTGGTGGACGGTGATGAGGCCACCGACGGCGTCCCGGTTGCTGGTGGTGCCCACCGGGTCGATCACCAGCCAGTGGCCCGTCCGGGGGTGGCTCAGCCAGACCATCGGTTGGCCCGGGCGTTGCTCCAGGGGGCCGGAGAGCGAGGGGTTCGTCGTGCGGTTGGCCACCACGTAGTCAGCGAAGCCGTCCCGGTTGAGATCGCCGACGGCGATGCCGCGCCCGTCCTGGTAGCGCCCCTCGGCGTCGACGTTGGCCACGCCGGCGTCCCAGGTGTGGTCGACGAAGCCGTGGTCGTGGTCGTTGATGAACAGGCCTCCGGGGCCAGCGGCGTGGTCTTCGTCGTCGATGATGTCCATGGGGGCGGTGCCGTTGTTGCCGGTCCACGCGACGTCCATCCAGCCGTCACTGTCCACGTCCAGCGCGGCCGCCCCCCAGCCCCATGGTAGCCGCTCCAGATCGTGGGGCGGCACCCACTCCAGGTAGCGCCCGTTCAGGCCCTGGAAGCCGTCGCCGGCCAGGAAGTGGTCCGCGTGTAGCGACCAGGAGGCCGGACCCCCGATGTGGCCGCCCTCGTTCTCCAGCAGGGCGTGGAAGGGGGTGACGGCTTCGTGGACCTCCACCCGCTCGCCGCTGTCGGGGTCGACCAGGATGCTGACGCTGCCCGGATAGTAGTCCAGCGTGTTGTCGTAGCCCCGCAGGTACGGGCTCAGCCCCTGGTTGGTGGCGTAGAGGTCGAGGTCACCGTCGCGGTCGTAGTCGGCCAGCGCCAGCCCCATCCACAGTCCCTTGCCGCTGGTGGTCGCCTGGAGGCGCTCGGTCGGGCCCGCCGCGCCGGCGTCGATGACCGAGATCGTGTCGCCGCCCTCTCCCTGGTACAGCTCGACGTGCCCGTCGCCGTCCAGGTCGGCGACGGCGTGGACGAAGCTGGTGATGGGCGAGTTGACGATCCATGCGTCGTCGAAGTGCCCGGTCCCGTCGTTGAACAGGACAGCGTTGGCCGCGCCGGGGTCGCGCTTGTCGAAGATCCACGGTGGGGTGACGTCGAGGTCGTGGCCGTTGGCCAGGACGACGTCGAGGAAGCCATCTTCGTCCACGTCGACGGCGGTCATGGACACCGTGCAGGTCTGCTCCAGGTAGGCCCAGCTCTCCGGCAGGCCGAGGTCGGTCTGCGCGAAGCTGCCATCGCCCCGGTTGAGGTAGAGCAGCTTGCCGCCGTCGTAGAGGTTGTTGCCGTCGTCCCCCCAGGTGCCGGTGGTGCAGACCGTGGCGACCAGCAGGTCCGGGTCGCCGTCGTTGTCGAGGTCCGCCGACAGCACCGGCCCGTTCTCGTCCATCGACGCCACGCCCGCGTCGGCGGCCACGTCGGTGAAGCTGCCGTCGCCGTTGTTGCGGTACAGCCCGTCGGGGGCGTTCTTGCCGTTGGGCAGGAAGATGTCGAGCCAGCCGTCGCCGTCGAAGTCGAGCAGCGCCACGCCGGCCCAGGACGCGTTCACGTGTTCGAAGGCCGGATCGAGGATGCCGGCGTCGAACCAGGGCTTCTGCGGGCTCGCGGTGTCGTTGCCGGTGGCCGTGTCAGCGCCACCACCCGTGCATGCGGAGACGAGGAGCAGGGCTGGCGCGAGGGGACGCATCGCAACCCATCGTACGGAGGTGCGGGCTGGTTGTCGACTGCGCGCGGGCCGCACGGCCGGCCGCGCCTCCTCGCGATCCCAGACGTCTGCGATCTCGACGCCTGCTTGCCTCACGCGGTCCGCTGGCGGCCTGCCGGACCGGTCCACGGTCTGCGGTCGGCGCGTTCCCGGTCGGGACCGCCGCTCGTCCAGCCCGAGTCCCCGTGCACCCCGGCGGCGATGGCCGCCGCCGGGGTGCAGCTGCCTTGGTCCGCGGTCAGTACTTCTCGACGCGCCCGAAGTTCGACTGTGAACAGAGCAGCGTTCCGTCGACGTAGACGTCCAGGTCGTAGTTGCACCGGTTGTTGCAGTCGAGCTTGTCCACGTTGAACTTCACCTCGGTGGCGATCACCCCCTTGCTCGTCGTCTCGCCGGGGTTGATGTAGGTGTCGCCGCCCACGTCGGCGGTCATGACGAAGGTCAAGGTGTGGCCTGCGCTCGGGTCGCCCCAGTAGCCCATCATGGTCCGGACCTCGGTCTTGTTGTTGGCGACCATGTCCTTGTCGGGCAGCATGGAGTCCGATCCGCCGCCGCAGTCGAACTGTGGATCGACGGAGAAGACGTCGCTGTCCCAGGTGTGGTGGGTGTGGCCGAGGTTGCTGCTCTGGACGTCGAGCAGCAGGGTCGTGTCGCCGATGTCGGGGTCGGTGACGCTGATGGACCAGCGGTCGCTGCCCAGGCTGGTGGCGTCCGACCAGGTGACGCCGCCATCCGTCGAGTACGCCACCGAGTCGGTCGCCCAGTCGGGGTGACTGCTCAGCGACACGGTGCCGCTGACTGTGGTGCCGGAACCGTAGCTGTAGCTGGACGACCAGCTCGGCATGGTTACCGACACCTCCGGCGGAGTCGCCGTGACGGTGAAGCTGTCCGACCAGGTCTGCTCGCCGTAGGTCAGCGTCGTGACCACGGCGTTGTCGCCCTCTCGCACCAGCGGGATGGTCAGGTCGAAGGCCTGGGCGGTGCTGCCGCTGCCGTCGACCTCCGCGCGGTAGACCGTCTGACCCTCGACGGTGATCAACAGGTCACCGGCCTGGTCGCTGACGTAGCCGAGGCTGGCGCTGCCGGAGACCCCGACCTCGAACACGTCGACCGTGCTGGCGGCGGCCGCCATGCTGAAGTCGCCGATGCCGGGCGGCACGGTGACGGTGCTGGCGTCGCTCAGCTCGACGTCGCCGTAGCGGACGACGCCCACGATGTCGTGGTCGCCCTCCCCGGACAGCGGCAGGCTGGTGTCGAAGGAGACGCTGGGATCGACGGACACGTCGAAGCTGTCCGACCATGCCAGGGCACCGTCGACGTAGACCTCGGCGCTGGCGGGCTGGTCGCTGGTGTAGCCGAGCGTGGCCGTGCCCGTGACCTGCGTCGCCAGCGACGCGGTGGTGTCGCTGGCGGGGACCAGCGCGAAGCTCTGCACACCGGCGGGCAGCTCGACCGAGAAGCCGTCGGACATGCTGCCGCCGTCATACGACAGGGTCGCGGTGACGTCGGACGTGCCCTCGTGGCGCACGGGCAGGCTGACGTCGAAGCTCAGGGCCGTGTCGAGGCCGGCGTCGAAGCTCTCGGTGTGTTCCACGGCACCGTCGACGGACAGGGTCAGGGTCGCGGCCCCGGCCCCGAGGTAGCCGAGCGAGCCCTCACCGCTCACCTCGACGACCGGGCTGCTCAGCGTGTCCGCCGCGGGTGACACGGAGAAGTCCAGGACCGGGGCGGGAACCGTGACGCTGTCGGTTGCGCGGACGACCGATCCGTCGACGCTGGCCTCCAGCGTCAGCACATTGTCTCCGCCGAAGAGCAGGGGGACGGTCTCGTCGATGCTCAGCGAGGTCGAGTGGGTGCTGTCGACGCTGCCGGCCCAGACGACGACGTCGTTGTCGAGGATGCGGGCGTCGAGGTTGCTGGCCGGGAGGTAGCCCAGCTCGATCGCGCCGCTGACCGGGGCCTGGCGGTCGGTGACCTGGCTGTCGTCGCTGCTCAGCGCCACCGACAGGATGGCGGGGTTCTGTTCGACCTCCACCGACTGCTGCACCGACTGTCCATAGTACTCAGCGACGACGGTGATGACGTTGACGTCCGGGAACATCAGCGGCACGGTCTGCTCGACCGTGAGGCTCTTGGAGTTCGCGGGCAGGGCGTCGGTGAACACGGCCACGTCGCCGTCGAAGATGGTGACGGTGACCTGCTCCGACGACGTGTAGCCGAGGTCGAGGGTGACGGCGACGTCGCTCACCCGCTCGGCGAGACGGTCGCTGCTCGCGGTCAGGCTCACGGAGGTCAGGGCGCTGGTCGCCGCGATGTCTGCGTCGGTGACGGCGCAGGCGCCGCCCAGCGAGAGGGCGAGGCCGGCCAACAGGACGGCCACGCGGGTGTGGTTGTGGTTCATGGCGTCTCCTCGGTGTGTGTCAGCGGGTGGGGTGGTAGGCGAGCTGCACGCGGGCGCCCAGCCAGGCGCTCGCCGCTTCCGGGGTCGTGGGATCGACGATCATCATGGCGTCGAGCCCCGGTGAGACCGTGAGCTTGCTGTCGGCACCCTGCAGCGCCCAGCGCAGGCCCAGCTCCCCGAGCACGCCGGCCTGGCCCTCCTCGAGACCTCCCTTGCCGAGCGGCACAGCGCCGCCCAGCGCCACGTCGAGCACGAAGGGGAAGCCGGTCTCGTAGACCAGGCGCGGGGTGAGCAGGGTGAGGCTGCGGGTGGCCGAGCGTGCCGCGCTGGCCACGCCCATGGCGATGCCGTAGCGGTGGGCGTCGGTTGCCTCGTCGTGGATCATCCCGGCGATGTGGGCGCCATAGGCGTTGGTGGTGGTGCGCTCGATCGTGCCGTCGGGCACGTCGCGAAACAGCAGGGCACCGGCGGCGTCGAGGCCGACGACGACGCTGCCTTCGCGGAAGAAGGGGTGCTTGGTGCTCGCACCGGCGTCATCTGCCAGTGCGCTTGAGGTGGACAGGGCGAGGCCGACGACGGCCACGACGACATGCTTCTCCATGGGTGTGCTCCTCCGTGTCTGAGCAGTGTGCGGAGTGCCGCGTGTCCGCTTCTCGCCGCTCGAAGACGAGGGGAGTATGTCGCGCTGAAACCCCCCTTGGCCGGTCCGAGACCAACGGTGACACGTCAGTGAGACTCGCGCTTCCACGCTGACAACCGTCAGCACGTCCCCGTTGTGTCGCAGAGACTGTTCAGGCGCGTGTACTCACGGCCTGCCGCCGCTCCAGCTCCCGCAGCGCCCAGTGCAGGAAGCGGAAGGGGTGCTCGCCCTCGGCCGGGGTGAAGCGCACCCTTAGGCGGCGCGCCGGTTCGTCGGCGGGGGCGCCCTTGCGGCGCACGAGCTGGAAGCGGTCGGGCTGTTGCTGGACGAGGTCGACGATCTGCTCGGGCTGGACCGGGGTGGTCTCGTGGAAGTCCAGCTCGACCCGCAGGCTCAGGAACTTGACCCGCTCGATCCCCAGCTCCCGGCAGCGCAGGCGTGCTTCCGTTGTCCAGCCCAGGTTGAGCACCGGGGCCGGCGGCTCGCCGTAGCGATCCTCCCAGGCGCTCACCAGGTCTCGGACCTGCTGCGCTGTGCGGCAGACCGCGAGCCGGCGGTACTCCGTGAGCCGGTCGTCGAGGTCCGGCACGTACTCCTCGGGGATGAGGGTCGGCACCGGCAGCTCGACCTCGGGGTCCAGCCGCGCGCGGGTGACCTCGCCCCGGGCGGCGTGGACCGCCTCCTCCAGCAGCTCGACGTAGGTGTCCAGGCCGACCGCCTGGATGTTGCCGTGCTGGCGCTCGCCCAGCAGGTTGCCGCTGCCCCGCAGCTCCAGATCGGCCTGGGCAATGGCGAAGCCCGCCCCCAGCTCCTGGTGCTCGACGAGGATCTGCAGCCTGCGCGCGGCGTCGCCGCTCAGCTCGGTGTCCGGGGGTACCAGCAGCGTGCAGTAGCCGCGCCGGGTCGCGCGGCCGACGCGCCCCCGGAGCTGGTAGAGCTGGGCGAGGCCGAGCCGGTCGGCGCGGTTGACGATCATCGTGTTGACGTTGGGCATGTCGACGCCCGACTCGATGATGGTCGTGCACAGCAGGACGTTGTGCTCCTGCTTGACGAAGCCGACGAGCACGCGCTCCAGCTCGTCCTCGGACATCTGGCCGTGGGCGACGGCGATGCGGGCCTCGGGCACGATCTCCCGCAGGCGCGTGGCCAGGCGCAGGATCGACTGCACCCGGTTGTGGACGAAGAAGACCTGCCCCCCGCGCCGCAGCTCGTGGAGGATCTCCTCGCGGATCCGGTGCTCGTCGAAGTGGGCGACGCGGGTCCGGACCTCGCGGCGCCCCGGCGGCGGCGTCGCGATCATCGACACCTCGCGCAGGCCGCTCATCGCCATGTACAGGGTCCGTGGGATCGGCGTGGCGCTCATGGCCAGGGTGTCGACGGGCATGCCGGCGCGGGCCTGGGTCAGGCGCTTGATGCGCTCCTTCTGGCGGACGCCGAAGCGGTGCTCCTCGTCGACGACCACGAGGCCCAGGTCCTTGAAGCGGACGTTGCGGCCGAGCAGGGTGTGGGTGCCGACGACGATGTCGATGCTGCCGGACGCCAGGCCGGCCAGGATCTCGCGCGTCTCCTTGGGGCCCTGGAAGCGGGAGAGCAGGCGGACCTCGGCGCCGAAGCCCTCGAAGCGCTCGGCGAAGCTGCGGCTGTGCTGGAAGGCGAGCACGGTGGTCGGGCAGAGCACGGCGACCTGCCGTCCCTCGAAGGCCACGCGCATGGCGGCCCGCATGGCGACCTCGGTCTTGCCGAAGCCGACGTCGCCGACGACGAGGCGGTCCATCGGCTTGCTCTCGGCGAGGTCGGCCAGGACCTCGTCGATGGCCTGCTGCTGGCCCTCGGTCTCGACATAGGGGAAGGCCTCGACGAAGCGTCGGTAGGCGGCCGGCTCGCCCTCGTAGCGGGCTCCCTCGGCCACCTGCCGCTGGGCGTGCAGGGCGAGGATCTCGTGGGCCATGGCGAGGACGCGGTCCCGCACCTTGGCCTTGCGAGCGGCCCAGGTCTCGCCGCCGAGCTTGTCCAGGCGCGGGACGACGTCGCCCACGGCCCGGTACTGGTAGAGCTGGTCGAGACGGGTGACCGGCAGGTACATGCGGTCGGCGCCGCGGTACTCCAGCTCGGCGTAGTCCTGTTCGACGCCGCCGGGCCCCCCCAGCGCCAGCCGCCGCAGCCGCACGAAGCGCCCGATGCCGTGCACGGCGTGGACGACGAGGTCGCCCTGGGCGAGCTGGGTGTGGCTGGTGAGGACGGCTTCCTTGAGGTCGCGGGGGACGTGGGCCGAGCGCCGCCGCTCCTTGCGGGTGAACAGCTCGTCGGCGGTGATGATGGCGACGCGTTCGGACGGCGAGTGGAAGCCGCGGGGGAGGTCGCCCAGCCACAGGGCGAAGGCGCCCGGTTCCGGCCAGCGGCCGACGGGCAGCTCCGCCAGGCGGAGGCCGTGGGGTTCCAGCAGGGCGAGGACGCGCTCGGCGCGCGTGCGGTCGTCGCAGACCAGGACCAGGCGCCAGCCCTCGTCCAGCCAGCCGGCGAGGCGGGCGACGACGGGGGCCAGCTCGCCCTTGCCGACGGCGAGCCCCTCGTTGCCGCGGCAGGAGAGGTCGGGGGCGTCGTCGACGGCGACGGTCTCGAAGCGGGTGGCGCGGGACAGCGCGGCGCGCACGGTGGCGGCGTCCTCGAAGCGCCAGTCCGGCAGCACCGGGGCGCGATCGTCGACCGGGACGGCGCTCCAGCGGCTGTGGACCAGGCCCCAGAAGCGCTCCAGCTCGGCGTCGACGGAGGGCGGGTCGACGACGACGATGGGCGCATCGGTGGGCCACCAGGCCGACCATGAGACCAGCTCGTGCAGGGCCCCGAGGAAGTCCTCTGCTCCGGGGAACCACAGTCCCTGGCGCAGGTCACCCAGGACGCGGCGGCGTGTCCCGTGGCCGCCGCCCATGGCGTCGACGGCTTCGGCCATGCGAGCGCTGGCGCGGGACACCGCTTGCTCGGAGACCACGGCTTCGCGTGCGGGCAGGATCCGGACGCTGGCGCGCTTCTCGCCGGACCGCTGCACCTCGGGGTGTAGCACCCGGATCTCGTCCAGCTCCTCGTCGAAGAAGTCCAGGCGAACGGGGCCCGAGCCGGGGGACCAGACGTCGACGATGCCCCCGCGGAAGGCGACGGTGCCGGGCTCCTCGACCTGGTGGACGGCCAGGTAGCCCCAGTCGGCGAGGGTGCGCTGGAGCTTGTCGCGCGCGATCTCGTCGCCGACCCGCAGGTCGAGGTGCAGCGACGCGAAGGTGTCGGGCGAGAGGAGGCGGTGCTGCAGGGCGCGGGCGCTGGCGACCACCACCACCCGCTCGCCCCGCGCCAGGGCGTCCAGCACGGCCAGTCGCTGGCGGGGGATGTCGGGGTGCGGCGAGACGCCGTCCCAGGTGCGGACGTCATCGCCGGGGAGCCGCAGCACCGGCGGGGCGTCGGGGGCGGCCAGGTGGAAGCACAGCTCCTGGTGGAGGCGGGCGGCGTCGTCCCGGGTGGCGGCGACGACCAGCAGCGGCTGTCGCAGCCCGGTGGCCAGCCTCGACAGCGCGTAGGCCGCGGCCCCCTCGGGCAGGCCGGCCAGGGCGCGGCCCGGCCCCACCAGCCGCGGGAGCTGGTCGAGGAAGGCGACCGTGGAGGGCTGCGCAGTCATCTCTGCGTCCTCAGGCGGCGCGGGTCGGCGGCCCCCTGCTGTCATCCGCGCGCTGCGATCAGTGCACCGCGGGGTCGGCTGGCGCTGTCTTCTCCGCGGCCGTGTCCGCCGAGGCTTCTGCCACCTTTGCGGACTTGCCCAGCGAAGTCGTGCGCTCTTCGTAGAGCTTGTAGAAGGCGACGTCGACGATGAAGAAGAGCAGGAAGACCAGGATGAAGACCAGCGCCAGCGTCACCACGCCCTGCTGCAGCGCCCACAGCTCGGCGAGGGCGACCACCTGCACCAGGAGCGCGACCGGCAGGTAGATCCCGACGATGCTGGCCCGGCGACCCCGGGTGAGCCGCTTGCTGCGGTCGATGGGCCAGACCTTCTGTTCGAGGCAGGCCACCGAGTCCACGAAGGCGTACATCGTGACGTAGATGACGCCCGGGAAGAGCAGCAGCATCAGGCCGATCTGGATGCTGAGCTGGGCGATCATGCGGGGCAGGAACAGCCGGCTGTAGCGGCCGAGCGCGAAGTTGATCGACTCGTAGAGCCCTGCGCTCTCGCCGGCCGAGTGGATGCGCCCGACGTACACGGCGATGGCGCCGATGATGGGGCCGAGCAGCACTTCCTGCGCCAGGCTGACGCCCATCCAGGCGAAGAGCACCTTGACCAGGGTGCCCTGGTCCTGGGCTTCGCCGATGGCGAGGGCGTCGTAGATCGCCTTGTCGGCGACGGCCGCGATGAAGCCCATGGCCACCACCACGGGGATGACCGTGGTGAGGTTGCCGAAGGTGGCGCGGGTGCCCTGGGCGAAGGCCGTGAGTGCTCTGGAGCGTGCCATGCCGCGCAGCTAACGACGGCCCTTGGCCAGGGCAACGTGACGGACCGGCGTCGGGGCTTGGGCGCGGGTCTTGCGGCGCTCGCGTCAAGCCTGGCAACGGCTGCGCCGCCGCCGCCAGTTCTGGGCGACAGCGCGTTATCCCCCAGCACACGCCTGCATGCCCTGCCCCGGGAGTCCCGTGGACGCCGCGCCCAAGGCCCCAGAAGACGGCGCCTCGCTGACCGTCGACACCCGCATCTCGCAGCTCGTCGAGGGCTTCGACCTGAACCTCGCCGACCTCGAAGCGGTGCGCCTGCTGCTACGCGGCAACTCCGTGATCGACTGGAACCGGGCGGTCTTCCCCGACCTGCCGTCGGTGGACGCCTTCCTGCGCCTGCTGTGGCTGGACCCCGCCGACCCCGAAGACCGGCGCCGCATGCAGTACGTGCATCGCTCGGCCATCACCTACCTCGAAGAGCACCTCGGCCTGCGCTTCCCCGACGACCTCAAGAAGCCCGAAGACGTCCGCGACCTGTTCCTGTTCGCCAGCCAGACGGGCGGCTTCCGGCGGCGCCAGATCCTCGCCTGCGCCATCCTCAAGCTGATGCACACCATCGTGCACATGGAAGCCGCCGAGCTGCGCCACCAGTCGACCCTGTCGGAAGCCGACCTGCTGGGGCTGGCCGAGCGTCGCATCGCCGAAGCCGCGCAGGACATGCGGGATCAGGGCTTCCCCATCGTCTCCTTCTATGGAAACCGCAAGAGCCGCAACTCGACCATCACCAAGCTGCTCGCCAAGCGCGAAGCGACCGCCGCCACGGTCTTCGACAAGCTTCGCTTCCGCATCGTCACCGAGAAGCGGGAGCACATCGTGCCCGCGCTCGCGTGGCTGACCCGCCACGTCTTCCCCTTCAACTACGTGATCCCGGGCCAGAGCCACAACAACCTCGTCGACCTGCACGCCGAGTGGAGCCGCCCCCCCTACAAGGCGCTGGCCGACCAGCTCCACGGCTTCACCGCCGAGGAAGTGGAACCCTACAACCCCGACGACAACCCCTTCTCTGGCAGCAGCTACCAGGTCGTGAACTTCATCGTGGACTACCCGGTGCGGGTCGACCACCTCGGCCACGCTCGCTACGGCGCGATGCTCGGCCGCATCGTCTTCGTGCAGACGGAATTCCAGGTCGTGGACGCAGACACGGCCGTGGCCAACGAGAGCGGTGACAACGCACACGAACACTACAAGGATCGCCAGCGCGCCATCGTCGCCAGCCGCCTGCGCAAGGGCGGGCGCTACAAGCGCAAGCGGACGGGGCGTCGCAACGGCGGCGAGTGAAGGCGTCAGAGGTGCTGATCCCGTCGCGAAGGGGGTCCGCTCGCGGTAGCATCGCTGCCCTCGTCGCCACCCGCGAGACCGTCATGCACGACCCCGCGCGCCCAACCATCGTCACCATCAGCGGACGCCCGGTCCGACTGGTGGAAGACTGGCGCGCGCACACCGCTTCCGCGGCAGAGCTGCAGCTCGCCAGCGGGGAGTGGCGGCCGGTCAGCGTGGAGCCGCTCGACGCCGCGGGGCCGCTGACGCCGAGACAGGCCCGCACCCTGCTGGCGACCGCGCGGGCGCTGCACCGCTGCTGCCGCGACGGCGTGCTCCACGTGCTGGACGCGGGCACCGCGGGCGGGTGGCCGGCGCTGGTCACCGACCGTTGGACCGGGGCACCGCTTCGCGCCCTGATGTGGGGCGTGCCCCTGCCGGCGCGGGCCGCCTTCGAGCTCGCCGCCCAGGTGGCGTCCGTGCTGGCGGACGCCCACGCAGCGCGACCGGCGGTCGCCCATGGTCGGCTGTCGTCCGATGCGGTGCTGCTGACCGACCAGGGGCGTGTCTGCGTGCGCGGCTTCGGACGCTCCGGGCCTGCCGGCGCGGCAGGTGGACCGCTGCCCGCCGACGATGTCTACGCCCTCGGGGCGTTGCTGTACGAAGCTCTCGCCGGCGAACCGCTCCCGGGCCTTCCCCTCGACGCCGAAGCCCACGGGGCGCGGGTCTTCGACCTGATCGTGGCCTTGCCGATCCTCCCGGGGGCCCTGGTCTTCCTGCTGGCGGGCTGCCTGGCCTTCGATCCGGCGGATCGGCCCGCGGCGTCCGATCTCGCCGCGTCCCTGGCCGAGGTCGCGGCCGAAGAGGAGGGCGAGGGGCTGGCCGAGTGGTTGCCGCGGGCGCTGCGCCTGCTCCGCGGAGAGGAAGACGCCACCGCCGAGGTTGCCCCGGTGATCGAGACGGAGGAGCGGGAAGAGACCGAGCGCAACGAGATCATCGAGCCGCCGGTCGGCACGGGGCCCGCCGACACCGATGTCGACGAGGACATCAGCGACGACCACACCGAGCGGGCCCTGGACCCGGTCACCCCACCACCGCTCATCGAGGCGCTGCCCGCCCCCCACCTCGAAGCGCCGGCCGCCGTGCTGGTCGAGGCGCGCGCGCCGGCGGAGCTCTCCGCTGATGACGACGAGGGTGCCGCCGACTCCTTCGGCACGGACGGTGCTTCCCGCGAAGACGAACCCACCGTCCAGCTCGCGCCGCTGCCCACCGGCAGACGCGGCGCTGCACCAGCCTCGCGGCGACCCATCGTCGTGCTGGCCGCCATCGGCCTGCTGTGCGGGGCTCTCGGCGGCTGGTGGGTGGTCCACCGTCACGACAACGCTGCTGCGCCGGCCCCGGCTGTGGTGACCACGCCCCCTCGCGCCAAGGCCCCGGCCGCTCCGTCGGCGGCCGTGGACCCCCCCGCGCCGAAGGAAGAGCCGGCGCCTCCACCTGCCGAGCCTCCCCCCAAACGCACCCTGCCGGAACTGCCCGAGGGCATGTTCGAGGTGCTGCCCCCCGCCGACGAACGCCACCAGGCTGTCTCCATCGTCGAGCCCGACGGACCGCCGACCCGCGTGGTGGTGCGGGCCGTCATGGCGACCGAGGTCATCCTGACCTGCGGAGACCAGGAAGCCGTCGGGGGTACGGCGGCCTCGATCAAGGACCTGGAGACGACGGCCTGTACCGTGGAGGTCCACTATGAAGACGACATCCGCACGGCCGACATCGATGTCGTCTCACACATGCCGGTGACCTGCGTCCCAGACGGCGACGACGAGCTGTTCTGCGAGTAGCGGTCAGCGCTCCAGCACCGTGGGGTGCACCCGGTGCACGATGTCGTCGCCTTCTGGTTCGGTGAAGGGACGCATCTCCGTGTCGCGGCGCCGGTTCGGACCGAAGGAGTAGACGATGAGGATCCCGTCGTCGTCGTCGTCCCACAGCACCCAGTAGGGGTTGTTCCAGGGGTCGAGGAAGTAGCCCTTGCGGTCGGCACGTCCGCCGGACTCGACCTCGGCGGGGGTGGGCTGGCCCTCGAGGTAGGCGCTGTCCGTGCCGAAGCGCAGGTACTCGCTGACGGTCGCCGTGTAGACCCGCTTGTGGACCCGCCCCTTCTTGACGAGCTTCTCCTGCGTCGCGGTGGCCATGTCCTTTGCGAGCACGTCCAGCTCGTCGCGCGTCTGCGCGATGCGCGCGTCGTCGCTTCCGTACAGCACGGCCTCGAGCGCGGGGGCGGTGGCGGCCCCGAGGGCGATGACGCCGGGGAGCAGGGCCAGCCAGGTGGCACGAGGCCGGCCGGGGCTGCTGTCGCGCAGCAGTGCGTCGGCGAGCAGGATGAGCCCCAGCGAGCACTCCGCCGCCTCGCCGGCGAGGTCGATGGGGTACTCCAGCTCTACCGAGGCCACGAGCGCAAAGAAGGGAGCGAGCACCAGCGGTGGGGACAGCTCGCGCAGCAACCGGAAGCGGCCCCCCGCCAAGCCGATCACACCGCCGACGATGCCGTAGAGTACGGCGAAGACCGCGACCAGGAAGCGGCTGTCCAGGCTGAAGCCGTACAGCTCCTTGCGGGTCAGCAGGTTGTGGAGGTTGGCTTCCTGCTGGTAGTTCGCTTCGAGGAAGATCTCCGGTGGCTGGAAGGCGAAGATGCGCTGGCCCCAGGACAGCTCTTCTCCCGCAACGAAGAAGCAGAACGCGGCCAGCCCGACGCCGGCGAGGCGGCCCCAGCCCTGGCCGCGCAGCGCGCGCCAGCCGAACACGGCGGCGGCCGCGAGGAAGGCGTGGGCGGTGCCCCACTCGATCCAGGCGTCTTCTCGCATCCAGTCCGACCAGAGGTGCTCGTCGCGGGACGCCAGCACCAGCACGGCCAGGAACAGGTCGAGCGTGCCGAGCGCGAACAGGTCGGCGGTACGCCGTCGCCAGCCCGCCAGGGCGTGCGACGCGGGGAGACCCAGGAGACCGATCGTCGTCAGGACCGTGACCAGCATGCGGCGAGCGTAGCGCGTGCGGGGGCTGCGGCGGTCCCGGGTGATGA
>CAZRFD010000093.1:0-27430 GCA_964599085.1 uncultured Enterobacterales bacterium | reverse complement strand
CTGGGCGGCCTCGACGATCAAGTCCACCCGGTTGAGGAGCGCTGCGGCAACGTTGTGCATCGCGGCTATGACCCGCAGGGAGATGTCGCGTTGGACGACATCGTGACCGGGACGGGAAACATGCGGCACGCTCCGAGCATACCGTGCCGCGGCGGCGGGCGGTAGGCGACGCTCCGGGGGTACGCCGGGGGTACGCCGGAACCGCCGGGAGGTCGCGAGCCCCCAGAGGGACACCGACGATCCCGGAGGCGCCGGGCCTGGTGGACAGACACGACGTCGGCCAGCGCTACCCGGTAGGAGCTTGCGGCCGCAGGTACGAGTTGGGAGTCCAGACGCAGCGCCGCCGCCCACCGGCGGATAGCCGCCCACGTGCCCCGCTCCTCCGTCGATCGCATCCTCCTCGCCCTGCTCTGCGCCTACGCGGTCGGCAGCGCCTGGCTGTTCCGTGACTGGTGGGTCGACGACGCCGCCATCACCTTCGCCTATGCCCGCAACCTCGCCCAGGGCGACGGGCTGGTGGCCTTCCCCGGTGCCGAGCGCAGCGAGGGCTTCAGCAACCCGCTGTGGATGGCGCTGCTTGCGCTGGGACAGGTCGCCGGGATCGACCCCTTTGCGCTGTCCAAGATCCTCGGGGCCCTGCTGGCCGCAGCCACCGTCCCGCTGACCTGGGCCGCGGCCCGGCAGATCCCCCTACCCGACACGGTCCCGGCCGCACGCCGCTGGGTGCCGCTGCTGGCGGCTGCGGTGGTGGCGACAAACGCCCAGCACCTCATCTGGGCGCAGGCGGGCCTCGAAAACGCCCTGTTCACCTTCCTCGTCGCCCTGGGCTGCTGGCGGGTGGCGACCGAAGCCGACCGCGGCGGTATCCCCTGGTCGGCCCTGGTCTTCGCCCTGGTCGCCCTGACCCACTCCGAGGGCGCGATGTACGGCGCCGCGGCCCTTGCCCTCGCAGCCGTGGTCGACCTGCGCGCCCGTCGCTGGCCTCGGATCGCCGCCTGGGCGCTGGTCTTCGCCCTGCCCATCGTCGCCTACGAGCTGTTCCGGTACCTCTACTTCGGCCTGCCCCTCCCCCTTCCGTACTACGCCAAGCTCGGCCGCCACGACCTGCACTTCTTCGGCTGGCGCACCCGCGCCTGGCAGTACACCGTCACCTGGTCGCTGCAGGTCGGCTGGCTGGCGGCGCTGCCCGTCGTCCTGGCCGGCATCGCCCGGCTGCGCGGATGGCGCTGGAAGCTCGCCGCCGGCTGGGGGCTGGCCCTCGCCGCGACGGCCGCCGCCGCCGCCCTCACCGACACAGCGCCGGCCACATCTGTGGCCCACCAGGTCCGCATCCTGCTGCTCGTCGCCATGACCGCCGCCGCCCCGCTGCTGGCCTGGCGCCGCGACGAGGGCCCCGCCCGCGCCCTGCACACCGCCGTGATCACGCTGACCCTGGCCTTCGCCGTCTACACCGGCGGCGACTGGATGGACGGCTTCCGGCGCTTCGCTGTCATCGCCGTGCCGCTGGGCATCCTCTACGCCGCCGGCGCCGCCGAGCTGCTCAGCCGCCTCCCGCGCCTGACGCGCAAGCCCCTCGCCCTGCTGCTCGCCGCCCTTCCGCTGGTGTGGAGCAGCGTCTACCTGGGCATCTACAGCCGCCAGCCCGTGCGCATGACGCCCATGAACACCCGGCTGCGCATGGACCTCTACGACGACGTCGCCGCCCGGATCCACCTGCACCGGCCGTGGATCTCCGTCGACCACGCCATGGGCGGGATGGTCTGGTACCGCCCCGACCAGCACACCACCATCGACTGGTACGGCCTCACGGAACCCGTCTTCGCCCTGCACCAGCCACTGCGAGACTTCGCGCTGGACTACCTGCTGGACCCCGCACCGCGCTTCGACCTCGCCCACCTCGAACCGACCATCGGCATCACGCGCAACAAGCGCTTCCGGAAGCTCTATTTCAAGATCCCCGGCAAGCGTGGCACGCGCAAGGACGACTGGCTGCGCCGCGATCTGGTGACGACAACGCGCTGGACGCAGGGCCGGGACCCGGTCCGCTTCCGCGGCGGCCTGAGGCTGGCTGGTCTTTCGACCCGGGTGCCCACCGCCTCTGCAGCAGGCGGCCTGTACGTCGAGGTGAGCCTGCGCCGGGGCAAGAAGGCCCCGCCCGACTTCGCGATCCGCGTGCGCCTCGACGGGCCCACCCGCTTCGAGACGGACCTGTCGCCCGACTACGACGGCCTGTTCCCGGCCCGCATGTGGAGGCCCGGTGAGACGGTGATCCGCCGCGCGGCGCTCCCCCTTCCCGACACCCTGCCGCCGGGCTCCTACTCCGTGTCGGCGACCCTGGTCGACGACGCGGGAGAGATCCTGTCGCTGCTGGCAGGCACCGACGAAGCGCAGCCCTGGTCGCGGCCTCGACGCATCGAGCTGTCGGGCGAGGAAGCTGCCCGCACCGCCGCTGAAGCCGACTGGCAGCGTGCGGCCGACGCCGCCGCAGCCGGCGACTGCGAAGAAGCCGACGACGCCTGGCGCGACGCCGTGCTGCGCCTGCCCCTGGACTCGGAGTGGGAGGCCACCCTCACCGACCGTGCCCGGCATCCCCTGGCCGCCTGCTGGGCCGCCCAGGCCGCCGACGCCGACGACATCCGGGACGCCCTGCCCCTGCTGGCCGCCGCCCGCCGCTGGGACCGGCGCTCGCCCGACGCCCTGGCGGTCGGCGAGGCGCTGGCCGCCGCCACCGAAGCCGCCGCCCAAGAGGCTCGGGCCGCCGGCGACCACGCCTTCGCCCTCGCCCTGTTCCAGGCCATGGTCGAAGCCGACCCTCGCCGGTCCAAGGCCCGCCGCCTCGCCGAGGAAGCGCGCACAGCGGTCATCGCCGACAGCGTGCGGCCGGGCGCCGAGTGACCGCGCCCATGGACCCCAGACGGGCTACCAGCACAGCCATGAGCCTCATCCCCCCAGGCCGCATCTCTGCCGCCGCGCTGTTGGCCCTGCCGTGGAGCCTGCTCGTGGCTGTCCAGGCGGTGACGTCGCCGGCGACCGACGCCAACTGGGCCGCCGCCGACCCCATCCTCCACATCCTGCCGCACAGCCTGACCGTGTGGGGGGTGCCCGCCCTGGGCGTCGCCGTCGCCGCCGCCTGGTTCCTCCGCGCTCGGCCCTCGGCCGACGACCTGCGCTGGTCCATCATCCGCGGGCTGCTCGGCATCGTCAGCGCCGGGCTGATCGTCGGGACCATCCGCTACGTCGCCGGCCCCCAGCCGCCGCCCTTCATCCCCACCGAAGAGAGCGCCGCTCCCGGCTGGCTGCTCGGCATGACCGCCGGCATCGGAGAAGAGCTGCTGTTCCGCCTGATGCTCGTGCCGCCGCTGTTCTGGGCGCTGGAGCGGCGGCTGCCGAAGCGGGCCATGGCCGTCGCCGCCACCGCGGTGATCACCGGTGCCCTGTTCTCGCTGATGCACTTCCTGGCCCCCGGCGATGGTCCCATGGCCTGGAACCTCAGCCGCTTCGTGCTCCCCGGCATGGTCATGACCTTCGCCTACCTGCGGCTCGGGCCGAGCTTCCTCATCACCGCGCACTGCGCGGCCCACATCTGGATCCCGCTGGCATTTCCGGGCTGACGGCGCCGCGCCGCACACCCCCTCAGCGCGCCGCGGCCGCCAGCTCTACTTCCGGCAGGACGAAGCGGCCCCCGCGGGCCACATGGACGACGCCGAGGTCCAGCGGCCGCCAGGGCTCCGAGGTCAGCGGCTGCGTCGCCAGCATCAGCACGTGCTGTTCCTGCCCGCCCTCGTCGCAGTCGCGGTGCAGGCAGTGCAGGCGTTCGTTGGCGAAGACCAGCAGGTTGTCGCCGTCGCTGAGCAGCATGTTGAGGATGCCCAGCTCGGACAGCGCAGCGATCGGGTCGGCGAGCCAGCCAGCCATCCGATCGGGCAGGGGTGCGGCTCCCCCCGACCAGTGGGCCGCGACCTGGTCCATCAGGAAGCAGAAGGCCCGTTCGGAGTCGGTGTCGCCGATGGGCTGGAAGCGACGGGGGTTGAAGCGGGACCGCTCGATCCCGGGCAGCTTGCCGTTGTGGGCAAAGACCCAGGAGCGCCCACCCAGCTCGCGGCAGAAGGGGTGCGTGTTGGCCGAGCTGCGGCCGAAGCGTGCCGGGTTGGCCTTGCGGATGTGGCTGACGACCACGCTGCTCTGGTAGCTGTGGGAGGCGATGAAAGACAGGCAGCGGCTGTCACAGGCCGGGATCGGCTCCTTGAAGATCCGCGCCGCCCGCCCCTCGTAGAAGGCCACCCCCCAGCCATCGGCGTGGGGGCCGATCTCACCGCCCCGCGGCTGCAGCAGCTCCAGCGAGTGGTTGACGTCGGTCGCCCGCAACGCGCTCATCCCCATCAGCTCACACACCGGAGCCTCCTGAGCCCTTTCCGGCGGCGTAGCGGATCACGTGGACCTTCTCCAGCGTGATCAAGCCCTCCTGCACCCGGGCGTCGATCAGCGGCAGCACCCGGTCGATCTGCTCCTGGGTGTCGACCACCTCGACGACCATGGGCAGATCCTGGCTGAGCCGCAGCAGGTGGGTGCCGTGCACCACGCTCTTGGCGCCGAAGCCGGCCACGCCACGCAGCACGGTGGCGCCGGCGATGCCTTCCTTGCGCAGCAGCTCCAGCAGCGCCCGGTACAGCGGCTTGCCGTCCAGGCGATCGGCTTCTCCGACGAAGATGCGCATCAGCACCTGCTGTCCGTCGAGCACCCGCATCAACTCGCTCCTACGATGAGGCGACCCAGGGCGATGCCACCGCCGACCGCCACCAGCCCGGCGACGAGCTGGATCACGACGTTGCTCACCGCGGTCACGATACTGCCATCCTCCAGCAGGCGGAAGGTCTCGTACTCGAAGGTCGAGAACGTCGTGAACGCGCCCAAGAAGCCGATGGCCAGTGCGTTGCGCAGCCCCGGCGGGATGACGTCCGACGTCAGGCCGACCTCCAGCAGCAGCCCAGCCGCAAGGCAGCCGAGCAGGTTGACCGTCATGGTGCCGAAGGGCAGACGGTCGCCCAGCAGTCGGTAGGCCCAGCCGCTGACGAGGTAGCGGCTGCCCGCACCGCAGGCGCCCGCGAGGCAGATGAACAGGAAGCTACGCATGGCGAGCACCTATCCGCGCGGCGCTGCCGCTGTCGGCGACAGGCTCGTGGTGGTCGCCCGCGATACGACCGGTCTCCCACTGGAGGCGCGCATACACCGCAGACTGCTCCCCCTCGCCCTGGCCGGCACGTGGGTGGGCTGCCAGGGCAAGCTGCTCACCATCCACGTCGAAGACACCGCCGACACCACGGTCTCGCAGGGCACCCTGCTGGAGGAGCTCATCGGCGAGCTGGGCTTCGACGCCTTCCTCGGCATGGACGTGACCTCGTCTGAGGAGCTGCAGAACCAGGGGGGCGCCCCTGGCGACATCTCCGAGGTGCAGCTCGACCTGTTCACGCTGGAGGCGACCGATCCCGCCGGCGCCGACCTCAGCTTCCTCGACAGCGTCGACCTGTACGTTGAAGCTCCGGGCCTGGACAAGGTGCTGATCGCCTCCGCCGACAGCTTCCCCGAGGGCGAAGCCCTCGTCGACTTCACCCTCGAAGACGTCGACCTCACCGACTACGTCGTGTCCGAGTCCATGACCTTGACCACCGACGTCACCGGCCACCGCCCCGACGACGACACGGTGGTGCAGGCACACTTCGACCTCGCCGTCGGCGTCACCGGCCAGGGCGCCTGCAACAACCTGTAGCGGCGCTCAGCGAAGCAGGGCCGCCAGCCCCCACCAGGCCATCGCCCCCAGCACCGCCGCCGCGGGCAGGGTGACGACCCAGGCCAGGGCGATGCTGCGCAGGGTGCCGAGGTCGAGGCTGCCGCGCGATGCGCCGGCACCGAAGATCCCACCGGTCGCGACGTGGGTCGTGGACATGGGCAGGCCGTGCAGGGCGCCGGTGCTGACGAGGGCCGCGGTCACGAGGTTGGCGGCGAAGCCCTGGCGGTCGTCCATGGGGGTGACGTCCTGGGCGAGCACACGCGTGACCCGGCGGCCGGCGACCAGGCTGCCGCCGACCATCGCGAGAGTCACCACCCCGAACAGCAGGGGCAGCGGCACCGCAGCCGCTGGAGAGAGCGCCGAGGCCATGACCCCCAGGGCCACGATCTTGGGGGCGTCGTTCATGCCCCGCGACAGGCTGGTGGCGCCGCTGGTCAGCCAGTGCAGGCGGGACACGGTGACGGCGAGCGCCGCGGGACGCTCGGCGGCGCACTCGGCAGCCGTTCCCGTCGAGACCCGCACCGTCGGTGGGTGCACGGCGACCGCGGCCGCCCCGTGGGCCGGGACGACCACGGGCATGGCCTCACGGACTTCGATGCAGGCGCAGTCAGGCGCCGCCTCTCCTCCCCCAGAGCTTGCCGTACCTCCGCCAGAGAACCGCAGCGCCGCCGCGGTGAGCGAGAGCGCCAGCACCGGTGACAGCAGCAGCGGCAGCAGCACCTTGCCGCCCAGCAGGGGCCAGGCCACAGCGTCGGCGCCGAAAGCGACGACACCGACGCCCAGCAGCGCGCCGACGATGGCGTGGGTGGTCGACACCGGCAGCCCCGTGCGGGTGGCCAGCAGCACCCAGCCGGCGGCTCCGGAGAGCGCGGCCACCGCCGCCTCCAGCGTCGGCGTCACGCCGTCCACCAGCAGTCCGCCACCGAAGGTCGCCAGCATGGCACCGGCGAGGACCGCCCCCAAGAGGCCACCCACACCGGTCCAGGCCGCGCCCCAGGCCACCGCCCGTCGCAGGTCCGTCACCCCGCTGCCCACCAGGGTCGCCACGCCCTTGGAGACGTCGTTGGCGCCGTTGGCCCAGGCCAGCGCCGCCGCCACCACGAGCACCGTGATGCCTGTGATCGTCATCATCTCACCTCAGCAGCAGCCATCACCCGGCGTGCACACCGGGCCGGCGTCGGTGGTGAGATCGAAGTCCTCGCCCTTGGTCTGCCGCGGGTGCCGCAGCACGGTGCCCGCGCCGCAGGCAAAAGGCGGACTGTCGTCAAGGGCCGGCAGTTCGTGCGGCGGGACCGGGATGAAGTGCTCGGCGTAGGGCGGCCGGGTGAGGATCCCGAATGTCTTGTCGCAGACCGCCACCCGCTGACCGCGCCGCATGCGGTGTCCGTCGTCGTCGAGCACCTCGCGGAAGGGTCCCTTGTAGATCACGGCCTGCTTGCGCTCGATGCAGGGGCCCTGCTTGCCCTTGAAGGCTTCCACCGTCATCGACCGGAACTCGATGCCGTGGACCGTACGCCAGGGCTCGTCGCCGTAGGCGAGCACCCGCACGCCGTGGAAGCCGGCGTCTTCGAAGGCCTGCAGGAACAGGTCCTCGCGCAGCGCACCCGAGATGCAGCCGCTCCACAGCTCCGGATCCTGCTGGAGCGAGAGCGGCACGTCCTCGTCGGACACGATGTCGGAGATCACCGCCCGCCCACCGCGGCGCAGCACCCGAAACAGCTCGGCAAACAGCGCCGGCTTGGCGTCGCCGTGGACGAGGTTGAGCACGCAGTTGCTGATGACGAGATCGACGGAGTCGTCGGCGACCAGGGGCTGCTCCCTCCGCAGCCGCGCCGTCTCGGCATCGAGCGCCGGCAGATCGGCCACCGAGCGCACCGGGTGCGCCGCCAGCCAGGCATCCAGGGCGTCGAGGTCCAGTCCGAGATCCTGGATGCGCCCGCGACAGAACTCGACGTTTTCGAAGCCGATGCGCTCTGCGACCACCGGCGCGCTCCGCCGGGCCAACGCCAGCATCTCGTCTTCGATGTCGACGCCGATCACCCGCCCCTCGGGCCCCACGATCTGGGCCGCCATGAAGCAGGCCTTGCCCGAACCGGACCCCAGGTCGAGCACGACCTCGCCCGGCAGCACGTGGCGCGTCGGGTCACCGCAGCCGTAGTCCCGCTCGATCACCTCGGCCGGCAGGGCATCGAGCAGCGCCGGGTCGTAGGACACCGGGCAGCACAGGCTCTCCTCTCGCTGCTGCGCCGCCGCCGCATACCGGGCGCGCACCAGCCCCTCGACCGCGGGCAGCGACCCGCCGGGGATCTCTGTCATGCTCACCTCTGGTCAGCGCCACCGACGCCGGCGGCAGGCCCGGGTTTCAGCGGATCCCTCAGGGCAGGTAGGGGTACAGGTCCGACAGCCACACGGACCGCCCGATCACGAACGGCGCCGGTTCCCCGGCATCATCAAGCCAGGCCAGGTCCCACACCACGTCGCCCTCCGGCGTGATCTCCCGGACCCGCGGCGTCGTGCCCGTGTTGTGCAGGGTGTTTCCGCCGGGCAGCCGCCGGGCCTCGCCGTAGGTCTCGGCGTGGATCCCCTCCCCCTCGCCGAAGCTCCAGATCTGGTGCAGCACCCGCGCGTCGGCGTCCAGCTCGTACTCGCGGACCACGACCTCGTCCGACTCCGTGCTGACGTGCGTGGACAGCAGCAGGGTGCCCGCATCCGTCCAGGTCACGCCGTGCTGCCAGTCGAACTGCGACTCGGGCGGGTCGAAGCTCCAGTCGCTGAGCTGCCCCCAGCTCTCCAGGGTATCGCCGGTCTGGTGGTCGAGCTGCACCACCGTCATCGACGTGAAGAAGGAGTACAGGAAGCTGTCGGTGTCGGCGTCCCAGAACAGGGAATTCGACAGGCAGCCGGTGTACGGCGACCCGAAGTCCTCCTCGAAGTCCTGGCAATTCCAGATCGCACGGCTGCTGCCATCGGGTGCCAGCTCCATGAGCTTCTCGAACATACCGTCGGCGTAGGAGCCCCAGACGATGGACCCGTCGGGCAGCTCGGTCCAGGCGTGCAGCAGCGCCGGCGTCGGCCAGGTGGTGTCCTGGCTGCCATCGAGCTTCATGCGGTGGACCTGGGAGAGCTCGGGTTCGAACAGCCGCGTCTCGTCCCACATCAGGGCGGTGCCGTCCCTGGCCTCCCGCACGTAGAAGCTCTGTGCGTTCAGCGGGCTCTCCATCGCCCAGACCAGGCGTCCCTGGCGGTCGACGATGATGAGCCAGGACGCCCCGTACAGCGGCGGGCTGTACTGGAAGATCGACGCGTAGAGGTAGCGTCCGGTGGGCTCGGCGCGACCGTCGTCGCCGACAAGCAGGGACGGCAGGGGCAGGTCCGCCGGCGGCGAGCCCGTCGTGATCGAGATCGCGTCACTCTGCCAGGCGGCACCCTCGCCGTCGGAGACGACCCGCAGCATCACGACGGTGTCGAAGGGAACGCCGGCGACGACCTTGCCCTGGGCCCCCGCGACCAGGCTGACCGCGGGAGCGGCCTGCCAGTCCTCTCCCTCGACGGCGTACTCCACGTGGGCGTCGGCGTCTTGGAGCTGCTGCCAGCTCAGGTCGATGAGCGAAGGGAAGTCGGGGTCGAGGCTGGCGCCCAGATCCGCGACGGGCAAGGTGGAGCCATCGGCCTGCCGGTCGGTGCAGCCGAACAGCGGCAGGATGGAGAGGGCGATGGCGATCATGGGCATGGCAGCCTTCATGGTGCCCCGAGCATAGTCCCCACGCAGGCCACGCGCCCCTCGCGCGCACGCTCTTGGAGACCGGCCGTGCCCCCGACCCTTCGCACCGTCCTCGCCGGCCTGTTGGCGCTCGCGGCCCTCGGGGTCGCAGCGGCTCTGATCCTCGGCGCAATCGAGCGCAAGCTTGTCTTTCCTGCGCCCAGTGTGGACCGCGCCTGGCTCTCGGCGCAGGCGGAGCGTACCGGCGCCGTCGAGCTCGATCTGCGCGCGGCCGACGGCACCGCGTTGTACGGGCAGGCGCTGTCCCGTGACCCCGCTGTTGCCCGCCGCGGGCTGGTGCTCTACTTCTCGGGCAACGGGTCCACCGTCGGCGCATCCCCCGGCCGCTATCAGCGGTTTACCGACGCCGGCTTCGACGTGGTGCACGTCAACTACCGCGGCTACCCCGGCAGCGATGGTTCGCCGACCCAGGCTGGCCTCATCATGGACGCCCACGCCGCCTGGGACGAGGCCCGCCGCCGCAGCCCCGCCGAAGACATCGTCGTCTACGGCAAGTCCCTGGGCGGCGGCGTGGCCATCGGGTTGGTTGCCTCGCTGTCCGAGCAACCCCGCGGCCTGGTCGTGGAGAGCAGCTTCTCGCGCCTCGTCGACGTCGCCGCCGAGACCCTGCCCTGGGCACCGGTGCGCCTGGTCCTGCGCAACCGCTTCGACTCCCTGGACCGGGCGTCGCAGATCTCCTGCCCGACCCTCATCCTGCACGGCACGGCCGACACCCTCATCGGGGTCCACCACGCCCACCGGCTGGCGGCTGCCCTGACCGGCAGCCAGCTCGTCAAGGTCGCCGGCGCAGGGCACAACGACGACCTGCTCACCGACGGCGCCGCCTGGCAGGCGTTTCTAGCGTTGTTCGACACGCCGACCGAACACCGCTAGCACGGCAGTATCACCGCTTACAGCGGTGGATGCCGGTCGGCGCGTCGGGCGCGTTGACCTTCGGCAGCCACGCGGCGTGGCTGGCGATGACGTCGGCGTAGCGGTCGTCACCGGCGAGGTTGCGCCACTCGTTGTCGTCGACCTGGTGGTCGTAGAGCTCTTCGCTGCCGTCGGCGTAGCGGATGTAGCGGTAGCGCTGACCGCGGACGGCGTGGTTGTTGCGCCCCCAGGTCATGACCGCCGGCCGCTCCCAGGACATCCCCGGGTCCCGCAGCAGGGGCACGAGGCTGTCGCCCTCCACCACGTCGGGCGAGGTGCCGCCCGCCAGCTCGACGATGGTCGGGTACAGGTCGAGGAGGCTCACCGCCCCCTTGGAGCTGCTGGCCTTGGTGGTGAGCCCAGGGGCCGCGATCACCATGGGGATGCGGGTGCACTCCTCCCACAGCGCGAACTTCTTCCAGTGGAACTTGGTGCCGAGCGCCCAGCCGTGGTCCGACCACAGCACCACGATGGTGTCGCGCTGCTTACCGCTGTCGTGCAGTGCGTCGAGCACCCGGCCGAGCTGGTGGTCGGAGAATGCGCAGCTCGCCATGTAGGCCTGGACCGCGTCCTTCCACTTGCCGCTGTTCACGATGCGTTCGTGGTCCTCGATCCGGGCCATGCGCCGACCCGCAGCCGGGATGTCGTCCAGATCGTTCGGCGTCACCGCGGGCAGGACGACCTCGTCGCGCGGGAAGGCGTCGAACCAGGACTGCGGCACGTACCAGGGCAGGTGCGGCCGGAAGAAGCCGCAGCCCAGGAAGGTCGGCTGGTCCCAGTCCTTCTCTATCTGCTTGATGACCCAGTCCGCGACACGGTCGTCGGAGTGCACCCCGTCGCGCTTGCTGCGGCTCGCGCCCCAGTCGAAGTTCTTGGAGCCGGGGATCCCGTTGGCGGGCTTGTCCTTGGGCAGCGCCCGCTTGCCGTTGTCGGGCCAGGTGCAGCCGTCGGGCCAGGCCTCGTCCCAGGACTGCGGGTCCCCGACGTGGAAGATCTTTCCGCAACCGAGCGTCCGGTAGCCGAGGGTCCGCAGGTGCTGAGGCAGCGTCGCGGCGTCGGGCAGCGCCCTGCGCCACGGCTGGTCGTTGCCGTACACGCCCGAGGTCGACGGGCGGATCCCCGTCAGCGTCGAGGTGCGCGAGGGGTTGCAGGCCGGCGCCGCACAGTGGGCGTTCTGAAACGACATGCCCCGCCGCGCGAGGCGGTCGACGTTGGGGGTGGAGACCTTCTCGTGTCCACCGAGGATGCCCACCCAGTCGTTGAGGTCGTCGATGGAGATGAACAGGATGTGAGGACGGGAGGCGTCCGCGGCCGCGGCGACCTTCCCCGACTTGCCCGCACAGGACAGTGCGCCGCTGCCCAGGGCCGTGGATGCTGCGGTCGCGCTCAGGCCCTGGAGCAGCTTTCGGCGGTCGATCACTCAGAGCTCCAGGACGGTACGCACGGCGGAGACGACGTCCTTGTGGAAGCGCCCGTTGGTCACGATGACGCCCTTGTTGGCTTCCAGCTTGCGTCCGATGGAGAAGTCCAGGGGCTCTCCCCGGACGTCGGTCACCGTGCCGCCGGCTTCGGTGATGACGGCCACGCCCGCGGCGTGGTCCCAGATCTTCTCGACGTAGCCGGGGCGGGTCGGCAGGCGCAGGTACACGGCGGCGTCACCCCGGGCGACGGCGGCGTACTTGCACTGGCTGTCGATGCGGAAGGGGGGGGCTGTGATCCCCAGCAGCTCGGCGACGCGGGCGCTGTGAGACTGGTTGCTGTGGGCCTTCTCGACCGACTCGCAGAAGCGCGCCTGCGTCACGTCGGCGATAGCGCTGACGGTGATCGGCGACTCGGTGGCGTCATCGAGGCTGCGCTGGGTCGCGCCCTGGCCCTTGACTGCCGTGAAGATGCAGCCGCGCGGGCCATCGTCCACGGCGCCGTCGACCGGCAGGTTGGGGCAGCCGAGCACGCCGAGGACAACCTGTCCGTCGTCGATGAGGGCCAGCGCGACCGCGTACTGGTCGAGCCGCAGGAATCCCTTGGTGCCGTCGATGGGGTCCAGCGTCCAGTGCCGGCCGGACGGCCCTCCGGCGTAGGTCCCACGGTCGATGGCCGACAGGACGTCGTCGGCCGACAGCTCCGGCAGCACCGCCTGCACGCTGGCGACCACCTTGGCGGCCAGCTCGGCGTTGCCCGGCTCGCGCAGGGCGGCGGCGTCTTCCTCTCCGACCATGGGCAGCTCGGGGAACTCGCCCGCGAGCATGTGGGCGACGATGGCCTGGGCGGCGAAGTCGGCGACGGTCACCGGCGACTTGTCGCCCTTCTCCAGGGTCGAGCCGGCGACGAGGCGCTGCTGCACCTCCTGGCAGACGCGGCTGGCGGCGAGGACAGCTTGCTGGGCGATGGCGCGTTCAGCGGCGAGCGGGGCAGCGGACATGGAGACCTCCAGGAGATGGCGGGCCCTCCTAGCCGGTCCCGGCGGGGGCTGCCTTCAGTCCTCTGTGGAGGTCGGCGCAGCCTGCTCCGCCGTCGCCGCTGCGCCGTCCCGCGGTCCCGCCGACGCCGGCACGAAGTCCAGGCTCACGCTGTTGATGCACCAGCGCTTGCCCGTCGGCGCCGGTCCGTCGTCGAAGACGTGGCCGAGGTGACCGCCGCAGCGGCTGCACACGGCTTCGGTGCGCACCATCCCCCATGACCGGTCCTCTCTGGTGGCCACGGCCGAGGGGTCGGCAGGGCGCGTGTAGCTGGGCCAGCCGGTGCCGGACTCGAACTTGTCGTCCGACCGGAAGAGCACCTGGCCGCAGGCGGCGCAGACGTAGACGCCGGCTTCATGGTTGTCCCAGTACTCGCCGGAGAAGGCCCGCTCCGTCCCCTTCTCTCGCAGCACATGGTACTCGTCGGCCGTCAGGAAGCGGTGCCAGTCGGCGTCGCTGAGCGACTGGGGGTTGTCCGGGTAGCCCGGCACGACGACGGCGTCGGCCGCGTCGTTGCGCGCAGCGGCGCCCTCTGCAGCGGCGCCGTCCGCAGCGGCGCCGTCCGCGGCCGCCGCTTGTGGACCACCGCAGGCCAGGGTGAGCAGGGAGAGGAGGGCGGCGAGAGGTCGGGGCAGGCGCATCGGTCTCCGGGGGCAGATCTCTTGGACGCCGGGTACGCCCGGCGGTCGCACCCGAGGTGTTGCATACCCCGTCGAAGACGCGACACATCCTCCCCTCCCCTTGCGCCTGCCCCGTCGCGTGTCCAGCTTGTAGGTGCGGAACCCACCCGGAGGATGCCATGCAGCCCCTCCCCTACTTCCAGGACCGCGCCGACGCTGGCGACCAGATCCTGGCCCACATTCGCTCGCGTCGTCGGCAGCCCGACCTCGTGCTCGGTATCTCCGGAGGCGGCGTCGAAGTCGCGGCCCCGATCGCACGGGCCCTGAACCTGCCGCTGCACATCGCGATCATCGAGACCGGTAGCGGCACCATGCGCCGGCTGGAGGCGACCAGCCGGATGCGCGCCACCATGCGGGAGACGGTCTTCCTCAACGCGGCGTCGAACACGGCAGCGGCCGGCCGCGCCCTCTTCGAGGCCGACATGGAGGACCTCGAGGCGCGCCACGCCGCCCACCACAGCCTGCCGCCGGTCGACCACCAGCACGTGCTGCTCGTCGACGACGGCCTGCACCCCGACACGCAGGTCCACGCAGCCCTGCATGCGCTGAAGACCGCGGGGGCGGCCTCGATCATCTTGGCGGCCCCCTTCATGACCAAAGCCTCCGAGGTGCTCCACACCCCGGAGTGCGACGCGATCGTCAGCATCCAGCAGCCTGACGAGTACGGGGCGGCCACCGAGTTCTACGTCGACCCCACGCCGCCCACCCCCGAGCAGGTGCGCGCGCTCCTCGACGAGCTGTCGGAGCCTGCCGCGGCCTGACGACGCCCCAACGAACACAGCGCGCCCGCACCCCGTGCGCGAGGTGCGGGCGCTGCGTGCCTGCCAGGCCGAAGCCAGGACGCACGGTCAGCGATCCCGGCGGTCCTCGGCCCGCTCGCGGGCGTCCTCGGAGCGCTCGGCGGCGTCGCGCTGCAGCTCGCGGGTGGCGAGGCTGCGGAGCTGCGCGTAGAGCCGGGCCTTCCAGGCAGCGTCCGCGGGCAGCTCCTGCCGGCGCTCGAAGCGACTGCGCAGGGTGCGGAGCTGTCGGTCGATGGACTCGAGCTGCTGGACATCGCTCTGCACGCGGGCGAGGTCGGCGCGGTCGTCGGCGAGATCCCGGGCGTCGTCGGCGAGCTGGGCCCGCTCGCTGCTGGCCTTGCGCGCCGAGACCCGTCCGTCGTCCCGCTTCTCCTGCTGCAGCTCGGTGGCAGAGCGACCGACCTCGGCCCGAGCCTGGGCGAGGTCGCGGCGCCTCTCCCGCAGCTCGCTGTCGAGCCAGCTCGCCAGCGCGTCGTCGGCGCGCCGCTCCGCGGCCCGACTGCCGGATGCCCGTGCCCGATCCCAGTCGGCGATGAGCTGGGAGAGGCGGGCGAGCTGGTCGCGGTCCTGGGCGAGGTCGGCCCACGACTGGCTGGCTTCGACGCGGGCCTCGGCGCGCTCGGCAGCCGAGGTGGCGGCCTGCGCAGGGTTGAGGTCGAGGGCGAAGAGGGCGACGAGGAAGAGGCTGGTCATGGGGTGCTCCTGTGTTGAGGGCACCCCTGCGACGGCAGCGGGACGGCGACCATTCGTCACACCACGTCACGCGGCGGTGTCAGCGGCCTCCGCAGGTCGCCGGTGATATGGTCGCCGTCGCAATTACCGGCCCTCGGCCGGACCGACAGGAGATCCCACATGAAGCGCCCCACCCCCCGCAGCTTTCCCATCAAGACGGTCACGACCCTGTCGCTGTTCGCGGCCGCGCCGGGCTGCAGCGACAAGGACAGCAATGACGACGACGGTGGCGGCAGCAGCGGCATCACCGGTGACTGGGCGCTGACCTCCATCTCCGGGGACTACGGCACCTACAGCTACCCCTACACCGCCGCCGGGACGACCAAGTACGGCTACAGCTACAGCTACACGGTGGGCATCCAGCTCCGCGTGGACTCCGACACCACCGCCGACTGGTGCATTTACTACACGCTGACCTACGACGGTACGAGCTACGACGGCGAGTACTGCGAGTACGACGTCACCATGTCGCGCAGCGGCAGCAGCTACGACATCCAGGTCGGCACCGTGTTCACGATGACCTGCGACCCGGGCAGCTCGACCATGAGCTGTGACGCCATCGTCGACGGCGCCAGCTACGCCATGGACTTCGACCGGCTCTGATCCGCGACAGCGCGGTCTTCACCCCGACCGGTGGCCGCCACCGCCGGTCGACCCGCCGTGCCATCAGCCAGGATCGACGTCTTCCCGGGCACGCTCGCGGGAGAGCCGGCCGTACTCTTCCTCCAGCTCGTGCTGGGCGGCGTTCATCCGCACCAGGAATTCGTCGTCCAGCCCGCGCTCGGTGTGCACCCGATCGTAGAGCTCGTCGAAGAGTGCAGCGTGCTCGGCGGAGACACCGTCCACGTCGGGGCGCTCGTGGCTGGTCCGAAGCGCAGGGTCGACGGCGGCGACCGCCTTGTCCAGGTCGCCCTCACCCAGCCAGCCCAGCACCCGCTCGATGGCGGTCCGCGGATCGGCGAGCAGCCGATCGTAGGTGGTCATGTGCACCGGGTAGCGCCGCACGCTGACGTCCCGCACCAGGTCGTACTGCTCGAACCACCACTCGATGGCTGGCGGCAGGGCGCTGCGCGTCTTCTGGAGCCGCTCCCGTCGCTTGCGCGCTTCTTCGTCGGGGTGGGTGTCGGCGAAGCGATCCTCCATGTCGTAGAGCCGCTGCAGCGAGCCCCCGTACTCCCGCCAGTGCCGCATCGTCGCCACGACCTTGCCGATGTAGGCAAAGTCGGTGCGCACCAGCCCGGGGATGAACACCTTGACGACGTGGCGAACGCTGGCCTGCGGGGGGATCCAGTCGCCGGTCCGGGGGTTGGGGTTGGTCGCGTAGAAGATCCCCTGTCGCAGGGCCGACTCATAGAAGCCCCGGGGGTTGGCGTCCTTGATGCTCTCCTCCCACCGGCCGAGGTAGGCGGCGCCGATGTGGGGGTACCCAGCGGCGATGAGGATCTGCATCCACATCGAGGTGCCCGAGCGCTTGGTTCCGGTGACGAGGATCATGGGGTCGGCCTCCGCGGGCGGTCGTCTATCCGCTGCGGTCCGCACACGCGCCCCTGGGCCCCTCGCCGGTACCCGCCGAACGTCTTACAGCGCTAGTCTGGCACACGCCGCCCCTCCGTGGAGCCCATCGTGGTCCTCTTCGTCGCCTTGATCGCCTGCACCGCCCACGACCGCGGCGACTCCGGGCGATCCGGCGGGGATGGAGGCGGGACAGCCGACAGCGGCGCCGCCGACAGCGGGGCCGTCGACGACGGCTGCGTCGCGGTCGACGGCGATCTCTCGCTGGACCCCTACGGTGGTGACACCCGAGTCGCGCTGGGCGAGCGCGCAGCCTTCGAGGTCACGTCCTTCTGTGGGCGGTGGTGGCTGGTCACCCCGGACGGCCACCCCGCCGTCAACGCCGCGGTCAACACGACCGGCCCGGCCGGCTCGACCGACGGCGTGACCGGTGAAAACGTATACGGCGACACCGTCGACGCGCTCTACGACAGCGACGACGCGTGGGCAGAAGCCACCGCCGCCCGCCTGGCCGCCTGGGGTTTCTCCGGCGTCGGCTCGTGGAGCGACACCGACCACCTGCGACCGTGGACCACCGTCTCCGTCAACCTCGACCTCGCCCAGGACGACTGGGAGTCGGGCGAGGTCGCCGACTACTACGACGACGCCTGGGTCAACGAGGTACAGGCCCGGGTCTCCGCCGGGGTCCGGCCGGGCGACCCCCACATCGTCGGCTACTTCCTCGACAACGAGATCCACTGGGGCCCCGACTGGCGCACGCTGGACACCCTGCTGCAGAGCTACCTGAAGCTGCCCGCCGACGCGGCGGGCAAGCAGGTCGCCGTCTCCTGGCTGCTGGACCAGAGCGACAGCCTGGACGCGCTCAACAGCCTGCTCTCCACTTCGTTCTCGGGGGAGGAGGAGCTGCTCGCGGCGACGGACGCCTGGGCAGCCCTCGACTTCGACGCCGAGGGTGAGGCGCGCGCGCTCATCGACGGCTTCCTCGCTGAGGTGGCCCGGCGCTACTTCGAGGTGACGGTGGGAGCGGTGCGCACGGCAGACCCGGGCCACCTCGTCCTCGGCAACCGGGAGGTCAGCGTCATGACACCGGAAGCGGTGTGGCTGGCCCAAGCCGACCTCGTCGATGTCGTCTCGGTCAACCGCTACACCTACATCGAGGGCCTGGAAGAAGCGGCGCTGACGCTGTCCGGCGGGGTCGAACCGGGCACCGATCTCGCCTCGATCCACGAGCTGACCGGCAAGCCGATCCTGGTGACGGAGTTCGGCTTCCGCGCCGACGACGCCGGCCTGCCGAACTCGTGGCCGCCGGTCTACCCGACCTTCGACACCCAGGCAGAGCGCGCCCAGGCCTACGAAGACCAGGTGACAGCCTGGCAGCAGGCCCCGTGGATCGTCGGCTGGCACTGGTACCGCTGGGTCGACGACCCGGTCAACGGCCGCTTCGACGGAGAAGACAACAACTGGGGCCTCGTCAGCGAGCAGGATCAGCCCTACGACGAGCTGGTGGCCCGCACAGCCGAAGTCAACCCCCGGGTCTACGACCTGTTGCGTGTCCAGGCGCCCTGACGCGCTAAGACAGGTGTCATGAGCCCTGCCGTCGAGCCCGCCCTCCCGCAGCCGGTCTTCCTGCGCCCCAACCGCTTCGTCGACAGCGACCACCCCGCCGTCGTCGCATTCGCGCGCGCGCACGGCGGGGAGCTTCCTCCCAGGGACGCCGCCGTCGCGCTGTACTACGCCATCCGCGACGGCTGGCGGTACAACCCCTGGCGGGTTCGCCTCGACCCCGAGGGCTTCCGGGCCAGCGGCCTGCTGGAGCGTTCACCGCAGGAGGGCGGGCACTGCATCGACAAGGCCAACCTGCTGGCGGCCTGCGCCCGGGCGCTCTCCATCCCCAGCCGCCTGCACTTCGCAAACGTCCGCAACCACATCGGCACGGCCCGCCTCGAGGAGTTCCTGGGGACCGATCTGCTGGTCTTCCACGGCTACTGCGAGCTGCACCTCGGCGGGCGCTGGGTGGCGGCGACCCCGGCCTTCAACGTCGAGCTGTGCCGGCACCTCGGCGTGGCCCCGCTGGAATTCGACGGCGAGCACGACAGCATCTTCCAGGAGTACGACCACCGCGGTGGGCGCTTCATGGAGTACGTCGAAGACCACGGCAGCCACCCCGACATCCCCTTCGACCAGATGGTCGCCGCCTGGCGCCACTACTACCCGGTGGTCGACCGCCTCGGTGGCTGGCCCGCGCCCCCACCCTGAGACCCTGGAGCAAGCCCGTGCTGACCCTCGCCCTCTCGCTGCTGCTGGCCTGCGCCACCCACGACGTGCCCGACGCCGACGTCGGCGCAGCCGCCCCCTCAGCGACCGCCCCCGTGGATGCCCCGGCCGACGTCGAAGATCCACCCGGAACACCCGGCCCCGTCTCCGACGCCTCCGTGGAGATCGCCACCCTGCCGCCGGAGACCACGACCGGCGACGCATCCGCCGAGGGCGAAGACGCCCCGGCCGACGCCAGCCCGGACACCACAGCGGACACGCCCGACGCCAGCGCCGGCTCCGACGCCGGAGCCACCAGCGCCGCGCAGACCACGGGCTGCCTGGCGGACAGCGACTGTGGCGCCGACATGATCTGCGAGGGCCAGGGCTGCGACGACGACCAGCCCGGCACCTGCGTGCCCGCTGTCCGCGCCTGCACCAAGGACCTGCGCCCCTACTGCGGCTGCGACGACAAGACCTTCCTGTCCAGCGGGAGCTGCCCCGGCCGCCGCTACCAGGCGGCGATGCCCTGCCCGGGCGACCCCGCGCCCACCACGCCGGGCAGCGCGCGCTGAGCCTGCGGCGCGCCAGAGAGCCGCCGCTCCGTGCTAGTCTCGTCGCCCTCGCATCCCCCAGCCCGGGCAGGCCATGGCTCCTCCTCCCTCCGACGGCGGGTCGCCCCCCTCCCCCGACAACGACGACCTCGACGCTCTGCTGAAGGCAGCCGCCGACAGCGACCGCGCGCCGCCGCAGGCCTTCGAGCCCGCGCGGGGACCGGACTGGCTGGCCGACGACGGCGACGGTCGCGTACCCCTGCCCCCGCTGACCCACGACGCCGAGACCGGCGCACCGCTGCCGGACACCAGCGCCTACGGCCGCCCCAACCCCGCCGGCCTGGAGGCGCTCATGCGCATCGTGGCCCCGGACCTGACGCCGCTGCGCCCGATGGACCCGGACGCCTCCGGAACGCCGGGACCCGACACCAGCGCCTTCGGCCGCCCCAGCGCCATGGGTATGAACGACCTGCTCAAGGTGATCCCAGGCCAGTTCACCGGCCTGCGGCCCATGGACGAAGACGCCTCCGGCACGCCGGCACCCGACACCAGCGCCTTCGGCCGCCCCAACCCCCCGGGGATGGAGGACCTCCTCAAGGTCATCCCCACAGACATGCCCGACCTGCGCCCCGTCGACGAAGACGCCTCGGGCACGCCGGAACCCGACACCAGCGCGTACAGCCGCCCCAACCCCCCGGGGATGGAGGACCTCCTCAAGGTCATCCCCTCGGGCATGTCGAACCTTCGCCCCGTCGACGAAGACGCCTCGGGCACGCCGGAACCCGACACCAGCGCGTACAGCCGCCCCAACCCCCCGGGGATGGAGGACCTCCTCAAGGTCATCCCCTCGGGCATGCCGAACCTTCGCCCCATGGACGAAGACGCCTCCGGCACGCCCGAACCCGACACCAGCGCGTACAGCCGCCCCAACCCGCCCGGTGAAGACGCCCGGCGCAAGATCATCGGCCCTGGGGGCCCCGACCTGCGCCCGGTCGACCCCGACGCCTCCGGCACTCCCGAACCCGACACCGGGGCCTTCGCCCGGCCGTCGGCACCCGATCCCGACGAAGAGCGACCGGTCATCGCGCCGACGGTGCCCTCGACCACCGGAAGCAACCTCGAACCTCTCCTCGCCGTCCCCGTGCTCGAGGTGTCGCCGCAGCTCCGCGCGGCCCACGCCCGGCAGGCCGAACCGCCCCCGCCGGAACCCCAGGGCCCACCAGCGCTGATCCGCGTGCAGCTCAGCTCGGCAGCCGGCCCCGGCCAGGTCTGCCCCGAGTGCGGCGGCGCGCTGCGCGAGGTCCGCTACCGCCGCGAAGATCGCCTCGACGCCACCTGGTTCAACCTCGAGTGGCTGGAGCTGTCCCGCGCACTGGTCGACTGCCCCAAGCACCCCCAGGTCGAGACCCTGCCCCACCAGCGCCCGGCCTTCCTCGCCCCCATCCCCGTCGGCAACGGGCTGCTGGCGTGGATTGCCACCTGGCGCTGGCGCGACCACATGCCGGGCCACGAGATCGCCCGGGTGCTGACCCTGGCCGGCCTGCGGTGCAGCGAAGCCCAGGTGTCCCGTTGGCTGGCGCGCCCTCGTCCGACCATCGGCGCCGTCGCCGCGGCGCTGCGCACCGCCAGCGGCGGCAAGACCGACGACCGGGGGCTCGAGGTCATCGAGGGCAACCGCAAGGGTCGGCTGAAGGCCACCGTCGCCAAGGACCGGGTGACGTTCTCGTGGGCGCCTGACGACGCGCCCCGGAGCCCCGACGACCCGACGGAGCGTGCCCGCGACGCGCTGTTCGCCAGCCGCGGCTGGAGCCGGGAGGGCCGCCAGGCGGCGCTCCGTCGCAAGGCGGCCTTCGTGATGGCCGCCGACCCCGCCCGCGGGCGACGGCTGAGCTGGCTGCTGGAGAGCCTGCGCCAGGCCGCTGATCGCGCCGCCGAAGACGCCGCGCTGGCCTCCGTCGACGCACTCATCGACGCTGCCGAGGACCCCGGCCCCGCGCTCGCCGCCGTCACCCGGCTCGTGCGCACCGACCGGGAGGCGCTGCATCGCTTCGACGAAAAGGGGAAGCCGGCACCACCGCTGCCTCGCCCGGAACACGTCCGCCTGACCCTGCCGCCCTGGTACACGACGCTGGGAGACGGTGGCGCCGAAGCCCTGGCTGACTGGCTCACAGTGCTAGGGACATGCGACGCCACCGGCGTGGCCGCGTGGTCCTACCTCCGCGACCTGTTCACCGCGGCCGCCGAGCAGGGCGACGCCTTCGACGCCGACAAGTGGAAGCCGGGTCGCAAGCGCTGATCCAACCAATTCACCCCGGCAGGGGAACCGGATCGGCCCACCTGCGTAGAACGGGGTGACGCTGTGAGGCCGCCGCCTCCCGTCCGAGCTGACGCCGATGCCCCCCAGCCCGACCCGCCGACCGGTCCCACCGCCTGACGCCGACCGCGCCCTGGTCGCACGGGCCGTGGCCGACCCGGCGGCACGGGCTGCCCTCGTCGAGCGCTTCGGGCCCCTGGTGTGGGCACTCTGCAACCGGCTCTCTCCGACGCCGGAGGACTCCTGGCAGAACGCCTGGGCCCACCTGCTCGCCCGCCTCGACCGCTACAACCCCGAGCGTGCCGCCCCCGCGACCTGGTTCACCACGGTGGTCCACCGCCTGCTTGTCGACGAGCACCGGCGGAGGGGGCCGACCGCCGAGGTGCTGCCCCTGACCGACCGGCCGGCACCCGAACGGGATCCGGGCGCGGCCCTCGACCACCGCCGCCGGCTCGTCCGTCTGGAAGCGGCCATCCAGCGCCTGCCCCCCGATCAGCGCCGGGTCGTCGTGTTGCACCACGTCCACGGCCTGTCGCTCTCGGAGATCGCCACGTCCGAGGCGCTGCCCACCGGCACCATCAAGTCCCGACTGCACCGCGGCCGCGCCCACCTCGCGCGCCTGCTGGAGGCGATGCCATGACGCCACAGGACGCAGTCCTGCTGTCTCGCCTGCTCTCCGGCGACCTCGACCCCGACGACGACGCGGCCCTCCGGCACCGGATCGCGGCCGAGCCCGCCCTGGCGGCGGCGCTGAGACGCCAGGAGGCGATGATCGCCGACCTCGAGGCACTCCCTCCCGAGCTTGCAGCCGAGCTCCCCCCCGTCGACGCGCTGCGGCCCGCCGCGCAGGAGCGGCCGCCCACGTGGCGGTGGCGATCCGCTGCCCTCGCCACCGGCCTGCTCGTCGCGGCAGCGCTGCTGCTCACAGTACGCCCCCCGCCACCGACAGCCATGTCCGTGGCCGGTGACGAGACGCTCGTCGACGGCCACCTGGCGCTGACGCTGCCCGACCACACCGCCATCGACATCGACGGCCGCGCCGCGCTGCGGCACGCCCCCCCCACCGGGACCTCCCCGTCCCCGACCACCCGGGAGCCGACCATGATCCGCCACGCCCTCACCGGAGCCGCCGCTGGCTCACTGCTGACCGTCGCCGTATACGAGGGCAGGGCAACCATCAGCGGGCCGGACCAGGCCCCCGTGGAGCTGCACGCCGGTGAACAGCGGACGCTGCAGGTGGCTCCTCCCGCGGCGTCGCCAGCGTCTGTGGCGCCCACCACGACGACCCGGACGACCGGGGCGACCGGCAGCGCCGGCACGGATCTCGACGCCGAGCTCGCCCGCCTGCAGGCCGAGAACGACCAGCTTCGCCTGGAGAACGCGCTGGTGAAGGGCAGCCTGGCGGCCCACGAGGGTACCGAGCTGCCCTGGCCCGACGACCTCCCCGCCAGCCTTCGCGCCGAGGGCTTCGAGGCCGCGGCCACCGCCGCCGCCGAGGGCGTCGAGGGCGTCGAGCTGGTCGATGTCGACTGCAGCGAATTCCCCTGCATCGGCGTGCTCCACAGCGACAACACCGACCCCGGCTGGGAGCAGGATGCGTCCGGCGTGGCCGAGGCCATCGCTGACGAGCTCGGCGACGGCTACGGCGTCGTGGCCATGGGGCGAGGAGAGGACGACGGCAGCGGCGCCATCATGCTGCTGGGCTTCTCGGTCGTGCCCGAGGGCTACGACCCGCAGGCCGACGGCGTGCGCCTGGGCTACCGGTCCGAGAACCTGATGGGGACCGTCGCCGACGAGCTGCGCGACGGCCGAGACGCTGCCGAGTAGTCAGCGGCCACTGGCTAGCGAGTGTAGGGCGTCCATCGCAGCCTAGCGCCGTTCGGCGCCATACCAGCGCGCCACCCACTGCCCCCAGGCCGTGTCGGCGGTCACCCGCCCCACCCAGTCCGGGTGCGCGAGGTACCAGTCCACGGTCGCTTCGACTGCGTCGTGGAGGGAGTAGCGAGGCTTCCAGCCGAGGCGCGCGTGCAGCCTGGCCGGATCGGTGTGGTAGACGCGATCGTGTCCCGGACGATCCCGGACGTGGGTGATGAGCCGCGCGTGGGGCGCGCCGCCCGGGCGACGCCGGTCGAGTGCTGCGCAGATCCGCTGCACGAGGTCGAGGTTGGTCGTGCCGCGATCCGGACCGACAGCGAAGGACTCGCCGACGGTGTCGGCGGAGAGCACCGCGAGGATGGCGTCGGCGTGGTCGTCGACGTGCAGCCAGCGACGGACCTGCAGACCGTCGCCGTACAGGGGCAGGGGCTGGCCGGCCAGCGCCCGGAGGATCACCAGCGGGACCAGCTTCTCGGGGTGCTGGCGCGGCCCGAGGTTGTTGCTGGACAGGGTGGTCGACACGGGCAGGCCGTAGGTGGCGTGCCAGGCCGCGACGAGGTGATCGGCGGCGGCCTTGCTGGCGGCGTAGGGCGAGCGAGGCGCCCGGAGCGTGTCCTCTGTGGCGGCGTTTCCCTCGTCGCCGCGGTCGCCGAAGACTTCGTCGGTCGAGATCTGGTGGAAGCGCCGACCGGCGAGGTCGCCCCCCCGCACCAACCACGCCGAACGGGCCGCATCCAGGAGGCTCCAGGTGCCCTGGACGTTGGTCCGCACGAAGGCCCCCGGCCCGTCGATGGAGCGGTCGACGTGGGTCTCGGCCGCAAAGTGCACGATGGTGTCGATGTCTTCGTCGGCCACCAACGCAGCCATCGCTGGTGCGTCGCACACGTCGGCCCGGACGAAGCAGTGGCGGTCACTGCCGACGCCGGACAGGTTGTGCAGGGAGCCGGACACGCCGTGGAGGATGTCGACGCTCCACACGTGGGCGTCCGGGCGGGCCGCCAGCAGGCGCCGGACGAAGGCCGAGCCGATGAAGCCGGCCGCACCAGTGACCAGCACGTGTCGGAGCCGCGCCGCGCCGCTCATCGACCGTCGCCCTGCAGGGACGCGAGGGCGTCGTCCCAGGACATGCCCTGCCGGTCTCGGGCTGAGAGCCGCGGCGGCCCCGTCAGCGGCCAGCGCACGCCGACGGTGGGGTCGTCCCAGGCCAGGCAGCGGTCCCAGCGCGGCGCGTAGGGGGCCGTCAGCTTGTAGGTGACGGCTGCCGGGCCCTCCGTGACGTAGAAGCCGTGGGCAAAGCCCGGGGGGACCCAGAGCAGCCGCGGTGTGTCGGCCGAGAGCTGAACGCCGACCCAGCGGCCGCGGTCCGGCGAGTCGGCGCGAAGATCCACGACGACGTCGAAGATGGTCCCGCTGGCGACGCTGAGCAGCTTGCCCTGGGGCTGGCGCGCCTGGAAGTGCAGCCCCCGCAGCACGCCCGCGTGCGACATGCTGGTGTTCTCCTGGGCGAAGCGAGCGGGCAGCCCGAGTGCTTCGAGGGCCGCCGGTCGGTAGCTCTCGAAGAGCCACCCGCGGTCGTCGGCGTACACGGTCGGCTCGATCAGGAGCACGTCAGCGAGGGCTGTGGGCACGGACTTCATCGCCGACGGCATAGCACGCCGGCCGCTGCCGCTGCAGGGCCCCGGCGCCCCGGGTGCGACCGGCCGAGCCCCTCGGCTCTACGCACAGGATCAACGAGCACGGGTCCGGCGCCCTCCCGATGCTCTGTGACAATCCACTCTGCCGATGACCCCCTGACCACGGGGGATACAGGAAGGCAACCATACGGAAGCATACTGAATCACAACGGATTCTCGCCACCACCTTCCTGTGATCCCCACCATACCGGCAAGAATTCGACGCGAAGTGCTTGCACGCCTCAGAACGCTTGGTATAGAAACGTTGACACGTCAACGAATGACGTGCCTGCGACCCCCACTCTGAAGGAAACGCCATGAACAAGAAGGAAATGGCTGCCAAGCTCGCCAAGAAGACCGGCCTCTCCCAGGCCAAGGCCCTCGAGGTCATCAACACGATCTTCAGCGCCGAGCCGCGCGAGGGCATCATCGCCGTCGAGCTCGACGCCGGCCGCAAGGTCACCATCCCCGGCTTCGGCACCTTCGCGACCAAGAGCCGCGCCGCCCGTGTCGGCACCAACCCCGCCACCGGCGCCAAGATCAGCATCCCGGCCAAGAAGTACGCCTTCTTCAAGCCCGGCAAGACCCTGCGCGAGCGCGTCGCCGACTGAGTCGACGTCCACGCAGCAAGCGCCCCGCCACGGCTCGCCGCGGCGGGGCGTTCTGCGTCCGGCTGCCGCGACCGCAGCCCCTACCGGGCGGTGCTTCGACCCGGTATCGTGGCAGTCCGCCCCGCCCCGAGGCCCCGATGCGCCCAAGCCCCGTCCTCCTGCTCGCGCTGGCGGCCTGCGCGAGCGACAACCTCGTCATCTTCGACTCGTCGAAGGACGACGAGCCCGCGGATGACGGCAGCGTGGAGGCAACCCAGGGCTGGGACCTCGCCGACACGGGGACGACCGACGGCGGCGGCGGCACCGGAGACGGCGGCGGCGGCACCGGAGACGGGGGCGGCAGCACCGGAGACGGCGGCAGCACCGGCGATGGCGGCGGCGGCACCGGAGACGGCGGCAGCACCGGCGATGGCGGCGGCAGCGACCCGGAACCCGATGTCGGCGACCTCGTCATCTCCGAGCTGATGATCGACGCGTCGGCCGTGCCGGACGACCAGGGCGAGTGGGTGGAGCTGTACAACGACAGCGGTCGCAGCTTGCAGCTCTCCGGCCTGGTGCTCGGCGACGAGGGGGTTGACTGGTGGCAGATCGAGGAGAGCGCCACCGTCAGCCCCGGCGACTACGCCGTCATCTGCGCGGTCACCGTCTACGCCGACAACGGCGGCGTGAGCTGCGACGCCAGCTTCTACGCCAACACCTGGGGGGACGGCTTTGCCCTCGCCAACTCCGGCGACGAGGTGCTGCTGATGCTCGCCGACGGCACGACCATCGACCGCGTCACCTACACCGACAGCCAGGTCGATCCCGGGGTCGCAATCGGCGTGCGCCCCGGCTGGCTCAGCGCGAGCGACAACGACAGCAGCAGCGCCTGGTGCCCCCAGAGCAGCGCGCTCTCCGGCGGTGACCTCGGCACGCCGGGCTGGTCCAACGACGGCTGCTGACGGTGACCGCCCGCCAGTCCCCCGGCGTGGCGCTGGCGCTGCCACCGCTGACCCAGCTCAACACGCCCTACCCGGGGACCGCCTACCTCGCCCGCTTCCTGCGAGACCAGGGGATCGCCTGCACCCAGCGAGACCTCGGCCTGGACCTGGTGCTGCGGGTGTTCTCTCGGGCTGGACTCGCCGCGGTCTTCGACGAGATCGAGACGGCGATCGACAGCGGCACGACGCTACCCGGCGCGCCCGATGGCCTCCCGGAGCCCGCATGGGAGGCGCTGGGGCGGCGCCGCGCCTTCGAGGCCGCCGTCGACCCCGTGGTGGCCTACCTGCAGGGCAGGGATCGGACGCTCGGACCACGCATCCGGGCGGGTGCGCTCCTGCCACGGACCCCGCGCACTGCGGCAATCGACCTCGACGCCTTCGGGCCCGCCGGCGTCGACGACGCCGCGCGCCGCATGGCCACCGCCTGGCTGGCCGACCTCGCCGACCTCGTCGCCAGCACCGTCGATCCCGGCTTCCGGCTGGCAAGCTACCAGCACCACCTCGCGGTCGGG
>CAZRFD010000092.1:0-28149 GCA_964599085.1 uncultured Enterobacterales bacterium | reverse complement strand
CCATGCGGCCGTCGCGGGGCGGGCGGTTGATGGTGACGCCGGCGTCCTGCAGGCGGGCGCAGAGGGCGTAGATGTCGTCGACTTCATAGGCGAGGTGCCCGAAGTTCCGGCCCTGGGAGTAGGGCTGGGCCTGGTCCCAGTTCCAGGTCAGCTCGACCGTGGCCGGGTCGTCAGGGTGGCCGGTTGAGAGGAAGACGAGGGAGAAGCGGCCGGCCTCGTGGTCCCGACGACGGACCTCCTTCAGGCCGAGCAGCGAGAAGAAGGACAGGGCCGCGTCCAGGTCGAGGACGCGGATCATGGTGTGGAGGTAGCGCACGCGGGCCTCAGGGGTCGGGGCGCTCCAGGCGGAGCACGGTGTGGGCGCCGAAGACCGGCGCTTCGAGGCGGAGGTCGTCGCCGTCGGCGAAGAACTCCCAGACGACGCCGGTCATGGCTTGCAGCGCCTTGTTGACCGGGCCGAGGAAGGTCTCGGCGGGGAGGGCGAAGCGGCCGCCCAGGCGGGGGTGGACGGTGAGCAGGTCGGGGGTGAGGGCGTCGAAGCGCAGCGCGCCGCGGCCGGGGCCGTCGGCTCGCACGAGGTGGTAGCGGCCCGTGCCGGTGCCGCTGACGCCGACCGTCTTGGCGAGGCCGAGCAGGTAGGGCGTCGGCGGGCCCGCGAAGGCGTCGGCGAACACCATGTCGATACAGCCGTCGGGGCGGAGGTCGAGGTCGATGCCCCGGGCGGCGCCGGGCCGCTCGCCCACGGTGCCACCGGCGAGGCGCCAGGCCCCGGGGGGCAGGACCGGGAGCAGGTCGACGTCGACCGGGCCACCGCCGCGCACGGGCACCAGGACCTCGTGGTGATCGCCGGGGAGGAGCGCCTGGCGGCCGCTGCCCCAGCCAACGACGGCGCCGGCGGCGCCCACTTCGACCCGCAGGCGGTGGAAGCTCAGGGGGGCGGCATCCACGGCCGCGTCGACCGCACCGGCGGCGCCACGGGAAAGCGGGACAGGACAGTCGGCGGCCGGGCCGTGGCCCAGGTCGTCGAGCCAGGCCCCGAAGGCGGCCCAGGCGTCGTCGTCGAGCTGGGGGCGCTCGCCCACAGCCCAGCGCCGCTCCGTGGCACGGAACCAGCGGAGCAGCCAGGCCCCCCGCCGGGGAGCGGCGGCCAGGCCGACCTCGGGGTGCAGCAGCATGTCGGCGGCTTCGGGCCACAGCCACCCCAGCTCCGGCGCGGCGCGATCGACCGCGTCCGCGGCCGGACCCAGCGTCCACCACGTACGGGGCAGCGGCGCGCCGATCTCGTCCTGCAGGCCAGCGAGGGCGACGCCCTCCAGGACCAGGCCCGCCGCGCGGCGCCAGCGATCGAGGGCCAGCGCCGCAACGCCCGGGTGGTCGAGGGCCCAGGCGTCATCCAGCGGGTGGCGGGTGCCGGGACCGAGCAGCGAGGGGTCCAGGGCGATCCCGCGCGGGGTCAGGCCGGCCTCTCCCGGTCGGGCCGCCACCACCGGCGGCAGCTCTGCCGGCCGCAGCGACAGCCGGTCCAGCGCCGGCTCCAGCACCGCCTGCAGCGGCGCCGCGAGCGCAGCCCAGGCGTCGTCATCCGGCCAGCGAAGGTTCACGGCAGACCATTGTCGCGGACTCGCTCGGGGTCAAGTGGCGCGCCGGCCAGTTCGCGACCGCCCCGCCGCATACCTCGGGCTACATGCAGCCGCGGAGGTCCCGATGCTCTCGCTGCTCACCCTGGTCCTGGCCGCCCACGCAGCCGCCGCCCCGGCAGCCCCACCCCCCTCCCCCGCTCCTGACGCCCGGGTGCTCATCCTCGGCAACTCCTACATCTTCCAGCAGGACGTCGACGTGCTGCTGGAGCAGGTGATCGAGGACACGGTGCCAGCATGGGGCGATGTCGAGGTGGTCGCACTGACGGCCGGTGGCCTGCGCTTCGAGGACCACCTCACCGAGATCGAGACTCCGGGCACAACCTGGTACGACGCCCTCGGCACCGGCACGGAACACTGGGACTTCGTGGTCCTCCAGGGACAGAGCCAGATCCCGGGCCTGCCCCAGGACGATCCCGACTGGCTCAGCAGCCTCGACGCCGTCGTCCAGCTCGACCAGCTCGCCCGGACCGCCGGCGCCGACACGGTGCTGATGCTGACCTGGGGCCGCCGGGACGGCGACCAGAAGTACCCCGAGCGCATGGGCGACTTCACGGACATGCAGGACGCGCTCACCGCCGGCTACCTGGCCTATGCCGACGCCATCGCCACCGACGACCGGCCGGTCACGGTCGCGCCGGTCGGCCTGGCCTGGGCGGCCATCCACGACGCCTACGGCGTCGAGAGCGACGAGTTCGTCGGACTCTACGGCCAGGACGGCAGCCACCCCAGCCTCGCGGGCGGCGTGCTCGAAGTCGACGTGCTCGCGGCGAGCATCGCCGGCTGGTCGTCCCTCGGCGCGCGCACGGTCGACCCCCTCGAAGGCGACACCATGACCTGGCTGCAGGGCGTCGCCGACGGCGTGACCGTCGATGATCCCTTCGCCGTCGTGCCCTTCGTCTGGGCTCGCCCCTGGTCGCAGTGGACCGGCAGCGTCTCGGCGACCGGCGGGGTGCGGCCGACCGTCGGCATGGTCGACCCCGTGGGCACCGTGGGCAGCGTCGACGTGGGCACCACAGGTGCGGGCCGCCTGTGGATCGACCTCGACGAGCTGACGGGCATCGGCACGCTGTCGGTGGGCGACGACGGCCGCGTGCTGCTCGAGAACGCCGCCCTGACGGTCACCTCGCTGGCGGGCGTCGCCGGCAGCACCGCCGTCGACCAGCGCGGCGGCAGCCTCGTCCTCGCGGCCGGCAGCAAGCACAGCGGCGACCTCTCGGCCACCGGCGGCCAGCTCACCGTGGATGCCATCACCCTGGACGGCGCGCTGACCACCGTCGGCGCCACCCTCGTGCTCGGCACCGACGCCCCCGCCGACATCCAGGGGCCCGTCGACCTGCACGGCCCCGTCCAGGTCGCCGGGAGCTGCCCCGACGGCGCCGACGTGGCCGTGCTCCTGCTGTCCGAGGGCCTCGTGGTCGAGGACGACGCCCTGCAGAGCGCCACCGACGCCGGGCTGAGCATCGGCACCATCGACGAGCGCCCCGCCCTCATCCTCCCCTGCGCTGCCAGCCAGGACACCGGCAGCGCCGACACCGGCGCCACCTCTACCGCCGACGGCTGCGGCTGCGCCTCGACCCGCGCCCGGCGCGCCCCCTGGTGGGCAGCGCTGATCCTGCTGTTGCCCTGGCGACGACGACGCCGCTGAGCCGCCCGGTCAGTGCAGCCCGGCGAACAGGCCGAGCACGGCCAGCCAGGCATCGGCGGCCGCCGGCGGGTTGTAGGCCCCGCGACGGTCGCAGAAGAAGCCGTGCTCGGCGTCGGGGAAGACGCGGACCTCGAAGTCCACGCCGGCATCGGCCAGCGCCCGACGGATGGCGTCGACGTGGTCCGGGGGAATCGACGGGTCCTTGCCGCCGAAGAAGCACAGGATGCGTCCCTGGATCTGTGGCGCCAGGGACAGGCTGGGCGTGCCGCCGCCGGGGCTCCAGTCGGGGATGCCCGCCCCGTAGAAGCTGGCCGTCGCCCCGATGGCCGGGTTCGCCGCCGCCCGGAAGGCGAGGTGGCCGCCGAAGCAGAAGCCGATGCAGCCGCGCGGCCCCTCGCGGGTGCCGGGGTCGGCGTCCAGCCACCGCAGGCAGGCGGCGAGGTCGGCGTCGAAGCCCCCGGCCGTCACCGTGGCCTTGAGCTGCTTGCCGCGGGCGATGTCGGCGGGTTCGTAGCCCAGCGACAGGCCGGGCTCGGTGCGGTGGTAGACGTCGGGCGCGATGACGACCTTGCCCTCGGCGGCGATGCGGCCGGCGACGTCGCGGATGTGGTCGTTGACCCCGAAGATCTCCTGCAGCAGCACCACGCCCGGGAAGGCCCCCGGCGCCGCCGGTCGGGCGACGAAGGCCTGCATCGGGGACCCCTCCACGTCGAGGGTGGTCCAGGCGGTCGTGATCTCCATGGTGCTCCTCACTGCCAAAAGGTGTCGCGCAGGCGGTGCTTCTGCACCTTGCCCATGGCGTTGCGGGGCAGATCCTGCACCACGCGCAGCGCCTTGGGGCACTTGTAGGGGGCGAGGTGCTGGCGCGCATGGGCCGCCAGGGCGTCGAGGTCCAGTCCTCCCGCCCACGGGTCGGCCACAACCGCCGCGACCACCCGCTCTCCGAGGTCGTCGTCGGGAACCCCGAGGACCGCGGCCTCGGCCACGCCCGGAAAGGCACGCAAGACGTTCTCGACCTCGCGCGGGTACACGTTGAGCCCGCCGGTGATCACCAGCTCGCTGAGCCGGCCGACGACCGAGAAGCGCCCCTCCTCGTCCACCACCCCGAGGTCCCCGGTGTGCATCCAGCCGTCGCCGAGGGCCGCGGCGGTCTGGTCCGGCAGGCCGAGGTAGCCGGAGATCACCCCCGGGCCGCGGATCCGGATCTCGCCGACCTCACCCGGCGGCAGCGGCGCGCCCGTGTCGCGGTCGGTGATCTTCGCCTGGACCCCGGGCAGCGGGAAGCCCACCGTGCCGGGCACGCGCGCCCCCCGCAGCGGGTTGGACAGGACGATGCCGACCTCGGTCATGCCGTAGCGTTCGAGGATCCGGTGGCCGAAGCGCTCCTCGAAGGCGTCCATGTCGGCGGCCGGCAGCGGCGCCGACCCGCAGGTGAACAGCCGCATGGCTGAGAGGTCCGGCGAGAGATCCGGCGCGACGTCAGCCGGCAGCGACAGGAAGCGGTGGTAGAAGGTCGGCACGCCCATGAAGACCGTGCAGCGCCGCGCGCCGAGCAGGTCGAGGATCCGCCCGGCGTCGAAGCGGTCGGCCCAGCTCGTGGTCGCCCCGGCGTACAGCGCGCCGTGCTGGGCGACGAACAGGCCGTGGATGTGGAAGAGCGGCAGGGCGTGGAGCAGGTGGTCGTCGGCCGACCAGCCCCAGGCTGCGTCCAGCGCCCGCACCGTCCCCAGCAGGTTGCCGTGCGAGATCATCGCGCCCTTGGGCCGCCCCGTGGTGCCCGAGGTGTACATCAGGCAGGCGAGGGCGTCGTCGGAGGGCTCGGGCAGCGCCGCCAGCAGTAGCGGCGCCGTCGCATCCAGCTCCGCCCGCAGGCGCTCCAGCGGCAGCGCGTCGGCGAGGACCTTCAGCTTCGGTCGCGCGTCGTCCAGGTAGAAGGCGCGCTCCGCCGGCGGGTAGCGGTCGTTCAGCGCCAGCGTCGCCGCCCCCAGGGCCAGCGCGCCGAGGTGTAGCTCCAACAACGCCAGGCAGCGCGGGAGCTGCACGGCGACCACGTCGCCCGGCCCCACCCCCCGCGCCCGCAGCCAGCCCGCCGCGGCCCGCGTCCGGCGGTCGAGCTGCGCGTAGGTCACCGGCCCGGCGAGGTCCGGGATGGGACCCGCCGGCTGCACGGCGACGGCGTCCAACCGGTCCCGCTCGACCCAGCGCCGCCGGAAGCAGTGGTAGGCGCCCACGGCCGTTCCGGTCTAGAAGAAGTCGGCGACGAGATCGCGGACGCTGGCCTGCAGGTCCGGGTCGTCGGTGAGCGTACGCACGAAGGCCGCTTCGCAGGCGTCACGGGGGCTGCTGCCCATGGTGATCAGCCGCGCGGCGTGCACCAGCAGGCGGGTGCTCACACCCTCTTCGAGCCCGCGGTCCGTCAGGTTGCGGATCTTGCCGCCGAGCTTGACCAGCAGCCGCGCCGTGTCGGCGTCCACGCCGCTCTCGTCGGCGACGACCCGCCGTTCGATGGCCGCCGGCGGGTAGCTGAAGTCCAGCGACACGAAGCGCTGCCGCGTCGACTGCTTGAGCTCCTTGAGCACCGACTGGTAGCCGGGGTTGTAGCTGACCACGAGCATGAACTCCGACGGCGCCTTGAGCACCGCCGCCAGCTTGTCGATGGTCAGCACCCGCCGGTGGTCGGTCAGGGGGTGGATCACGACCATCGTGTCCTTGCGCGCCTCCACGATCTCGTCGAGGTAGAGGATGGCGCCGTGGCGCACCGCGGTCGTCATGGGGCCATCGACCCAGACCGCTTCGTCGTTCTGGATGAGGTAGCGCCCCACGAGATCACTGGCGGTGAGGTCTTCGTGGCAGGCCACGGTGATCAGCGGGCGGCCCAGCGTGTGGGCCATGTGGGCGACGAAGCGGGTCTTGCCGCAGCCCGTCGGCCCCTTGAGGATGATCGGGATGCATGCCTTCCAGGCGTTCTCGAACAGCTCGACTTCGGCCCCCACCGGCAGGTAGTAGGGTTCCTCGTCGACCAGGAAGTCTTCGACCGGCGGGGTCAGCACGCGCATCGTGGGCTCCAGCCGGGCCGAGCAGGCCCGGGCGGCACAGGGCTAACCCACGGCACCGCCGATCCCGACGCCGGTCTCGTGGCGACCCGATAGAGGCACAGGATGCACGCCGAGCACCTCAACGACATCATCGCCCGCCACAACCGCGCCGCGGCCGCCTGCCTGTCGCCGGTGGGGCGCCGGCTGTTCTTCCCCAAGGGGATCCCGGCGCAGTCCGCCGACGCCCACGCCTGCCACATCAACGCCACCATCGGCCAGGTCACGGACGGCACCGGCCACTCGCTGCCGCTGCCGGCCGTGCTCGACGCCCTGGCCTCGCTGGAAGCCGACGACGCCACGCTGTACTCGGCCCAGGGCGGCCGCCGCGATCTGCGGCAGCGCTGGGCGGCCCACATCGCCGGCGACGCGCCCGACGGCGCCGTCCCGGCCACCCTCCCCGTGGCCACCTGCGGCCTGACCCACGGCATCGCCATGGTCGCCGACCTCTTCGTCGGCCCCGGCACCCCGGTCCTCCTCCCCGACCCCGCCTGGGGCAACTACCGGGCCATCTTCGGCGTCGCCCGCGGCGCGGCGCTGCGCACCTGGCAGCTCCTGCGCCCCGACGCCGGCCCCGACGACCCCGCGCTCGACCTCGACGACCTCCGGCGGGCCCTGGCCGCCCTGCCCGGCCCCGGCGTCCTCCTCCTCAACTTCCCCTCGAACCCCACCGGCTACGCCCCGACCCCAGAAGAAGTCGACGAGCTGGTCGACATCCTGCGCACGGCCGTCCACCCCCTCGTCGTCATCTGCGACGACGCCTACCACGGCATGTGGTGGACGCCGCAGGGATACCACCACAGCCTCTTCCACCGACTGTCCACCTGCGCCCCGGGCCGCGTGCTCGCGGTCAAGGTCGACGGCGCCACCAAGGAGCTGCTGTACTTCGGCGGCCGGGTGGGCTTCGTCACCATCGGCGACGGCGGCCCCGCCGGCGAAGCCCTGGAAGACAAGCTGCGGGCATCGGCCCGGGCGTCGATCTCCACGGCCAGCTCCACGTCACAGGCCGTCCTCCTCCGGGCCTTGCAGCACCCCGACCTCCCCCAGCAGCAGGCGTGGATCCGCGAGCGCCTGCGCCGCCGCTACCAGGCCCTGCGCGACGCGCTGGACGCCGAGGGGCTGCAGGCCTGGCCCTTCAACGCCGGCATGTTCGCCCTGATCAAGGTCCGCCGGGACCCCGAAGAGATCCGCCAGGCCCTGCTGTCCGAGGGTGTGGGCGTCATCAACATCGGCGGCGCCGTGCGGCTGTCCTTCGGCAGCGTCCGCAGGGCCGACATCCCCGCGCTCGTGGCCAGCCTGGCCCGGCATGCGCGCTGACGCGGCCACCCTCTGCCTGCTGGTGCTCGGCACCGGCTGCATCGACGATCTGCTGGAAGCCCCCTACGTGCTGAGCACGGGTCTGGGAGAGGGGGCGTCGACCTTGTCGCCGTCGGCGTCGCAGACCCTGTTCGTCGCCGGCCGCGGCGGCGTCTTCGAGGTGGACGGAGAGGGCCGCGCTCGAAAGCTCCGGACCGACGCGGCCACCATCGTCGTGGGGCACAAGGCCTGGCTGGCCGTCGGGGACGCGGGCGGCATCGGCTTCGGTCCCGCGCCGGCCGAGGGCGAGTGGTCCGCCGGCGCGCGGATCGGGGTCCGCGACACCATCGACGCCCAGGCGTGGTGCGGCGATGCCCTGCTGGCCCTCACGCCGACCGGGCTGTGGCTCACCACGCCGGACAGCGCGACCCCCACGCGCTGGGCCGACGCCCCCCCCGATGCCCGCAGCCTCGCGCTCTCCGGCGCTACCTCCCCCTGCGAACGCGCGCTGGTCACCACCGCGACCGGCCTCCTCCGCGTGGGCCCCGACGGATCCGAGCCCGCGGCCACCGACCTCGTCGACGCCCGCGCCGCCGCCGTCGACAGCTACGGCCGCACCTGGGTGATCCAGGGCGATCCACTCGCCATCTGGCGCATCGACCAGGGCGTCCCCCAGCGCTTCGCCGGCCACCTCGGCGACGTCGTCGACGCCCACTTCGGCACCGGGGGCCTGCTCCACCCCGACAACCTCTACCTGCTCAACGCCGACGGCAGCATCGACTACGTCCGGATCACTCCCCCGTGACGGTCGCGGCGCTGCCACCGCCCACCTCGACCCACCACAGGAAGAGGTCGCGGTCGTGGCCGCGGTCATCAACCAGGTCGTCGGCGTAGACCAGGGACAGCGTCGTGCCCGCCGGAACCGGGGGCACCGACAAGACCAGGCGTTCCGGCCCGACCACCTGTTCCACCAGCAGCCGGCCGTGGCGCTCGACCCGCGCGGTCGGGCCCCGGCCCCCCGCCGTGCTGCCGGACACCACCAGGGACACCGGCCCGGCGGCGGGCACGTCCAGATCGACCCGGCCGTTGCCGTAGAGCGCCACCCGGTCGGGCTCGGCCTGGACGAGGGGGCCGTCGAGGCGCAGGCCACGCTGCCAGGACCGCGCCGCGAGGTCGGGGAGCGCGGCAGGCGCGAGCTGTTCGAGGCCCCGACGCATGCCGGCGTCGACGTCGGGCCGGTCCAGCAGCGGCCAGCCATCGCGCAGGGCGATCAGCCCGTCGAGGGAGGGCCGCGCCGACGTGGGCGAGAAGCCGACCGTCGCCGCCACGACACCCCATCCGCAGCCCTGCCGCAGGGCCGCGCGGCGCGGCGCGCTGGCGGCATCGACGATGGCCGCGAGGCGCGCCGGATCGTGGCCGAGCTTTCGGCCGAGGATCCAGCCGACCGCTGCGTCGTCGGCCTGGGGTACCGGCTGGACGGGCCCTTGGAGCAGCAGCGCCAGGGACGCGGTGCTGGCGGCCCCCGCAGCCAGCCATCCCGCCCAGGGCCGCAGCGCCCAGCCGTGCAGGGCGACGGCGACGAACAGCGGGAGCATCCACGTGAGGTGCCGCCAGGCGAAGTAGTCGCGGTGGCCGGTCGGCAGCTCCGACAGGGGGCTGAGCAGCCAGGCGAGGCTGAAGCCGACGATGATGACGACGGCGTCGGCGCTGATCGCTCGGGTCGGCCGACGCAGGGCGGTCAGCAGCACCCCGGCGATGCCCATGACGACGAAGGCGATGCCCGGTCCCAGAGGACCCGGCCCGAAGGGGGAGCTGAACAGTCCCGTGGGCAGGGTCTGCGCCCACAGCTCGGCGAAGCGGCCGGCGATGTGCTGCACGTTGATGTCGGTGAGCGGAAGGCTCCGCACCGACCAGGGGCCGAGGCCTTCGATGTGCAGGCCGAGATCGAGGGTCTCGCGCACGATGGTGAGGATCGCAGCGTCCAGCGCCAGGGGCACCACGCCGACGAGCACGGCGGGCGAGGCCCGCCGCCGCAGCGTCGCCAGCACGAGCAGCACCGGTACCAGCGCGACCAGGGCGAGGTTGCTGCTCGACCACGCCAGGGCGAGGCCGGCGACGACACCGACGGCCAGCGAGCGCCGCAGCGACACCACCCCGTCGGAGCCACCGTGCAGCACCGCGAGCACGACAAAGGGCCAGGCGCTCGATGCGTGATGCAGGGCGACGTTGACCGTGCCCCAGGGCAGCAGCACGGGCAGGGCGACGACCTCCCACAGTCCGAGGCACAGCGCCGTCCGCGGCCCGAACAGCCGGCGCGTCGCCAGCACCTGCACCAGCCGCACCAGCGTGTCCACGACCAGCGCCGCCAGCGAGAGTGCCGGCAGCGACAGTGCCGGCAGCGAGCCGCTCGCCAGCGGCTGCAGCAACAGCGCCAGCAGCGCCGACAGCGCGCTGCCCAGATCGTGGGGAGCGTGCACGAGCTGGTCGGCGCGCAGCCCCACCCGTCGCGCCTCCGACAGCAGCAGCGCCCAGGCGTCCTGGTCGGGCTGGGCCTGCCAGGGCCGGACGCCGACGCCATAGGCCAGCCGCACCACGGTCCCGGTCAGCACCAGCCCCACCAGGGCGAAGCGCTCCACCAGGATCGCACCACGATCGGCCGCCGCCGTCTGCATCCCCACCCACCTCCGAGACCCGAGGGGTCGGTGTCGAAACCCTACCCCGAGGTGATGCATCGGGGGTGTTCTGGAGGTCACATGCTCATCGTCCTGCTCGGTCTGGCCTGCGGCCAGTTCGTCGACGCCGCCGACGCCGACGCGCTGTGCGCCGGCGCCGACGAGACGTTCTCGGCCGAGGTCTCGCTGGCGGGGCGCGAGGAGCTGGCCGACGCCACCCGGCTCGGCCACTACGGGCTCACCGGCCTGCTCGTCACCCACGCCTACGACGAGACCTGGAACGGCGGGACGGTGCGCTCGGTCGACTACACGGCGATGAACCAGACGCCCGACGCCGGCGTGTCCCTGGCCGACACCCTCGCCAACATGGCCAGCGTCGACCCGCTCGCGCTGGATGGCCACGAGGAGGCCCTCGCCTTCTGGCTCAACCTCTACAACGCCTGGGCGATCCAGACGGCCCTTGGCCAGCTGGCCATCGACCCGGGCTGGGCGGGTGCGAGCGCCAGCACCTGGAACGGCGAGGAGACCGGCACGACCTTCGTGATGTTCACGACGCGCTTCGTGACCGTCGGCGGCGTCCAGCTCAGCCTCAACGAGGTCGAGCACGGCGTGCTCCGCGGCGACGTCGACCCCGCCACCTACGCCGACGAACCCGACCTGCTGGCCGCCATCGAGGGCTGGCACGCCGCGCTGTGGGGGGACGCCCCCGTCGACGCCCGCATCCACATGGGGCTGAACTGCGTGAGCCGGAGCTGCCCCGACGTGCCTGCCCGCGCGTTCACCGCCGACAACGTCTACGCCGCCCTCGACGACAACGCCGCCCGCTTCCTCGCCCACCCCGGAAAGGGGGCCGGCCCCGACGGGATCTCGGTCCTGTTCTCCTGGTTCCGCGGCGACTTCGAGACCAGCTTCGGAAGTGTGCAGGGCTTCGTCCAGACCTACCGCGAGGGCGGCGACGCCGACGTGAACTACGACGTGAGCCTCGACTACGACTGGTCGCTGAACGGCGCCTGAGCCGCGACGCCGGCTGGCAGGGGTGTCAGACAGTGGCAGCCGGCCCGGCGAACCGCTACCATCCCGCGTCCTCGACGACCGGGAAGCCCAGATGCGCCGCACCCTCCTCGCCCTGGCCGCCGCCTCGGCCCTCACAGGCTGCGAGATCACCCCCAGCTACGTCACCAGCGCCGACATCGACGACGCGCTGGCCCGCAAGCACTACAAGACCATGTGCGTCGGCCTCGACATGAAGGACGACGACGTGCGCCGCTACGCCGCCGACCGGCTCGAGACCATCGCCGACGGCGACCCGCCCGACGAAGAGGGCATGGAGGTCGGCCGGGCCTGCGTCTGCGACCACATGGTCGACGCCAAGGGGCGGCTGGACATCCCCGTCGCCGAGGGTCTCAAGGGCAGCCAGCGCGACGACATGGTGGGCTGCATGGCCGAAGTGGTCGAGAAGCCCGACCTGCCCAACAAGGCCGAGGCGGTGCGTGCCCTGGCCAACACGGCGGCCAAGGCCGGCCGCGACAGCCTCACCCGCATCGCCCAGGACACAGCCACCGACAGCGAGATCCGCGTGGCCGCCACCAAGGCCATCGCCGGCAACGCCGACTACCGCGCCGAGCTGCTCAAGCTCGCCACCAGCGACGCCGACCCGGCGGTCCGGGCCACCGCCGCCCTGGGCATCGCCAAGTTCGACGGTGACGACATCACCGCGGCCCTGACGAAGCTGGCCAAGGAAGACGCCGAGGGCTCGGTCCGCGGCGCCGCCCTGCAGGCGCTGAAGAAGGCGCAGGCCGACGGCGTCGATGACCTGCTCTGCACCGCTATGATGGAGGACGAGAGCCCCGAGGTGCGCAGCCGCGCCGTCCTCGCCTTCAAGGGCACCAAGCGGGCAGAAGCGATCAAGTGTCTGCGCACCCGCGCCCTGACCCAGGAAGACGACGCCAGCGTCCGCGGCGCGCTGCTGACGGTGCTGAAGTCCTCGCCCAGCCAGGACGCCGCCGACGTGCTCTGCGACGCCATCCCCTCGTGGATGAAGTGGTACGCCGAGGACGACATGCCCGACGTCGTCCCCAACGCTGACATCGCCAAGGCCCAGAACGATCGCGACTGGGATCGCAGCTACGAGTGCCTGCAGCGGGCCTACGCAAAGCGCGGCGGCTACTCCTGCTACGGCAAGCGCTACATCGGCTGGTGGTTCAAGCAGGTCGGTGGTAGCGGCTTCGTCAACAAGTGCCCGCCCAAGTACCCGGACTGATCGGCCGCCCCCTCCTCGCCGCGCCTGCTCGCCACGGGCCCGCACGCACACCACCTCTCCCTCTTCACATCCCCTCCCCCACCTCTCGCCGGCCCGGCCGGTGCCTGGAGTTGTCCATGGGTTCCCTCACCGAAGTCATCAAGGACGAGCAGAAGCGCAAGGCGGTCATCGACGACTGCGTGGTCCTCATCGAAGCCGAGGTCGGCGACAAGCGGGGCCTGTCCGGCATGGCGATCAAGGCCGGCTACAAGACCGTCAAGAGCATCCGCCCGGGCACCATCCCCATGGCGCTGCACCACCTGCTCGACGACTTCGCCGCCAAGGTCGAACCCTACTGGCAGGACTGCCAGGCCCAGGGCAAGGACGCGCGCAGCTACTTCACCGCGAAGAAGACCGAGATCGCCAACGCGCTGCTCGGCATCACCGACGCCCGCGCCCAGCGCGCCAAGAACAAGGTGATCGCCAAGACCTACGGCAAGCTGCGCCCCACAGCCGTCGAACACGTCTCGGCCGCCATGCCGCGCTTCGCCGACCTGGTCAAGAAGCACGCGAGCTGAACGCAGCTCAGGGATCGACGTGGATGCTGGCGTCGTAGGTGACGACGCCGACGTCCCCGCCGACGTCCTTGGTCCCCGCCATGTCCGCAGTCACGCTGCCGTCGGCCTGGACGTTGCCGGCCCAGGGGTCGCTGTAGCCGTCGACGACGACCGTGCCCGAGATGCTGGTGCCCATGGTCGACCCCGACCACACGATGCGCAGCTCGCCGGCGTCGGGGTAGTGGTCGCCGCGGCAGGTGCCGGTCAGGTACAGGTTGCCGTTGCTGGCCGTGCCCTCCAGCGTGCCTGAGCAGGTGTCCTGCTTGCCGTAGCGGCTGCTGTGGGCCCAGACCTCGAAGCTGCCGTGCTTGGTGCCGTCGGGCAGGGTCGAGCTGCCGCTGCCGGCACCGGTGCCGGTCTCGTTGACCAGCGACATGTAGTAGTCCCAGTCCCAGCCATCGCCGGGATCGGTGTGGCAGGAGGTGCCGCCGGCGTTGGGGTTGCTGCAGCCCGGCACTTCGTAGTGGCCGATGATGTGGTCGCGATCCTTGGGGATCCCGTAGCGGTCGCAGATGTCCCGGGTGAGCGCCGCGCTGCTGCGGTACATCGCGTCCGTGTACCAGGTGTCGGGATCGGAGACGAAGCCCTCGTGCTCGATGCCGATGGAGTTCTTGTTGGTCTCCCAGTCGCCAGCGTGCCAGGCGATGTCTTCCTCGTCGACCATCTGCGTGATCTCGCCGTCGCTGCTGCGGATCATGTAGTGGGCGGATGCGCTGGCTTCGCTGCTCTGGAACCAGGAGATCGACCCCGAGTAGCTGCCCTCCATGGTGTGGATCACGACCATGGACACGCTGGTGCGGCTGTCGTTGGTGTAGTTGGCCGATGACGCCGGGATGTACTGATCGATGAGCGAGCTGCCGGTGGTCGCTTCGCGGTCGAGGTCGCGCCAGTCCAGGGCGTGGGGCGCGATCTCGACCAGCTCGCCGTCGTCGGTCTCGACCAGCAGCCCCCACTGCATCACGTCGTAGACCTGCTCGGCGAAGCCCATGGCCACCAGCGGATCGTCGGCGCCGGAGAAGCGGGCGACGACGGGGTACCACTGCTGCAGATCCTCGATCTCCAGGCCGTAGGCTTCACCCCGCTGGTTGGCCCAGGAGCGCAGCAGCGCAGCCCCGGCCCGGACGTTGGCGGAGGTGTCGAGCGTCACGTCGTCGGTGTCGCGGCCCACGAGCTGTGCGGCGCGGGACAGCGAGGGGTCGCTGCCGTCGGCGTGCAGGTTCATCAGCCCGACGCCGCTGTCGATGGCTTCCATGCCGCTGCGGTCCTCGAGGCGGGTCAGCGTGTACGAGATCGCGACGAGGAGGTCCCGGGGCACGTCGTAGTCGGCGGCGGCTTCCGCGAAGGTGTGCTCCAGGCTGCCCGGTGCTGGCTGGTCGCTCCCCGACGAGCAGGCTGTCAGCGTCAGCGGCGACAGGACGAGGGCCGCCAGGGCGAGAGCGGGGGCGAGGCGCATGGGGACTCCGGGACGCCAGCGGGTTTTGCAAGGCCCGTGCCGGTGGGCCGACGGTTCTCGATCCCCGCAGCATCGGCGTCCACGTGCGACGACGGCGGGGCTCGGACACCCCGGTGGGACAGCCGTGCCCCACCATGCAGCGACCGATGGCGCGGCCATGGCATCGCCCTGCTACATTGCGCCCCCCTCGGCACCCCGGAGACCCCCATGCACCGCCTGCTGCCCCTCCTCGTCCTCCCCCTGCTCGTCGCCTGCGGTGACAAGACCGACGACACCGGTGGGACCGGGGACGGCGGCGCCACCGATGGCGGCAGCACCGACGGCGGCACCGCCGACGGCGGCAGCACCGGCGGCACGGCGCGCGTCGCTGGCACGGTGGTCAAGCCCGACGGCAGCCCGGCGAACGTCCAGATGCGGCTCTGCGCCGACCTCTGCCGCTCGATCATGACCGAAGCCGACGGCAGCTACGAGTACACCAACGTCGAAGCCGACCACTACGCGCTGGAAGCGGTGAACCTCGCCGACCAGAAGACCGTGTCGACCCCGCTCGACTTCCTGACGGTGGAAGAGGGCGCCGACATCGAGCTGACCGACCCGATGATCTCCTATGACTTCGTGACGGTGGAGGATCTCACGGGCGGCGCCGAAGAGATCATGCTCGACGGCACGCTGCGCGTCCTCGTCGACCCCAGCGCCATGACCGCATCCGACGCCAACTCGCCGTACCTCGATGACGGCGAGAGCGAGTACGTGGCCGCCGTGGCCGTCGACCCCGGCGAGATCGGCCTGGAGCTGGAGGAGATCGAGGGGAAGGTGGCCGCCGCCTGGTTCATGGGGCGGATGAACGTCACGCTCGACCCGCCCTGGAGCTTCACCACCAACGACACCCACGGCCTCAGCGAGGGCGAGTCCGTGCGCATCCTGGGCGCGGACTACGACAGCAAGGGCTGGCTGGACGGGGGCACCGCCACCGTGACCGGCGGCGTGCTCACCAGCGACGAGGGCAGCGGGATCCCGGTGCTCAGCACGGTGCTCTTCGTCCGCGAGTGACCCGCAGCCGGGCCCCTCAGATCCGGTAGGTGACGTTGACCGGACAGTGATCGGACAGGTTGGGCTTGCGGCCGACGATCCAGGCCTTCTCGGCGCGTGCTGCCAGGTCTGGGCTCGCGAGCTGGTAGTCCAGGCGCCACCCGACGTTCTTGTCCCGGGCGGCCCCGCGCTGGGACCACCACGAGTACTCCTCCACGCCAGGGTTGAGCGACCGCCACACGTCGACCCAGCCCAGGTCCAGCAGGCGGCTGAACCACTCCCGCTCGTGGGGCAGGAACCCGCTGTTCTTCTGGTTGCTGCGGGCGTTCTTGATGTCCAATTCCGTGTGGGCGATGTTGAGGTCGCCGCACAGCACGACGGGACGACCCTCGGCGAGGAGCTGTTCGGAGAAGCGCGCGAAGTGGTCCATGAACGCCTCCTTGCGGGCCTGGCGGGCGTCCCCGCTCGACCCGCTGGGCAGGTAGACGCTGACCACGGTGGCGACGTCGAGGTCCATGCGCGCCACCCGACCCTCCGCATCGGCCCAGTCCAGCCCGCAGCCCACCGACTGCGACTGCACCGGTCGCCGGCTCCACACCGACGCGCCCGAGTAGCCCTTCTTGTCGGCCACGGCGTGCACGGCCTTCCACCCGCGCGGCGGCAGGTGCTCCTTGCCCATCTGGTCCGGCCACATCCGGACCTCCTGCAGGCAGAAGACGTCCACGCCGCTTCGGGCGCGCCACTTCGGAAAGCCCTTGCGGACGCAGGCCCGCAGGCCGTTGACGTTGAGGGTGCTCAGTGTCCAGGTCACGCGTCGCTCCGGGGAGGGTCCCCGGCATAGCGCGTCCCGGGCCGGTCGCGCAGGGTTCAGCGGCCTCTCAGAACGGCGGCGGCGGCACCTCGTCGAGGCGGACGTAGCTGCCCTGCGCTTCGAGACCGTCCGCCGACACGGTGATGTTGGCGGCTTGGATGTCGGCACTCTGGCCGCGCCGCAGCAGGGTCAGCGGCTGCCCCTCCCCGTGCAGGGTGAACATCCCCTCCTCGCACAGGATCCGGTAGGGCCGCACATCCACGCCGGCGTAGACGAGCTGGGTCTCTTCCGCCTGCAGCTCGATCCTGCCGGTGAGGTGCAGGGTGGACGCGGGATTGACAGGGCCGAAGAGGTCGTCGATGCCGAGGTCGTCGGCGCACTCATCACAGAAGACGCGGGTGTGCACGCGGGGCCCGTCGCCCTCGGGCCGGGCGCCGTCCGCAGCGCCGTCGGCGACCCGCAGCTCTGGCCGCGGCTTGCGTGACCGGGGCTGGTTGCGCTGGCGGCCACCGTCCACGACGGTGACGTCGGGGGCGCCCTTTTCCTCTTCCTGGTCGACCCGCATGCGCTCGAGATCGCGCATCAGGGCGAGCTCGTCGAGGGCGTCACCCAGCACGTCGAGGACGGCGTCGCGGGTGTCGGCGCCGAAGAAGCCTGCGCCGTCGAGGGCGTCCGAGACCTGGTTGATCACGTCATCCCAGGGGGACGGACCGTCACCGGGCGGGCGTTCGCTCATGGGGCCTCCAAGCTACGACCAGTGTAGCGCAGCCGACCACCACCGTCGGAGCTGCCATGGCCGAGGCGGGGTGACGCCAGCAGCTTGACGTCACCCCGCGGTGGCGGGCAGCGGATCATGCCAGGGCCGGCGCGACGGCATCGTCCTCGCCGGCAGCGTCCTCGCCGACATCGACCGCCGCAGCCTCGCCCGCACCCGCCGTGCTCAGCCCCAGCTCGATCCAGGCCCCGCCGCTCACGCGCCAGAGCACGAGGGCGGCAAAGGTCACGATCTCCGCGGTCAGCGCAAGCCAGGCACCAACGGCCCCCAGGCCCAGGTGCAGGGCGAGGAACCAACCCGTGGGGAGGTTGACCAGCCACATCGTGCCGACCCCGAAGAGCAGCGTCGACCGCGTGTCACCCGCGCCGTTCAGGGCACCCTGGGCGACCATCGCGACGGCATCGAAGAGCTGGAAGGCCGCCGCGATCAGCATGAGCTGCACGGCGATCTCCAGCACATCCGGTGCCGGCGAGAACAGCCGGACCAGGGGCGAGGGGAACAGCACGAAGACCAGGGCCATCGTCGCCATGATGGCGACGGCCAGGCGGGTGCCCGACACGAAGGCCTGGCGGGCGAGCGCCGGTCGGCCGGCACCCAGCGCCTGGCCGACGAGGACGCCGGCCGCTTCGCCCACGGCGTGGCCGGGGAGGAAGCTCACGCTGACGATGCGCAACACGATGACGTGAGCACCGAGGTGGGCGTCCCCAGCCCGGGCCAGGATGGCCACGAAGACCGCGAAGCCGCCCACCGACAGCGCCCCGCGCAGCGCCATCGGCGCGCCGATGTGCAGCGCCCGCAGGATGAGCGACCACTGCGGCCGGGCCGGGACCCCACGCAGCTCGCGGCGGATGGCGAAGGCGAGGATCACCGTCGCCACCCCCTGCGAGAGCACCGTCGCGGCCGCCGCCCCCGCCACACCGAAGGCCGGCATCGGCCCCCAGCCGAACACGAAGATCGGGTCGAGGGCGATGTTGAGCAGGTTGGCGAAGACGTTGGCCACCATGGGGGTGCGCGTGTTGCCGCGCCCCTGGAACCAGGAGCTGAGGGTCAGCGCCGCCAGGGCGAGGACCGAGCCGCCGATGCGGACGCCGAGGTAGTCGGCGCCGAAGCGGGCGACCTCGGGCGAGCCGCCGAAGGCGCGGGCGAGGGGCCCGGCCAGCGGTGCCAGGGCGAAGCCGACCAGGCCGAGGGCCAGGGCGATCCACAGCCCCTGCCAGGCCATGACCCGGGCGCGGGCGTGGTCCTGGGCGCCGGTGGCGTTGGCGACGACGACGCGCGCGCCGCCGGCCAGGCCGAAGCCCGTGGCGAGCACGACGAAGGAGCCCGTCGCACCGACCCCGGTGCCGGCGAGCTGGGCGGTACCGAGGCGGGCGACGAACAAGGTATCGGCCACGCTCATCGCGGTGTGCGACAGCATGGTCACCATGACGGGCCAGGCGAGGTGATGCACCTGCCGGACGCCGATGCGGTCGGGCAGGGTGGTGTTCTGTGCGCGCACGGCGCACCTCCATGCCGGCAGGATGCCGGCAGGCGTGTGCAGCCGCCACACCGCGGTGCAGGTGTGGGGCAGACATGTTCCAGGTCGGTCGGCGAGCAACGTGCGGCGAGGCACACGCCACCCCTCAGGCCAAGAGCCGATGGAGCCGAGTCAGGGGTCGAGCACAGCGCAGACCCCGATGGGGGCTGCGTCTGCAGCGGTCAGAACCCGCTGTCCTCACACCACCGGCCGGGCGGTCGCGGAGCCCCGCGCATGCCGGTGAGGGCACGGGCGAGACCCTTGCTGGTGACGGTGGAGACCTGGGCGGAGACGATGTCGGAGATGCGGATCATGTCGGAGTCCTCCTCTCGATGAAGGCGGAAGGTGGTGCTGGCGGAGTCCGCTCATGTGCGCGCGAACCCCACCACATTTCCCATTGACCCATCAGCGTCAATCACGCAACCCGAATTCCGTCGAGTTCACGAAGCCGCGTGGGCGACCCCCACCCGCGCCGACCTCGAGCCGCGCCGGATAGGCCTCGGCATGCGCGCGATCGTCGACCTCGTCCACACCGCCTTCCACCGACCGGGCACGACCGCCTGGCGGTGGACCCAGGGCGTAGTCTGGACCCTGATCGTCCTGTCGGTGGCCCTGTTCGTCGTCGAGGTCGCCTACCCCGACGCGGTGATGGAGCCCGCGACCCTCGACCGCCTCGACCACGCCATCCTCGGCATCTTCGTCGTCGAGCTGGTGCTGCGGGTGCTGAGCTTCCGGCCGCCCGAGCTGCGCTTCTACCGGCTCGGCCCCGGCCGCCGGTTCCTCGTGCAGGTCCTCGCCCGGCTGCGCTACCTCGCCCGCCCGCTGAACCTCATCGATCTGTTCACGGTCCTCGCCCTGGTCCCAGCGCTGCGGGGCCTGCGGGCGCTGCGCCTGCTGCGGCTGTTCCGGACCACGAAGATCTTCCGCTACAGCAACCCGCTGGTCGGCCTGACCCGGGCCTTCCAGGAGAACCGCCTGCTGTTCATGTTCGGGCAGTCGCTGCTGCTGCTGGCCACCCTGGTCGGCGGGCTGACCATCTTCCTGGTCGAAGCACAGGACAACCCCGAGATCGACAGCCTGGCCGACGGCTTCTGGTGGGCCATCGTCACCCTGACGACGGTGGGCTTCGGCGACATCTCGCCGGTGACCGGCCTCGGCCGCATCATCGGCGCCTTCCTCATGGTCACGGGCATGTTCCTGCTGGCCCTGTTCGCCGGCATCGTCGGCACCACCCTGGTCAACGCGGTGCTCGGCATCCGCGAGGAGCAGTTCCGCATGAGCGGCTACATCGACCACGTGGTCGTCATGGGCTTCGACCCCGGCGCCAGCATGCTGCTCGACGCGCTCGAGTCCGAGCTGGGCGACACCGACCTGGAGATCGTCATCTTCGCTGACCGGGAGCGTCCGCCGTCGGTTCCGCCGCGCTTCACCTGGGTGCAGGGCGACCCGACCAAGGAGAGCGAGCTGGACAAGGTCCGCCTGGACCACGCCGGCAAGGTCGTCGTCGTCGGCTCGCGCCAGGAGGCGCCCCAGAAGGCCGACGCTGTCACGATCCTGACCTTGTTCACCCTGCGCAGCTACCTGCACAAGCGGCCGGACACCGCCCGGCGAGCCGAACCCCTGTACGTCGTCGCCGAGATCCTCGACCAGGAGAACGTCGAGCACGCCCGCGCCGCTGGCGCCGACGAGGTCATCGAGACCACGCGCCTGGGCTTCTCGCTGATCGCCCACGCCATGAGCGTGCCGGGCACCGGCACCATCGTCAGCGAGTTCGCGTCGGCGGGCGCCAACAGCCTGTACGTCGGGCGCTGGCAGCCGCCCGCGGACACACCGGCCCCCCGGACCTTCGGCGAGTGGCAGCAGCGGGTCAAGGACGCCACGGGCGCGCTGGTGCTGGGGATCCGGCGTGACGACGACACCGACCTCGTCAACCCGCCGGCGGACACGCCGGTGCCCGCCGGAACGCGCCTGGTGTACCTCGCGGAACGGCCGCTGCTGGCAGCCGACGCTTGAACAAGGGGGACCGGGCTGGTGCCTGTGCTGTCGACGACCTCCTGGGTCAGCCAGCCGGGCTCGCGGTAGCTGTAGGTGTCCACCCGGTCGTCGACCATGCGCTCCGACAGGCGGCCCCGCGCATCGTAGGTGTAGCGGCGATAGGACACGGTCCCATCCGTCGCCGTCGCCCACGGCTCGTGGACGCGGCCCAGCGGTTCTCGGTCCCGGTCCAGGTCCAGGCCCGCACCTCCGAACAGATCCAGGCCCCGGAGGGGGGAGGCTCCCCGCGGAGTGGTTGGACCGGGAGGGCGAAGCCCGGAGGTCCAACTGCGACGAGGGGTGCCGGCGGGGCCAGACGCACTGCGTCTGGAATCAAGGAGGGGTTCCCCCCCTCAAACAGGCTGCGAGATCCGCTCCATGGCGTCGCGCCCGGCGACCTGGGCGACGACGGTGCCGGTGGCAGTGTCGACGATGCGGGAGACCTGCTGGTCGGGGCCATCGCGTTCGTAGGAGAGCTGCTCGCTGCCCCCGCCGGTCCAGTCGAAGCCGACCTGGCTGAGCCGCCCGCCACCGCTGTAGCCGTAGGTCGCCGTGCCCTGCTGGCTGCCGTCCAGCCAGTGTTCCTCGGACTGGATCCGGCCGCGCTGGTCGGTGACCCGCACAAGCTCGCTCTCCAGCGTGCCGTCGACCTGCCGCGACAGATACCGGGGCACGCCGTAGCTGTCGCGGTCGTCGAGGCCGGTGACGATGGAGCTGACCAGGCTGCTGCCGTCGAACAGCTCCTCGCGGGCGTGAGCGATGAGGTGGGGGAGGCCGACACGAGGGAAGCCGCGTGGGTGCGGATGATGACGGAGATGCGGGCGGTGGGTGCGGCGTTGGCCGAGGCCATCGAGGAGTTGGCCGCCAAGTAGGCCAACGACCGAGGAGCAGACCGAGACCCGACCCAGCCGCGAGGCGGGGGCTCGGGAGGGTGGTCACCTATTCAGAGCCGTGCGAGGGGTGGCTGTCAGGCCTCATCTGGCACGACCACCAACCACTCTCCGGGGACCTCGACCGACGAGCCGTCGTCATACTCAATCAGGTACAGGGTCGTGCCCACGGGGTGGCATGCAGCGGTTGCTTCAAGCGAAGTTTCGACGACACGAATCCCGCACACCGCAGCCAGGGCTCCAGCTCGAAACCGCTCCGGCGCATCAGCCTTGACCCGCACCGTATCTCCCCACGTTGGGTTGCTCATCGACACCCTCACTCCTTGATCGGCAGCCACGGCGTGCCGTCGGGGTTGGTCACGTCGGGAACATGTCCGTGCGGTCCCTGTGCTCGTGGATCGGGATGACTTGCTGGCTTGTGGCCTCCGTCGAGTCGCACGCCAGTGGGATTGCCTGCCGCGTCACGAGCTTGGATGAACCGGCCGTCAGGTGATCCCGTGATCTTCCCGCCCGGTGGCGTGGTGATGGCGTTCCCTTTCGGGTCTACGAAGGTCGTGCCCCTTGCCGGTGCTGTGTTCGGATTCCCCCGTACCTTGGGCACTGGAACCAGGGCGGTGGTCTCGCCTGCGGCCTTTGAGGCCCCAGCACCATCCCCACCAGACGCAAGCAGCATTTCGGCTAGGTTTTGTACAGCGGCTGCTTGCGTTGACACACCAATGCCAGCGACAGCAAGCCCCTCAGCCGTGAGGGCGCCGCCAACGGGGATCGCGAGCTGCCCAACGCCGGGCACCCACGCAGCGAGCACCGTGGCGCTCCCGCTGGCGGTGGCTTCGCCCATCCCCACCGTGAATTCGGCAACACCAACGCCCGCGCTCACGACATGACCGGCGACAGCACCAGCTCGGTAGTCGCCACCGCGCCGTCGCGCCTGCTGTTCAACATACAAGTCGATGACGTTCATGACGACGCGCGGGTCGTGGCGAACGGGGTCCGGCAGGTTCGATGGGACCAGCAGGAATCCTTCGACGACATCCTGAGCGATCGCGTCGCGGAACCCCGATGCCATGTCCCACACAGACCCGATGCCGTCCAGCATCGCGTCGACGGGCCCCCTGTTGCGCGCCGCATCTACCCGACTCGGGTTGAGAAGACTGGAGGCTCCCGACCCGCTGAAGGCACTGCTGATCGCGTCGGCAACAGCCCCTACCGCCTTGGACAGGCCGCACCCAAGCCCGCATGTCTGGGACCCGCCCTCATCGGAAGAAATCACTACCGTCTCTTCCGGTACATCCCCCGGGGTGATGCTCGGGTCGATGATCTCGTAGACGTGTTCCCCGTTGAACCAGTACTCCCCAACCACCAACAACTGGTCGTGCTCACCAGGAGCGTTCGCGGTGGTCTCGGAGGATTGAGAACCCTCCCCATCCCCGCTCGAGTCATCACTCGCACAGGTGGCCAGTCCAGCGCACCCGCCGGAACCAGGCGGATCCCAAACCCCCACCGCCCCCACATCCACGACCGCGGTCCCCATCCAGTCCAGCCCCGACAGATCGGTCGCCTGCAGCCCGACGGGGTCGACCTTGGTGGTGGGCATGTTCTCGGCGTAGGCGAAGCGGTGGAATCCGCCGCCGAGGCCGAGGGGGTCTTCGGAGAGGAACCTCCCGAGTTCGGGGTCGTAGAGGCGGTGTTGCGCCATGAGCTGCGGGCGGTCGCCCACACTGGCGGTGCCGGCGTAGACGAAGCGCTCCGAGGTGTCGGCGAGGTGGTCGCGGTCAGCACCGAAGGCGTCGGCGGCGCCGACGAGCTGGTCGCCGAGCATGAGCAGGTCGCCGCGGTCGTCGCTGGCGGCCGGCAGGATGGCGCCGTCGTCGACGAAGGCGACCAGCATGCCCTCGAGGCCCACCCACATGCGCTCCTGGCCTGCACTGCCGGTCCCGGCCAGCGGCCACTGCCCCTGGGGGTTGCCCCAGAAGAAGGTGTCGAGATCACCGGTGGACTCGGTCAGGGCGATGGGGCGACCGAGCGGGTCGCGCTCGATGAAGACGCCGCTGCCGCCAGGATCGATGATCTTTGAGACCCGGCCGTCCGCGCCCCGGGTGAAGGTGCTGCCGCGGTGGTCCAGCGTGATCCCGCCGAGGTCGTCCCAGCCGAGATCGGCGTGCATGCTGGTCAGCCCGGTGCCGTCGTCGGTGCTGCGGTCCAGCGCCACCAGCCGGTTGGCCCCGTCCGTGGTGTAGCTGTCGGTGGTGGTGACGCCGCCGACGACCCGGGTCTGCGACGTGCGGTTGCCACCGGCGTCGTAGGTCGTGGTGGTGGTGACCGGGCTGGTGCCGGTGCTGTCGACGACCTCCTGGGTCAGCCAGCCGGGCTCGCGGTAGCTGTAGGTGTCCACCCGGTCGTCGACCGCACGTTCGGACAGGCGGCCGCGGACGTCGTAGGTGTAGCGGCGATAGGACACGGTCCCATCCGTCGCCGTCGCCCACAGCTCGTGGACGCGGCCCAGCGGGTCTCGGTCCAGGTCCAGGCCAGCGCCACCGTAGAGATCGAGCGAGGAGATGCGCCCCATGGCGTCGCGCCCGGCGACCTGGGCGACGACGGTGCCGGTGGCGGTGTCGACGATGCGGGAGACTTGCTGGTCGGGGCCGTCACGTTCGTAGGAGAGCTGCTCGCTGCCCCCGCCGGTCCAGTCGAAGCCAAGCTGGCTGAGCCGCCCGCCACCGCTGTAGGCGTAGGTCGCCATGCCCTGCTGGCTGCCGTCCAGCCAGTGTTCCTCGGACTGGATGCGGCCGCGCTGGTCGGTGACCCGCACAAGCTCGCTTTCGAGCGTACCGTCGACCTGCCGCGACAGATACCGGGGAAGGCCGTAGCTGTCCCGGTCGTCGAGGCCGGTGACGATGGAGCTGACCAGGCTGCTGCCGTCGAACAGCTCCTCGGTCCGCGTCGAGAGCCGCCCCAGGCTGTCATAGGCGTAGCTGGTCTCCCGGCGCTGGCTGCTGCTCCAGTCGCTGTTGCTCCGCACCTCGCCGACCAGCCGCGGGACGTCTGCGTCGTAGCTGAGGTGCCGGGCGGTCAGGCCCAAGGCGTCTTCGTCGGTGAGCACGCCCTGGTCGTAGGTGTAGGCGGTCTCTTCCCCGGCGCCGCCGATGACGCGGACCAGCCGCCCGGCATCGGAGTAGCCGTACTGCTGCGAGAAGGCGTCGGTGCCGCCGGGTTCGACGGGGCCCACCTGGTCGCTTTGCCGGCCGAAGGCGTCGTAGTAGTACGCCGTCTGGGCGAGCACATCGCAGCCCGGCGTCGTGCAGTCCAGGTCGAAGACGTCGGTGAGGTAGGCACCGTCGTAGAGCGACTGCTGCGCGCTGCCGTCGGGGCGGCCCGTCCACACGTTGCGGCCAGCGAAGTCGTAGGCCAGCGTCCACACCCCGCCGTCGGGGTTGGTGATGGTGTGGACCTCGGCGCCACTGCCAGCGGCGTCGAAGTCGGCCGGATCGTGGCCCAGCTCGTAGTCGTAGGTGCGCGGCGAAACCATGCCGGGAAGCCACTCGCTGGACAGGCGGCCCAGCGCGTCGTAGCTCCACTCCGACAGCACACCGTCTTCGTCGACGTGCCAGGCCTGCCGGCCGAGCGCGTCGCGGCCCCACTGCTCGGTCGTGCCGTCGGGGTGGATCACGTCGGAGAGCTGGCCGAAGCCGTCGTAGAAGAACTCCGTCGTCAGCGCCCCGTCCAGGGTCACGCTGCGCAGATCGCCGCTGCCGGTCCAGTCGTAGCTCTGCCACTGCGCGCAGCTCGCCGACGACCCGAAGCTGCCCGCCCCCAGGCAGCGGTTCTGCAGGCGGCCCAGGCTGTCATAGAAGCGTCCCTCGACCACCCCGCCCTGCTCGTGCCAGGACAAGGCACCGGCATCCGTCCACTGCCAGCGCTGCAGGGTCCAGGTCGTGCCCAGCTCGGCTGGGGCCGGCCCCTCCTCCAGCAGCGGCAGGCCGTTGAAGGCGTACTGCCTGGTCGTCTGGACGCCGTCGGGATCTTCGGTCCAGGTCACCGCCCCGCGGGCGTCGTGGTCGTACAACCACGACACCGCGGTGCTGAACCCGCCATCGACGGTCGCATCCGCCTGGAGCTGCGCCTCGACCACCCGGCCGAGGCCGTCGTAGATCCTTTCCAGGGGGGAACCCCTCCAGGTTCCCCCCGCCACCCCTCGTCGAAGTTGGCCCTTCGCTCCTTCGTCGCTGCGGGGCCAACCACTCCTCGGGGCGGCTCCCCCCTCCGGGGACGGCTCGACGCTCCGCGTCTCGCCAATCCAGGCTGTCGCGGTGCCATCGGCGCGCACCTCGCGCTCCAGACCGAGCGGACCGTAGCTGCGGGTGGTCAGGCTGCCGTCGGGGGCGACGGACTGCACGGTGCGCCCCAGCCCATCCCGGGTCGTCTGCCAGGTGTTGCCGTCGGCGCCGGTGAAGTCCACCGTCGATGGCGTGAGCAGCCCGCCGTCGGCGTAGGACCAGCGTTCCGTGGCCACGGTCGCGCCGCTGCGGTCGACGTGCTCGGCCTGCACGGGGCGGCCCGCCGGATCGGAGGTCCACACGGTGCCCGCACCGGTCGGATCTTCTTCGTAGCTCAGCCGCCCGCCCGGGGTCCACGCATAGGACCAGCCCGGGTCGATGACCGTCGTGTCCACGCCGTCGACGTCGACGACGAAGCTGCCGTCGGCGTAGCGCCGCGACACCCGACCGAAGGGATCGCGTTCCGTCACCCGGGTCAGCCCTTCGCGATTGGTGAACCACTCGGTCCGGCCGAGCACGTCGACGCCCACGCTGCCGACGAACAGCCCGCCGCAGGACTGCTCGGCGGTGCGCACACCAACGCTGCGGGTGCACACCAGCCCGTCCGGACCTTCGGTCTCGGTGGTGGTGATCCCGTGGCGGAGGGTGGTGGTGACGAAGCGGGCCGCAGCGGTGGAGGCGGGTACAATGTCCGGCGCCGGCGACTGCACGACGGCGACGCGCGACAGCTCGTCCCGCCAGGTCCAGGTGCCGCCAGCGACCTCGCCGTCGGCGTAGGGCTGCGACACGACCCGCCGCGCGCCGTCGCGCCCAAATCCCTGGAAGCGGTGGATCTCCGTCCCCGGCAGGCAGCCGACCTGCTGTAGCACCGGGAAGTCCGACAGCGGTTCGCCCGCCGCCCCTTCGCAACGGGTCACCAGGCTGTCGCGACCCCAGGGGTCGACGAAGTCCAGCTCCACTGGATCTTCGGGGGCGGTGCCCAAGCGCACGCCCTTGCGCGGCCGGTCCCAGGTGCCACGGACGTCGACGCCGTCGGCGGTGTCGTCGTAGAAGTGCTGCTGCACCACCGGTGCCGTGTCCAGCGACGCCAGCACGGTCCGCCGCGACAGCCGACCCAGGTCGTCCCAGGACGTCGTCACCATGCCGCCATCGGCGATGGTCGAGGTCGGCCGGCACAGGCCGTCGTAGCCATCCGTACGCTGGCGCCCCGCCGGGTCGGTGAAGCTCTCGGACAGGCCGCAGGCGTTGCGCTGCCAGCTCGACACGCCGCCGTCGGGATCGGTCTGGGTCGCCAGCTCACCGCGGTCCCAGGTCAGCGACCAGGTCCGCGAGGCCGTCAGCGCTTCACCCCACTCCGTTCGCGTCTGCGCCCGGTCGAAGTCGGCGAAGTCGGCGAAGTCGGTACGCGAGAGGATCAGACCGCTGCCGTCGGAGACGGTCCGCAACAGCAGGGCCACGCCCATGGCGTCGCCGTCCCAGGCGCTCGACCAGCCAAGCTCGGTGGTGACGTCGTCGGTAGCGTCGTCGACGCGGCCGAGGCGATGGACGGAGGCCAGCCGCTGCATGCTGTTGTAGCTGCGGTCGGTGGCGATGAGCAGGCCTTGCTCGGACAGGATCGCCGGTGCGGCGGGTACTGGCGGCTGCGCGACCTCGGCGGGCAGCGGGCCGCTCAGCGATGGCCAGGACCAGGCCGGGACAACCAAGCTGTCCTCGTCCATGGTCCACGTCAGGTAGCCGGTCAGCACCTGGTCCAGCGCGGTCGACGACACCGCGGTGGGATCGACGACAGGGATGGGCTGCAGCTCGGTGGCCGTCGGATCTTCGTCCCAGAAGGCGGCCAGCGCGTCGGGCGCGTCCCCCGGCTGTCGCAGCCAGCCCATGGCCATGGCAAAGCCCAACCGGTCGGGGGCGCTGTGGCCGTCGGCCGTCATGCAGCCGTCGATGGCTTCTTCCACCGTCAGGCCTTCGGCCGAGCAGCGGCGGCGCGCCGGGTTGAACCACGGGGACTGCACGTCGATCACCGCGGTGCCGCTGCTGTCGTCGTAGGGCAGCGTCACGTCGACCTGCCGCGGCGAGCCGTCACCAGGCAGGGCGAGGTGGACGATGGGCGTCCCCTCCAGCGCTGGCGTCAGGGCGAAGCGCCACCCGTCGGTGCGGCCCGCCGCG
>CAZRFD010000091.1:0-28234 GCA_964599085.1 uncultured Enterobacterales bacterium | reverse complement strand
TACCTGGGGCTTGGGGATCGGGAGGGATGGCCTGATGGGGGAAGATCCGTCTGACGCCAGGGGCCCCGTCCGCTACGCTGGCGGGCAACAGTGGGAGGTGGCAGCATGCCCCGGGCGACAGTGGGCGAGGTGGAGCTGGAGTACGACCTCCGGGGCGAGGGCGACCCCGTCCTCATGGTCATGGGGATCGGCGCCCAGATGGTCCTCTGGCCCCCGGAGCTGCTCGATGGCCTCGCCGCCCGGGGGCTGCGGGTGATCCGCTTCGACAACCGCGACGTCGGCAGGTCGACCTGGCTGTCGGCGCTCGGCCGCCCCGACATCGGCCGCCTGCTCCCCCAGGCCTGGCTCGGCATCCCGGTCCAGGCCCCCTACACCCTCTCGGACATGGCCGCCGACGCCGTCGGCCTGCTCGACCAGCTCGGCATCGCGCGCGCCCACGTCGTCGGCGTCTCCATGGGCGGCATGATCGCCCAGCACATCGCCATCGAGCACCCCCACCGCGTGCGCAGCCTCACCAGCGTCATGAGCACCACGGGGGGACGCCTCGCCAGCCTGCCCAAGCCCCGGGCGCTCAAGGCGCTGCTGTCCGCACCCGCCCGCTCCGTAGAAGAAGCCGAGGTCGCCATGGTCCGCTTCATGGGCGTCGTCAACGGCCCCGCCTTCGACATCGCCGAGGACCGCATCCGGCAGGTCGCCCGCGAGTCCTGGGCCCGCGGCGTCAACCCCGACGGCTTCCTCCGCCAGTTCGCCGCCATCCTCGCCAGCGGAGACCGCACTCCGCAGCTCCGCCAGCTCGACATCCCCACCCTCGTGCTCCACGGCACCGCCGACCCCCTCGTCCCCGTCCGCGGGGGCAAGGCCACCGCCCGCGCCATCCCCGGCGCCCGCCTCCGCCTCATCGACGGCTGGGGCCACGGCATGCCCCCCGGCGTCCACGCCACCCTCATCGACGAGATCGGCGGCCACATCGACGCCCACCGCTCCTGAAGCGCCCGGCCCGTCCACAGCCCGACGGTTAGGCGGGCCGCCTGCCCCCATAGCTCAGGTGGATAGAGCAACGGCCTTCTAAGCCGTCGGTCCCAGGTTCGAGTCCTGGTGGGGGCGCTTTGTTTCTTGGTTTTCGGCGAGGCGGAGCGGCCTGTTCCACGTTCATGCCACTTTCGAAGCGGAGCCAAGCCGCACAAGCATGACAAGGGCGTCCAGTACCAGCCTTGGAGCAGAGGGCTGGAATCCTGGACCGGCAGCGCCTGGGCTTCCCGTTGGTCAGACCTAATGGTACTGGAGCCGCTCACCCAGTTTCTAAGAACTTCGGAGCGGATCTGGGTGCCTATGGCCCATCAATCGCGATAATAAAATCGAGGAGGCTGGCAGGATCTATAAGAACTTCGAGCAGAGCCTAATTCTTCGGAGCACTTCACATGCCATCTGAATCCACCTGGAGGGCTCCGTTCCAGAAGCCGGAGACAGACGCCAGGCCCGCAGGCTACGCCTGGCTGGTCCAACAGCACGAGCTCGACGTGCTCCCCCACTGGCGTTGGACCTTCGTCGCCAACAGGCACGTGCACAAAGAGCTGGACCAGCACGGACGGCGGGTGCACCTCCTACCGTCGCCACGGTACCCCGGCGACTCCGCGATCGATCACCTGCTCTTCGCGCTTCGCTACGACGGAGTGAGCCTGCCCATCTGCCGCGCCCTATTCCATCTGGCTGAGGCCGAAGCACTGGGGCATGCCATCGCCAAGGAGGTGCACAGGACCCCGACCGGAGCCTACGCACGACGCGCGTGGTTCCTGTTCGAGGAACTCACCGGGAAGCGACTCGACCTGGACGATGTCCGGCAGGGCAACTACGTCCCCCTGCTCGACTCCAGCGTCCATGTCACGGGGCCCGTTCGAAAGCACCGCCGCCAGCGGATCGACATCAACCTGCTGGGAACCATCGACTTCGCGCCGGTCCTCCGGTGGACCGAGGCACTACGAAGCGCCTCAGGAGAGGCCCTTCGATGTCGCATCGACGCCCTGGTCTCGGGCTACGACGACCACACGGTGCGGAGGGCCATCTCCTACCTCTACACGCGGGAGACGATGGCGAGCTTCGAGATCGAGCGTGAGCGGCCTCCGCAAACCAGAGCGGAGCGCTTTGTGGCCCTCTTGCGCGAGGCCCCCCACCTCCAGGAGCTGAGCCTCGATGAGCTGACTCGGCTCCAGAACGCAATCGTGGATCCCCGCTTCTCCGACCCCGGTTGGCGAACCGAGCAGAACTACGTCGGCGAGTCCCTCGACCTGGTCAGGCAGCGCATCCACTTCATCAGCCCGAGGCCCGAAGACCTCCACAAGCTGATGGCTGGCTTCCTCGACATGGTGCGAACGCTGAGAGGAGCACCGGACCCCGTTCTGAGCACCGCCGCGATCAGCTTCGCCTTCGTCCTGCTGCACCCCTTCACGGACGGCAACGGCCGCCTCCATCGTTGGCTCATCCACTGGGGCCTGTCCAGAGGGGGAGTGACACCCGAAGACCTCATCGTTCCCGTCTCCGCCGTGATGCTCTCGCACCGGCGCGAATACGACGAGGCCCTGGAGTCCTTCTCCACGTCGCTCATGGAGCGCGTGACCTACGACCTGGACGCCGACGGCAGGATGATTGTGGAGACCGACACCGCCGACTGGTATCGGCACCCGGACCTCACCGACATGGCGGTGGGCCTGTGGCATTGGTTGAACCTGGCCGTGGACCGGGAACTCCCGGACGAGCTGCGGTTCCTGGTCAGCCTGGGCCTGGCGAGGGCCCGGATTCAGGAGATCGTGGACATGCCAGACCGGCTCATCGTCCTCTTCATCAAGCTGTGCAGGGCCAACGGGGGGCGCCTCTCGATCCGAAAGCGGAACAGCCACTTCGACATGCTCACCAACGACGAACTGAAGTCGATGGAGGAGGTGGTGCAGGAGCTGTTCACCACGAGTGCCTGACCGACCGTTGGCCCCCCCATCCCCTGGCGTGCCACATTCGTGCCACTTAGACCCGCCCCACTCCCCAAGCGCACCAAGTCCCACAAGCTCTACGACAAGCCCACCAAACCCATCGGCATAAGCCAAGGAAAACCCTGGCGAACTCCTAAGCCGTCGGTCCCAGCTTCGAGTCCTGGTGGGGGCGCTTTTGTTCTTGGTTTTCGGTGCACCGTGTAGCCTTCGGGGGGTGCCAAGCCACCCTCCTGCCACTTTCGCTCCCGTGCCATGGGCAGCAAGCACGAACTCGAGGGGCAGGCTCGCCCGAGCCGCGCAGAGCTCACTGCAACCCCGTGGAGGATGGAGCACGACGACCGAGCGCGACTCCCGACCCGGCTCAGCGAACCTCGTCGTCTGGGTCTACGACTCGAACACGGGGAGCCTCGAACAGCTCGTCATCCGGCACGACCGTGATCCGCACACCCCAGCCACTGAAGACCGCGAGCATCCCGGCGAGGTCGGAGAGCGACAGCCGTCGATCATCGACCAGGAGCTCCGCGCCGCTGTCGGGCCCGGTGTCTGTGATGCACCCTCGCAAGACGTCTCCACGCATCCGCAGTCGGCCGTATCCGTCTCGCTCGACCTGGGGCCGCCCCGGCGGCAGCTCGACCGCGACGTAGTCGAACTCCTCGCGGGCAGCGAGCCGGTCCCGCACGTTCTCGTTGTGGAGGGCGAGCAGCTCCTGGTCGGTGAGAGCGTCCAGGTCCGAGCCCACTGCGAGGTGGACGATCTGGGCATCGGGCTCCGACAAGCGGATGATCGCCGTCTCACCACGGCGCTCGATGGAGACCTGGTGGAGTTCGGCGGCTCGTGGCCGGGGAGAGCCCCCGATGGGAACATCGGCAGCACCGGGCTCGGTCGCCTCCACGACGCGGCGTACCTGGCCTTCTTCGAAGAGCAGCCGCCAGCGGTGGACCGCAAGGTTGCGCTCGTCCCCTGCGGCAAGCCCATCCAGCTCGCGGGCCAGTCCCTCGATCTCCTCCAGCCATGCCTGGACCGGATCGGCAGACCACCAGCGCTCGAGGAAGGGCGCCGCCGCGGGCTCGCTCCGCCACAGGTCTCCGCACTGGGCCACGTACTCGGAGGCCCAGTCGGGCTCGGCCATGTTGGTGCCCCAGAAGCCGTCGAGGCGCTGCCACTGCCACCCGAGCAACATGGGTGCAACGTATCGGTTGGCCCCAAAGCCACCGACCAGCTCCATCGCGGCGCGACCCGATCGCCCACCCTGGAGCAGCGCAAGGGCCAGGCCGTACCGGCAACCCGGTTCGTCGCGGCCCCTCTCGTAGGCCTCGATCGCATCATCTAGCTCGCCCAGCCGGTGGTGCTCCTCTCCCACCAGGTGCCGGATGCCCTGGTTGTCGTTCGGGTTGAGCTCGAGCAGGTGGAGGTGCAGGTCGAGCGCCTGGCGCCACTGGCGGCGACGGCGATGCACGAGCGCGAGGTTCGCCAAGGCCCGCAGGTACGGGCGGTTCTCCATCCAGCTCCACTCCAAGCGGCCGTCGTTCCACTGAAGGTGGGCCTCGCCCCCTTCCCGGGCGAGCTCCAAGTGGGTCTGGGCCTGCTTCAGCCGACCACGGTCCATGAGATCCACACCGACGTGGAGGTGGGCCGATGGGTGCATGGGCTCGACCTTCAAGGCCTCACGAAAGTGTCGGCGGGCACGAGCGCGGTCACCGGCCCACCATGCCTCCATGCCCTCCCAGAACACGTCGTCCGCTTGCGAGCTGCCGGGGGCTTGCGTGAGTTCGTTGTGCACTGCTCCTCCTGGTTCGAGTGCCCCTGCGGGCGGATCGACGAGACGCTTGATGGTGTCCGCGAGTCGCGCGAGGTCGGGCCGGATCCGCTCGAGCAGCTCCGTGTCCGCCGCTCCCGAGGCACTGCGCGTTGCCAGGGCCTGCCGCAGGTCGGCCACCAGCGCCGCCGTCCGCTCAGCGTCCCGGACGGCGGCTCCATCGGGCGACTCCCGCCAGGCGGCGAGCGCCTGGTCCAGCCGGTCGCGGATCCGGTCCCAGCTCCACCTCAAGTCGGGATGCCGCCAGGCGAGGGTCCGCCGCCACGCGCCCCACGCACCCGGCTCGAGTGTCGCCGCGAGCTGTCCCGGAGAGGTGAAGCTGAACAGCACGTCCTGGCGTACCTTCCCGTCCTCGCGCCGGTTGTGGACCAGCTGCACCTGGCCGCGCTTTCGTCTCACGAACGCCATGTAGTGCTCATACCAGAGCTGCGCGCACTACGCAACCAGAGGTCGACATGACGGGTTCTTCATCCGAGCCTCAAACGGTCTGCAAGTCTCTCGAAGGCCCCCCTGGGGCGGGCGCCTGGGCTGACGCGCTCTGCTGTCGCTCGACACTTGTGCTGTGCTCGTCATCACGACGCATACCCTCAGGATGCTCACTCTTTGCCCAGCCTGACAACGTAGTAATAGGCCCGTATTCAGTGATTGGCCTGAGGCCCTCCGCAGACTAAACTACACGCAAGCACCGCGCGATAAGCCCACACACTTTGGTGAGCCATGCTCTCCGAACTCCAGATCCTGTCGCTGCTGCCTGCGCACCTGGCCAACGTCTTCGACGTGGCTGCGGATCGGGTCAGGGTGCTACCGGCACATCCACGGCTCGACCTCGCCGTTGAGATTGAAGGGCAGAGGTTCGACATCGAGTGCAAGGGGCGTGCGGACACCGCCACAACGCTCGCTGGCATCCGAGCGCTTCGCCAGAGCGAGCCGCTCGGCCACCCGCTCCTCGTCGTTCCCTACATGGGCGCCAAGGGAGCCTCTCTGTGCCGAGACGAGTGCATCTCTTGGACTGACCTGTCAGGCAACGCGGACATCCGGCTGCCGGGTCTGAAGATCATCCTGAAGGGGTCTCCAAACAAGTACCCAGCGACCGGCCGCCCCTCCAATGCCTTCGCACCCAAGAGCGCGCGCGTGACTCGTGAGCTTCTCCACAGGGCCCCGTCGCCCGTGACTCAAGCTGAACTTGCAGCACTTAGTGGGCTGGGGAGTGGCTTCGTCAGCCGCATCGTTCGCCGTCTCGCTGACGACGGCCTGTTGGTGCGCGGAGCTGGCGCTACCGTGAGCGTGATCGAGCCCGATGTCCTCTTGGACGCGTGGGCAGAACGATACCGGTTCGGGCGCCAGAGGATGGTGAAAGGCCATATCTCGGCCGGATCCAGCCCCGAGTTGATGGAGCGCCTGCACGAGCTCCTCGAAGCACACAGCATCAGCCACGCCTTCACCGGCTTGGCCTCTGCATGGCTCCGGCAGGAGCATGCGCGATTCCGACTCGTGACCGTCTACGCGCAACCCATGCCAAGTGCGGAACTTCTCGACGAGCTCAGGTTCAGAGAGGGTCCGCGCGGGGCCAATGTCTGGTTCGTCGAGCCGGCCGACTCGAGCCTCTTCAACCACCTTGAGGTCGTGAGAGGCCTGCCCTGCACCAGCTCCCTGCAGACCTACCTCGACCTTCTGGACCTGCCCGAGCGTGCGGAAGAGGCGGCTGGACAGCTGCGGTCGGAGTACCTCCGCTGGGGTGAGCCATGAGCAAGCTCTTCGCAGTCGACTACACGCCTCAGGACGTCCAGCTCGCGAAAGCGACCTACCTGACGCTCGCGCGCCTGCTGGGCGACCACGCCGACAGCCTCGTCGTGATCGGGGGCTTTGTCCCGTACCTCCTCGTGCCTCAGGAGGGGCGGGACGCTGACCATGCGCACATCGGCACTACCGACCTGGACGTTGTCCTCCACCTGGGACTACTCGATGACGAAGCGTACAAGACCATCGCCGAGTTGATGCGGGAGTCCGAGTTCGAGCCGGACACGAAGCCTGAGACGGGCAAACGCGTGCCTCAGCGATGGGTAGCGCCAGGAACTGGCGGCAAGGCGATCGTGGAGTTCCTTCTCCCGCCGCCTGAAGGTCGAACGGTGGAGAAGAAGCGGGTGAAGAACCTCGAAGGCGACTTCGCCGCGTTCCTCCTGCCCGGCGGGCAACTTGCTTTCGCCGACGCCAAGAGAGTACCGATCCAAGGGCGCGACCTGCGAGGAGCAGTGGTTGAGCGTTCGATGCAGGTGTGCGGACCCGCCTCATTCCTGGTGCTGAAGGCACTGGCGCACGAGAACCGGGACAAGCGCAAGGATGCGTACGATATCGACTAGCTGATCGCTGGCTTGCCAGGTGGGAACAAGGAGATCGTTGAGGCCTTAACAAGCCTCGAGTTCCTGGAGGTCGTCGCGGCCGCCCTCGAGATTCTGGCCAAGGCGTTCGCGACCCTGGACTCGAGTGGGCCAGTCGATGTCGCGAGCTTCCTGGGTGACGAAGGAAACGAGAACCTCAAGCGAGACGTGTCAGCGCGCGTCCTCGATCTCCTCGCCGACCTCGAGGACGCTGGAGTGTCTCCCGGCACATAGAGGTCGAGACCTGCGGCTGGCGGACCCGGTGCGGCAAGAACACTCCTGGCGTCTACATGTGCCGACCACTCTCGACGACCGCGCCTTCGGCGCCAACAGCACCCTTGGCGCAGGAGCTCTGCCACATTCGTGCCACCTAGACCAACGCCACAGCCCAAGCTCACCAAGCCCCCCAAGCCCGAAGACAAGCCCCCCAAGCCCATCAACATAAGCCAAGGAAATACCTGGCGAACTTCTAAGCCGAGGGTCGCAGGTGCGAGTCCTGGTGGGGGCGCCTCATACCTTGATCATGGGCGCACCACCTTCGCGACGGGGTGCCAATGCCACACTCAAGCCACGTTGCCTGCCCCGAGCCCACGCTCCAGGTGTCCCAGCCGGCGCAGGGCGGCTTCCTCGTCCAGGTGATCGGCACCGACTGGTGCGGCGAGCTGCACCCTGGCCTCGATGCCCGGCTCGAGCGCGATGGCCAGCGCTACTCGGTGGCCTTCAAGGACCTGGTCTTCCCGAGTGGCAGCGAGCACGCTCGACGCGTCGGCGCCTACCGCCGCTGGCTGGGGCTGGATCGCGAGCAGAGGGCCCGCGTCGGACTCGTCATCGGCCGCGACGGAAGCACGAAGACCATCGAACTGTAGGGGGGCCCCGCGGGCCACTCCGCCTTCACCCGTCGACAACGGCTGCGAGGCCTTGCTCCAACAGGTCGAGCCGTCGAAGTGCTGCGACTTCGTCCGCAACCAGAGGCCAGCGCTGAACGAGAGCGACGAGCGCCGGTGGATGACCACGCAGGCGATCGACGAAGCGCGCGACGAGCGCCGCAGCACCCGGATTGCCAAGCCGGCCGATGTCGAGCCCCAGCAGGAAGGTCGTCGCCTCCTCTCCGAAGAGGCCGAGCTGGGCCGCCTCGCCGACAAACATCCGATCGTCCATGGGCTCGACATATTGATCGAACAGGTGGGCCAGATCCTGCAGATCCCGCCGGCGCTCCTGCGGGCGGTCGAGCCAGCCCGCCATCTTCAAGACCGCCACCACCGCCGGCGCGGGCACGAGCACGTTGGAGAGAACAGGGTCGTCCATCGCGACGCTGTGGTCTGCCAACAGCTCGAACCCAGCGATGTTCATGCGAGCACCCGTGTCGGGCCAGACCAGAACGCCGGCCGCGAGGTGCACGTCCCCAATGGGCAGCAGATCGTGCTCCGGAGTCACGCGCTCCCCCACCCGAATTGCGCGCGTAGATCGGCTGCAGCCCGCAGCGCACGGTCACCGCGCTGGTCCGTGAGCTCTGCAAACACGAGCAATGGGTGGGCCGCCTGGACTCCACCCCCGTCCCAGATGGGCGAGCCGCTGTGCCAGGCCAGCGGGCCCGGAATGCTCAACACGTGGATCGGGCCATCGGGATCAGGACTGAGCGGCAGGGCGGCGCTCGACTCCCGCACGTGCAGGGTCACCCGCTCGCCGGCGAAGGTCCCGCCGAGCCTGCTCGCGGCCATCCCGCCGCCCCAGGCGTACCGGTCTTCGACCATCGCCTCCAGGCGACGCAGAAGCACTTCGCGCCCTCCCTCGGGCATCCGATACCGCCGGATGAAGAGGGCCGGCCGGAGGATGTCGGTGTAGCCGACGGTCCAGCGGCGAAAGAGATCCTCGCCTAGGACGAGTCGTCGATGCCGGTCCCTACCGACGAGATGGCCTTCCTCGGCCAGCCGCCGCAAGAGCGCCGAGACGGCTGTGCGGCTGGTGCCCGCACGGTCCGCGATCTCACGCAGGGGTCTTCCCGCCAGTTCGGGCCATGCCATGAGTGCGAAGAGGACCCGGTAGCCCGCCGATCGGATCCCAGCGGGTCGTTCGGGCGGAGGGAGGGTCTTGCCCTCGATCTGTGCCAGGTATCGCTCACCCAGGGCCAGGCGCAGATTGCCGGCGTCGTCGAGGTAGTTGGCACCGGCGGCTGCGAGCCGAGCTGCGCTCTCGCCAGACACCAGCGGCGCCAGAACGAGCACCTCGTGGTCGCGCGCCGCGCCGACCAACTCGTCCACTCTCTCGGTCGACAGGAAGGACCGCTCGATGCTCAGCTGCAGCTCGAACGCTCCGGCTGGAGTCTGCAACCTGGCGACCGAGACGGACCCATCCATCGAGACGGCCCGCACGAATGGAAGCCGCTCGAGTCGGCGCAGGGCAGCGGCGGTGTCGCTCATGGCACTTTTCTATCCCACGTCTTTACTAAATGCCACCCATATTTAAACTCCACCGATCGTTGGTGCCACATTCGTGCCACTTAGACCAACGCCACAGCCCAAGCTCACCAAGCCCCCCAAGCCCATCGGCATAAACCAATGAAATGACTGGCGAACTTCTAAGCCGTGGGTCCCAGGTTCGAGTCCTGGTGGGGGTGCCACGTCCACTTCGGTTCGCGAGCGCGACGGTCGGGTTCGCAGCCCTTGACGCCCCGCTACGCGAACCAGTCCTCGACCGCCAGCCCGGGCACCCGACCGAACTCCCGGACGTTGCGCGTCACGAGCACCCCCCGGTGTGCGAGCGCGGTCCCGGCGATCAGCGTGTCCATCGGGCCGATGGGCGTGCCCTCCAACTCCAGCCGCGCACGCAGCGCTGCGGCGGCCTTCGCCTCCTCCACGCCGAACGGGAGAACGGCGACGACCTGGAGCAGCTGATCGAGCTGGCCGCGCCGCTTCGCCGGGTCCGAGGACTTGGCGATGCCGGTCTCGAGCTCGTACACCACGACAGCCGGCAGGGCGATGTCGGCCGGTGAGGTCGCGAGCAGGCGCTCGGCCACCCGACCGTCCCCGCGGAAGAAGTAGATGAGCGTGTTCGTGTCGAGCACGTACATCACAGCGTCTCGCGCATGACGTCTTCCGGCTGCCCCTCGCGGAGCTCCTCGGCGCCCGGGAGGTCTCGCCACGCGCCCGCCAGGGCCGCGACCTCGCGGGGCCACTCCGTGCGGGTCCGCTCTTGGACGAGCTGCACCAGCCACGCGCTCATCGACAGACCGGCAGCCGCCGCCGCCGCGCGCATCCGCGCCATGGTGTCGTCGTCCATGTACAGCGTGACCTGGGCCATCGAGCGCCTCCACTTATATGTCCAAGTATACTCGGATGTACCGACCGGCAAGCCCGCACCCCTCCCGCTCCCGCAGCGCCTTCAACGCGATGCTCACCGCCGCCGTCGACACCCCCTCCCCCCGCGCCAGCTCGCTCTGGTTCCGGTAGCCCCCCTCGTCGAGCATCCGCCGCCACTCCCGGGCTCGCCACCCGACCGGCTTTCGCTCCTTCTTCTCGCCGACTTCCTCGCTCGAACACCGCTTGCGAACCAACGCGAACGAGGTCCGACAGGTTCTCGCTACACAAGCCCCACGGGCGCCTCATACCTTGATCATCGGCGCACCACCCTCGCGACGGGGTGCCTCCATCCCCGGTCTTCGACGGCCCACGCTGCACTCGGAAACCGCGCATGCCCCTGATGACTCAAAGCCAGGCCACCCGGGGACCGTCGACGCATCGTCCGCGGTAATAAGATCGGACCACCTGACAGGACTTCCAAGAGCTTCAAGCAGGGCCGAACTCTTCGGAGCACTCTACATGCCATCTGAAACCACCTGGAGGGCTCCGTTCCAGAAGCCGGAGCCAGACGCCAGGCCCGCAGGGTATGCCTGGCTGGTCCAACAGCACGAACTCGACGTGCTCCTCCACTGGCGGTGGACCTTCGTCGCCAACAGGCACGTGCACAAGGAGCTGGACCGGCACGGACGGCGGGTGAACCTCCTCCTCTCGCCACGGTAGCCAGGCGACTCCCCGCTGGACCACCTGCTCTTTGCGCTTCGCCACGACGGCGTCAGCCTGCCCATCTGCCGCGCCCTCTTCCAGGCAGAAGAAGCCGAAGCGCTGGGGCACGCCATCGCCAAGGAGGTGCACAGGACCCCGACCGGAGCCTACGCACGACGCGCGTGGTTCCTGTTCGAGGCCCTCACCGGGAAGCGACTCGACCTGGATGACGTCCGGCAGGGCAACTACGTCCCCCTGCTCGACTCCAGCGTTCACGTCACCGGGCCCATTCGAAAGCACCGCCACGATCAGCTTCGCATTCGTCCTGCTCCACCCCTTCACGGACGGCAACAGCCGCCTCCATCGCAGGCTCATCCACTGGGGCCTGTCCAGAGGGAGAGTGACACCCGAAGACCTCATCGTTCCCGTCTCCGCCGTGATGCTCTCTCACCGGCGCGAATGCGACGAGGCCCTGGAGTCCTGCTCCACGTCGCTCATGGAGCGCGTGGCCTACGAACTGGACTCCGACGGCAGGATGACTGTGGAGACCGACACCGCCGACTGGTATCGGCACCCGGACCTCACCGACATGGCGGTGGGCCTGTGGCGTTGGTTGAACGTGGCCGTGGACCGGGAACTCCCGGACGAGCTGCGCTTCCTGGTCAGCCTGGATCTGGCGAGGGCCCGGATCCAGGAGATCGTGGACATGCCAGACCGGCTCATCGTCCTCTTCATCAAGCCGTGCATGGCCGACGAGGGGCGCCTCTCGATCCGGAAGCGAAACTGCCGCTTCGACATGCTCACGGACGACGAACTGAAGTCGATGGAGGAGGTGGTCGAGAAGCTGTTCACCACGAGCGGCTGACCAGCCTCGGGCGCCCCGATCCCCTGGCGTGGCATATTCGTGCCACTTGGACCGTCCCCCCCCGTCGGAAGTCCCCGTTGCTCCTCACCCTCGCCCTCCTCGCCTGCGCCCCCCACCGCTACGTCATGGACGTCGCCACCCTGGAAGCCGTGGCGGCCGAGGTCCGGGGGATGGAGGGGCCCGACGGCGCCGATCGCGCCGCGCTGGTCGCGGCGGCCCAGGACGCCCTGCACGACGCCTGGCCGGAGCTGATCGAGGCCGCGCCGGCGGGGACCTGGTGGTTCAACTCGGTGGGCGGCTCGCTGGCCAGCATCCAGGTGCTGTGGTGCTCGCCGCACGAGTACGTGGCGCTGTGGGGATCGCCAGTCCCTACCGACGGCTTCAGCGGCCGCTACGACAAGCTCGACGTGTGGGACGTCATGATCACCGGCCGCATGGCGTCCTACGCCCCCGGCGAGCACACGGCGACCTGGTACGAAAACGGCGGCACCCACCCGACGAGCTTCCTGTCGCGGGGCGAGGGGCGGCACTTCTCCCTGCAAGACGGCGCCTACATGATCGACTACGGCCGTGGCTGGCTGCCGAGCGCGATGCGCGTGGGGCTGCGCCTGGGGCACAAGCACGTCACGGGCGACTCCTGGTCGCGGCACCAGATGATCCGTACCTGCCGCAGCCAGACCCTGCACAACTGGTTCGACAAGGACCGGCGGCGGGCGATCAAGCGTTACCGGCAGGCGAGCGAGGGCGAGGCACCCTGACGGCTGTCGGGTGGGCCCACGACCGCTCACCCCCCGGCGCGACGCGCTCCACCCGCGACACCACGGGCCCCGTCCGGCGCGATGGCCCCCAGCACCGCGACGAGGTCGCCTCCGAGCACCGGCTTGTCGAGCTGGGCCATGACGCCCGCGCGCGCCGCGACGGCAGCGGGTACGGCACGACCCGGCGGCACCACCAGCACGCGCGCAGTGGACGCCAGCGCGATGTCGCTGCGCAGGGGCAGGCACAGCTCGAGGCCCCCCATGTCCGGCATCTCCAGGTCGAGGAGGACCACGTGGACCGGTGCCCCGGTCGCCGTCGCCCGGCGCAGCACCTGGAGGGCCGCGCCACCATCCGGCGCCACGTCGGCGTCCGCGCCGAGCGCCTTGAGCTGGCGCAGCACCGCCGCTCGGGTGGCATCGTCGTCGTCCACCACCAGCACCCGGAGCCCCGAGAGCGGAGCGGGAGAGGCGGGCGCAGCTTCCGGGTCGGCGGCAGCGTCCAGGTCCATGGTGAACCACACGAGGCTGCCCGCCCCCGGCGCCGAGTGGATCCCGACCTCGCCCCCCATGGCCCGCGCTAGCACGGCCACATTTGCGAGGCCCATGCCAGCCCCACCGTGCTCTCGGGTGACCGAGCTGTCGCCGAGGGCCAGCGGCTGGAAGGCCCGGGCCTGCACGTCGGATCCCATGCCGATGCCGGTGTCCTCGACCGCGACCCGCACCCGAGCCCCCTCGTGCTCCACGCGCAGCACGATGTGGCCCTGCTCGGTGAACTTCAGTGCGTTCGACAGCAGCGCCAGCACCATCTGGCGGATGCGGGCCTCGTCGCCGTGGACCATCGGTGGGAGGGTCGGATCGAGATCGACCACCAGCTCGATGCCCTTGCGGTCCGCCGCCACCGCCTGCAGCCGCGCCATCCCCTCGATGGCCGCATTCAGGTCGAACACTCGCCGCTCCAGCCCGAGCGCCCCTTCCTCGAAGCGCGTGAAGTCGATGAGCCCGTCGAGCAGGACCATCATCGCCTCGGCCGAGCGGCGCAGCGTCTCGGCGTACTCCCCCTGCTCACGCGTGAGCTCCGTGGTGGACAGCAGGTCGGCCATGCCCACCACGCCGTTCATCGGCGTGCGCAGCTCGTGGCTCATCGTCGCGAGGAACTGGCTCTTGGCACGGTCGGCAACGCGGGCGGCGCGCTCGGCTTCTGAGCGGACGCGCACTTCCTGCTCCAGTCGCTCCATGGCCTGGCGCGTCTCCTCATCGGCCCGGGCCTGCTGGCGCAGGAAGGCGCCGACCGTGACGGCGAGGGACAGCGGGATGCCCAGCACGTCGAGCTAGAGCACCAGCGCGGGCGACCCGGCCTCGAAGCGCACGGGGGGCCCCAACCCGAGGAGGTCCAGAGTCACGAGCCCGCCCATGGTCGCCAGGCAGATGGCGGTCCAGACCAGGCCGACCCGCCTCCCCCCGATCAGGCCGGAGATCGGCGGCACGACGATGAGCCAGTAGAGGATCGAGCTGCCGAAGCCCCCCGACAGCACGACGTTGTTGAGCAGGCAGGCGAAGGCCCCGGCGGCGACGAGGTGCGCCGCAGCGGTCGGTCCGAAGCGGCGCAGCACGGGCAGCGACAGCGCCAGGGCCAGCAGCGCCACCGACGGGCCCATCAGCATCGGCCCGGGCCCCTTGAACAGCCCGACGACGATGAAGACCAGCGCAATCCCGCCAAGGGGCACCACGGCGCCGACGAGGGTCCGCGCCCGCCGCCGGGCGCGGCTGTCCAGCCCCGGCGGCACGAAGTGGCCGTACAGGACGTTCCAGAACAAGCTGTCGATCACCATTCGCTGCTCGATGGCAGGCCGGACCGGGCCCACGCAGTTTGATCGTACACCTCGTCACCCGACAATCAACCGACCGGCGACTCCACGACAAACCCTTACGAATACTCCACGCGATATCCTGCCGGCGTGACGGTCCCCTCGCCCGCCCCCCCAGCGCTTTCGCCTGGCGCCGCGCCGCTGCTGAGCCGCCGCCGCGTCCTCGGCGGTGGCGCCTTCCTGGTGCTGGGCCTGCTGTCCGGCGCGCTGTTCGCCCGCCGCCCACTGCCCCAGCTCGACAGCCCCTGCCTGGGCTCGGGTCCGTTGCGCACCCTGCAGCTCGCGCTCGCGGCCCTGCTCGACGACGACGATCGCGCCGCCTCCCTCGCCCGGGGCGTCGATACCTTCCTGGCCACCGGCGACCCGGTCGCCGCCAGCCAGCTCCGCATGGCGCTGCGACTCCTCGAGCACGGCAGCGTCCTGTTCGGCCGCTTCTCCCGCCTCGACGCCGACGGCCGCGTCACGGTCCTGCGCGCCTGGGAGGGCTCCCGGGTCAACACGCGCCGCCAGGTCTTCCAGGCGCTGCGCCGCCTCGCCGCCTTCTCCGGCTACAGCGACCCGCGGAGCTGGGACGAGATCGCCTACGAGGGCACCTGGCTCGACCAGGGGATCACCCCGTGATCCGCACCGGCGCCGACGCCCCCACCGACCTCACCCTGCGCACGCAGGTCTGCGTGATCGGGTCGGGAGCCGGCGGCGCCGTCGCCGCCGCTGTCTTCGCCGAAGCCGGGCGCGACGTCCTCGTGCTGGAGGAGGGCCAGCACGTCCCGGGCTCGGCCATGACGCAGCGGGAAGAGGAGATGTACCCGCTGCTGTACCGGGACGGCGGCCAGCAGTACACCGCCGACGGTGCCGTCTCCGTCCTGCAGGGGCGCGTGCTCGGCGGCAGCACCGTCATCAACCAGGCCGACGTCGAACCCATCCCCGACGTCGTGCTCGACCACTGGCGCGCCCGCTACGGTGTGGACCGCTACAGCAGCGGCCGCCTCGAAGAAGCCGCCGCCGCCTGCATGACGGAGATCGGCGCCAACCCCATCGCCGAGGCCTCGCTCAACCGCAACAACCGCCTGCTGCTGGAGTCGGGGCGGGCGCTCGGCATCCACGGCGCCCCCTTCGTGCACAACCGCGTGGGCTGCCGGGGGTCCGGCTACTGCATGGTGGGCTGCGCCTACGACGCCAAGCGGTCGGCAGCCCTGACCTGGGTGCCCCGCGCCGCGGCCACGGGGCGGGCGGTCTTCCAGACCGACGCCCGCGTCGACCGGCTCGACCACGACGGCCACCGCATCCGCGCCGCGGTCGGCACGCTGACGGCGCGCCTGCCCGACGGCGACCGCAGCCGCCCGTTTCGCGTGGAAGCCGACCACTTCGTGCTCGCCGCAGGCACCGTGCACAGCCCGGCCATCCTGCTGCGCAGCGGCATCGGCGGCGGGCAGGTCGGCCGCAACCTCACGCTGCAGCCCCAGGCCCCCGTCGCCGCCCTCATGCCCGACGAGGTCGTCCACTGGCGTGGCGTGCCCCAGGCCGCCTACCTCGACGGCCACGAAGACCACAGCGTCGACCACGGCCTCGGCGGCTTCCGCCTCGAAGCGATCAGCGGCACCCCGGGCATGTCCGCGGCCAGCATGCCGCAGTGGGGCCCCGACATGCGAGCCTTCATGCGCCGCTACCGCCACGTCGCGGCCCTGCTCGCCCTGGTCCCTGACCAACCCGGAGGCCGGGTCAAGCTCAGCCGCAGCGGCCGCCCCGCCATCCACTACCGCCTCCAGCGCGGCTGGACCGCCACGATGCGCCGGGCCCTCCGCGTCGCGGGCCAGGTGTACCTCTCCGCCGGCGCCGAAGCCGTGGTCCTGCCCTTCGCCGGGGCCGCCCCCGCCCACAGCCCCTCCGACCTCGACGTCATCGACCGCGCCCGCTTCGCCCCCAACCGCCTCTCCCTCATCTCTGCCCACCCCCAGGGCACCTGCCGCATGGGCGCCACCCCCGCCGACAGCGTCGTCGGCCTGGACCTGCGCCTCCACGGCACCGACAACCTCCAGGTCGTCGACGCCTCGGTGTTCCCAAGCTCCGCCAGCACCCACACCATGGTGCCGGTGATGCAGCTCGCCTGGCTCGCTGCTCACGACGTCATCGGCTGACGCATCGGCCGACCGCCCGATTGCCCACGCCCTCGCTTCAGGCAAGATCCACCGATGTCCCCGCGCCTCCCCGCCGGTGCTCCGCCCACGCGGTGCATCTCCGTCCCGCGCCCCGCAGCGCACCTCGACCACCTCGGCTTCTTCCGCTTCGGCCGCCTCGGAGACCGCGTCGTCCTCACCAACGACGCGGGCGAGTGGCTGCTCCTCGATGAACCCGACTTCCGCGCCCTCATCGCCGGCACGCTCGACGCCACCCACCCCCGCTACGCCGATCTGCAGCGCCGCTGCATGATCCGCGACGGCGCCCCCCTCGACGACCTCGCTGAGCGCGTGGGCCGCAAGAAGAGCTACCTCGGCCAGGGACCGCACCTCCACGTCCTCGTCACCACGCGCCGCTGCAACCAGTCGTGCAGCTACTGCCACGCCAGCCGCACGACGACCGCCGACCCGGCCGCGGACATGTCGCCGGCCACAGCCCGCGCCGCCGTGGACCTCGCCCTGCAGAGCAGCGCCGACACCATCGTCTTCGAGTTCCAGGGGGGCGAGCCCACCCTGAACATGGCCGCCATCCAGGCCGCGGTGGGGCACGCGCGCAGGGTCGCCCCGGACCGCGGAAAGCAGGTCGAGTTCGCGCTCGTCAGCAACCTCACCGCCATGGACCTCGACAAGGCGGAGTGGCTGCTCGCAAACGACGTCCAGCTCTGCACCAGCCTCGACGGCCCCCGCGACCTGCACGATGGCCAGCGCCGCTGGTTCACGGACCGCCCCGTCGGCGCCTTCGACACCGTCATGCACTGGATCGGCTGGTTCAACGACCGCTACGTCGAGCGGGGGCGGGACCCGGAGCTGTGGCACGTCGACGCCCTGCTCACCACCACGCGCCAGACCCTGCAGCGCTGGCCAGAGGTCGTCGATCTGTACCGGTCGCTGCGGATCCGCAACCTCCACCTGCGCCCGCTGAACCCCTACGGCTTCGCCGTCAGCGCCTGGAAGCGCATCGGCTACGACATCGACGAATTCCTGACTGTCTATGAACAGGTCCTCGATCACATCATCCAGCTCAACTTGGACGGTCACCAGATGATCGAGGGGCACGCGGCGCTGATGCTCACCAAGCTGCTCACCCCCGACGACCCCAACTACGTGGACCTGCGGTCCCCCTGCGGTGCTGGCTACGGACAGCTCGCCACCGACCACGACGGCGCCGTCCATCCCTGCGACGAAGCCCGGATGCTCACCGCAATGGGCGACGATCGCTTCGTGCTCGGCAGCGCTGCGGCCATGGACATGCGCCGGACCCTCTCCCACCCGACCGTCAAGGCCATGGCCGTGGCGTCGCTGCTCGACACGCTGCCGGGCTGTGCCACCTGCTGGAACCTCCCCTTCTGCGGCGTGTGCCCTGTCCATGCCTGGCGCACCCAGGGCGACCTCTTCGGGCAGCGCCCGGGCTCGTCACTCTGCAAGCTCTACATGGGCATCTCACGCATGCTCATCGAGCGCATCGATCGCGACACCACCGGGGACGTCGAGCACATCCTGACGCGCTGGACGCTGCGCCGCCCGCGCACCGCAGAGAGCTGCCTCGCCCCCTCGGCGCCGGCCTGATCCCCATGACCCGACTCGACCTCAAGCTGGGCTTCGCATGTAACAACGACTGCCGGTTCTGCGTGCAGGGGCCTGCCAAGCGGCTGCGCTACGGGGATCGCACGACCGAGGAGGTCAAGCGCCTGCTGGCCGAGGGGCGCGCGCACTGCGACGGTGTGGTGCTCACCGGCGGTGAGATCACCGTCCGCCGCGACCTCCCCGAGATCGTCGAGTACGCCCGCACGCTCGGCTACCGGACCATCCAGCTCCAGACCAACGGCCGAATCCTGGGGTCGATGGCGGCCGCCCAGCGCCTCAAGGACGCCGGCGCCACCGAGGTCAGCCCGGCCCTGCACGGACCCACCGCCGAGATCCACGACGGCCTGACCCGCTCCCCCGGGGCCTTCCGCCAGACCGTCCGTGGGATCCGAAACGCCCGTCGCCTGGACCTGCCCGTCATCATCAACAGTGTCATCACACGCGACAACCATCGACACCTTCCCGCCCTGGCGCGCCTGCTCGTGGCGCTCGACGTACAGCAGTTCCAGCTCGCCTTCGTCCACCCGCTGGGCGCCGCCGAAGACAACTTCGACGACATCGTCCCCCGCCTGCCCGCGGTCGAACCCTACGTCCGGGCGGCCCTCGCCATCGGCCGGCGCGCCGGCGTGCGCTGCATGACCGAAGCCATCCCGCTGTGCTTCCTGCGGGGCATCGAGCACTTCGCCGCCGAGTGGATCATCCCCGACACCCGCATCGAAGACGCTGCGTGGACCATCGAGGACTACACCGAGACCCGCCGCACCCAGGGCAAGGCCAAGGGGCCGCCCTGCAAGGGCTGCCGGTGGGAGCAGGAGTGCGAGGGGCCCTGGCGCGAGTACCCGGAGCGCTTCGGCTGGGACGAGTTCCAACCTGTGGCGCCGACGCGATAGCCGATCGCCGTGCTCGACCTCGCCCGCCTCCAGCGCATCCACCTGACCCGACGCCCCCCGGGGCAGCTCGTCGTCGCCGCGCTGCTCGGACTCGACTACCGGTTCCCACGGCGCACCGAGATCGTGGTCGAGGGCCTCGAGCGCATCCCCCAGGACCGCTCGGTCCTGCTGGCGATGAACCACACCGACCGGTACAACTACTGGCCGTTCCAGTACTTCATGCACACGCAGCGCCTGCGCTACACCGCCACCTGGGTCAAGGGGAAGTACTACCAGCACCCGCTGATGGCCTGGTTCATGGACAAGACGGGCAACATCCCGCTGCCCAGCCGTGGCTACGTCGTCTCCAGCGCCTTCCAGCAGGCCACGGGGCGCCCGCCGCAGGGCGACGAGTACCGGCTGCTGCGCGACCTCGTCGACGATAAAGCCGACCTCGACGCCGTGCCCGCCGACTCGGCCGTCGGGCGCTGGCTGTCCGACAGCGGCGGTGCAGAACCGTGGGCACAGGGCCAGCGCGACCTGTTCGCCGCCATGATGAAGGAAGTCATGCGCATCACCCGCCAGGCCATGCTGGACCACGACCTGCACGTCCTGGTCTTTCCCGAGGGCACCCGCCGCAAGCGCCTGGGCAAGGGGCACACCGGGCTCATCCAGGTCGCCTGGCACCTGGACGCCGCCATCGTCCCCGTCGGATGCAACGGCAGCGACCGTGTCTACCCGGGCAATTCACCCTCGGCCCAGGGTGGGCGGATCGTCTACCGCGTCGGCGACGCCCTGGAACCCGACGGCCCCGAGCTGGGGCCGCACCGGGTCACCGACTCCTACACGCCGTTCACCCCCGAAGCCACGCAGCGCCACGGCCAGGCCTTCCGCGCCGGCACCGACGTGGTGATGGCCCACATCGCGCCGCTGCTCGACGACGAGTACCAGCCCGCCGACGACGACGACGCCGGCCGGACCGGCGCCGATCGCTTCCTGTAGCGGCGCCTCGGCGGGAGCTGGCGACGCCTCGACGGGGGGCGCGACGCGCGCCCTACATCTCGTCCAGGGCTTCCATGCCGAGCAGCTCCAGCGCGCCCGCCAGCACCCGCTTCGTCACCCGCACCAGCGCCGCCTTGGCAGCGGCTTCGGCCGGTGGCGCGCCGATCACGCGGCCCACCGGCGCGGCGTAGAAGGACGCAAACGCCTTGGCGAGATCGTAGAGCGCCTGGGTGGCGAAGCTGGGGTCGAGCTCGACCGCCCCCTTGGTCACCGCCGGCGGCAGCAGCAGCAGCGCAGTGAGGACCCTCACAGCGTAAGGCTCGGCCAGGACGCTCCAGTCCGGCTCCACCCCGGCGACGCTCTCGTCGAGCTTGGACAGCAGGGTCGCGGCGCGGGCGTGGGCGTACTGGCAGTAGGGCCCGGTGTCCCCCTCGAAGGAGATCGAGCTGTCCTTGTCGAACACGAAGGAGCGGTCGGGGTTGTAGCGCAGCAGGAAGTACTTGAGGCCCCCCATCGCGATGCCCTCGGCGCGGGCCTGCCGGTCGGCTTCCGCCAGCTCCGGCCACCGGTCGGCGTTGGCGTCGAGCACCGCGGCGTGCAGGTCGTCCATGAGGTCGTCGGCGTCGACCACCGTGCCCTCGCGGGACTTCATCTTGCCCGTCGTCAGCTCGACCATGCCGTAGGAGCGGTGGATCATCCGGCCCTTCAGCTCCGGCCGGACCTCACCCAGGATGCCGAAGAGCACGCGGAAGTAGTGCTCCTGCTCGCTGCCGACCACGTAGATCATCCGATCGAAGCCCGTCGCCTCGAAGCGGGTCACCGCCGTGCCGAGATCCTGCGTCACGTACAGGCTGGTGCCGTCGGCCCGCAGCACCGCCTTCTCGCCCTCCAGCCCCAGGCGCGCCTGGTCGAAGACGACCGCCCCGTTGTCGGCGTGGTGGAAGACGCCGTCGGCCAGCCCCTGTTCCACGATCGCCTTGCCGAGCAGGTAGGTGTCCGACTCCTTCTGGGTGGTGTCGAAGCGGACGCCCATGCGCGCATAGGTCTGCGCGAAGCCCGCCTCACACCAGCCGTTCATCATCTCCCAGAGCGCCCGCACCTCGGGGTCGCCGGCCTCCCAGAGCTGCAGCATCTCGCGCGCCCGGCCCCCCAGCTCGCTGTCGCCGTTGAAGAAGGCGTCGGCGTCGGGACGGGTGGCTGGATCCGGGTAGCGGGCGGCGAGCTCGTCATGCAGGGCGTCGTTGAACCGGACGTACAGGTCACCGACGAAGTGATCACCCTTCACGCCCAGCTCGTCGGGGGTCCGCCCCTCGCCGAAGCGCTCGTAGGCCACCATCGACTTGCAGATGTGGATGCCGCGGTTGTTGACGAGGTTGTAGCGAAGCACCTCGGCCCCGGCCGCCTCCAGCAGGGTCGCGATGGTGTGGCCGAGCAGGTTGTTGCGGCAGTGCCCCAGGTGCTGCGGCTTGTTGGTGTTCGGCGCGGAGTACTCGATGAGCACCCTCTCGCCCGCCAGCGTCCGGCTCCGGCCGAGCGCACCCTCGTCCGCGGCCGCCCACGCGATCACCCGCGGGGCGAGGGCCGCCCAGTTGTAGCGGATGTTCAGGAAGCCGTTGACCGCTTCCGCCTCGGCCACCAGCGGCTGCTCGGCGGCCACCGCGGCCAGGTCTTCGGCGATGAGCTTGGGGTTGCGACGCAGGCTGCGGGCGTACTTGTGGCAGGCCAGGGCGAGGTCGCCGCTGCCGGCCCGCGTCGGCGGGGCGAGCTGCGGCACGTCGTCGACCCCCTGATCCGCCAGCCAGGCGGCGAGGGGGGCGGTGATCTCGGCCACCAGGGCGGCCTGCAGGTCGAGGGGCATGCGGTCCTCCACGGCAAGACCGCGGGCGTATCGCGAAGGCGCCGCCCCCTCCAGCGCCGACGCTCCCTCGGCCAGCCGCCGTGCGCCGGTGCCCACCGTCGGGCCGCCACCGCGTGGACCGCGCCGCGGCGTCAGGGCTCCTCGCCCGCCGTCATCTCGTCCAGCTCGCGCGCGTCGACCTCGGCCTGACCGTCACGGCTGTACTCGCAGGCCATGTCGGGGTCGTCGGCGACCATGGCGGCGTGGCGCACGTCGATGACGTCCGTGGGCTTGGTCGGTGGCATGGCGGCGACCTTGCGGAGCAGCGCCACCCCCTGGACCACGTGTTCGGGGCTGTGGTGCCGCTGGCCGTAGCAGATCCTCGCCGCGCCCAGCTCCTTCATGATCTCGATACGCCCGGGGCTGCAGCGGTCGGCCCGCTCGATCCACTGGATCGCCTTGTCGAGGTCCCCCCGCGTGCCCGTCAGCACCTTCACGATCCACATGTCGGGCACCATCCTGTAGAAGGTCCCCAGCGCCATGTAGGGGTCACAGGGCAGGATCTCCTCGCCCCCCAGCGACCGGTAGGTGTAGTCGCTGGCGGCCGCGTCGGCCCAGGCGGCTTCGATGTCGTCGGCGTAGCGGATGCTGGCGATGATCCCCCGCGTCGTGCCCAGGCGGCCCAAGGCGATCCCCTTGCCGAACAGCAGGTGGGCGTGCCCCGGCGACAGCGCCAGTCCCCGATCGCAGACCGAGAGCATCTCGGCGTACCAGGCTTCCTTGTCGTAGTCGGCCTGGTCCTTCTGGACGCGCTCGCCGATCTCGTACATGGCGCGGGCGACGTGCCAGTAGAGGTCGACGTCGTCGGGATTGGCGTCGAGCTGGGCGCGCGCCGACTCCAGGGCTTCGTCGAAGCGGCCCTCGGTGTAGAGCTGTTCGAGGTCGAGGTGCGGCATGGCCGGTGGCGGGGGCGCGGCCACCGGCGGGGGCGCGGTGGGTGCGGCGGTCGCGTCGGATGCTGGCGCCGAGGCCGGATCCGCGACGGCAGCAGCCGGAGGCACCGTGGAGGCGCCGGCTGCGTCGTCGGCCGCCGCCGGTCGGGCCACCAGCAGGCCCACGAAGAAGCTGGAGAGTACAGGGGACACGCCATTCCTCCTGGCGGGCCGCCCCTATCCGACCCCGCTGCCCGACGGCGAGGGTGATAGCCTTGTCGCCCCTTGGGATCCCACCCGGAGCGTGGTCATGGCCACCCACCGCACCCCAACCGCCGCCCTGCTCGCGGCGGCGCTCAGCACCGGTTGCTACCGCAACACCTACACCACCGGCCTGTCCCAGGGCGGTGGCACCTACGTCCAGAAGGCGCCCTACTTCCTGTGGGGTCTCATCGGCCAGAAGGACGTCGACATGACCGACGTCTGCCCGGACGGTGCCGCCTGGTTCCAGAACCGCGCCGACTTCGTCGACGGGCTGCTCACCATCGTCACGCTGGGCATCTACACGCCGCTGACCATCGAGGTCCGCTGCAGCAGCGGCCAGGCCTTCCTGCTGGAGCCGGACGAAGACCGCGGCATCACCTGGGTCACCCCGCTGGACGCGCCCGCGACGCTGACCCTGGCGGGGCTCCCCGACGACATCGACGGGGGTGCGCGATGACCCGCCTGACCATGCTCCCCCTGCTGCTCCTGCTGGCCGCTGGCTGCTACAAGATCGACTACGTCCAGGGCCCCTCCGATCCCTTCCCGTCCGAGACCGAGTGGCACCACATCGGCATCTTCGGGCTGGTCGAGTTCACCAACCCGGTCCGACTCGACCAGATCTGCCCCCAGGGCTGGGCGCGGGTCCACAACGAACGCAGCTTCCTCAACGGCCTGGTCACCCGTGTCCTCAGCCTGTGGGGAGCGGGCTGGGTGTACCAGCCGCACACCGTCAAGGTCTACTGCAGCTCCGGACAGACCCTGCAGGTCGAGCTGAACGACCAGGGGCTGGCGACGTCAGCCCAGCCGGCCGACTAGCAACGTTCGGTTCGCTCCCTCGACCCGAGCCCACCCACCGCACCGAACATCGCTAGGCCGGCCGCCCGTAGAGCTGCCAGCCCCGCCGCCGCTGGTCGAGGATGTCGGCCACCGTGTCTTCAAGGGTGCGCAGGGGGTCACGCGGGGAGAACCCCAGGTCGGCGGCCGCCCGGTCCCAGCGGGCGTACCAGTAGTGGCTGGCGAGGTCGAGCTCTTCGGGGTCCAGCGGCAGGCCGAGGTCGTCATCGAACAGCCCGGGCAGGCTGCGCGCGGCCAGCCGGGAGAGGCGCCCGGGCGCGCGCAGTCGTGGCTGGTCCCGGCCCGTGATCCGGGCGAGGGCGCCATAGAACTGTGACCACGGCCAGTTGGCAGCACCGAGCAGGATGCGACGCCCGCCCGCCCCCCGGGTCAGCGCGGCCTCGATCGCGGCGGCGACGTCGCGCACGTCGACGAAGCAGGGCCCGCCCTCCGGCACCGCCGGGATCCCCTGGTCGAGGAACAGGCGGGCCGGGCGGCTGGCCGCCCCCTGGGCGTCGTCACCGGGGCCCAAGAGCAGCCCCGGGCTGAGCACCAGCACCGAGAGATCCGGTCCGTGCGCGGCGAGGGCGGCGTCGTCCGCCAGCCACTTGCTGCGGTAGTAGGGCCACCGGCTGATCGTCTGGAGCACCGCGGCCCCGCCATCCCCTTCCACCGCCGACTCATAGACGGCGACGGGCCGGGTCGACACCGCGATGGTGCCGCTGCTGCCGATGTGGACGGCCCGGGGCACGCCGGCGGCCCGAGCGGCGGCCAGGACCCGCTCGGTGCCCGTCACGTGCACGGCGAAGAGCGCGGCGGCGTCCGCCGGATCGTGGCTGACCATCCCGGCGGCGTGCACCACGGCGGCACAGCCCTGCAGGGCCGCGGTGAGCCGTGCCACGGTGGCGTCGCAGTCGAGGCCGGTGATGTCCACCGCCACCCCCTCGTGCCCGTCGGGTGCCGAGCCCGAGCGGGAGATGCACACGAGGGCGTGCCGACCGGCCAGGCGGGCGACGAGGTGGCGACCGAGGAAGCCGGTGGCGCCGGTGATGGCGATGCGGGTGGCTGCGGTCAAGGCCGGCTCCGGGACGACGGGGCTCAGGTCGTATCCAGCCCGGCCCCTCGGTGCGGGTCAGGGAGCGAGGCTGCGCGGCACCCGCCCCTCGGTGACGAAGGCGAGGGCCTCTGCCGCCGTACGCGCGGTCCACCGCTGCCGCAGGGGGCTGGACAGCAGGCGGACCCCGGCCAGCAGCGGGCGGAGGTCGCCGGTCGCGGCGTGCTCGTCGACGGCCACGACGAGGTTCTTGAGCGCGTGGGCGGACACGATGGGCACGGCGAAGCGGTCGGTCAGCACCCGGTCCATCAGCGCCTCGGCCAGGGCAGCGAGGGTCGCCGGGTCCGCGGCCAGCGCCGCCGCCACTGCCATCGCCGCCCCGGTGTCCTGGGCGTCCATGGCCGCCAGCGCATCGCCGACCGCGACGTCGCCGCACGCGACCTCGGGCATCGACGTGGGCTCGCCGTCCAACACCCGGTGGTGGCTGATGAAGCGCGCGGCCTGCAGCAACAGGCGGACGACATCGGGTCCCGCCGCCTGCCGTGCCGCAGTCTGGCGCACCGCCGCCGCGAAGGTCTGGATGTGGGTGACCGACAGCCAGCCGTCCTGCACCGCGTCGTCGCCGTCGATGGCCACGTCGAAGCGCAGCATGCGCTCGCTGGCGGCCAGGGACAGGGCGTCCGCGACCGCTCGCAAGGACGCGCCCTCCTGCAGCGCCCCGACCACCGCGTCGACGGCGTCCAGGGGGCGAGAGAAGGCCACCGCCGCCGTCAGCGCCGCACTCCCGACCCAGGCCGGCTCCGTGCCCGCGGACCGGGCCAGCCCGTCGACATCGAGCGCCGCCAGCTTCCTGCGGTAGCCGGCCCAGGCCGGCAGCAGATCCTCCCGCGTGCCGCAGATGATCCCGAAGAGGTGTCCGCGTAGGATGTCCGCTGCATACGAGTCCGCTGTGTGGGCAGCCTCGGCCGCAGCCAGCAGGTCGGAGCACTTGCGGTGGTAGATCAGCCGGTGGCCGAAGCTGAGGAAGTGGTCAGCGCACAGGGTCAGCAGCCAGCCCTCGATGACGTCGACGGAGAACTCCCGCTGCAGGGCGCCGAGCAGCAGCCCCTCGGCGAGGGCGGCGTCCTCTTCCTCGACGGCGGCGCGGAGGCGCGCCCCCGCCGCAACCGGGTCCGGCCCCGGGTCCACGACTTCGGCGCGCGGTCGAGCCGGCCGGCGCACGCAGTCCCGGCCGCACAGGTCGAGGAGCGGGGCCAGGGCCAGGGCGAAGCGCGGCCCCGGGTAGCGCTCCCGCCAGCGCAGCAGGTCGGCAGCCACCGCCAGCACGTGGGTGGCGCCGTACTCGGCGTGGCGCCCGTTGAGCGCCGCCACGAAGGCCAGCAGCTCGGCGGGCGCGGTCCCTCCCTGGAGCAGGCGGACCACGTCGCGGGTCGCCCGACCGGTGTCGTGGTCGAGCAGCGCCGCCTCCAGGCTGCGCCACAGCCGGGGGCGCTCGGCCGCCGGATCCAGCGGGGACAGGTCGAGCTGCACCCGCGCCTCGACGACCCGCAGCGGGTAGCGCCGGACGTCCTCCCCGCCCATGATGCAGCTCCCATCCGACAGGTCGAACTTCCAGTTGTGCCAGTTGCAGGTCAGCAGGCAGCGGCCCGCCGAGTCCCGGCCCAGGGCCCCCTGCGACAGGGGATAGCCCTCGTGGGGGCAGCGGTTGTCGACCGCGACGAGCTCGTCGGCGGCGACGCGGAAGACTGCGACCTGATCGCCACCGTGCTTGACGACGCGGACGTCTCCGATGGCGAGCTGGTCGAGGGCGAAGGCGTCGGTCCAGGCGGGCATTGCGGCTCCGGGGTGCACCCACAGGCTACGCCACCCATGTCGCCATGACGACTTCCACGTCGTCACATCAACACGCGGTTGTCGTACCGACGCGACCCGCCCGATGCAGGAGCGCGACAGTCTCTCGCTACAGCGAGACCTCGCTCAGCGCGAACACCCGGGAGAACTCGATGAGCAGCGGGATGTCGCTCGTCTTGATCCGTCCGTTCATGAACTCCGCGGGATCGGGCACGTACTTGTGCTCGACAATGCGGACCAGCATGTCGGCGCTGCACTTCACGACACAGTCCGCCGAGCCACCCGGCCGGCCCTCCTTGACGTCACAGCTGGTGTCGTCCACCGCCACCGTCCACCTCGGCCCACCGAGGCTGAAGTACCAGGTGACGGGGCGCTCCACCCGCGCCGGATCGAAGCGGCGGGGCAGGCTCTGGAAGGCCCGCGCCGTCGCCTCTTCCACCGACAGGGGGCGCGCGTCGGCTTCCTCGACGCGGGGCCGCTCCTGGTCCAGATCGAGCACGCTGCCCTGGGAGAGCCGCTCCACCGCGGTCCGCGCCAGCGTCGTGACCTTGCGGGCCGCCTCGGCCGGCCGCAGGTCCGCGGTCAGGCGGCGGAGCTGGTGGATCTGCAAGGGGGGCCCGATGCGGACGGTGATGCCCCGACTCTTGGGGAAGAAGGCCCCCTTGGGCATGGCGTCGTAGGCACCCTCGATGTGCAGCGGCAGGATGTCGGTGCCCGTGTCCAGCGCCAGCTTGCCGACCAGCGGCTTGAAGTCGGCGAGCCGTCCCGAGGTCTGTCGCGTGCCCTCCGGGAAGATGAGGACGACGTTGCCCTCTTCGACCGCGGCAGACGCCTGCCGCAGGCTCTGGCGGAAGCCCCGGGTCCGATCCAGGGGTCGGACGTTGGTCAGGTGCTCGAAGTAGGCGACCTTCCAGCGGTTGCCCTCGAAGAAGTAGTCCTGTGCCCCCAACGACACCAGCCCCTCGCCGTAGTCGCCCAGGGCGAACTTCACGAGGCCCATGTCGAGGTGGCTGGTGTGGTTGGCTACGACAATGACGTTGCGATTGCGGGGGATGAAGGCCCGTCCGAGCACCCGCGTGCCGAGCACGTCGCCGTTGAGGTGGCGCTGGACGACCGCCATGGCGTCCCGCATCGGCGCCGCCACCACGTCGGGCAGATCGATGGGTGCGGCGGCGTCG